>NZ_CP045244.1:0-82639 GCF_035190385.1 Pantoea sp. JZ29 | reverse complement strand
GATGACTCCGTGAATATGATTAGTGTCGGTTATTCACCGTCAGTAAACCGGCGATACCACCATGGGCGGCCGCTCAGACTTTTGCCGCGTAGAAGACGAACAAAGCGTGTCAGCATTTCAGTTACTCCCCAGCCAAACATTTTCACCACCCGAAATACGACGATGATGCCGCTGACAACATAGATGGTGTTCATGGTTGGGAAGCGGAACCAGAAGAGATAAAGCAGAAACAGCCAGGCGGGGATGCCGACGAAGTCCAGCGCGCTGCCGGCATACCGCCAGAAGCCCGGCGGATAATCCTCTTTTCTGAACACACTCATGCAATACCCTCCTCAAATTCGCGCCTCTGGCCTGGTGACATCACCACGGCCAGCTCGGATTCGGCGATACGACCTTCACGGTACAGGTGCCAGGCCTGGTCAACGATGCGGCGTTTCTCAAGACGGATAATGCTGTTGATGTCATGGCCCCACTGCGACCACGGCTTTGCGGCGAGCTTTTCGCGCAGGTAATAGTCGAAAAGAATAAATTCACGCACTGCAATGCGTTTACCGTCCGTGGTACGCAGCAACCTTTGAACAACCACGTACTGCAGCACACTCAGGAGTGACCACGCCATGGCATCCCGGCTTTCGTAGGGAAACTCGTTAATGAGTCGGGGGAACACGTCGCCCGGTGAGTTGATGTGCGTGGTGGAGAGCATCAGATGTCCCAGCTGGCCAGCGCGGATGCCCGCATCGATGGTCTCCCGATCGCGCATCTCCCCCACACCGATAACCGAAGGCGCCCGTCGCAGGTCAGCGCGGATGCCGGTCGCAAAGTCGGGAATGTCTTTGCCCACCTGCGACTGCAGTGGCGGCAGCACGTCGCCCTGACGCCCCAGGATGAACTCTATCGGATCCTCTTTAGTGGTAACCTTGCGATCGGGGTCCGTATCCAGACAATACCGGTAAGTGGATGCAAGCGACGTGCTCTTGCCCGAACCTGTGATACCGCCCCACAGTCCTATACCCTCTGACGGCAGAATGTTAGCCATCAGATCCGGCTCCAGCCCCAGACTTTCCAGCGGCGGAATATCAGACGGAATAACCCGTAGCGTCCAGCCAATGGTGCTGTCCTGACGTCCCGCCGAGCCCTGCAGCAGGTTCACGCGATAACGTATACGCTCGCCACGTTTCAGTCCCCAGCGACCGTTCATGTCGCCATCGAGTTGAATCGCGCGGTCAGACGGCACCCCACCCCGCACCAGCGGTCGCAACTCTGGGGTAAAAATCTCATCCATCAGCTTGGCCATCGTGTCGTCTGCTACCACGAAGGGGCTCGCCCTGAGCAGGCGGCCGTAGCGGCCCACCACGAAGTGGTTGTCGCCCTGCAGATGAATGTCGCTCACGTTGTTGCGCGCGCACCACACCATAAAGCCGCGCAGCGTGTCGGCATGAAGCCCACCGCCGAAATCATAAAATTCCAGGTCTGTGGCTGACATCAGTGCTTCTCCGTATTGATGACCGGCTTCCACTTCGCCTTATCGGTGACGAAACCGGCGCGGGATTCCAGACGACGTTCGCGGTCACCTGTAGTGAGTTTGTTACTATCGCCAGTGACCGTCTGCTGACGTTCTGTTACGACTGGCGCAGTGATAAGGTTCTGGCGGCGCAGCAATACATACTGGAGCATGCCGTTGTAATCACGCGTCAGGCGGTTGACGTTGGCCTCCAGCGTCTCATCGGCACTCTGGCGTCCCTCTGCCCATCCTTCATTTACCGCCGCCTGCCAGATGTCGCGCTGCACACCATTCTCCGGAATAAGTCCGCCCGCCGGTTCGTCCGGCGGCACAGTGCTGAGCCCGGCCATCAGCCAGCTGCGCCACGTCGGCGGGTTGCTGACGAAGCGCTCTGGCTGGATGATTTCGTAGACGTGGCTCGCGGTGCGGATCTGATCGGATGTGACGTGCGCCACGTCCACCGCCTCGGTGATGACTGGCGGCAGCCAGCCGCGGGCGCTGATGAGTGGGCGGAAGTCATAGGTAATGTCCAGCTGCTTCGCGCGCGCCTCCAGGTCACGGCGCAGCTCCCACGCGCGCTGCGCCTTGCCACCACGAAAACCAGTGGTGCGCCCGCCTTCGGTCAGCATCTGACGGCGGTTGTCGGACACGTCAGACGTGTCGCGCTTTTGCGGCGACAGGTAGGCTTCCGGCCCCGGAGGCGGTGCCCCGTCAGGCCCTGGCACGGAAGCCGCCCTGGTTAAGTGAAAACCCGCGCAGCCCGCCAGTAGTGCGGGCAGCAGCAGGACAAAGAGTCGGGCTTTCATCGTCTGCCTCCGCGACGCTCGGGAATAGCGCTCATGAATTCCATAACCATCTGCCCGGGATAGCGGCGCAACGTGGCGCGCCATGCGGTCTGCATTTCAATGATGCGCAGGAGGTTGGCGTAGGTGACGTACTGAACATCAATGTTCACTGGCAGTGGCAGACGAACACCGACATAACTGAATTCATCGCCACGAGCCCATGCCAGCGCACGAAGCAGTTCAATCGCATCCCCGTCCCAGCGTAGAGTTAAGCGATCGCTGTCCGACCGTATTTCTGCAACAGGTACGGGAGCATCGGTGTTCATGGTTCCCTCCATCCACAACTGCTGCCGCTGCATTGCCAGGCGAGAGGCTGACAGAGAAGACGCTGTGTTTGCTGTTTGGGTTTCGGTTCGGGAATTCATGACCGACTGACAGCCGGACAGCATCACGGCTGTCATGCAGACAGCCGGCAGGAAATCTTTCATATTTTCTCCGGTAAATCGCAGGAAATCGATGGGGTAGCTATTGGCTGTAGTGCTGCAGTTCCTGACCTGTCAGACGTTGTGTCTCTACAAAATCAAGTGCACTGAAATGGTTAAATTGAATCGGTAATGACAGGAATGTACTATTTGAAAAAAAAGGAGAACTAAATGCTTTCTTATTACCTTTCCCGCTACTGCAAGAGAATAAAAACTCTGAAAGCTAGGAATTTAGTTAACACAAAAGCACTGAGCAATAAGCGCATTAACGTTATTTTGCGTAAGGCCGGTTTTATTATTAATGGTTCACCTTATATTACAGCGCCCTTTTTTTTCGAGTTCGGGAACATAACAATTGAGGACAATGTGTACATTAACTCCGGATGTGTTTTCCTCGATAATGAGCTTATAACTATCGGTCAGGATTCACTCATAGGACCTAACGTAACACTGTCCACCGTCACCCACCCCGTTTCACCTGCGTCACGTAATGATGCTGTCATTAAAAAACCCATCATCCTCGGCAAAAACGTCTGGCTTGGGGCAGGGGTAGTCGTGTTACCGGGTGTTAGCATTGGTGATAACAGCGTCGTTGCAGCAAACAGCGTCGTTAATAAGGATGTTCCAGCTAACTGCCTGTATGCGGGCTCACCTGCTGTTTTCAAACGTAACTTATAAGCCCCACTCAGTTTGTCGCACACCACGCAACGGCCTGCATACATGAACCACCTGCAACACCTCCCCCGGTGAAAATCTGCCACCCTCCGTCTCCTGTAGGTTGATTGGCATCTGGGGAGTTCCACCCATCGCCCCCCCATCTGGAGAGAACATACCCACCTGAAAGGAGTACTTTACCAGCAGGGCAATAAACTTTTGAAAATGAATACTTTCCACATGCATCACCGCCGTTTACTGCCTGGAAATCCTTTAGCTTGCCAGGACCTTTCAATACACCATTAATACACGACAAAGGATTACCTGCACCATCTCGCGTAAAAAGCCCGTTTGGGCTGCAGCTTTCGCCTTCGCTATGAACCCCATCTAACTGAAGCGCATCTCCGGTTGAAAGCCTCCCATTGGCTCTTACAGATCCACCCTGCAACTGACCTCCGGTGTAAATGTTCTTATCATTAACCGAACGGACCCAGCTATTGTCAGACATATAAAAACCACCACCGTATGTTTCGTTGAGCCAGCCTTTACCCCCGCGCGTAATGATCCAGCCATTGTTGCTTCGGATGTCATTATTTGCAGTGATGCCGTTACTCGCATTCACGTTATTACCGGCATTAACATCACTGTTGGCTGTCACAGATCCTCCGGCAGTTACCTGCCCAGAGAATGCGCCGGTCGCCGCATTCACCGTGCCGCCGTTATTGATGTTGTTCCCGTTCATGTCAATCGCGGTATGCATACGATTCAGGTCCGGTCGTCCATTAACCTGATAGCGATAAAGCCTGTCGCTTTCATCTGCATCAGTGCCCAACGCGTCTGCAGAAAGGAATGCTGCCAGTCTGCCCTGCTGCGCGCTAAGACCATAGTCGGTGAGCCTGGCCTGCCATCCACCATCAGCACCAATAGCCATATTTGATGGCCAGATATAACCGCCCATGCCTTCGGAATCAGCCGCTATCTGACGCAAGCCCTTGTAAGGAATATCGCTTCCACCAGTTGTCAGTACAAATGCAACCAGTTGCCCGGCCTGCCCCGGGTCTTTAGCGATCGCCAGTTGATAGGCTTGTCCGCTGTCATTGGTCAGTGAAAATCCGGCAGGTAAATATCCCTGAGCCTTAAGTGTCGCGCCTGAGATCGTTACTGGCCCAGAGCCCACCTGATTTAAAAGCGTGTCACGGTTATCACGGATATAGCGTTTCCCCGCCTGCGCCACAAAACTGAGGTGAGAAGCAACCCCCGTCCAGACTTTTTCCTGCTGGTTCTCGGCATACCTGTCCATGGAGCCCGGTAAAACCATTAATACAATGGCTAACACCAATATGAGTTGCAGCAGCATACCGCCGCGATGCACTGAACGCGGTTTACGTAGCAAAAATTTCATCAGAGCACTCCGGCCAGTAGTTGGGGGAAGAAAAGGTATACGCCGCTGAGGTAACCAAACAGGGCTGGTGCAAAAGGTTTAGAGGTTTCCCGGGTCAGAATGGCGCACACGCAGCATAAGATGAGTCCTCCGGATGCTGCATAGCATGCACTTCTCCATGGCATCCAGGCGCACAGTCCGGCCATAAGATAGACGTCTCCCAGTCCCATGCGCTCCTTACGATGGCGATAGTTGGCAACCCACCTTACTGCTGCCGAAAGGCAGAACGCAGTTACGCTTGCTTTTAAGGCCTCTGGCCATGTCAGGACTGCTCCCGGCAGAGCAGAGGAAAGCAATCCTCCTGACCAGAAGGCAACCGTATAGCGCATTGGCAGCCACTGGCAGCGGAGATCTGTAAGAATCATGGGGACTGCAAACACTAACAATCCGACGCTACGCCAGACTGTGGTTGCTGACAGGCTGTCTGGGTATGTAAGTAACCAGCCGGTACAAATGAAGTAGACCAGTGCTACAGGTGCCAGCTGAAATACTGAAAGAGGAGGCCCCTTGAATGTATGTAAAAAGCGGCTTGCCCTGTAGGCCTGCAATACGAACAGCCCAGAGCAAACGGCTATCCATATCCCGAACGTTGCGCTGTCTGGAGATGAAGTCATTTAGGTGTTCCGGTGAAAGGTCAGCGACTGGCCAGATATTCGGCATAAACTTTGCGCGCATAGATCATGCGGCGAGCTGAGTTGTCATCGGCAAAGCCAGCGTTATAACTTCCGAGGCATTCCCAGGTAACACCACACACCTGCAGATGGCGCGCAAGAACCCATGCACCAACCATCACGTTCAGGCAGGGTTTAGTAAGCAGATCCTGCTCATTGTTAAGCACGCCCATGGCTCGTAATTTAGGCAATTGGGTAGAATTTATCTGCATCAGGCCGTAATCCCGGCTCGTGATACGCCCCTTCTTATCGCGGTTATAATTGATAGCCCCGGGGTTAAAGCGGCTTTCCACTTTGCTAATCGCGCGAAGAAGGAGGGGATCAATATGGTACCTTTCGCCAGCCTCTTTGTAGCAGAAGGCCAGTGCAGGCTGAGCAAATGTAAGCCAGAGCCCTGCGGCTAAAAGCAGGGACAGAAGTCTGTTCATAGTGCGTAATCCACCCTGTAAGATGCCGGGGTTATCCCCCGGCTTTTCATCAGGTATTACTGGTAAACACGATTGTGTTAGTCCCGTCAGAACCACTGTTAGCGCTACACTGAGAAACGGCAACGGCTGCACTTACCACACCACTGGTCACAGAACCGTTAATAGTGGTTGATGCGACGTTATTGGCTGTGCTGAGCTTTTGAACCATTTGTGAGCAGGCTTCAACCGGTACTTTCATGTAGGTCAATGAAAAGGCCGTGTTCTGTCCGCCGCTTGTACTGACTGGCTGAACAGTCACTGCCCCACCCCAGGTGTTATTCAGGGAAGCACTTCCCGATGCTTTGGTTCCGATAACAGCCATACTCCCGGGTGCGCCACCAAATTTTATAAGTGCTCCGGTCATGTCCGACGCACCACTGAACTGATAAGCGCCACCGGTTTTCAGCATTCCTCGGGCATTAGTCATAATCGCGCTGGCATTAGACATTTCCTCGGAATAATCCGTAGAGTTAAAAAGACCATTTCCGGAGCCATATATAGCGACCAGGATAACCATTGAAATAGCGCTGACGATAATAGCTTCAGGCAAAGTAAGAGCCCCTCGGTGAACCGAAGGGCGTTTCAGAGATAGAAACATGGTGGAACCTCTTTTGGGTGAGTAATTTAACGATTACTGATGATGCTGTTCAGATCTTGAGTTGCTATGAAGGTAAGCAGGAGATAACCGGCTGTAACGAGCATGCCTGCCAGCTGAAACAATGTGCAGACACGTTTGATGCGGCTTATGGATTTTTTCAGCCACATACGCGCAAAGTTTTCAATGTTGTCCTCACCTCCAGGGCCAGAAGTAAGCATGATGAGACGGTCAATCGCCTCACGCGATGGAAAAGCATATCCGCTGTCAGCCAAAGCAAGCCCCAGATGTTTTCCTTTAGCAACCTGACGTTTGGTGGCAACAAGTCGCTCATACAACCAGGGAGGAGCATGCCTGCTGAGTTTATCCAGTGCATCTTCAGTTCTGACCTGAGCACGCAGTAGAGCGCTGAGATTCAGTAAAAATGACACCCCCTGCATTTCTCGGTAGAGACTCCATGGAAAAATATGGTCCAGGAATTTGCTTCTGACATAGCCGGTCAGCCGGGGAAGCGACCATATAACCCAGGCAGTAAATGCAAATAAACCTGCACCTAACACGTAGCGGTTATCCACGAAAAAATTTGTAAGAGAGCCCAGCCACCAGAGTGATCCCACCCAGTTTTCTACAGGGCTGAGTTGCATAAGACGCGGCAGAAAACGGTCATGCACCATTTTCATCATGTAAAAAGTGCCTGAGAGCAACATCACCGGATAACTGAGGTTAGCCAGCGCGGTGACTTTCATTTCTCCAATGCCTTTTACAACTTCGATAGCTCTTAACAGGGCCCCACGCAGATCTTTCGCTTCCCGCCCGGCTCTGAGAATGGTCATTTCTTGCCTGGGAACCCACCCCTCCAGTCCCCCATCCAGTCCACGCCCACGTTTCAGTGCATGGCTTATGTCTTTGAGGCACAGCAGTAAGGGGTCGTTTTTACGACGCCGGCTGCGCTGCATGCCAGCGACAGCGTCTTCCGTCTTTTGATTATTCTCAAGTAAAAAGGCCAGATCCTCATATAAAGTCGTGCGGTCACTGGTGCCGAAGGTTTTTTTTGCAATCCAGCGGCCCAATCCATCGGAACGGGCTGTTCCTTTTGCCATTGAACCTTTAAATCGTTCCCGCAATAACCGGATAAGATCAGTCATACATACCCTCTCTGCAGTATCAGTTGCAGTTCATCAGCAGGCAGGATATTCAGATCGTCGTCGTCGAGAGGACTGAATTTATCGGAGTCAATGGGGTCAACTAAACCTGCAGCAATGTAGCGTTTGAGATGCATACCGCGGGTAATGCCGCTCATGTGATGAACCCAGTAGCTGCGCGCGACAAGCTTACTTCGCTCCCGGTAAAGCTGCATGAAACGGGCATCTGGTCGAATAACTTCAGCGATGACTTTACGCCCTGTAATACCATGCCAACAGCCAGGAGCGGTGCAGCCATCATGATTACGGAATGCAACGGTCTCAAGGTCGCAGTGAGCTTCAACAAGCTCACGGTCATCTTCAGTGAGATGATCCCTGACGTCTTCCCATTTCTTTTTGCATGAAGGGCAAAGTATTTGCACAAGACGCTGTGCGATGAGGCCTATCACGACCTGGGGGTCCATTACCATGCCTGGAGCAATCCCGAGGGTATCTGTAAGGCGATCAATAATGCCGGTGGCATCATTAGCGTGCGTGGTTGTCTCCACAAGAGTGCCACTCTTCGCTTCACTGATACTGGCGTTGGCTGACCAGGTATCCCTTATTTCACCAACCACCGCGGCGTTGTAATCGAGTCGCTTAAGCGCGGCAAGGCGACGTTGCCAGGCCCGCGTTACTGATTCCGGGTCATTGCGGTCAGCAATGATAGTGGTCTGAACAGCACCTTTAACTTTTCCTTCAACAGGATCTTCAACAGTAATCAGCCTCCGTTTGCCTTTAGTCTCTTCAATATACATCTGGCAGAACGTACGCATCGTTGTGCTTTTACCGGAGCCTGTGGGGCCCGCAGTGATCATGATCCCTTCTGGTCGCTTAAGCATCCGGCGAATGAGTTTCTGCTGTTCTGGCAGGTAACCCAGCACATCGAGTGAGGGGATATCGTCGCTTTCATCAAGAATGATACGGAGCACCACGTAGAGACCCGACTCAGTTGGTACAGCCGAGTAACGGGCTGCATAGAGACCGATATCCTTCACAAACTCGTTACGTAGCCGTCCATCCTGCTCATCACTGGCACTGAACTGCTGTGGCCCGCTGTCGAACATGGACATGACGATCGTTGAAGCCAGACTCATGCCTTCATCGAAGGTAAGCTCCGACTGCAGCTCCAGATCACCATGGACCCGGAATACCATCGCCGTAACGTCCCCTACCCCAATAAGCATGTGCAAATCTGATGCGTGAGCTTCACCCGCTCGCCCCATGTATTCCACCACTTTCCTTTGCTCAGGAGACCAGTCTTCTGAGACGATAAGCCCTTTTCGACCCGACTGAAGTTTTCGCAACTCACTCAGGTGGACAGGTTTCAAATCGATCTCAGGGCGGGTCCTCATCGCACGGGCGATTTCAGACATAACAGCAGGGCGGGTTCGGTGTTCATTTGATACATAAAGCCTTTCCTGTCCCTGAACACTCTCATCCAGATATAACCAGCTGACACTCTCTTCACTAAACTCCATCGGTATTACCCCACAAAGGCCAGAGAGATGAGTCCTTTATCAGGACTACTGACGGTTACTTCACTGAAAGTGATTTTTGCCACCGTCCAGGAGGTTCCCGGTATGCGGCTTCCTGCCTGGACACGCACCTGGTTACCGCTATCGAGCTGTAAAGTGGCTGAAAGTTGCTGCCCGCCGGATATCTCGACAATAAGCGGCAGCGTTTTGCTCTCCTGTGCCGGTTTGGCTGAGGACGTATCCTTCAGCGCGGTAGCTGCCGGTTGAGGATTGAAGGGCGCACCCAACACTGCGTCATATCCGTTTTTCTGCAGTTCGTTAAGCGCCTTGGCCTGCGCAAGTTGTGCTTCGTACAGCAATGTCTTGGCCTGAATATCCTCAAGCCTTCCCATACTGTTGTCCCGACTGAGAGTACCGGGCTGAGCTGCTGCCGGCGCAGGTGCTGCTTCAGTAGCCGGATTGTGCATCTCATTTTGCCCCGGTCTGTTCACATCCTGCTGGCTGGCGGTGACCAGCTGGCTGGTCATCAGCGCGGACAGCAGCAGGTAACGCCACTTATTTCTCTGCATAGAGCATTCCTTCGAGGGTATAGGTCAGCCGGCTGCTGTGCAGTTCGGCTTTGACAGAACTCAGCCGCAGCCCGTTGCCTGGAAAACGCGAGGCATCAAACAGCCTGTCAGGCGGGATATCGGTAATGAACGTGAAGGTGTATTTCTTCCATGGAAGAGGAACGCTTTCATTGCCAACGTTTTGCACCAACAGTGAAGGCTCACTGAACCGCAGACTTGCCCGAAGGCGCTGCGCGTAGCTGGTCATCCTTCGAAGCTGTTCGTCACCCGGCAGCAGCGCCTCTGGCGCAGAGGAAATAAAGTGAACATCTTCTTTGAACGAGGCGTCATCTGACGGGCCAGGCATATTAAAAAAAGCCTGTTTCGCCGGCCCGTAGAGCTGCGGCAGCCGGGCGGCAAAATCTCCAACCGTCCCACCATCCGGGAGCGCATAGTGAAGCGTCATTTGCCCGGAGGACTCACACGTAGCTCTGCTGAAAACCCAGCCTGCTATAGACAGGGGTGCTTCACGCCATTCTTTCACACAGGCATTGAGCATTTCTGAAAAGTCAGGCATGCCGCCCCAGGGCTTTTTAAGGCTCCCGGGTCTCAATTCTGCCGCTTCTCGCGTCCGGATTAACTCAGCCTGAACCCATGCGTCGTGTTCTGCCTTTTTTTTGGCCTCAAGCAAATAGTTGCCGTACCAGACTGCAACCGCCCCCACCAACATCAGCATGACGACCCAGGTTGTCGTACGGTCTTCTGTTTTAAGCAACCTGGCCTGTTTTGGCACTGCAGTCGGGAGCAGCGCTGCAAGAGGTTCCTTTCGGGCTTCAGGCTTGGCCATGAGGCCGTCAGGATCAAATACCGTCCATCCGGATGGTGGCGCAGGGGAAGTCGCGCAGAACCGTTCCGCAGCTCTGATGACCGTTTCAGCATTCCCCGTGACGTCGCCATAAGGAGAAGGATGGCCGCCTGTTACAGCCATGAACCAGCACAGCCCCCCTGGAAGGATAAATACCCCCCAGCAGTCAGCTGGCACGTTCCCGAGCAAGGCCACAGCCAGTGAAGCCGGACGCTTACCTTTAGGAATGGGCAGGGCTTCACTGGACAGACATCCTAACCAGGTCCCTGGATCATCAGTGGTTCCACCGGGCAACGCCAGCCAGTGACCTGCATACATGTCCCGGGCCTCAATGCGCATACGCCGGCGCCCACGAACAGACACCCAGTGCCATTGCAAGCCTGCCACAAGTACAAATTTACCCACGGGGACGAAGCTTACTGCATCCTCTGTCTTCATTTCTGACGCCATAATGTCTCCTTAGCCCAGCACCACAGGCGTAACGAGGATGATGAACATGCGTCGGCTGTCGTCGCCGCGCGCGCCACCACCCAGACCAAAGAAGCTGTAGCTGCCTGTACCCTGGCGATTGGCCGAGTCGCTCAGTTGCTCATAACCGCTCAGCACCAGTGTCTGGCCTGACTGCATAATGACGCGCTGAACAATCGTCTTAGGTGTGGTTCTGGCGAGTTGCGATTTCTGCGTGCCAGACGTGAAGTCCGTAAAAACGGGGTCTTCTGACATGCTGATGGAAAACTCCAGTTGCATCTTCGGCGAGTTCGGGAACAGCAGCGGCAGCGCTGTCATGTTAAAGCCGGTGGTGATAGTTTCTTTGGTAATGGAGGTACTGGTTCCGACGTTCGCCGTCTGACTGGTGCTGATGTTTGGTACGTAGTCCTGCTGTATGGCGTTCTGAACGGGAACAGCAGACAGGTTGGTGGTCAGCGCAGAAGCTGTGGTTACCACGCTGAGCTTCGCCTGCTCGTCCAGCGCTTTCAGGAACATCTGAGTACCCTGTCCCTTACCGTCCAGAATGGCCATGCCGCCGCTCAGCGCATCAGAGGCTGCCCCAGTGAACGGGCTGGTCAGGGACAGGCCGACACTGCCAGTGTTCAGTACCGCGTTCCAGTCGATACCCAGCTGGTTCTGGTGTCGGTTCACCACGCTGTAGACCTTCACCGAAATCATCACCTGACGGTTAAGCTCACGGTTACGATCGTCTATGTAGCGTCCAATGGCATCCAGTACGCGCGGTGTATCGGTCACCGTCAGCACGCCGGCAGAGAGATTCTGACGCCCGGAGCCCGGCGTCAGCATCGACTTCACCGTGTTATCTACGTCTTTAAAGATGTTGGATTTAATGGTTGCTGTAGTGGTCTGACTGGTGCTGTTATCGCCAGTACTGTTCCCGCCGCTGGCGGTAGAGCTCGTGGTGCCACTCACCGTTTTCGATGCGAAGCTTGCGTCACTGTCCATGAAGTTAATGGCGAAGTTTCGGGTATCGAGCCAGAAAATCGCTATGTGGCCATATTCATAACGCCACGACAGCCCGAGACGCGTCGTAACGTTATCTAGCAGCCCACTCAGAGAGCCGTTCCAGTTGACGCCCCGAAGGCCTCCTTCACTCTGGGGGACAGCGACAGGGCGAGTACTGGCCTGTCCCATAGAGGCCAGAGGGACCATTCCACTCGCGTCAGGAGACGGCAACGGGCCGCTTATTTTCTCTGTCTTACCGCCTGAATCACTGCTGCCTGCCAGAGTGGCCTGAGCGTCTGGAGTGACAACTACAGGGATACGGCACTGATCGGTTATGAATGAACTGACATAGGCCAGAGAAACCATGCCTGGTCTGTTAATCCTGACCACACACGGTGGAAGTTCTGACCGCTGGCCAGCGACTCCGCCAAGCGGAACCGGATTGATCCACTGTGATGATATTTCCCGCACGACCTGGCCGCTGTCCAGTGCGCGCTTGTACGAATCGGCCTGCGCCTCATGAACTGCTGCTCTTTTTTGAGTTGCATCTACCCGCTCAAGCGTACTGCATCCGCTGACGAGAAAGCACAATGCCACCGTGAGCAACGTGAATGGCTTTAAAGGTTTCATGACTGTTTAGCCCTGATAGAGTTGGAAAACTTAGCTGTATCAATTGCGTTCGCCTGAATTGCCTGAATTCGCTTCAGCGTCGCCAGCCCGTTACAGCCAATACTCGAGGTATGTATAAGATGCCCGGACAGCACTGCATCCAGAGCCTCCAGATACATGTCGGCGTGTCGAGATACAGGGGCATCGGCCCTGTTGAGAACTTGATTCATGAGGAACTCCGGAAGCCGCATCGCAGCCTTGAGGAAATTAGTTAACCCATACCACGCTGGATTCGGCTATCGCGTCTGGGACACTGATTTGCATATCGATACCGTTGCTGTCCAGTAACCGACGCGATGCAACGCGTCCGACAAGGGCAGACTGGCGGGTTTGGGTAAGTAGCGCGGACATCAGTCCGGGTTGGCCGGCTCGCCAGACAAAAGTC
The DNA here is from genome assembly GCF_035190385.1 of Pantoea sp. JZ29. Lineage (NCBI taxonomy): Bacteria > Pseudomonadati > Pseudomonadota > Gammaproteobacteria > Enterobacterales > Erwiniaceae > Pantoea > Pantoea sp. JZ29. The sequence goes on along the minus strand of NZ_CP045244.1, from coordinate 69,462 downwards.
CTGCCGCCGTAGATAAAGTTGTTAAGGCCCGGGACGCTGTTCCAGCCAGTAAGCTGAGCATCGCTGACACTTTGATTGTCTGCGCCGGGATTATCGTAGCGCCAGTCATTGATACGGTTCATGTATCGCACCATCTGCGTGGCCTGAATGCTCAGCGTCTGATCCTGAATCTGTCCTGCCTGCTGAACAGCCCGCTGCTCTGTTGACGGACCAAAGGCAAACCACCCTGCAAACAGAACAAGCAGCCAGTACATGATCATCAATGCACCTCCTTATCGTCCACGGACACCACGCACTGCTCTGAACGCGTTCCTGCGTACAGAGGAACTTTTGCGGTGCCATAAAGCGTGAAGAGTCCATTCAGCATTTCACGGAAACTTCCGTCAAAACTGAGTGGTGCATCTATCCGGTAATTCACCGGCGTGGCCCATGCAACTGTCCAGTATTTGATACCAGGAACACTGCAGGGCTCACTGGCCGCTTTACTGAAAAGCCAGTCCTTCAGTGTGACACCAGGTTCTATCTGCCAGTGACGAACGGGAAATGGTGCTTTGGCTGGCATTACCGGCGCCTTGACCAGCTCGTTCGGCGCGCCTGGCTTCGATGCAGTGGTTGTTTTTTCCGCAGCATGATCATCATGGAACGGGTTACGTCCTCTTACCGGCTTTCTGCCAGGCGTGGCAGATACAGCAACCCCCTTTATCGGTGGAGAAGCTGGCGGCACTGCAGGAGAGATAACTTTTCCAGCGGACTGAGCATGCTGCACGGGTTCGATGGTAATAGTTTTATTTTTTGCATTTATCGTCGCTTTCAGTCCGCGAGAGGCCAGCATTTTGTTGACGACGAATGGCCAGCGATCGTTGCCGGTCCATTGCCAGAGCTCCGGTGTGTCAGGTTTAACATCCGGACTGAATTCCACCTTATTTTCTGACGGTACAATTTTCCTGAGTGCAGTCCTCAGCGTTGGTGCCGCGCCATTCAGCCTGACAAAACCGTCTGACTGAACTGGTGCGGGCTGTTTCTGAGGGAGCGCCTTTGGAAAGATACTGCTTTTCGGATCTGAAGTTCCGACCAGACCTGAAGGTACCGGAAGCGCAGAAGATAAAGATGAAGCAGACTGAGGTCGAATAGCTGTGGGGCCGGTCTGATATACACGATACTGCATCGCCATAATGTCAGCAGAACTACGTGTGAGCAGACCGTCAACCTCATTGCCTGATGGAGTGCCGGGAACAGTGGTTGGCGAAGCACAGCCGGCCAGCAGCAGAGCCGATAGCAGCCCTGCCCGTTCGGTAAATGACATAGTGAAGACTCCGGATAGCAGGGAAGATACGGCTTGCTGGAAATGACAGGTAAACTGGTCGCCACTACCGTAGTGGCCACGCCCATGCCCTTGGGTGCGCGTCGCGTTGTTGCCGCTGATAACCGGTGCGCGTCTGGCCGTCGCGCTGCTTTACCGGCACACCTTCTTCTACTTTATTAACCCTCACCAGCGTGTGGTGCAGTTCGTACCTGCATCTGGCTCCATCGGGGAATTCGGGGCAGCATCATTACTGCAGCATTGCCTTACGACTGCGGTCTGACCGTATTACTGCTTCATGGGGTGCTACTCCGTGTTGAAAAGGGTGTCATGGTGCCGGGTGCCTCCCGGTGTCCCGTGTAAACCAGCAAACCCGTGACAGAGACGTTAGAGTTGACGAAAAATGAGTTTTCGCTGCTGGTTTCCCCGCGTGCGCTGGCCGCATTCACCACAACGCACAGCTCCCTCACTTTTTACGGGGGCTGTGCGTTGCAGTAAGCCATAGAAATTAGAGGTCGGTTCAAAATCCGGTCAGGGTTTATCCAGAGTAATTAGCCTGAATAATCCAGATGATATAACTGCCATCAGATAAGGGCTGCATGTTGAGGATCTCACTCCCATTACCGATAAATACCTGTCCTTCGCTGGCCAGCGTCTCAAAATTATCATTTGCCGGAGCATCAGCACGAAGGGAGAAACGAACCAGTCCGGAAAAAGGTTGAGGCCGCCAAAACTGGCGCCAGTCGTTAATGGTGATAACGGCGCTGTAATTACCGGCTAGAGAACTAATGGCCAGAGGCAACGGATGTTCGGAACGTGTAACAGACTTCCAGTCAACCCTCCGTTGAAGCGAACCGAGATGGTCAATCTTGTCTATAAAGGTTTGTCCTGAGCCAGGGGAGATGACTGTCGGACCTCCTGTGCTTCCCTGTCCATAGAAAACAGGGGACGACTGCAGTTTAGAAAGTGAGATAAGCATATCGATCTGCGCTTTCAAATCAGAAGGTTTAAACTGCCATACGGACACATTTACTTTAATACATTCAATGCATCTAATCGTACCCGGTGTGGGTTCAGCGTTTTGCTTAACCGTGGTATCACTGGCGAAACTGTCAACTGGCAGCAAAAGACTGAATGACAGGAACAGACCAGCCATTAGAAGTGGTTTCATGATGGTTTCCTTGAAGCAGATTACTCGCGCTTAATGGTATTACTGAGGGCCGACGGACAGCGTGATATAAGGTCCTCCGGCATCTCTGTGTTTCCTTTGTCAGAACGATCTGACCGGGAAGCGGGAAATTCCGGATTGCATTTTCGGAGCGCCCGACGAAGGGACGCACGCAGGAACACAGAGCGTTTCATAAGCTGTTACCGACAGTTCCCGTAACAGTCAACACAGGGCGATGATCTCTTGAAAACCCATTATCGCCAACGGCGGCCTCTGACGCTTTGTCGGCTTCAGGTTTGCGCGACGGGTTGCAGCGCTGAAACCAGAATTCAACCTTTTTAGTCTGCTGACTTACCAGGCCAAAGTGCATCGCCGTCCGGAAGTTGATACTGTGGCGCAGCGCCTTTTCTACCTGTTCAGCGAGCAACGCCCTGAATTCTTCAGGTGAGGCATTCCCTTTTATCTTCCGACAAAGTGTACACACAGGAACAACCCCTTCTTCAACAAACTCTTTACCGATTGATTCTGCATGCCAGCCCTGAGCGGGAAGTGATGCCCCGCAGTAAGCGCAGCATCCCTTAAATTGCTGCCGAAGCGCTTTGCGCTTTGTTTTTGAAAGATGCATGTATCACCTCGTTAAATGCGCCCGCATCCCCGGGCACCCGCATAAATAAACGTAAAAGACTTCCCGGGCTGACCCACTCGCGAGAGTGGGCCGGCACAGACTGCTCTGTGTCACTGTGCGTTTTGTGAATTGAAACCGTCAGGGCTGCCCGTTCACGACCGCACACAAGTGCAGGGCTAATCTTCTCCAGATACAGGTTGTGCCCGGCGGAACGCGCCGGGGCCTGATGCAGTAAAACTGCACCGGTCGAACTGGATACATCGAATTTGTACGTAGGGGTATAACGGTTACGCTTCACTGTTCCGACTTTGCGCGGTGCCCGCCAGTAATGCTGTAAATTCGTTTCTCTGCAGCTTTACTGTTTTCCCGACGTAATGCAGGCCATGACGTAGCCTCCGGACATCTTCCGCGCACCGGTACAGCATGCCGGCAAGAGAGGACCCTGAGGTCGGGAATATAAAAGCGGGCACATTGTTAAAGAGCAGAAGGTAATCCAGGCAAAACGATGCCCTGCGCATGCGCGCATATATTCAGTCAAAAATGGGGGCCGGCAATAATACGTGCCGGCTGGAAGTTTTATTTAATAATGGTTTCGCTGCTGTCAGCGTGGAACCGGCGCCCTGGTGTGGCGAGGTCAGTAAAAGACTTAAGATGGTCTTCAAGGCGCACAAGCGCCTCTTTTGTATTACTGCGACCGGAACGGTCTGCGGCCTGGCACAGAATAGCGGTTACCTCTGGGGAGAGGCGCAGCAGGACTTTAATTCCCTTTTCTTTATTAACGTGTGCAGGCATCTGTGTTCTTCCGTTACTGAATGTATAGATTGTGTAAGCAATGGAAGCATTAAATAAGATTGGTCCTAAAAAGAAAACCCCCCCTAAAAAGGGGGTAGTTATTTATGTCATTGTAAAATAAGAAAAACCATTATGAAAAAATTTCTATCTAACTTAAAAAACTTCTGTTTCTCTACACTATTCTGATTTAAGGCAAATTATTTCCATATATAAAAAACGAAATACTCATCATTACCCGGAGTATCGCTACACCCCTGAGTAGTTTCATATTATCTGCCCGCAGACGTTTCTGAGCTGCCACTAAAGAGTCTTTGACGGTGTCAACTGTGACATTACGATATTCTGCTATTTCCTCAGCTGACCATGATGAAAATACAAGCATACATACATGTGCGGCCTGTATTTCAGTCAGTTCAGGAAAAAACTTGCTCAGATGTGAAAAAGCACTAAGATCCTCGGCAGCCATAGCAGCCTCCTACTCAGGTTGTTAAGGTTAGCTGGTTGTACAGGCCTCGAACCCTGTGCAATCAGCGCTAAATAATTTCGTTTAACAATTATTTAATTTTCTCTGCTCGCCCCCCCTATGGACGCTGTATATCTCTGTTTGAAATGCGCACGCTTTCATCGTCTTTAAATTGCGGCTCGGCCTGTTTCAGTTCCGGCTGCACATTCTGATTTCGCAGGCTGTCTTCCGTGGCATGAACGCTGGCCATCAGTTTAGGATCACTGACTTTAAACACACGTCCGTCGCGTTTCGTGATGTTTCTCACCACGCCGGAATACAGCACGCGGTTCACAGCTTTCTGCTCACCGGTCAGCGCAGCGCTCTCTCCGCTGCGCCAGGCTGTAAGTTCTGCAGCTAGATCATTGTTAAAACGATCAGACTTGCTGTCAGGCGCGGGGTAAATCTCAACCCTGTCACCAAAGTCGGTAACGGCTGGCCTGCCGTCACGCAGATAGCTGACTGTGCCGTCACGCAGTACTCGCGTTTCATGTTCGCTGGACCTGAATGAAGGCACGTTGTCACCCGGGCCGAAATGAATAACGGCATTCGGTTCTGGCCACGCACTTCCCTGCTTCCGGGCAGCGCGTTTCTCGCGATAGGCCCAGCCGCGCATCTGACTGAGCGCCGCCGCATCTCCTTTTATCGCTTCGCGCTCAACCCATGACTTCCAGCTAAGCGGTCTGTTCGCCCCGGTTTCGCTGAGTGCCTGACGCTCCTCACGCAGCTGCAGGCGAAGTTCAGCCATCGCCTTCATCTTTTCGAACTCAGCAACACGGTACATCAGTTTACGCATCAGCGGATCCCTGACGGTATTTCGTACGCTGGCTTTAACTGCCACGCAGTGCGCCGCAATCTGACGGAAACGTTCGCCCGCACGCAGGTCCGGCTTCTCCCATCCGCTGCGGTAAGCATCATAGCGTGCGCGGAGGATGTCACGTGCGACAGCACGGGCTTCACGTCGTTCGCGACGTGCTTCCTGATCGCGCACATGCAGCTGCGGCATGTAGCAGGTTTGCATATGAAGAATACCGTCCTCGGGACGTTCTGGATTACTGACTGGCGGCGCAGGCTGAAATTCTCCGTGCTTTCTTACCATCGCCGTAAGGCTGATATCAGGGTGCACATCGGATGCCTTCACGCTGACGCTTTCGGGATGAAGCAGATCATAAACCGCCAGCCCGCCGTTCTGCTCCCGCACACCCAGCCCCCTGGAATAAAGAATATTATGCAGGCGGTCCCAGCTCAGTTTGTCCTGCGCAATTGCGTCAGACAAAGGCTGACGGGTTTCGCGTACGGCATAGCCATGCAGGCTTTCTTTGTCTGAAAAGATTTCGCGTTTTGCAGCACCACGCGGAGCTGAAGGCATCTCGCGACGGGTACGGTGAAGCTCACCAGCCTCATCCATATGCCAGCTGCCGTTATCCACTTTGAAACCAAACTCACGCTCAAGCACGCGGCAGCACTTTTGCAGCGTGTCAGCATCGTTCCACATATTCTGCGCAGTAAACGTGTTGGGGTGTACGCGGTTTGCTGAGACATGGCAGTGCAGGTTATCAGTGTCGCGATGAATAGCAGCAACATACTGATGCTCCTCCATGCCAAGCTGTTTAAGGCAATAGCGGACAGAACTGAACACGGCGTCAGGCGATGGGTCTTCATCGTCCTGCCAGGAAAGAATAAAGTGATAGACCGCGTCTTTGCAGTGACGGTTCTGTGATGCTGTCAGATTCATCTCTGACGCGGCAGTGTCTAGCGAGAAGCAGTTTGTTTCACACAGCACTTCACCAGAGAGTACGCGCTGAGTGCCCTCGGGTGAAATGCTGATGATCTGTGGAGCCGCAGCAACACTTTTGCGACCGACGTAGTCGACCAGCTGACCGAAACCCGGAGTGGAAACGTACTCAGTGCTGGCGTCATGAACCACTTCACGTGTTGCGGCTTCCGTTGGTTTTTTTTCCTCACGCGTGCTCACGTAGTCAACCAGCTTCTTAAAGCTGGTCTTCTTGTCGCGGCGCTTCGGCGGGATGATAACGTTCATCAGTCTTTCATTTCCTCGACAGGGACAGGCGTCATATCCAGCGCGTTAATGGCATCCCTGATACTGGTCAGCACTTCAGAAAACTGAAGGCTCAGTTCGGTCGTCATGTTCGTTTGCATCTGGGTGTAAAGATGCTTCTGCAGACCGCCGAGGCGTAGCAGTTCGTTCATCATACGAATGTCGGTTCGAACGGTAATGCGGCGGTTGAGCGCGGATCGGCGCAGATATTCAGATGTCGTCAGCCCTGCTGCAATGGCCTTCTTGTTGATGGCCTCGTATTCAGCATCTGTGCAACGACATTTAACCAGCTTTTCCCTCTGACGCTTTTCACTTTTCGACATAACTCAACCTTGGCACTTAACCCGGGTCTCGGGGCAGAGCCCTGAGCAGGTCGTTTTGGGAATCACTGCCAGCGTGCTGGCGGTGGTCACAAAACATTTCCTGTCCCGTCTTTGAATTTCATTACTGTATTTTGGCACTTTAATCGCCAGAAGTAAATTGGCGTCATGGGAGGTGGGAGCTGGAAATTTCCGTCATTACGGGGCAGAATCACCTTTTTTGAGGTTTCCACTGGAGGGTGTTATGGCTACACAGCAGTTTTTTACACAAGAGCAGATTGATGAGGCAAAATCCAGGCTGGAAAATCTGCCAGATTTGTCACCAAAACGTATTACCAGAAATGAAGTGTTGGAAAGTCTCCGTGGCACCATTCTGATGCTGGCGAAAGAAAAAGGCTACAACGCAAAAGACATCAAGTCGGCACTGGATGAAATGCAGTTTGGTTTCAGTGAAAGGGCAATTTCTGATGTTCTGAAAGACAACGGCAAAGGAAAAAAACAGACGCGTGAAAGAAAGGTAAAAAACACGGGGACGGGTGCGGGTAATGATGGCGTGACGCAATAACGAAGTGATAATTTTCGAAAAAATACGGGGGTTTTTAAGCCCCCGTTTCACAAATCAGGATTTAAGCTCTTTCATTTTTTCGGCAAGAGACCAAAGAAAACGGTTGTTTTTGATGTCGCCGTCAATGCCGTTTATCGCACGGGTTTTTGTCACTGTTCCGTTCGCCGTCCGGCCACGTAATCCACCACGTATAATGTTTTCCTGTGTGCGCTGATAAACAGTCCAGAGGTCATTCGGATTGTCTGCCTTGCGGCGGGCCTGCAAAACTGAATCAGCAGTGACGGGAATATGCTGGCCATCATACCGAAACGCCAGCGCCGTTTCGGCAAAGGCTACCTGTTCACGATGATCAAGCGGGATAAGCTTCATTTCGTCGCGTGAATGTTCAATCGCCTCGAACCGGTTAAGAATGTCATAAGCCCCCTCAACCACCTGACTGATAATGTCACCTTTATGCGGCACACGGATTTCGCCATACACTTCTCCGCACACCATGCCGTTGGAACAGATGCTGCGAAACTGTCCGGGGATCATCTGGTAGCTGCTGCTGCCGTCATGGCTGTTCAGCAAAATAATTTCCGAGACTTCTGAGGCAAGAATCTGATCACGACGACGCAGGCGCAGCAGATGTTTAGCATGACCGACACGTCCCTGATCGCGTACGCGCTGCTGGCATGCATAGAACGGCTCGAAACCTTCTTTACGCAGGCGTGTCAGAATTTGGCTTGTAGGAATCCAGGTGTAGCGGTCACTGCGGGAGTCATGTTTGTCTTCAGAAAACACGCTGGGAACAAACTGACGCAGCTCATCATCAGTCAGTGGGCGGTCGCGGCGAATGCTGTTTGCAGCACGAAAACCATTAAATAAACGGGCCATAATCATCACACTCCGGATTTGAGATTATCGTGTAATGCCGCCCCGTTTAGGGACGGCAGGCACTCAGTCAGGCAACAGCCCGGTGGATCTCCAGCGAACGGAGAAACTGCCCCCATTCACTGCTGCTCATGGCAGGTACACGGACGGCTCTGCGTTTACGGACGCAGTGCGCCACGTGACGGACACGGGCACGTATTTCATCCGGAATCTCACGCACATCCGGATCGGTGTGACGATGGCGCGTGTGAGATGATTTCCCGCCGGGCTTTACATATCCGGCGGAGGGTGTGATGATGCTGCGGTCAGCAGTTTTCATGATTCACTCCTTATTGCTGTTGACGTTCCGGACGGTCATTTGGTCGTGGCGTCCGGGGTGAACGGGCGGAATTTCCGCCCTTTTTCTTTGCTACCAGTCAGACCTGACGACGGATAACGGTGTAACCGATATCAAATTCGTAGACGGCAACCGGCCAGCCTTCGCGCATATAAACCTTCCGTGCGTCCGGTTCTTCTGTCGGCTCATCAAACGCCTCCAGCCCGTTAAAATCGTTACTCGCAAGACCAGACGGTCCCAGAAATTCGCCGTGCGTCCATACGTAATCGCACAGGTCCATAAAGGCATCGACGGGCAAATCCTGCGTGTCCGGGATGCAGGGGGCTGATACGTTTTTCATCATGAAGTCCTCATGCTGTGAGATCCGGTTTTTACAGCGCGCTGCGGTATGTCCGGAGGGCTGCGGGTGCCGAAAAAGACTTCCTCTGACGCGGATTTTTTCTTTTCCGGTCTGGCCTTTCGCGGCGAAGGGCAGAGTTGCGACGACGAAGAGAGGGCATAAAGGGGCGACGACAAAAAGTTTTTGCCGCCCCTGGCGAAAAGTTTTTGGCGGCGTACATTTCACCCCTTTCTGCACGAACCGGCGGTGCTACGACCAGCCCTCCGCGCAAGGCACGGCCGGAACAGCGGGAAAGGCGTCAGGAGGAGAATTTGCAGCCCGCCTCGCGGGCTGGCCACAGAGCCACGGCGGCCCTTTGCCGGGGCGGTGAAAGCGACGGCGCCAGCCGTCAGCAGCCGTTGACGTTGACCTTCGCCATCAGACTCTACACGAACCCGCCTGCGGGTTCGGCGGAGCTTGGCGGCTCTGCCGCCTTAGCGGAGTGAGGCTGACGACTGCCCGCCAGGGCAGGAGCCGAAGGGGGCCATGGCCCTGCCCGTGAAGTGGCTTTTAAAAAAGGAACAGAAAACAGAAGTCAGAAGGAACACGGATACCAGGAAACGGATTACTTTGATGTGCACAAAAACGGATAAGGCCGGTGCGGCAGCACCGGCGCTGTCCGGCCCTTGCGTTTTTTGTTGCGGAGCTGCGCCGCGCAGAATGCAGAAAGTGAAACCGCGCCTTTCAGCGCGGGTCGATTAAATCCACGACCAACGACACGATCTCGTCCATGATGTGGGGAGCCACCTTTGTGCTGTAAGTGGCCTTACGGGCAGCCAGGTCGAGCGAACGTAACTGATAGCAAAGTGCAACACCCGTCACCTTACCCGATTCGGTGCTGTCTCCGTCTAACCAGACCGTCACGGACTGCGCGCGCGCGGCCCCGCCGCCACTCGTTATCGGTATACATACCGCCGTTCCCAGCGCCGCAACAAGCTCCCTGGGAGAAATCACAAGGTAATAGTGCGGCCCTTTAAACTCCTTTCCCTCAACCGGATCGCCGTTAACGTGCCAGATTTCACCTTTCTGCGGGATTCTGCGCGATACCATCAGATAAACTCCCTTCCCTGTGGTCTCTCATTCGCGCCGTCGCTGATTTCGTCGTTAAGCTGGCGGATTACATCCTGGTCAATCCCTGCCAGTAGCTGCGCCACCGTCTTACGGCCACGGGCAACGCGACCTGACGGACGAATACTCACGGCATCCCCGTCTGCGGTAACATCCAGCAGTGTGCCAACGCTCCAGCCTGCTCTGGCTGCAATGTCGCTTGGAATGGTCAGCACAACCGCCCCGCCCTGCTGCCTCAGTTTTGTTACTGTCATACGCCCTCCGGTGTGTGTAACTTTGTCACACTCATAATAGCACGGTGTGAAACAAAGTCACACTTTATCGGCGATTAAATCTCCTGTTTTTCGTTCAGATATAACGCGTAAGTATTCAGATGATGCACACATTTCCCTTTTAGAAATCAGACTGAAGCATCGTTTTGAGTTCCTTTTTTGCCGACTGGCAGAGATAATCACCGAGGCCATCAGGCTGTGTTCGCACCAGTCTGAGCGCCTCTGCCCACGCCTGGACGGAAGAAAGTGGCAGCCTGGGCCGGGACAGTGTCCAGTCCGTCACGGTTCCGGTGATCTCACTGGCTAAGTGCAACAGCGTACCCAGCATCAGTTCCTCACGATTTTCCTCATCCGGCTGGCTCACAAGTTCTCGCAGGAAACTGAGACATGCCTTAATTTCTTTGAATCTTTGTTCTGTGTAGCTCAGTGATGTGTTCATGATCGCCTCTCTCCGAAAGCAGTATTAACGCTGTGCCTGTCACGCGGTTACATGGCCCGCGCAGGCTGGTGCGCTACGCGTCCTGTTCATCCTGCCAGTGACGGCTGGCCGTCAGCAGCATTTCGCAGAGCGGCATGCCGGTTTCACTGCACAAATGCATCAGGTCAGTGAGGAAACCGACAATAACGGTTTCGGCGGGTTCGCCGTCGGTATTCAGTCCGGTATAGCGGGCGAACGCAGTCAGAGCAGCAGCGGCAGCGCCTGCACGGCTGGCATTGTCAGCATCAAACGGCAGGTGATCCGTCACCTGTTCCGCCAGGCAGGATAAATCGGCAACGTTCAGGGTTTCAGCCGCTCTCAGGGTGTGGCATTCAGGTAATGAAAGAGTATGCATGTGACGTACCTCATTCGTGTCAGAACGGGCCGGACGTGTCCGGCCCCGTTTTATCAGATAATGACTTTGCGGTTATAAGTGGCTTTCCAGTCGGTGTATTCTTTGCAGTCACGCAGCGGATCAAGCGCCGTCAGGTTTTCAGCCAGGCCATTCATGACAAGAACCCGCTCAACCGCCGAAAACCAGGTTTCATTCTCACCGACAGGAAACCACAGGTTGCTGTTAACGCCGCTCAGCAGGGGATGCAAGCAGAAATGGATGCCCCTGCCGCCCAGCTTTGTCATACAGCCGGTGACGGTCACTGACGCTCTGACGTTTTCTGTCATGGCATTGCGGGCAAGCGCCTCCGCAACGTCATTCCAGCACCATTCCTCATCCCCCTGGACGGGCAGTGGAAGTTCAAACATCCGGAGCGGCATGCCTCCGGCGCGGGCAGACTGGCGGGCAGTATCGACAACGGAGGGTTCGTTACTGCCTGCATCGGCACAGGTCACAAAATGCCCGTGGTGATAAAATGCCTCATCGCCGTTATCGAGCTGGATAAAGCAGTACGCCCCCATAACCCGTGCAATATCGGCCTGCGACACCGGCGAACGTAACGCGGAAGCGGTAAGGACGGGCAGCAGTTTTACGCTGTGCTGGTTCTCTGACATGGTGTGATCTCCTGAATAATGATTCGGGTCGGGCCTGGCTGAATAACCGCTCAGCCAGGCCTGTTTTTCAGCGTCTGACGCCGTATTCCCTGATGTAGGTCGTCAGGCCGAATCCGGCCTCAGCTTCAAAATTCCACGCCCGCCAGATAAGCCCGCCCTGCGCATCGCGTATAACCAACTGAAAGTGCGTACCCGCGTCGTTCTCGATGAAAACGTTACGGTATGCGCTCACCAGAGCGCTGGCGGTCTGACGGCCAAACGGGCCGGATGGCAGCCCCACAGATGGTTTCTGATCGGCTTTGCCGCTGTAAGGGGGAACGGTGGTATTCACGGGCTTTACTCCTTTTATTTGCCTGAAAATTCCGGCACCCGAAGCGCTGGCAGAGCAGCCGACCGGATGCGGGCCGAAAAAAGGCTTCCTCTGACGCGGCTTTTTTCTTTTCCGGTCTGGCCTTTCGCGGCGAAGGGCAGAGTTGCGACGACGAAGAGAGGGCATAAAGGGGCGACGACAAAAAGTTTTTGCCGCCCCTGGCGAAAAGTTTTTGGCGGCGTACATTTCACCCCTTTCTGCCCGAACCGGCGGTGCTACGACAGGCCCTCCGCGCAAGGCACGGCCGGAACAGCGGGAAAGGCGTCAGGAGGGGAATTTGCAGCCCGCTGCGCGGGCTGGCCACAGAGCCACGGCGGCCCTTTGCCGGGGCGGTGAAAGCGACGGCGCCAGCCGTCAGCAGCCGTTGACGTTGACCTTCGCCATCAGACTCTACACGAACCCGCCTGCGGGTTCGGCGGAGCTTGGCGGCTGCGCCGCCTTAGCGAAGTGAGGCTGACGACTGCCCGCCAGGGCAGGAGCCGAAGGGGGCCATGGCCCTGCCCGTGAAGTGGCTTTTAAATCAGTTAAAGAGAAGTAAACGCAGGAGGCGGAAGACAGGCAAAACAGAAATCCTTCAGAAAACTGACGACATGAGCAGCTGAACGGATAAGGCCGGTGCGTCAGCACCGGCTTATGCCGGCCCGCAGGGCAGCATTTTTTGCGGGGCCTCGTCGCCGCTTGCAGATAATAAACGCGCGCTGAAAAAAGGCAGGGTCTCCCCTGCCTGCTTTCAATGATGGGCACTCACTCCGGTTTGTATGCCACCAGGCGCACCACAGATACCCCCGTACCGGCAAACATGCCCTCATGTACATGAGACCAGTTGCAGTCCCAGCCAGGCAGCAGATCGTTGCGGTTACTGCCTGCGGGTAGTATGGCCCCCAGACGGCCGCCATCTTTGACCAGTTCAGCCGCTGCACTGAGATGCAGTTTAAAACGTCCTTCGCTGTAAGGTGGATTCATGACCACCACGTCAAAACGTTCGTGTGTTTCTGCGGCCCACTTCAGAAAATCGGCGTTGATCACCTTATGCCCTTTGGCCTCCAGTACGCGGCAGCGGAGCGGGGAGACTTCCACGCAGGTTGTCTGCTCTTTAGACAGGCGCTCAGCAAGTCCCCCCATTCCCGCGCTCGGCTCAAGGCAGCTTTCACCGCTGTTGATGGCAAGCTCATCGATCAGCAGTTCGGCCAGAATCTCAGGCGTCGGGTAAAACTGGTGCGACTGAATATCAGGCACAGATCCGCGCAGTAAAATATCCTGAATCGCCGTGGTCGGGTCGTATTCAAATTCAAACCATGAAAACGCATTTCTGCACATTTTCACGCCCCCCAGGCTGATGAGCACCTGCTCAGCCTGCGCACGTACGCAGAAATCATAGTCGGTCAGGTGTTTAAAGCGGCGGTTAAAGGGGTTTGTCGTCACCGGCTCGCGAAGCTCATCAAAACGGCCGCGCCTTACTGGTTCGTGGGGTTCGGTTTCAAGCTCTGACAGCATTCCCAGTACGGCGAACGGCAGCAAATCCGAGTGAAGCTCAAACGTCTTGTTTTTGCCGCGTGGCTTCTGGCGGTGCTCTGCCGGAATGGCCGCCGGATACAGAAACGCCAGAATGTCATTGAGACGCCAGGCCATTTCAGGATGGATTTCAAGATGCACAGTACCTTTCAGGAAGGCTTTAAGACGCAGTGAACCGCCGTCAACGGACAGCCATTCGCCGGAACGTGCATAAGCAATTTTCAGAATGTCGTTAGAGGTACGAAAGCCCGTGGCATCGCGGCCCATGAATTTAGCAATAACCTTACGCAGGTCGTCAATAAAGCCGCTGCGCTCATAATTACAGTATCCCCACTCGTCAAAAACGCGGTTAATAATCATGCGCTTTCCGAACCCTTCAGGGCGGTTGGTGACGTGTTCACCGGACAGGCTGCGAAAAATGCCGTCAACGCGCTCTGAGAAAAATTTATCACGGGAAAAAAGAAGCTCCGAAAGCGTGGCCCGCACCGTCGTTTCCTCAAAATCCGGCGTCCGCATCTCACGGATCTGCTCATTCCACTCGTTGCGGCGGTTGTTCGGCATGTACTCATAAACGTCTGTCATATCGAGCGCGCTCTGCCAGAATTCAGCATTGAGCGACGCCAGCGCCCCCGGCAGGCTGAACAACTGGCGCACCGGCGGGACGTGATACCCCCGGCTACTGTGGAGATTGCCGTGCAGAAAATGCGCCACCGCGTGATCGTTATCGCTGTTAAAAAGCGCGTCTGAAATGGCCGTAATTTTGCCGCGCATCAGTTTGTATTTCCCCAGCAGGCCATCTACAAGATCAGACTCTGCCGGAGCGAAAAAGTCGTCACCCAGGACTGAGCCAGCGGACTGGAGCGCGTTGTGTGTGCCTGATACGGCGGCGGTGTTCTGTGACATAATTTTCTCCTGAGCAGATAAAGGGATTTGCAGCCATCCTGACGGGGGCGTAACAGCAGACCGACCGGACGCAGGCCGAAAAAAGGCTTCCTCTGACGCGGCTTTTTTCTTTTCCGGTCTGGCCTTTCGCGGCGAAGGGCAGAGTTGCGACGACGAAGAGAGGGCATAAAGGGGCGACGACAAAAAGTTTTTGCGGCATCTCGCGAAAAGTTTTTGGCGGCGTACATTTCACCCCTTTCTGCACGAACCGGCGGTGCTACGACAAGCCCTCCGCGCAAGGCATGACCGAAACAGCGGGAAAGACGTCAGAAGGGGAATTTGCAGCCCGCAACCGCGGGCTGGCCACAGAGCCACGGCGGCTTTTTGCCGGGGCGGTTAAAGCACCGGCGACAGCCGGTTGCAGCCGTTGCGTCAGGATGGAAACCCGCTGGACCGGAACCGGAACGGGGCCGGTCCCGGGCAGAGACGGCGTGCCGGCTCTGTGCGAAGCATGACAGCCGCCCGGACGCCCGGGGTAAAGGACCTTTTGCTTTTAAACTGCGGCAGACTGAAAAAGGTGTTGTTAAACGCCCTCCCTTGGTGAATATTAATGCTAATAAAAAGCATATAAATGCAATAAAGAGAGATCCGGCATGTCAGTCACCCGTCCCGTTGCTGCTCAGTTTGAGGCGTACAATGCGCATGATATCGACGCTTTCATGGCCTGCTTTGCTGATGATTTTAAGGGCTACCGTATGCCTGCTGAAACGTCCTCAACACAGGGAAAACCGGCGCTGCGTGATTTCTACATCAACAACCGTTTCAACAACACCGCACTCAGAGCGGAACTGATTTCCAGAACGGTGCTGGGGAATAAAGTGTTCGATCATGAATTTATTCACGGCCTGTCACCCTCTCCGCTTGAAAGCATTGCCGTTTTTGAAATCAACGATGGCCTCATCTCAACGGCCTGGTTCTATTTTCCCTGAGCCCCTGCACGCTGCCGGAATCAGCAGTACGGCGGGAAGCGCGCCGCCAGGCGCGTCTTCTGCCGTTCTGCCGCCGCAGGCGCGGGGTTTTCGCCCGGGCCGGAAAGGGCGGCGGGCCTCCCTGCCCTGCTCACCGCTGTTACTGATTTATGGCGTGGTAAGCCCGCCTGAGCGCTTCTTCAATGGCGCTGGGATCGTCATCGCCCCCCGTATTCAGTAAGCGCTCAACGGCCTCGGCCAGAACAGCCAGATCGGACGCGGCGACAGTCACCGGCCGGTTACGCCGTGCAGCGGCGTGCCGGACGTCACTGGCGATAAACCGGATGGTTTCAGCGCCTACGCCGGCTTCGTGCTGCGCATCCCTGTCCCATGTCGAAAGGTCACACACGATTTCGGCGGCGGTTTCCTCCGTGATGTGCTCCTCGATGAGTACCTTCATCACGTCTTCTTTACGCCAGATAATCAGCGTGATTTTTTCCTCTCCCTGAAACTCGGTTTTGAGGCGGTGGCACAACTGGCTTACGGTTCCGTACATTTTCTGGCTCCTTATCGGGGCGGCTGCGCCGCCCCCGCGCGGTCACTGGGTTGTCATTCGTCTGTCTGCGCTCTCAGCGCGGCGCTGACACGTAAAAGCGCCTGTGTTTCCTGCGGATACATCCGCGCGGCCGCCCCCTCGCCGCTCTGTGCGTCCTCAAGGCGCATAAAATCCCACGCCACCCTGAGCGCAATTTCGAGTGCGGCGGCGGGCACCGTCGCTTCGCGGGCCTGTCTCTCGTCCTCGCGAATGCTGTCCAGTAACGCCTGGAGCGTTTCCAGGCTCACGCCGTATTCGTGCTGGGAATCGAGTCCGTCGATTTGCTGCAAAATCTCGTCGGCGGTTTCGTCGGTGATCTGTGCGCTGTCCAGCACGTCCCGCACGTCCTCTTTCGTCCAGATAATCAGTGTCATGAGTTCGTCGGATTTGTAGCGCAGGCGCAGTTGCTCACAGATTTCGTTAACGGTTCCGTACATGGTGTTTTCCTCCGTGGGGCGGCCCCGCCGCCCCGTTGGTTATCAGTTCAGGGCGCAGAAAATGGCGGCGGCTTCGGGATGGGTTTTCACAAACTCCATCAGCTGGCGGTGGCGCTGGCAGAAGTGCGCACACAGTTCCTCGTCGTCGTGACGGTCGTAGAGCCAGCTACGGTGGTTGAGTACCAGCGCCGTGATGATGATCCCCGCTGCGTCGGCGCTGATTTCCAGTTCCGTCCAGTGGTAAGGGTTTGAATACATGTAGCGTTCTTCCCCTTCAGGCTTCATGTAACCCCCGCCGCCTGCCAGTTGTACGAAGTCCCACACCGTGCCGTCATAGTTGGCCAGATAGCGGCTGGCATAGAGGTAAACGTTGTTTTCAGCCTGCGCGTAGTCGTGGCCAAACAGGGAAGGCAGAAAACGCAGGTTGACAAAATCTGCCAGGACTGACGCTGGCGGGTAAACATGGGGTTGTGTGTTCATCAGACATCTCCGCAGTCAAAGGGGATTACCGTTCCGGCCTGTGCCGTGCCTGAATGACAGCCCGACGAAAAGCGGAGTGATCAGGAGCGACGACGAGGCCGCAGCGCAAGCGAGCGGAGACGTGATTACGCACGGCGCTGACGCGAAAACTGAGCGGAAGCGCGACGGAAGTAAGCGCGGCGGAGGGAGTGCGAACGGGCGAGGAGTCGAGCGGAGCGATCTCTTGATCACGCAGCGGTCGGGCTAAAGTGAAGGCACGGCACCGGCCGCAGACCGCACGGACCGGGTTTTCTGCCCTGTCCCGCCGCCAGGCGGCATAAAGCGGCGCGCAGCAACATCCTCATTCCCTGTTGTCCACAGCCCGGGTGCATATCCGGTCCGTAACCCTGTGGATAAAAGCGCAGCGGCGGCAGTATCCGCGACATAAAAAAGAGCGGTCATAAAATGACCACTCCGGTATATCAGTTCAGGTGCTTGCGCATCAGGGCGGCCCGTCGGTAAAGCTCCAGGAGCTGCAAATCCATGTCCTCAATCAGGACGCCCGCCATTTTCTGCGCCGGCGAGGCGCCGCGGTAAAGGTTTCGCTTTACCATGTCCCGCAGCCGCAAATGAAATTCGTAAAGCGATTCCTCCAGGTCGTTCACGTCGTCGGTGAGCTGAGTCAGTTCCGTATTGATTGTCTGGTCTGTCATGGTGCTGTCCTTCTGGTCGGGTTAAGGGAAAAAATCAGGCGGCCCGGGCGGCGCGCAGTTCGCCGAGACGACGCAGGCCGGCGGTGTGGTACTGCTCCAGCAGTTCGATACCAATCCAGCGGCGCCCGCTCTGATCCGCGGCGACGCAGGTCGAGCCTGAGCCGGCAAAGGGGTCCAGGACCAGATCGCCGGGCTTCGTGAAGGTTTCGATGAGCGGCCGCAGCACACTTACCGGCTTTTCGGTCGGGTGGTGGCGGTTGCCCGTGTACTGCCAGGGCATCACGTCGGGCAGCGGGTTTGCCGGCAGCGGCGGGCGCCCTTTGGCCAGCAGATAGGCGCTCTCGTGCTGATACCCGACAAAGGCCGATTTCGAGGCGTAGGTTTTGGTGAAAACGAGGTGCCCGACGACGCGGAAGCCCGCCGCCTTCCAGGCCTGCATAAAGATGTCCACGCGGTTCCAGCCGTAAAAACTCACCGCCAGGCTGTTGTTTTTGAGTACGCGGTACATCTGCTGGCTCGCTGGCAGCACCCACTCGTCGTTAACGTCGTTGGCGATCGAACGGCCGGACCGGTCCTTGAAGCCGACGAGGTACGGCGGATCGGTGAGAATGAAATCGATGCTGTTATCCGGAAAACCGGACATGATCTGTACGCTGTCGCCACGCATGAATCGGGACATAGTTATGCTCCTCAGTCTCAGGGGGCACCCCTGTGGTGCCGTGACCACCACAAAGACGGGCGAAAAGCGGAGCAGGCAGGGGCGACACCGGAAGCCGCACGCGCCGCCGGAGCGGACTGAATGTCCCGCGCACGGCGGGGAACGGGTGAGGATGGCGGCGAAGCTTCCCTTGCAGGCGAAGCGGCCCGGCTACAGTGAGGGCACGGCACTTTGCATCTGCCGGTTTCCGGCCAGCGGACGGGAAGCGGCAAAAGAAGCGGAGCGAAGCGACTTCATTATTCCTTACTGAAGAGATGCCGCCGGTCGGGGCGGCATCGGGGTGAAAGGTCAGGGCCGGTAGTCTTCCCACCGGCAGTCGCACCGGTCACAGATGACGGGCGCATCCGGCGTGCCGCTCACCGCCCACTCATCGAGGAACCGCAGGCCGGTCAGGGTGTCGGCCTCACGTTCATCAAGCAGGACGATGCTTTTGAGCCAGACGTTGCCCCGATCAAACTGCCAGTAGCAGCCCTGTGAGCAGACGGGCCGATCCGGTGGCCACCAGTTTTCACCCATCCGCTCGCACGCCGCCTCAGCCAGAGCGAAGTCACTCCCCCGGAGCAGCATGTGATACTCGTGCGAGGTGCTGCCCACCTCTTCCTGCCAGCTGACAAGCCAGATATTCATTCTTCCTCCCTCCGCGCCCGGATGTGCTCAGCACACTCGCGCATGAATGCCCAGCTGAGGCTCAGGTCGGCATCAAAGGTTCCATCCGCCAGTTCAATGGCTGCCGTTATCTCATCCGGGGTCAGGTCTGAGTCGATGTCTTCAAAGTCATCCGCCACCCAGAGATGGGCAACGCAGGGTGTGTCCGGCGCGAAACGCGCCAGGTCGGCCATCAGTCCGGCAATGGTGAGTTCTCTTTTCATGGTGTTTACGGCGGGTTTCCCCGCCGCCTCCTGTCAGCCGCCGTAGTGCCCGACGTTGTTCACAATCCAGTCCGGACCGGTTACGCAGGCGAAACCGTCCTCATCCTCTTCACTCCACTCCAGCGAACTGCTCATGCTGTCTGTCAGTAACCCTCCGGCATACGCGTCACAGCCGCAGAAGTCGCAGCCGCTTTCGGCGTACCAGTGCTCAATGGCCACACCGAATCGCTCACTGAGGGCCGCAAAGACACGGCCATCCGGGGGAGACCAGGGCGTGTCAAAGTCCACCTCCAGACACTCCGGGCCGCCGTCGGTTATCTCCAGCGCGTAACCGCAGGGCCACTTCACACCGTACCGGGCGATGTAGAATTCGTAGCCGCCCGGCACACCGGCCAGCAGCCCGCCGTTAAAGCCGTTGATTTCCACGTCGAGGCGCGTGGGCAGCAGCAGGCGCATGTCAAATTCCGCAGCGCCTTCATCGTCATCATCACTGCACACCCGGTTCCAGCATTCGCTGAGGCCCGTCCCTTTCATCCCTGCCCAGTCGAAATGCTTTTTTCGCCAGATGTCGGCCATCACCGCCTGCGCGTCGCCGTCCAGCGTGTTCCACGTCCGGCTGCTGAGGCCGGTGGCCAGCCACAGGTCGTGCAGCCGTTCGCAGGTTTCTTCCGTCAGTTCCGCGCCGTCACGCAGCTGCGTGAGCCACGCTGTAAACGCGGCGTTTTCCGGGGTGTGTTCTCCCTGTCCCGCCGCCGTCAGCGCCGGATACGGCGCATACGTCTCGTCCGTTACCGGACGCAGCAGCCCGGCACAGCCCGCCAGAAACAGCTGTATACCCTGCCCTTCTGCCCGCGCGTAGAGAGGACGCACCTCTCCCCGCATCAGCGCCCGCACCTTACTCACGTTCTCCGCCAGGCCGGTCACACGCAGCCTGTTTGCACACCAGTTCGGCATGATTTGCTCCTCAGTCAGTGGTTGCACGGCCTCACCTGCGCCGTGCCGCCACAGCAGCCGGGCGAAAAGCGGAGCAGTCAGGGGCGGACGCGCAAGCCGCACGCGCCGCCGGAGCGGACTGAATGTCCCGCGCACGGCGGGGAACGGGTGAGCGAACGAGCGCCAGCGGTCCTTGACTGCGCAGCGGCCCGGCTAACGTGAAGGCACGGTGCAGGCCCTGAAAAAAGAGAAAGAGAGAGAAATGCGTCAGAGGGTGACGGTGAAGTCCGGCGTCAGGCGAAGCCGCCACGCCGGTGAAAAGCGGAGCGCAGCGACGGCCTTGAGACGAAAAAAAACCGCCCGGAGGCGGTCTGCTGAGATCTGAAACAGTGGGGGTAATCCGGGGGCGGAAAGCGATGATGGGCAAGGGGCGTCAAGCGCCCGGTGAAAATGATTCTGCTGCTGCGGCCATCCTCAGATTGCCAGTGCCGTCACGCTTACGTCACGTCCTGCATGGTAATATGCGGATGCTACACACACTATTAACGATGAACTCCGCGCCTCAGCGCACTTGCCTGGCCTGATTCCACCTCTGGCCGGGTTCTTTTTTTTCACCCACGCGCCCGTCAGACCCTGCCCCGCTGGAGTTCAAGCGTGGTCAGCGCCAGCGTCAGCACCTTCTGCCGGTGCTGGTTATCGCTCAGCTCCGCATAAAACAAATCGTCACGCAGGCATTCCGTCAGCGTGTCGTGGTTCACCTCATAGCCTGACTGAAAGATGCGACCTGCAGCCGTGCGCACCGCATCACGCACGTCGGCAAACACCACCATAGAGTTGTGAATGTCTTTCATCAGCTCACGCTCATCGCGAAATCTTTCACGCCGCGTCTGCCCGGAACGGGATGCACTCATCGCAAAGCCCTGTCTATTTTTTACACAGGCACACAGCATGCTCCGGCGAGCCCCTGCTGTCCACCAGGTTCTTTATCCGGTGGGGAAGGCTGGTAGTATCCGATACTGAATTTCCGGCACTCAGGTGCGCTTACATAATCCTGCCCCTTAAAACGTGAGCTGGCCACGCACGCCGCAGTACACGGCTGAGGCGTACCGCAGTGGAGCAAGGAACGAACAGTCGTGTCGGGGAAGCGTCATTTCGCTTATGTCAGCAACGACTGCTTACGTGCACCCCTGCCTGAAACTGCCCGACAAAAAAATCATTAGTCTGCTCAGTAAGATAGGCACCTCCTCATCAGAGTACCGTTTCGTTCCTCTTGCCATGCGTCTCCGGCTCAATAATACTGTTTTTATATACAGTATTATTTAGGGAGGAAATTAACCATGCCAGATTCATTCATTGCCGCACCGGCTTCAGGCCATTCAGTCCGGAGAGCGGCACCATGAAAGCGACATCCTCTCAGGGCGGGCTGACGCTATTCAGGCCTGCCGATATCCGTCCCGTGATGCGCATCCCGCTGTTTGTTGAACGCTGCGCGGCAGGTTTCCCCTCCCCTGCCACCGACTATGTCGAGGCCGAGCTGGACCTGAACGAGCTCTGCATCACCCACCGGGCCGCCACATTTTTTGTACGCGCCAGCGGCAGCAGCATGGAAGACCTGGGCCTGTATGACGGCGACGTGATGGTCGTGGATCGTGCGAAAGAAGCCACGCACGGTGACATCGTCATTGCGGAGGTCGGCGGGGAATTCACCGTCAAGCGCCTGCAACTGCACCCACAGATTGCCCTGCGCCCGATGAACCCGGCTTATCCTGTCATTTATCCCGAAGAGCTGCACCTGCTGGGCGTGGTCACCTGGTTCTTCCACAATACCGAGGCGCGCCGGAGGTAATCATGCCGATGTTCGGTCTGGCTGACGTCAACAGCTTCTACGCGTCCTGTGAGGCCCTGTTCAGGCCTGATTTGCGGGGAAAACCCGTCGTCGTCCTTTCGAACAACGACGGCTGCGTCATAGCAAGAAGCAAAGCGGCCAAAGCCCTTGGAATAAAAATGGGGGCGCCGTGGTTCCAGATAAAGACGCTGGAATTTCCGGAAAAAGTGCATGTCTTTAGCTCAAATTATGCTTTATATCATAGCCTTAGCCAGCGCGTGATGTCTGCTCTGGAAGATATGACGCCAAAAGTCGAGCAGTACTCCATTGATGAAATGTTCCTCGACCTGACCGGCATCGATGGCTGTGAGGACTTTGAGCACTTTGGCCACCGGCTGCGTGCCCACGTTCTGGCCAGAACCGGACTGACGATTGGCGCCGGCATCGGTCCGACCAAAACGCTGGCCAAATCAGCGCAGTGGGCCTCGAAGGAGTGGCCCCAGTTTAAGGGCGTACTGGCGCTGACGCCCGGAAACCCGAAGCGGACCGAGGCGCTGCTGATGCGCCAGCCGGTCGAGGAAATCTGGGGCGTTGGCCGCCGCATAGGCAAAAAGCTGAACCTGCTCGGCATCACTAACGCGCTCGAGCTGGCACGCACGCACCCCGCCTTCATCCGGAAGAACTTTTCGGTGGTGCTGGAAAGGACGGTGCGCGAGCTGAACGGCGAGGCGTGTATTCCTCTTGAGGAGATGCCGCCGGCAAAGCAGCAGATTGTCTGCAGCCGCAGTTTCGGCTCACGCATTACCACCAAAGTGGCCATGCAGCAGGCACTCTGCCAGTACGCCTCGCGCGCCGCGGAAAAGCTGCGCGGCGAACGCCAGTACTGCCGGCACATCAGCGTGTTTGTCCGGACATCGCCGCACGCT
The DNA here is from genome assembly GCF_035190385.1 of Pantoea sp. JZ29. Lineage (NCBI taxonomy): Bacteria > Pseudomonadati > Pseudomonadota > Gammaproteobacteria > Enterobacterales > Erwiniaceae > Pantoea > Pantoea sp. JZ29. Next base: position 46,509 of record NZ_CP045244.1, on the reverse strand, counting down.
GTTGGTGAGACGTTTTACGGCAACACGGCCGGGGAAAAACTCACCCTGCCCACGCAGGACACGCGCGATATTATCGGCGTGGCCATGCGTGCGCTGGACCGCATCTGGGTGGATGGCCACCGGTACATGAAAGCCGGTGTCATGCTTGATGACTTCACGCCTCACGGTGTCAGCCAGCTGAACCTGTTTGACGACAACCGGCCGCGGGCGAACAGCGCGCAGCTGATGCAGGTGCTGGACGGTATCAACCAGTCAGGCCTCGGACGGGTGTGGTTTGCGGGTCAGGGAATTGATACCGAATGGAAGATGAAACGGGACATGCTGTCACCGGCATGGACGACGCGCTGGAGCGACATTCCAGTAGCACGTGTTTACTGAGCGACAGAGCGACACGATGTGGCCAGACGCCTGTCTGAGGGTTTCAGGTCGACAGGCAGCCAGCGCAAAATTACAATTCTTTAAAACCTTAAAATCGCAAAAACTTAATTACAGAAAATCGTAATTAAGTTCCTTGTTCACCATCAGCTTATTCTGGCTGATATTTTTCACGCAGCAGTTCCCTGACTTCATCTGCGATTTTCGTTCCGCGGTTTGCACAGGCTGATTTTATCGCCTTGTGAAGACTCTCTGTGACATCGATTGTAAGACGCTTCATTTTTTCCTGTTCAGCATCCTGAGCAGGCACTTCCCTGCTTTCGACCCACGCATCTGCAGCAGGCGCCCTTTCTGCACGACGTGCGAAATTGACTTTTTTACCGGTCATACATCCATCTCCAGAATTTCTTTAACAACGGCCTTTATCTCAGCTGAAGCAGCTGACTCGCCCAGCTCATGAACGGCTTTCCCCTGCCCTGCCGCCTCAGCAAAGACCACGCGCTGGCAGACGGTGCTGTTCAGCACCTGTGTGTCATAGGTGGCAAGCGCATCAACCACATCCCGACCAATCGCCGTATTTGTAATTTTACGATTAACCACAAATACAGATTTCAGTGTTTCTTTATAAATTTTAGCTTCCCGAATGAGGTTTACCACTTCTTCGGCAGCCCAGACGTCATAAGGACTTGGCTGAACGGGGATGAGAACGAGGTCTGCAGCCATGATTGCGGAACGGGCCAGGTCTGTTACCCTGGGAGGGCCGTCGATGATGATGTGGTCGTAATCAGCGGTGAACTTACCGATATCTTTATGCAGCGTGGCACGGGGGAGGCCCAGCACCGCAAAGTGTGATTCATCTTCCCTCGCGGCCGCCCAGTCAAGGGAACTCCCCTGAGGGTCGGCGTCAAGCAGAAGCACACGGGCGCCCTCGGCAGCAAGCTGGCCGGCAATGTTGACGCTGAGGGTCGTTTTACCCACACCACCTTTCTGATTCAGGACAGAAATAATCATATCTGACTCCGTTCGGGTTACAGTTAAACTTAAAATCGCAAATACGATTTTAAAGAAATCATGCCGTAAAATCGCAAAGATGTAAAGTCGCAAAAACACATAATCGTAATTCATTAAAATCGTATTTGCGTATAACTGTAAAATCGTACTTGCAGGCTAATCACGGAGGTCCCAGGTTTCAGGATGGCCATCGCAGAAACCACAGCCAACCATACTGCTTTGGTCTGGGACAGAGGAACTGGGATAAGAACAGCAGGCGCACCACTCAAGCGAGTCGTAGTAGGTCAGGCACTGCGTGCACAGGTATCCTTCTCCATACTGACAAACTGTGTCGTATCCCTCACATTCGCAGCACCCTGCCGGTGTGGACAGGTGGGGATATTCATCCGGAAGGGGATCACTTTCATCCAGAGCTGAAAAGCGGTCCTGTGAATGATTGCAGTTATTGCAACGAAAAGCCTCATCACCTTCCTCGAGTTTACTTTCATGCAGACATTCAGGGCAGCGGACAAGAATGTAGCGCTCAAACTGGCTACAGACCTTACAGTCTTCTGTAAAAACCGGCGTATGACCATCTTTGATGACGAGGAACGCCGCCTGTGAGCAGACCTTACAGATACGGTAATGATGTGGCGACTCTTCCAGCTGTTCCCTGACAGAACGGAATTTCGCACCGGCGTAGTATTTACTGCTGTTAAGCAGGGCTATATTTATTTTATTCACATCTGACCACTGCTCAGTGTAAAAAGCCTTACGCCATTCAAGGGTGATCAGTCTGGAAAGGGCGAACCACGCATCTGCCTGCTCGTTACGTAAGGCATTGAGATCGGCATCCGTTACGGCGTCGTGGTAAAAATGCACCATGCGGTTGCGATGCTTCTGAACCGTTTCAAAAAATAACCGTGTCTTGTCATCAATGCAGATACCGAGCTCAGACTGCAGAAGTGCGCAGGTCTCGGCGAAACCGACAGAGCGGAAGTCCCCTGACAGGAATTCCTCCCTTGAGATCGCATCTTTGCGTTTGGTCCCGGCAACTATCAGCCGCCAGTTCCGGTTGACAAGCGGGACCTTCATCAGGATTTCGACACCGTTCCAGAAGTTGACCACAGAAAATTTGGGATCGCTCTCAAGCTCTGAGATGGCTTTATTAAGGAAAGTGAGGCCGTTTTCCATCAACGCTGACGCATCATCATTGTCAGGAACATCCGGAAGTAATGTCATCGTCATAGACCCTTTGTCGCAAAATCGTTTTTAAGGATTAGCGCATAATCTTATTTGCGACTAATCGTAAAATCGCATTTACTGATTTACTTTCATAGCGTTGAATAGGGAGGCTGAGATATTTTTTGGCGAACGGCAGCGAGGTCAATTTCCCCATGACGCATCATCACTTTGTGTGCCTTCAGCGGATACCACCTCCATGACAGAACAGATTTAGAAAAACTGAACAGCCACATAAACTCAAAATCGCATTTACGATTAGTCGCAAATCTTCATTTGCGATTCTACATTTTGGTGACACTACATTCCATGTGAAGGGCAGATTCACAAAAACAAATTTACCTGGACAATCAGGGCTGCTGTTGACGTTTAAGCTTCTGACTTTCTCTATCCATTCATCCGCGCATGGTTTTCATTTGGGTAAAGACGTTTTCAGGTAGCTCAAATGAGAAACAGTCTAATTGAAGGCTGCATCACCTTCTTCATCAATATCTTTTTGCATGCCCTTGAGAATCTGACCATCAATCTCACGAGTAAACGCCAGCACCTGACAGGCCAAGTCGGTTACTTCATTGTGCCCGATGGATAACAGCGTCCCTTCAGTATCCTTGCCGTTACGGTGAACGATGTCATGCCGGCGTTTAACCGCAGCACCCAGAATGGGCATCGATGAGTCAGGAAACTTCGTAAGCAGTGTGCTGCTGAATATGTTTTTGGCCGTCTCGATTTTGTGCAGCGACAGAAGATCGAGCGCGTCTTTGATTTGCGTATCGATGCCTGACAGCTTTTTATAAAGCTGAGAAATGGTGAATTTTTTTTCTTGGAACTGCTCGTAGCTCTCAACAAAACGCTGTTTTACTGCGGGACGTGCGAAAATTTCTCGTCTGAGTATGTCGCCCAGATAGGCCTCCATGGCAGTGATGATACTGGCATAGCACATGCGCTGTAGTGAATAATTTTCTGGCTGAGAAGACGACAGGTCCTGAATATCCCGGATTGATGCGCGGCAGCCCTTATGTGGCCATGTTTCCTTCTCCGATATCTCTCCAACATCTTCAAAATTATCTTCATCATCTTCATTCATCAGCTGAGTAACATCGAGTTCGCAGAGCACGTCGTCTTGACAGGACGCCAGAAAAGCCACCACAAACTGCTCCCAGTCATTCCCCGGAAAATTAAATATTCCGGTTAAAGGGTAGTTACTATAGATGGGAACATAACTCAGCATGGCGTTTACCAGAGGATTCTCGCTGAGATCGCACCACCATGGTCCGTCGGAGTAATGCTCTTTAGCAGTATCCTGCAGCTTTAAAGCTTCCGGAAAAGCGGCAATCCAGTCGCTTAAATACGTATCCCTTACCACGCTGACAAACCTATCATAAACTCGCAGATGAAACTTAGCGCGACGGTTACCCGTACCGGCTACAACAAATTCATCCACCTGGCCGTTCAGCCTGACTATTTCAGTCTGTATGGTGTCGAGCATCCTGTTCAGGCTAAGGTCAAAATAACGTTCGCATGTAGCCAAATCGTAGCCAGCAAGCGCCATACGTCCGCGAATAATGGCAGCAGTGGCACGAAATCCCACGAAAAGATTGACGATATTTGCAGCATTGCCAGGCTGGGCCTCAACAATCCTGTCGCGCTTTCTGAAGAACCAGCGGTCATATCTGATAGTAAATTCATGAACTTCAAGACCGGCAATTACGATGCCTGTAAAAGATGACATGTATCTTTCCTTTATATGTTTTGAGGCAGTCCCCGTAGCAGCTGCAGGGATGTTTCGGTGTCCAGGCTGAACCGCACCTGGTGGCTGGCCGCCACATCAAGCGCAAACACCTTCGTGTAAACTTCTGTTGACTCAAACTTCTCGTGGCCGAGCAGGGACTGCAGTACCTTTGGCGGCACGTGGTGGTAGAGCATGTGCATGGCGAAGCTGTGCCGGAACGTGTGCGGCGAAATCTCAATGCTGAACCGGACGCCGGCACGCGCAGCTGCATCGGTGGCGCGGTTTATCCAGTTCCGCACCGTGCGATCGGAGACAGTCCAGATCGGCAGGGCTCGGCGCTCACCGGTATCACTGTCGGTATCAAATTCCTCCCTGACGCTCGCAAACAGCCTTCTCATTTCGTCCACGTAAGCCGGATCGGAAAGGGGCACCACGCGGTTGGGGCTGGTGCCCCGCCGGGGGCGTCCGCTGCCGGCGCGACGCTGCTTGGCCGTGCGGATGATGACGTGCGGAATGGTGTCATTCAGGCGAAAATCACGCCGGCGCAGCGCCAGCGCTTCATTGAGCCGGCTGCCGGTACACCATAACGTGTTAACCAGCGCGTGCTGCGACCAGTCAGGCAGGTGGTGCAGCAGGCCGGTGACTTCGGGCGCCAGCAGGTAGCGGGGCAGCTCGGCGTAGGCCGCGGCCATGGACCGCAGCGCCAGCGCCCGGCCGTAGTCGGGCTGCGCGGCCGGCAGCGTGATCGGACCATTAACGGACGGTAGCGACATAAACCCTCATTCTTCGGTGACAACGCTGTGTGAAATCTGGCGGGATTTACCCCTGCCGGTTTCTCAGATTTCACACAGCGACGTCTGTTCGTGACAGATCCATTTTCGCCTGTCTGACGGCGGCAGACCACCCAAAAAATCCGCTGAGCGGATCGGCGTCATTTTCCGGTTTATGGATATATACCATATTTCGGAAGAAAACAGCAGTGAGGGCAGGGCGGGGGCGCCTGACAAAAGCGTCATTTTCGCCTGGATAAGGGGGATGAGTGGGTGATCGGACACCGTATATTGTGGTCCGTGCGGAAAAGGGTCCTTCTGACGCCTTTTTTCCTCTTATTACAGAAAACGGAAACGCATGGCTCAGGCACAAACATTCGGACTGTGAAAGATGGCACTGACCGGCTAAGCCGATACGTGGCCGGACGCATAAACATGTAAAACGGTATACTGAGCTGACGTACAAAAGGACAGATCGTATTTTAAAAAATCAGATATTAGCAGCAGAACAGCAATTACTCGCGGCTGACTATGTTGCGTCTGATACAGGTACCGGACCATTTTTCCTGAAAAGGTATGTGAGCAGGTATATTCAGGAATAGTTTTATTTTCGGTGAAGTACCTTATTGAAGAAAATACATATCCCTGCGACATAAATAGAATTCAGTAGCCTGATACTTTTTAAAATCACGGCAAAAGAACAAAAAATAAACACAAGAAGATAATATAAATTTTTTCAAGTCTTTTGTGAAAAATAATTTGATCTTCATCCGGGCTTTTAATATAATCTTTTTTATTGGAGTGGAGTGCCAAGCCTCACGAGGCTACGTAAAGCACACCGCCGGATTGAATAGCACTAAGGTTGAGAAAACGTGAATGAATGAATAAATGACGGAACGCTTAGTGCTATTACTTAAGCCTGCCCTGAATCTATATCCCTCGCACGACCTCAGCCACCTTATCAGGTGGTTTTTTATTGCCTGTAAATAAGCATTCAATTCAAACTTCATAAACTGCCGTTTTTCTCCGCCTGCGCGATCAACGTTCGCTCAGGAGACGGGTATCCCCTTGCCGTAATCCGGCATACGGGAAATGGCGCAGACATTAACGACTGAAGAATAAGCGGGAGGAAGTATGAGTGGATAGATAAAAGTAACACCGGTAAGTATCACGTTAACGGACAAACCGTCCTGAGACCGAAAACATTTTAAGTGAGATGAAATATGAATATTTCAAACACAAATGCAGTGACTCTAATCAACCTAACTACGCGAGGTTTAAATGGCTATAAATCAAGAAGACACAGGACATGACCTTTACAAAGCACTGAGTGAAGTACGCAAGAACGTAGGACATATTTATACAGCATGCACTGAAGGAAAACGGTTGAGGCTTACTGCCTTGATTGTTTTGACGGCAGTAATGGTGGCTGCCGTGCTCTTGGTGAAACCTTTAGTTATCGCAATCTTGACCAAATGGTTTATCGGTACCTGGGGGTTACCACTTACCGTCAGCAAGGTCGCAGCGAGTTGCGCAGGAAAGTATTTCACTACGCAACTCGGGAATGTATTGCGGTACTGGGTTCTTAAAATCGATAAATAGTAGGCAAATGGTTGTTAGTACTTGTTCCCGGCGGCAACCGGGAACAAGTACATATAGTAACCATACTGATTAGCGAATGCAAGCCCGGTACAATTACTGAACACCATATCCTTTTAGTTCAGTGATTGAAAACAATGGTACTTTCGGACACTATTCATGTGTAACATGAATAGTGTTTCGTGACGCATGTACTATTAGTTCATGTGAAACATGAATAAGGAAAGAGCCATGCGTATATCCGGTCTGCAGAGAAAAGTGCTTCTCATCCTGTCCGAACTTGAGGCCCGAGGCCATGATGCTCCCCTGCCTGTCATGCAGCTGCTGAAGATACTCAACACCGCCTCTCCTAAAGAAATTTATGACACTAATCTGCGCACGTCACTGCACACACTGCACCGTAACGGACTGGTCCATAAATACCGTAATGCGTCTCTGAACCTGGCTTTTTCGCTGACGGAAACCGGCCGCCGGAGAGCTGCCGCAATCCGATACGAACTTATTTTATAAACCGCTGTTAAAAAAATGAGGAAATGCGTGAATCTCTATCACTACACTGACCTGAATGCCGTTCATTCCATACTGAATACGCATAAAATCAGGATGACCGACATCCGTTTTCTGAACGACAAGACAGAGTATTTGCAGGGGCTTGAACTTTTACATGAAGCGGCACATGACGTATTAAAACAGAAATTGGATTATGACGAGGATTTTTTAAAAGTCCTGCCTGGATGGTTTGAAGACGCCTTTCAAGAATTATACGATTTTGAAAATGCCAGTGAAATATTTTATGTAGCATCATTCAGTTTCTCTTCAGATACGCTGAGTCAGTGGCGAAGCTATGGTATGTTTGCCATCGGGTTTGACAGAGAAAAACTGGAAGAAAGGGTAAGCGAATGGGCTTCGCAGAAAAGAAAAGGGACCAGGAAATCCATAAAATACGAATTTATTGAATGTTATTATATTTTCGATAAAGACGATGCATTACAAGAAGCCTCCGAGTTAATACGTACGAAAGTGATTGCTGAACTCTTTCAGTGGTGGATACCTTACTATGCGATTAGAGGTAATATGCATCTCTACAGAGACTTGAGAGAAATCATAAGTATGCTGGCCACGACATTCAAGCACAGATCTTTTTATGAAGAAGAGGAAGTGAGACTGGTCATCCGCGACGAAATCGTTTCAGACAAAATCAGTTTCCGTACCAAAAATAATATTCTGATCCCGTATTATGAGTTAGACGTATCACCTGACGTTATTTCTGGCGTAAAAATCGGCCCGGTTGAAGACCAAAAAATCACGGAACAATCGCTCTACATTTATAACCTGCACAGGGCCACCAAATTAGGTGATCGCAAGTATCAATTAGACATTGAAACATCCGATATTCCCTACAGAACGCTGTAGAAAGAATGGGGCACGGTTAAATGCCCGCTTCACAGGAACGGAGGATGAACATGACCTTAAGGCCTGTCAGCAAAATGGCTCCTGACGGAGATCTGAAGCGCAGGGTATCCGGCGATGAAGAAACTGTATGAGACGTTTTCCTGCAGCAAGCAGGTACGTAATTCATGCCTCATACCGTGTAGGCGCATCAGAGGACCTTAGAAAGAATAAACCCGGAAAAACAGTAATCCGTTCAGCTGAAAAGCCAGCGTCGGGCACGGGCGGATTCAATCAGCATGGCGATCGTAAGAGGGATAGCCTCACGCGGATTTCTTGGATAGTAGTGGCTGAACACCACCTGATCGGAATCCATTCCGAACGCATCAAAGACGTTCTGCAGGCATTCGGCCGCATCTTCCGGGTCCAGCTTCATGTCCAGATTGAGCGACGTTTCGGGCGTGAGCGTTTTTTTCCGGAACGTCAGCAGGGAGCGGCCGTTCCAGGGCTCAATGAGCGCCATCACGCGCGCCTGGGTGTCATCTACCATAACTTATCCTCCCCGCGGGCGATGGTGTTATACCGGTTGACCGTGTGAAAGCTGATATCGGCAACATCTCTGGCCAGAATCACCCAGCCCACGACAGGGACCGCACGCCCGATAAAAGTACTGAGCTTGTGTGTCCATCGTATACGCGCCGTCCAGGGGGGATATCCTCCCACGACAGTGGGGAGCTGAATGCTGAAGGGAAACTTGGCGGTCCGGAATACTCTGCGCGCAGCACGTGAAGCGTAGGATGTGCCCTTTTCCGCATCGCGCGGTTTGGCCCGGGTAGTCAGGACATTCCGCCCGGAAAGGATGGCCACGATCGCGCCGAAGTCATCAACGCCCAGCTGTGCGGCGACTTCCTCGCAGAAAATCATGAAAAAGAGCTCACCTGCGGTCAGGTTTGGTCTGCCCGCGTAGAAATAGGTGCCATTGAGTTCTTCAGTGGTGTCCAACGTCTGCGCCCTCACACTCAGCCCGGGTTATCTTCCTGACGAAGATGTGAAGATACCGCTGAGCGTGACGACTGGCAACCTGACGGTCAGGAGCGCACAGCCTGACATCAGTTTCCTTCAGGCTTGTCCTCTTTCTGGTAAACCGGATCGTTGCCCTTTGGCAGTGTCTGCGCAACCTGCCGGTAATAGGCGAGGCGCTCACGGAAATACTCCCGCAGCGCCTCTGGCTGCTGCAGTTCTGTTTCCATCGTAATAACAGGTTTGTTCATCCGCTCTTTCCAGGCAACGCCCGAAGCAGCGAGATCAACATTGATTTTATCCCGCTCAAGCCTGTCTTTTGCTGCAATATTATGTGACATGGTAACTCCTCCTGAACACAGTATACCGCCTGTACAGGCAGAAGCGTCAGGAGGGGTTGATATGATGGCCAGAACAGCCGGTGGGATTACGCATGCGGTTTTGCGTCGGGCACAGTCAGGGACAGCTTCAACAGCACGCGGCTGGTGACAAACGGTCTCAGCATTTTCATGGATTTGACACCCAGCTTTTTCTGCACGGAACTCATGGCTTCTTTAACCGTATCTTCAGACACCCCCCGGTATTCAGCGAGATCCTTTATCGTGATATGGCCAAAGACCAGCATGCAAACCTGAGTGGCCTGCAGCACTGTCAGCTCAGGGAAAAACTTCGTCAGCGATTCATAATTTTCGTATTCGTTAGCAGCCATAGTGACCTCTTGGGCAAATTAACAGCGATACGTTTTCCCAGAGTTCATAAATCATGTAACTGATTAACTGTTCCTGCTTTCAAACTAAAAGAACGGTGAGTTTTAAAATAACTCACCAAATTATCAGGTATCTAATTTTAATTATGAGATATCATTGTAATTTTTGTTAAGACAATGCGGAGTATTGTTTTTTTATAAATTTCCGCGAACATAAACGGGAGAAGAAAAAACGAATCCCCTGGTGTTGTTTATATTCTGTAACAAATGACACGACTGGATGCAGTAATTTACACCCAAATTGCAGATTAAATAAATTACAAAAATAATACCACTTTTAAATTCCTTGCACTCTGTTTTTTATTTATATAACCTCTCCAAAATAAAAGGGAATTAAGCATCTTCCGGTCTGTTGTTTCATTTATCCGCAGGATACACCACACCGGAACGGAGTAAATGGGGTTATTCACCCCATTGACAGGTGCAATGACTTGTGTATAAGCATTCTTATTCCGAAGAGAGTAATCTGCTTTATACATCTGCAAGCCGCAAGGAACGTACTTTGAAGATCACACTTATTACCAATCCTTCCCACCAGGAAAAAAACGTTATTACTGATGGACTCTGGAGTCACAACGCCACATTCCATCCCGTTGAAATCGAACCGTTTTTGCTCTACTGCAAAGACGATGATGGCAACGTCGCTGGGGGTCTGATCGCGCAGACCTGGTGGGGGACTCTTGAAATTCAGTATTTATGGATCGCTGAACGTATCAGGGGTAAGGGTTATGGAAAAGAGTTGATGTCAGCTGCTGAAGCAGAGGCCAGAAAACGGAACTGCCACATGGCAACCGTGGACACGTTCGATTTTCAGGCCAGGTCGTTCTATGAAAAGCTCGGTTACAAAGAGTACGGCTCACTCCCAGGCTATGCACATAAGTTCAGGCGTCACTACCTGGCAAAAGAATTTACGTAGCATACCTGCGAAAGCAGAGGTATGTATGCGGTATCAGAGAGTCTGCACGAACACACTGTCCATCATGATCAGAATGATCGAACACCTGCATGAACCGTGGGGAATCAAAGACTGCCAGTCCAGACATCTTTTTATGAACAAAGCCGCCCGCATGTACACCTGCACACCGGCGGCTTTCGATCTTGAGGGCAAACTTGACTGCGAATTTCCCGCAACGTGGGCGGAGCAGGCTGAAGGATTTATTGAACATGACAGAAAGGCGGAATCAGAAGGAAAAGGCGTCAGCGTAATAGAGACCGACTTCTGGTTTGGCCGGAAAGAACTCCATCCTTATATCAGTGAGAAAATACCCTTCAGGGATGCGAACGGGGTCTGTATGGGAACGCTCTGGAATGCCAGAAAAATAAGGGTTCTTTCCCCTTACGTATGTATCAGTGATAAAAAGCCGGGGGTCCTGCATACCGCGTCAGACCAGTCTGTATTCACACGTTCGGAAATGGATATGATTTTTTATCTGATGAAAAACCTGAGTCAGAAAGAAGTTGCAAACCATCTCGGATTATCCACTAAGACCATTAACAACAAAATGCAGAAAATATACAGAAAGACTGGGGTTAATTCAGTTTCTGCGCTCTATGAATTCTGTTCACATAAAAACCTGCAGAATTACATTCCTGAATTTGCCATTAACAAAGGCATAAAGTTTATCTGACCGGAGCGCTTATGAGCTTGCACGAAAATTATTCCGTTGAAAGGGTTCCGGCCGCCGCCCGACTGCCGTTCTGGGGCGTGGCTCTGGTTCACATGGGGATGCTGACTGCGCTGGACCAGTTCATGCTGGGGCCACCCTTGGCCACTCGATGAGCTATGCACACGCCTTCATGGCCATCACCGCCGGCAGCCTGATTTTCTTTGTCGCTACGTTCGGGCTGGGTTACGCCGGCATGCGGGAAGGCATTTCCGGCAGCCTGCTGGCCCGCTGGTGCGGTTTTGGCCGGGGCGGTTCCGTGCTGGTCAGTCTGCTCATCGCCGTCAGTCTGCTGGGATGGTTTGGCATACAGAATTCCGTCTTTGCCAACTCGCTGGATCACGCACTTGGCCAGAAACTCGGATTTCACTGGGCCGCTGCGCTTTCAGGCCTCACCCTGACGCTTATCGTGGCCTTCGGTTTCAGGGCGCTGCGCTTTGCCGCCCGCATAGCGGTCCCGGCATTCGCCATCAGCGTTCTGTACATCTCTACCGTTCTGCTGAAAGGTCAGGACATGGGGGCACTTTCTGCCCTGTCTGAAGCAGGCAAAGGCCTCTCCATCAGCGACGCCATTACGCTTGTGGTGGGAGGCAGTATCGTGGCCAGCCTGATAACGCCAGACCTGACACGCTATTACAGCAACGGCCGGCAGGTCATGCTCATGACGGTTCTGACCATCTTTGCGGGAGAGTACGTTATCAACGGGCTGGCTGTGATCATTTCCGTGATACTGAATACCGCGGACGTGGTGACCATCATGGGACAGGTCACCGGCGGCATTGGGCTGATCGTCGTGGTGTTTTCGACGATGAGGATCAACGACATCAACCTGTATTCGTCCTCGCTTGGCGTGGCCAACGCGATTGAAGCGTTTACGGGTAAGAAAATCCCGTACGTGGTTATTACGCTTTTCATCGGCATAGCCGGTACCACGATGTCGGTGATGGGCATCCTTGACCGGTTCGTCGACTTTCTTAACCTGCTGGGTGTCCTGTTCCCGCCGGTCATCGGCGTCATGATGGTTGACTATTTCATTCTGAAAAGCGACAGGAAGGTACTGGATGAGAGCCGGCGCAGGAACGCGTTACCCGACGAAGCGCAGACGAAGAACTTCGGCTGGAATGCCATCATTGCCAGCCTGGTGGGCGCGGTAGCAGGATATTACGTGACGTACGGCGTGCCGGCGCTGAATTCAATCATTGCGGGCTGCCTGATGTACCTCGTTCTTCACTTTATAAAAGGTCTGATGACGTCACAGGACCGAACCGGCATATCCGGAATATAACAGCCTGAACAGGCCCTGGCTTGCATATAAAGCCTGCTGCTGCAGGCTAATCTGAGCTGCAAGGCTGATACAGTTATCCACGCTTCAGCGGCCACCTGGCCGCTTTTTTCATACCCCACTATCATTATCTGAGGGGGTATTTATGTGCGGACGGTTTGCGCAGTACAGCAGCAGAGACGACTACTTTGAGGCTGCCGGTATTTCTCCGGATGAACTGACTTTTGATGCGGAACCATTGGGGCGTTATAACGTGGCTCCGGGCACCCGGGTTCTGCTTCTTAACGAACGGGGTGGCCAGCTGCATTTCGATCCGGTCTTCTGGGGCTATGGCCCTGACTGGTGGCCACGTCAGCCGGTGATTAACGCGCGCAGTGAAACAGCTGCGTCGGGAAAAATGTTTAAATCCTTATGGCAGAAAGGGCGTGCAGTGATCCCCGCAGACGGCTGGTATGAATGGGCCAAAACAGAAACAGGTAAACAGCCCTATTTCATATTTCACAAAGCCTGCCAGCCTCTTTTTTTTGCAGCGATTGGCAAAGCCCCGTTTGATCAGGACCATGGAAAGGAAGGGTTTGTCATCATTACTGCCGGAAGCAATGAGGGGATGGTCGACATTCACGACAGACGGCCAGTAGTTCTGAATCCAGAATCCGTCAGAGAGTGGTTAAGTGAGGATACCAGTTCCCAAAGGGCGGAGGAGATACTGCACAGGTCAGCACTGCCGGAAGGCGATTTCAGCTGGCACAGAGTTTCCCGCGCTGTAGGCAACATCCGTAATCAGGGCAGAGAGCTCATAGCCGAAACAGAATGAGTGACTACTTTGCATGTCCGAATAAAAAAGCCGCCCGCAGGCGGCTATGCTCATTTACTGCTGATGACTGTAACAGGAGCGTTTATCGCCACATGCAACTGCCATCCGTTTCCGCTCGTGCCCGCTGTCTGAGCCGCTAAAACCAGGCTCACAGCAAGGCTGAGTAATATGCCTTTCATAACACTGATGTCCATAACACCGCTGGTCTTCGGCTGGCCACATCGCATTAGTATTGAAGGCTAACGCAGATGCTTGCGGACTGTTCCAAATTAAGGTAACTCTGACGCCGATAAATGGGCTGAGAATCCCGTCTACCTCGTGAAATTGAAGCATTCCACAGCCTGCAACAGTTTTGCAATTACTTTATGATTTTTAGCCACTAAAAAAGCTAACACTATAAAATAATTATTATTTTTCCAGAATTACTGCAAGCCCCCTTATTTGTAACTTACGGTTTTACACCTTGACACTGAATGTTGGGTGGTGCTATTGCAGCCTTCCTCTTGCAACCAAAGCAACAAACCGTATACTGACTTTGAAGGCTAACGCAGGTGTTTTCGTAAGATCACAATCCTGTCGCCAGCAAAAGTTGCCTGAGAACAGCTTTTGCTTTCCGGAGAAATGCCTGAGAACATCTCTCTGGATTCAATTAAGCCGCCTTCGGGCGGTTTTTTTGTATCTGTAACGCTGATTGTTTCAACCTCTAACCCACTCTTTACTCACTCTCAGTTACCTGCTGAACACTGAATCTCCTGTGTATTGAGTGCTTAACCGGATTCTAGATGTAGTATTAGTTCGCTTCAATAGCACTATATGTAGGATTAACCCCCATATTCATCGCTAAGCCATTAACACTGCGGCTTACAGCCCGAAAAATAAATTTGTAAAAAGTGCCGAGCAAAAATTCAGTCGAAATTGGTTAAAACACATGACGTTATCAACCTCAACATGGCTTGCAAAACACAGATAAGCCCGAGGATGCGTGGAGAAGTGCCAACGTTGGAAGGATCATGACATAAATTGCGCGGAACATCGTGCCCTTTTCGTCAGTCATGATGAATACTTCCTGTTAGCCCTCAAAAGCAACTTTTATGAAATAAATACATATATTTATTAGAAGCTTAAGTTGATTTAGATGAGATCCTCCAAGACGTCATCGAGCATCTACCCGATGAGCAAAAAAGTTAACTCAGCCATTCATCATATCCTCCAGAACATTGCATAAATCCGGAAATCCAGCATCTAAAAGAACTGCAGCAGCAGATTTAGCCCTGCGATCGTGACGATCTAACCAGACTACATTCAGCCCTTTCTTTCCGCCCTGGCGGGAATGGAGGTTTTCCGGCAGTTCTGACAGTCCAAACGGACAGCTGTCCCCTTTCATGGCATCCATGAACGCGGAATAGGCGGCCAGCGACGGAATCAACACGAGGTGCCAGCGGCGACTCAGTAAGGCTACTGCGTTCTTGCTGAGGGTATACCTGTACAGCCTGCCCTGAAGTGGCCAGTCCATTCCGAGTTGCAGTGCGATATGACGTGCCGCGGCCAGATGATGTGAGCCGTTGTCGTTATTCCAGTAAAGACCTCTGTCCGCCCAGGAAAAGGCGCTGAACGTCATGTCATCCAGTTTGACTGAGAAGTAAGTAATCATTTCTCTCAGTCTGGATTCGGTAACCGGCTTGATGAAATCCGGGCAGAACATCTGAGCAAACTCCTCCATGTCCTTTGCTGAGGAGATGTTATTGCCCGATGAGCTCATTCCGGCTATGTCTGTCAGATTGCAGCTGTAGTACTCAATTACCTCTTCCTGAACAAGCCCGGTGATTTCAGAAACGACCAGCTGCTCTTTTTCCATGCTTCCGGATGGGTCAGGCTGGAAATAATCAATGCGGGGAGTTTTATTGAAAATCACGCGGTAGTCTGGCCATTCGTCCCATCTGACTACTGATGTCATGCAGGCTGATGGTGTGATCGGCACTAACGGCTGCGGAATAAGTTTTCCGCTACTGATGGCCAGACTCAGCGCAACGGCGCCTGAATCGTTGCTGTTGATAATATTCTCTTCCAGTTTGTAATCTCCGCAGGTTTTTTTAATGCGCGACAGCGCATGAAGGCGCCAGCTGATGTCAGCCAGGGTGAATTGGCCACATGGCGCCGGTAGCCCGGCGAAGCCGGTTACGGTTTGACAGGTTCTGCCTATCCCCAACCCATTCCTGCAAAGCCATACCCGCTAACCATCGCACGAAAGCCACTGTACGCCGTCGGAGTGGTCACGACAAGGCGTAGCCGCAGTCGGGGCGTATCTCCGCGTTAGCGGGCCTTCAGGGCCGCTTACGGGCGTGTTCACTGTACCCTGCAGCGATACCACTTACAGCGACGAAAGAGTTTGTAGTTACATCATCCATTAGAAGCCACTCCTGTTCCGGCCCTCTGGGCCGGTGCGGGCGGGGCTTTTCATGGGTGGGGAGGGACGATGGGATAAAGGTACAGCGCGGTTTACTCACTACAGTGGTCAGGAGTTTGTTGTAACTACTTTTTTTGCCCGCCAGGGGCGGGAGCTATCTCTGGTCGCGAAGCGGCCATGGCGAACCGGCGCGGACGTAAGTCCGCTGCAAGGGCGTTCGCTTTCTGAAGCTGTCCACAGGGCAGCTGATGAACAGGTTATTTATTTAAAGGTAAGTATTACTGGTTTTTAAAAGATAAAAGATCGGGTTTTTAAAAGGATCATCGCGGTTTGTAAAAAGCTCGGACACTGGTTAAGAAGACTCTCGAACGATGGTTACAAAAACTACCCTCTTGTGGTTAATGTGGATAAGTACAGAATTCGTTTCAAATTAGCCTGGTCACGACCGTCACGGTGGCCAGCTCGTTAACATCTGTGCCGGCAATCACGTTCATACACGATCAATGCCGCTGGGTGCTGGGTGTGTTTTGTACGATTAGGGAGACTTGAGACGTGCAGAATCCTCCGGCGCGAACCGGATGACTGGAAGGAGAGTGAAAACCGGGAAGAATGTCCGGTTCAGCCATATTTTGGGCAACCGCAGACCGGCACGTCAGCGCCAGTTATCAGGCTCGCCGCTCAGCGTTTAATCAGGTGGTCACCAGCAGGTCATCGCCCAGACGAGTGTAATGGCCACGCGAAATTTTCATGCGCTCCGTCACTCTGCGTTCAATCTCTCTGCGCACCGCCTTCAGGTCACCAAAGAATCGGCCGTGACGGATTTCCTTCTGAAGCTGCAGGCGGACCAGTTGCTCAATTTCTTTACGGCTGCGAGGCGCATCTCTGAGTCCACGGTAACGCTTAAGGCCCTGTTCGCGGCGTGACTTCTTAGACTCACGGAATTTTTCACGTACGAACGACCAGGCCGCGCTGATGAGTTCGCTGGCATCGAGGCGCGCCAGGCCCTTTTTCTCACGCCGTTTATTTTCCCACTCAACACGGCTGCGACGAGCAGCCGCAACGGCCTCTTCAGAGATATCAAGCACCTGCCACATCAGCGGCGTGAAAGTAATGTCCGTCGGAATGTTGCAGCCAATTTCTTTACAGTATTCGGTGTTGTAGGTGATGAGCTTCAGCTGCTTAAAAAACTGACACGCCCCTGTAAAGCGGGTGATCGAGAGGCGTTTGCTCTCAGTGGCCAGCCCGCACAGGATGCACATTTTGGTAAGCGAGGCGCCGACACGGTTGGCCAGCGGATTGTAATACCAGCACAGTGCCTGGAGCGCGGCTTCAAGCCCTCTGGTGCGCAACAGTGGAGGACGGCGCTTGCGTTCGCCCCGGGCGATCAACATGGCAACCAGCATCTGGTACTCAACGCGTTGAGTGAAGCCCGCTGCTTTCTCACGGAGTTTTTCGCAGAACGGCAGAGTCTTCTTTCCTTTTTCCGGAATAAACTTCGGATTCGGATTTTTTACCTGCCGGTAAATTGATGTGTTTTCAAGGACCTGTTCAGCCACGCCTTCCTGCGCTTATGTTGCACAGAAGGAGTAAGCACAGAAGGTATTGCAGTTTTCTGGGCATGAATCTATACTCCCCGCATAGAGCAACAGCTTCTATGCAGATTCAGTGAGCCCCGTTAGTCTTCTCCGGTCGCCAAACTCAGGAAGATTATCGGGGTTTTCTTTTTTCTGGCCTTCAGTCGTGCTTCAGTACCAGTCTCCTGCCACCTTGCGGCGTGGCCAACCAGAATTCTTAAACGATCCGTAATCTATCACTCTGCTTTAGTACAGGCAACAAAGTGATGTCGCTACTTTTTCGTTATCTGTTTCTTTCTACTTCTTTTTTGACCAGTCTCTCGATCAGTTCAGTCTGCGTCACGCCTTCTGCTTCACATATCGTCCGCAACTCGTCTTTCAGTTGAGAGGGTAAAAACACTCTTACTTCCTGATGAGTTTGTTTTTTGCGGGCCAGTGAAGACTGCTGACGTTCTGCAACACTCAGCGGGTTACCTTTACGGTATGGGCGTTTCGGTGACGACGATTCTGTATTAGCAGCTTGCGGCATTCCGGCCCCCTCGTGACACAGGTTTGGATCATGCCGCAGAGCATACTACAGATCATTCTTTACAGCGACCCCCCTCTACAGGGGGGGTATAGTGTTGGCGCACAGTTCGCTATTGCAGGAAAAAGAAGAGGTTGGCTTGTCTCAGTAGCCTGAATGCCAGTCAGTACCACCGTCCCAGCGCGACTGCCAGTGTGCCTGATAGGTCTGCGCCAGTGCCGGCACGCCGCGTATCAACAGTGCATTCTCTGAGTTCGATTCTGCGGCGCTGCGCGTATAGTTAAATGATCCTGTTTCGACGTTCTGGCCATCGGTGATGATGACCTTGTCATGCATAATTTTGTACTGTCCGTTGGTGCGCAGCGGAATACCGGCATTGACCACCACGTTCATTGCGGCTTGGCTGGCTTTACTCCGGTTCCCTTTGTCATCAACCACTACCCTGACGTCCACGCCTCGTTTTTTGGCCGCAACCAGCGATCTCACCACCTCAGGCGAAGTAAAGCTGTAGCCCATGAGACGGATACTTTCGTGGGCCTCGTCGAGTGTCTTCAGCACCACTTTTAGTGCGCTGCCTTCCGGAGAGAAACCGACATCGAGGGACGGAGCTGCATATGAAGCACTGGCAGAGAGGGATAGCACGGCCGATAACACGACAGCAAAGATCGTTTTTTTCATTTCATTTTTCCTGATTGAGTTCGTCGATTACATGAAATTTAAGATAACTATGGATAATGGCGGTCTCGCCCCGGTTTCGTGATTAAACCGATACCGCGTTTCTGTTAACAAAACAGCAATATGTTTCTGACTCTGTTTGGGCGGGATAAGCGGAACTTTTGCGGCTTTCGCCGGAATCCGGTCACGTGAGGGAGTGGGGACTGCGAGATACATCGATGATGTTAAATAGGGCGGTTTTTCCGAAAATAATGGGGAAACGTCGTTTCGATGCTGCGCCTGATGTGCTCAAGATCCAGATCTACCCGTTCGCGCTTCCAGTTCGGCAGAAACCCGAAGCGAAGCCGGCGACGGAATCTGACGTCGTTAGGCTCCAGGCAGTACACCCAGGCACCTTCGGGGTTAAAACAGCCTGTTATCCACCAGTTATAAGTGAGTTTGTCGCGGCAGGCTGTTATGGCGTCATGAATCAATTCCGCCTCGTCCAGCTCTGCACGGAACGACACGTAAGGACGGGCCGGACGCCGTGGATGCCCTTCACAGGAATAAAGCGTAACAATGCCGTCATACGAATTAAGCGTATCACACAAAGGCTTAATACCTGGCTCAATCAGCATATACTCTCTGTCATTTCTATAATCACTTTCAGTTTTCAAGATTGGCCACCTTATAAATTTCAAACCAGAACATAACAGGCTTATTTACTACTTCAATAAGGCCAAATCTCTCCGCTGTACGGAAATTGACGCTGTATGAACGCGCTCGTTCAATTTGTCGGGTAATCTCTCTCCGCATGTCCTCTATGCTCCATGTGGCTTTGAATAGGTTGCAGGGCGCACAGGCCGGAAAAAGATTTTCAATAGCGTGAAGGTCAGGATTAAGAGCTTTTCCATTGCTCCGCGATAGGTGAGCACCGTGAGCGGGTGAGTAAACTACGTCAAAATCCCGGCGTATGGGTTCAACGTGATCCGCGTGCCACCCTTTTTCCGGTAAGTCACAACCGCAGTAGGCACACTTACCACCAAATTTCATGCGTAACTGGTTGCGTTGTGCTTTGGTGATTTTGTTTTTTGGTTTGGTGTATTTAGCGTTGACAATTTTAACCCTCCTTGCAGTTGGTGAAAAATCTGGAAGGTCAATAATCAATGCTTCGCGGCTTATTACCTTAACCATAAATAAACACCCTCAATGAAGCGGAATAAAGAAATGTGAATATTAAAGTGGGTTAAAGAGACATTATGTTTAACGGTAGTGAATCGATATATTTCCTCTGACGCTGAGAGTGTTTTTTTAAGTTATTCCTGACTAAGACCGGCGGTTTCCGGTTCAGTCCAGAAACCACGCTTCGAAGTCAGCGTGTGTGATGTCTCTGTCTGTGCTGCGCACAATGACACTGCCGTAACCGCCGTCGTGAGATACTGCATAGCGGGCGATGGCAACGGCCTCTGACCATTCCGGAACAACGGCAATACCGCGTTCACGATGCAGGCACGCCACTTCAAAGTGACCGACTTCAGGAACAATGACCGGCAGATACGCGATGCCATCCATCGAGTCGCCACGATACGGCAGGCTCCGGTATTCAGTGCCGTTTTCACTGTGGTGGCTGACGTGCACGCGCCTGAGTTCATCTTCTTCTGCGGCAAGCCGTCTTTCTTCTTCGTCCTCCTGGTAGGCCTTTATCCACCAGGACCATTCGTCCGCGTCTGTCTCAATGGCCAGCTGTTCAACGGCGTGAGCCAGGCCCGCCACGCTGGCGCAGAACCCCAGCGGGTCTGTGTACCCCTCCTGCGCAAATGACCAGGCAATGTTCGACAACTGGTGCAGGTGGAGGCCATCCACCTGTCCGGTGATGCGCTGCTCAGCAGAAATCACCATCAGATCGCCCTCCATCCGGGCAAGCCGCAACAGATGAACGTATACGCTGTCGCCGGACGTCTTTTCAGGGGACTGCGTCATAAAGGTATCCTCTGACTTTCCGGCCGGATGACAAGACGGACTTCACCTCTGTAGCGGCTCATATTAACGGCTGTTTCGATGGCCAGCCGGCTCTGTGCTTCGCTCAGCCCGCCGGTTCCCGCGCCGATAAGCGGCAGCGCCACAGAATCCAGTCCCTTTTCGGCGGCTATCGTCAGCGCGGACCGGGTACAGCGGAAGACTATGGATTCAGAACTGCGCCAGAACAGGTTAAGTCCGGCCACATGTATAACAGGCTTTTTAAGCAGTCCGCCCCCCGTCAGTACTGCGCAGCCCGGGCTGAGCCAGCCAAAACGGGCAAGTTCTCTGAACGGCTCTGACCCGGCTTTCTTTTTAAGCTGGCCAGAAACGCCGGCAGGCAGAAAAAGCCAGCGTGGGATGATGTTCACATTCCAGGGGTTTACGATACAGGCGACTTCCTGCGCAAGAAGATCGCCGGTGACAATACGCATGATAAGTCTCCTTAAAAAGGCAACAGACCGGAGGGAGAAGGTGTCAGTGAGTTGTATTAATTACGACGGGAGGACGAACGGCGCAGGTGGTACGTAGTTCTGCATGGCTTTTTCAATCGCCTCGCGACCCACGCCCATCAGGCGGGGTTCACGCAGGCGGACCTTGTAGCCCCTGCCCCTCGCAGGCAGGCTTTCCTGTACCATATGCCAGAGAACTGACGAACGCACTGCGGCAGACGGTGAGCGCTTCCAGCAGTACTCGCATTCGAGGCTGAACTCACAGACAGCAGCCAGCGCAGGGTCGGTCAGCACCAGCCGGCTGGTATCCTGCGCGCCCGGAGGCGCGTCCAGAACCTGCAGAATGTGTTGTACCCGGGCGGCCCGCACGTAGCTGCGGCGCTGACGGTAAGGCATGGTCGCCAGAAGACGAGCCTCAGAGGGCGGGCTGACCTCCAGAAACCGGTTGATACGCACCGGCTCCTTCGCGAATTTCTGGGGGTCCTTAATGTAAAGCGAGCTGCCGCGGATGACTTCCCCCCTGAAAAGGGTGACGTTTTCCCCCTCCTGCAGTTTCTGAACCTCATCGACGTCGACCTTTTTCTTTTCGGTCACCTGCAGGCGGGGGTCCTCGCTCAGGCCGCTGCCGATTATGCTGCCCTGCTGCACCATCGCACTCATGTGCGCGCGGTATTCGGTGCCGGCCATCAGCTGCAGAATTTCCAGCGTGTCTTTCGGGTCTTTTATTACTCCAGTGAAACGTGTCCCCATGTTGGCGATCAGCGTCCATACCGCGTCGCCCGCCGCCGTCTTCAGGCGCTGCACCTCCTGCCCGGCCAGCAGCAGACAGTAGCCCAGCGAGCGAACCTGCGTGGCCAGTTCGCCGAGCTTCTCGCTATAGCCGGCGCCCACCTCGTCGATTATCCAGAGAAACGGAAAGCGGTCCTTAAACCTCCGCACCGTCATGTTATCCTCCGGCCGCCCTTCCAGCTTATCACCCAGGTCCTGACTCAATATCATGGCCAGCTGCGACTGATAAAGCCGGCCCAGCGTGTTGCTCTCGCTGGCCGACAGCTCCAGCGCAGGCACAAGAACAGACAGGATGCGGTCATTGTGC
Organism: Pantoea sp. JZ29; assembly: GCF_035190385.1. Classification (NCBI taxonomy): domain Bacteria; kingdom Pseudomonadati; phylum Pseudomonadota; class Gammaproteobacteria; order Enterobacterales; family Erwiniaceae; genus Pantoea; species Pantoea sp. JZ29. Next base: position 24,147 of record NZ_CP045244.1, on the reverse strand, counting down.
ACCACGTCTCTGAGGTCAATGTCGCCCGCGTCGCGCGCAAACACATGCCCGTATGTGTCGCTGAACAGGCTCAGCATGCGCGTGTACTGCTGCATAAGGTAGCCGTGCTGACGGTTTGCCTCCGGGTCCCACTCTGACGGCGTGGCCACCTTATCCATGTCGAAGCCAGCCAGCGTACTCAGATAGTTCTCTAGCGCCACGCGGATTTCCTCGTGCCACTGCTCCTCCACAGCCTGCACATAAAGCCCGGCGAGTTTACGCAGCGGCAGGTGTGACTGAATAGTGCGCTGCGACATTACTGTCCCCTCGCGGCGGCACTTGTAAACAAGCGCGGTCACCAGCGCCTGATTCATGGAGCGGGCCTTTTCCTGCCAGTCGCCGCCGCTACCGCCGGTTTTCGGCAGCATTGAGTCCATCAGGTTGATGGTATAGGTTTCCTGCGCCATCCCGAACACGTTGATGGTGTTGGTCTGCGGACGCCCTTTTGCATTCTCCAGCAGTGCCTGCGCGCGCGAGCGGCCACCCGTGATAAAGTTCATCACGCGTAGGTCATCCTCACGCCCGAACCGGCGGGCAAGCGACATTATCGCTATCTCCACGTCGTTCTGAGCCTTATGGTCGGAGAAAATCATTCCCTTACCCCAGCACAGCGCATTAAACACCCAGCCCAGTAGCATCTCTGTTTTCCCGGCGCCGGTGGTACCGAACATCAGCACATGACGCGTCAGGTCGTCCATCGAGAGCCACAACTCTCGCCCGGCGTCCCTGCCGCGCAGGTAGCCGGCGTAAAGAATCCCCGCCGCCCGGCTCGTATAAATACGCACGGTCGCCACCGGCAGGAATCCCAGCACTTTCGCCGGCACCTGGCGTTCCGTCGACGGGTCGTCCCGGTTCATGTCGGTGGGCATGCGCATCGGCATCTGCCAGCGGCCGGCGGGCGCAACAACCAGCGACCAGAACATCAGCAAAGGCAGGCTCAGTAATAGCGTGGCGGGCCATATGATGCCGGCACCTACCGCGGCCAGCATTCCCCAGGCCAGCGTGCCGGTTTCACAAAGAACGTCGGTTAGCCACGAACGCCCCGCGTGCCGGTTGACGCGGGTACTGTCTATCGCGGAATTACTGTCCGTCATTACCACCTCCGTTTAAAAATGCCGTGAGGGCCGCCGGCGAGCTCAATACACTCTGCGGCACGTAGCGACCGTCGTCTGAAATCGTCCAGGGGGTGCCCGGCAGGCGGTAGGCTCGGAAGGCCACCTCGTTGACGCCAATCGCCCCCCGCGCCGTTTCGGCCTGATTCTCGTCCGCTGGCACCGGTGCGGCCTGTCCGCCTCCTGGCACGCTGATGCCTGCGTCAACCGCAAACAACTGCCTCCAGGCGGCGGGACGCTCAGCTTCCGGCAGGGCCATCACCGGCGTCAGCGCTTTCAGTGACGCCTCGCGCCCCTCGATGGTGACCGGGAATATCACCACGTTGACGGTGCCGGCGACGGTTTCAAAATGACGCTCCATGCGCTGGCAGTTCGGACAGGCCGGGTCGGCAAACACGTAAATTGTGCGCGCATGGCCGGATGACAGCGGCACAGTGAACAGACCGCGTGATGCCGCGCTTTTTAGTTTTGCCGGCAGTTCCGAACGCACGTTCTGCGGCAGATCCCAGCCGTCTGCAGGCGCAGTATCGACCCGTTGCTGCGCCTGAGGAAGTGGCTTTATCAGCGCAGGGGAGTCCACGCGCCAGCCCTTGTGCCAGGACGGCGTCATGTCCGTGGCGTCGGGTTCAGCAGGCCTGAAGCGGGCGTGGTCAGACTCCGGATGAAGTATCTGAGGGGAATTCAGTTGATTGAGCAGGCGGGAGTCTGGCGTCGTGAACTGATAAAATGCATAGCCGGTGAGTACAAGTAAAATCCCTGTAAGGTAAGCTGCTGCAACAGCGAAAGCGTATTTTCTTATCCCCCCGTGAAGGCTGCGTTTACTCTCAACAGTGGTCATCAGATTAGTAATGCAGCTCAGCAACTGTGCAGCGTCATCCCCGCGGTAAAGTGCCGTCGGCGCATGTTGCGCGTTCTGCGCGTAAAGACCGTCGCTTTGCATCACAACCCACGGACACTCTGTGACTGGCAGAATAAAAAGGGGCTCTGACGCCGCTGCAGTGTGGAAATGCATGCCACCCTGTCCCCGTCCTGCTTGGGATGTTTCGCGGCGCGCGCTCAGCACGCCACCGGTAATGTCGGCCACGAACGGGCCTTCTCTGCGTGAAATTGTCATCATCTTATCCTTGTTTCAGCGCACGCCGGCGCCGTCAGAAAATTCGTCTTCGCCCTCACCGGGCAGATAAAGTGCGTCAGGGAAAGGCATTTCGCGCGTTTTTTTCGCCCGCTCGGGGCGCGGGTCGCGTGGATATACGAGCCCGAGCGACTCGAGTTCCAGTTGCAGCCCGTCGACAGCCTCACCGGTCATCAGCGGCGGGCACGGCAGACCGAGTCTAATGGCCATCTGCTCCGCGCGAGCCTGTGCGACGATGCCCGCCCCCTCAACAAAAACTTTGGCGGTGTCGGCGGTGTGCAGCCCGTACCACAGCGTGCGATCGCAGCCCTTCAGCCAGCGGAACCGGGCTGGCGGCAGGCGCAGGTCGCGGCCGTAGAGCCCGACCAGCGCAGAGCGCACCGTCCGGTGCGTCTTCAGCCATTCGTTCACACCCGGGCTCGCCAGCACGCGCGCCACGTGTTTCTCTGCAACCTGCCAGTCGGGTACGCTGCGAAATTCGGGCGCGCGGAACGGACGGCGGATTAAGCAAGAACGGTTCAGGTCATCCAGCAGTCTGGTAGCAGCCTTACGGTCATCGGTGAACACCTGCAGGCCGAAAACGGCCAGCAGCGCGCGTTCATGCGGCAGCCAGTGCACCGGCGAAGTAATGGACGGGCCGGTCTGCGCGTCAAATATTGCTTTAGCCGCATCGCGGTCAAGTACACGGCGCTTAATCAGTCCGTGCTGCTCTGCAAACTCCTCAGGCTTCTGCGCCCAGGCGTTTTCCGGCGTGGTGTCGTTCATCAGGCCATCACCGAGATGCCCGGAGAGAACCGGAATAACCGAGGGCGCGAAGGTGGCCATCACCCGGGGCAGCGAGTGAATGTCGATCGCGCGCCGGCTCCGGAAGCCCAGCGCAGGATGTCGCGCCAGGGCCCAGCTGGTCACGGTAACCAGCGGCAACATGGGCACAAACAGGATGCCGGCCGTGTTGTTCATTACATCGCGCCATTCGCTTAGCCCTACAGACTCTGCACCGTTGCCAGTCATGGCCAGGAGGTTGATACGCTCAGCGGCGTAGCGGTGTATCTGGGGAAAATCGGCAAGGCGCCAAAGCCAGTAAAGAGCCCAGCAGCTCCAGCGCACAAAGTCGGCAAAAAAGAGCCAGCAGAGCAGCAGCCCAAGGCAAAAGGTCATCAGCACCATGGCCGACTCGTTACTGCCGGCGGCGTTCGGATGATAGGTATTCATATGTGAGGTTCCAGAGGCGGAGACAGGCGCTTCGGCCCGCCGGAAAGCAGACAGAAAAACACCGGCGCGTGGCCGGTGTCAGAGGAAATGCATCAGGATGTCAGGGGGAATCAGTTGCTTGCCTGAGGAACCACCACGTCGTGTTCGAATTCAACAAAGCGGCTCTGGAGGCTTACGTGCAGTGGCCACGGCTCCTGGGGGAAGGATTCCGTGTATCTTTTATGGCTCATTGCACTGAGCGTGTTATACAGCTCCTTAGTCACCGTGGGGTGTGCGTTTATACTCAGCACCGGCACGTCAGGATTCTTGGTATTAATCCGCAGCGTGCTCCCTTCCAGCTCACGGTCAGTCCAGTCACGCATGGTAAGACCGATAACATCGACGACACCCTTTTTCACCATGTGGATGAACAGAATGTTGCCGTAACGGGTATCGATACCCAGATATTTACCGCGGCCCGCATCCATCACCTGATGCTGCTTCTGAGGGCTGAAACGCGTATCACTGGTGAGCAGAGCGACCATCTTTTTGAGCTGGCGACGACGACGAATGATACTGAGACGACGGAAGCCTAAAGGGAGTAAGATCCCACACCAAACTAAAATAAAGAAAAATCCCATGCCTGCATCTGGCTCGGTAGGGCCTTTACTTGAATAGACAATAATACTAGCAAGGGCAATAAATAAGAGGCTAGGGAGGCCCAAGAAATAATAAGCTACCCGCGTTATGGCCCATATATAATCCAGCCAATTATCATGACGTTGTACTGTTTTCATGGCATCCTCCTGCCGCAATCCCTCTGATTAAATTATACTCAGGACTGTAAATAAATCCAGGTATAATTACCTGACTCCGTCTTCATTTGTTGGCCCTTCAGGATTAGTGACCTTCTGAAGACCCGGCGTCCTTCGGGCACCACCACCTGCCGCTGCAAACATCCCTTTAACGTCATCAACCAACCCTCCCATGACTCCGGCCATACCCGACCCACCCAGGAACGTGATGACGTAATCGGCCAGCGTAGCCTGCAGGCCAAATACGCGCGTAACGCCGAAAGTAGCGATACGGGCATAAATCAGCAGCCAGCCCACCATTTTAAATACTCCAATGATTGAATCAGCGTTAGCGTTAGCCAACGCGGTCCCAAACAGCAGATTCAGCAGTGTTCCACCCGCCATTACTGCCACTGAGGCAAAGAAAAAACCCAGCACCATTAGCGAGGGACGCAAAATCATATCGATCAGGAAGATATATCCATATGCGCTGCGGCTACCTTTATCTTCCTCGGCACCAAGGTGCGTCGCCGACCACATCGGGCCTGCAGCGCAACCTACCATGACGCTGACAAGCCAGTTAAAAACGCCAACCATCCAGTACAGGAACGGCACTGCTGGTAAAAATACAGCTAGTGAGAACCCCACAGCAAAGAGCAGTAACAACAGAAAATAAAAGGGCGGCGAAAGTTCTGCCAACACATCCTTAGTAGCGGCAGTCACGTTAAATGGGAGTATTCTTCCGACGGTCCCCAGCAACGAATTATCAGCAGCAGAGGCGGCAGCGTAAACGAGTGTGTAAGTCGTTAACGCTCCCTCAGTTGCCAACAATGTGATATCACCGATGGCTTGCATCTTAATCAGTGGATTAACTTGATGTGAGAAATCCGCTTCGGTGCCATATTCTCTGGTAGCAATAAAAGTGGTCAATTGCTGCATCGGCGATTTAAAAATACCTGTGAATACAGCATTTGGATCCGCTGCATTGACCGCTGCACCATCATCTTTTGCCGTCTGCGTGCCAAGTGGTGCCGTATAGGTGCTGTTCTGCACCTGTGCCCTGTAGGCTGTGAACACCTGATGATACAGGTCGCCGGTGCCGGTTTCGCCGCTGAGGCTCGGCCCTGACGTCACCGGTGCCGCGTTGGCCACCTCATTAGTCTTGCTGTTGGCAGTAGCAAAGGTGTTGTACCAGGCGCCCAGCGAAATCCATCCGTATGTTTTAAGCTGTGTCGTCAGCTGACTCTGCAAAGAATCCTTGTAGTTCAGCTGATTCAGCGCATTGTTGACCGTGGTTTCATAGGCGGCGGCCGCGTTCTGAATAGTGGTTTCAGGATCGACAAGCGTACCCGTGTCTTTATCCCTTCGGTTCAGATAGGCCTCAACGTAGGCCTGTGCGGCAGAATCAAGCGTGGACTGCATGGTATCCAGCGCTCCCCGCGATGCCGTGGTAACGCTGGACGTGTTGACCGCCGAGCCGAACAGGCTGTCCATCATGCCGCCTGACGGCTCGGGGATACGGGCCGTGCCGCAGAGCGCACTGCCGTTGCCAGTGGTGTAGTCGCCGTTACCACCCTGCGTCTGCATCAACGCAGTGCGGGCCTGACCGTCCTGATAAAGCGAAGTCAGCTCACTGTTGGTGGCGTATTTACACAGATTCATCTCGAACACCGCGCGCGCCGCCGATCGCGTGGAGGGTGCTGTGGGCTGCACGACAAGCGACATGCCGCTGCTTATCATGTCGGCCGCCTTGTCCGTAAAGAGGTTTGCGCTGCCGATGCCCATGGTGGACGCAGCCCACAGCATCACAAGCTGCGACAGCGACCAGCCTGATGCGGTGGGAATGAGCGTGATAAAGCCCGCAAAACTCATCACAGGATGCAGCATAGTGCGCCCGGCGCTGAACACTTTGCCCTCCTGACCGCCTTTAAACAGCGTTTTCAGCGTGACGGTAAGAAACCAGAACAACGCCACAGCACACAGTACGCCGTTCAGAAGTGCAAAGAGCGAGCCGATGAGCGTGGCCTGCCCGGGCTGAAAAGGCGTAAGGACCACATCACCGAATATCATCACCAGCGCCTGACGGGAAAGGTCACCTGTCTTGCTGGCGGCGTCGCTGATGGTCTGGTAGTCCACGCCGTCGGCAAGCGCCGGGCAGGACGCGGCGCACAGCAGAGCCGCCGCCTGAATTTTTGTCAGTAGCTTCATGGTTTACCTGCGGGTCAGGAGCTGACCGGATAGGAAGGAGTGGGTGCCGCCTGAGCGGCTGTGTCAGGTGTGTGTCAGCGGCACAGCAGAGGGCAGCGTCTCGCAGAGAGGATGAGGCCTGAAAAATCTTTTATACATCAGCCTTCGGGTAAATCAGGCTGAGGATAAAAGCAGCCATACGTTGCATAAGCGCCAGCATGCAGGCGGCATTCGTTAATGCCAGTCCGGAAAGAACTGCCCATCCCATGACCGGTAAGTTTCCTGCATGGACAGCTCCCGTCAGGGGTTGCGCCTGTGACCTGCACAGGCACATAAGAAGCACCAGTCCGCCTACACGGGCGATGGAGTGCAGTATGTTTGTTCTCATGATGTCAGTTCCGTAAGATGCCGGCGGTTACCGGCGAAGGATTGGCCGCCCGGGCAGGGAGGTGCCAGAAGGTTACTTAACGTACTGCCAGACGTGCTTAGGTACGCGGTCAAACAGCTTACCTGCGGCGAATTCTGCCTTACGATGGTCATAAGCCTGCGTCATGGCAAATTCTTCTCCGGGGTCTCCGGAATAACTCAGGTGTTCATACACCTTTTCCAGCGTCTCAATGTTCCGGCAGCGCCGGAACTTCATAAGCCATTCGGTGCGGGTCATCCCTGCTCCTTTTATTAATTACGCATCAGCGGATAATGCCGGATAGTATGTGTTAATCCGGAAAAAATACGATCAATAAGCTGATTCACTTCACGTTTTTGCCAGACGCTGTTTGTACGCTTCGGCAAACAGCCCTGCCTCTTTCGCGGAAAACATCAGCTGACTGCCGTAAGCTTTCACCGCCACCGGCAGAACTATCCCCCTGAGCGGTTTACCGGCACTGGCGGCCTGCCAGAGCGCCAGCGGCGCGATGCCGGCCTGGCGGGCAAACGCGTCTAGTGAGACCAGTGGCTCATCGGCGTCAGGAGCCGGGGGGGCAGTTGAACGCGTCTGCCATTGCTCAGCGAAGGCTATGGCCTCCTCCTGCAGAAACATCACGGCGGCACCGCGTACCTGACGACGTTGTGGAAGGTGAAGACCAGCCAGCATCCCGTCCGTGCGCACCGCCTGCAGCAGGTCGCCCGGACGGATGCGAAGCATGTCAGCGAAGAGATCCAGTCGGATATACATGTCTTACCTCTTTTGATGGTTGTAAGGCAGTCCATCTCGGTTCCGGGCGGCCGGCTTCCCTCTGTTCAGGCTGTAAAGGCAGGGGTCATCCGTTCCAGCTTCCTAACTGCCCTCTTTGAGGTCCGTTTGTCAGTTGCTCATTTCTGTGGTGCATATACGAAGTGAAACCAGCCAGAAACAAAACTGCACACAAAATGATTAACCATTTTTTCATGTGTGAGACTCCGGTGAAATTGGTGGAGAATTTCAAAATTTTGCAATGGTCATCGCCTGCCCACTCAGAACAGCCCGCCGCTCAGCACCTGTCTGCACCAGCGCGTCTCCTGCAGGTAAGCCTGAAAACTCCCGTTCTCTGACGCCGTAACCCGCTTTTCGCTCAACTGCCACAGGCGGAAGCTCGTAGCAAGAGCCTGAACGAAGCCTGTCGCTGACAGCATTATCAGCACGAGCATGACGCAGCCTACACGCAGCCAGCCAGTCCCGCTGATACTGCTGCCTGCAGCAATCAGTGCAAACATAAAGCCAGCCACCGGCAGGCCGGTGAGCCACATCAGCCCCCACCAGATCCAGCGGCTGATACGCAGGTTGCGCGCCAGGCAATCCGGCGTCAGTCCGGTGTCTGCAATTGCCTGCGCCCAGTCTTCGGGACGGTAGTCGCCGTGACCACGGCCTGCAGTGACGTCGCGCAGCCGCTGCCACAGACGTGAGACGTTGCGCCCGGCGTGGCGGGCCACGCTTGAGACCTCCCACGCCGGCAGCACCACGTTCAGGGCTACCCAGCCCGCACGCTTCGCGGTGATGCGGGCGGGTTTTGCGCCGTCCTTCCGGGCGGCTGTGTCGTTATCTTTCACAGGGCGCCCCCTTCCGGGGTCAGGACCGGCTCAACGCGCGAGAACGTCACGTTATGAAGCGACGCCATCGCCTGCAGGCCGCTCGCGAGGAAACAGTACACGGACGTCAGGTCTTCACTTTCCATGCAGCGGATGTCGGGCGTCAGGAAGATGACCTGCCCCGGCCGCTGCCTGATTGTGCTGAGGCTGAGCCCTGCCGCACCCGTGAAAGTTTCCGCCACGTGCGGATGGTGGAAAATTTCCATGCGCTTACGGATGGCGGCCTCCGACTCGCTGGCACCCTCAAGCGTGAGCAGCGCGCGCGCTGCCTGCAGCGAGGCGTGATACGGATACTGGCGGCTCCAGCGGGCAAGGGTGGTCCAGAGATCCCCCGCCCAGAGCTGTCCGGCCAGCGCACCGAGTCCGGCCGGGCAACCGCTGAAATGCCCCGTGTCGTCCGCGAACGCCAGGATGCAGGTCATGAGGCGGCGCGTAAGGTCGCTGTGACTTTCCGCCGGAAAAAGTGCGGCGGCAAGACACTTACTGGCTTCCGCTGCATTGACGCTGCCCATCGCGGCCAGCACGTCCCAGACGTCGCCCTCCTGCGTCTGCCCGGGTGCCAGGCGCCAGGCCTGCCAGAGCTTTTTCCAGACAGGTGCCTGCCAGAACGCCTCCCACAGCTCACCGCAGGGGTCCAGCACCAGCACCGGGCCGTTGCCCGCGTCCAGCAGGGATGAAAGCGCGCCGGTGTCCGGCGCGAAGGTACCGCTTGTCGTCATGTGATACTCCGGAAAGGTTACTGTGCGCTCACGCCGGCGCTCATCTGCGAGGACAGCGCCTGCAACTGCGGGGCGTATTCATTTTTTGCCGCCAGCGCCAGCAACTGGCCACTGATGATATTGGCCTGACGCAGCTCGTTTTTAATGCCCAGCGCCAGCCAGTTGGCCAGACTCTGCTGACGCGCCATTTCACGCGTCAGGTTGTCGCCGTCCATGGCCTGAAGATCGGTGACCCACGCGGTGTTGGCGTAGCGGCGACCGACTTCGAACGCCTCAAATTCGCGCTCGCTCATGGTGCCGGTCTGCTTTGCCTGCGCGGATGCGGTCTGCTGGAAGTAACTTTCCGCCGACGGTGACTGCCGCGCCTCGCTGAGTGCCGCCTGCGTCGCATCCTGCGGCTGGCTCGCCGCCACCATGTCCAGCTGCGGCTGCATGGCCGCGCTCTGCATGGCCTTGTACTGTGTGAGCAGGCCCTGATACTCCTGACCGGTCGCTGTCTGGATTTCGCCCTTACCCGGCGTCCGCCCGGCATCAAGCTTTGCAGAGTTGTTCACGTAAGCCATGGCCGCGTCTGTCTGCGCCTGGGTAAAGGTCAGCTCCGGATCTTTGCCCGCCGGCCCCGCGCCGTCGTAAAGTGATCGCGCTTCGGTGTCGCCGCCCGGAAGCGCAGAGACGGACGGACACAGCCCGGTACCACCGTAGAGTTTTGCCTCCTCCGCCGTGCAGTAGGCTGCGTGGATGAGCGCGCTGCGGTACCCCCCCTGACGGGGCGTCGTGGGTAGGCTCGCCAGCGTTTCGCGCACGGCCGCACTCGATACGCCGCCGCCGCCGGCGAGCTTTGATGCCGTCGCCCGCGTGGCCTGGCTCACCTGTGCGGCCGTACCGGAGGCGGACTCACTGCAGATGCTGTCCGGTACCGTATAGGACGCGCGCGCTTTTTCCAGCCGGTCCGCCTGACGGTTAAAGTTCTCCGCCTCGCGCTGGGTACGTGCGGCCTCTGTAACGGCCGTGGTGACTTTGTCGGCATTCTGCACCACAGCCGTGCCGGTTTCGGTTTCAGCCGAGAGGATTTCGGCCAGTGTGGTCTGCATGGTACCGAGCGCTGGCCTGACGACCGTATCCATCGGCACGCTGGACATTACCTCAACGGGATAGGCATGGACTCCCGGGGAAAGCGCCGCCAGCACGCAGGCGGCAAGCCACCGGCGCCCCGCGGGGCGCCTGAATTGGGTTGACTGCATATCAGTACTCCTGAAGGATCAGAGGTCGTAGCCCTGTTTGTCGATAAGCTCGGTTGCCAGCGCCCGGATGACGCTTTCACCGCCCGTTTCGCCGGCGGTGCGGCGGCGGTGCTCGATGAATTTTTCGGCGCTACCGTTGGGAAAGAAGCGTCCGAGGATTCGGCGTGCTGTGTCAGCGCCGACCTCGCTTTCAATCGTCCGGCGCAGTGACATGTCCACCGGTGTGGTGCTGTGTCCCCACAGCTCCTCCGGGCCAACCGTGTTTTTCATGATGTGGGTGATGGTGCTGCCCCCTTTTATGCGAAAGATGCCGAGGAACGGTACGCCGCTGCCGTCGGCTGAAGGCCCGCTGCCCATCCGGTCAAAGCGGTCCAGCGTCACGTCCGGCACCTTAAAGCGCTCCTTCAGCAGCTCGCGATCCTCCGGGTCTATCCCGACCATGTAAACGTTGTTTGCGGACTGGCGCAGTGCGTCGGGCATATCGCGGAAGTACTGAGAGGACATCACAGTGCGCACACCAAACTTACGTTCCTCACGGTTCTCGGTCTCAAGCATCGGGAAGATGAAGGGCACACCTTTCGCATTGTGCAGTTCGTCGTACTGTTTGGTTTTGACCTCCTCATCCAGCTGCTGCACACGCGCCCGGTGCAGCGCGTGCCAGCGCTTATGCAGTGCAGGAAAAAGCTCTTTCTGATACTGTGGCAGCACGAAGTCACCGCCTGCGATGTGCCCGGCGAAGAGGTACATCATGCCGGTCTGCAGGTAGCCCGCCTTCGACTTGTTACCGGCAACGTGCTGAATATCCACCGTGATGACGCGCGCCTTCGGGCTTATCATGAAGCGCGTACGACCGGCGAACATGCGGTACTGGCCGCAGGCATCGCGCAGGCAGCGGGCTATGTACTCAATTAACGGTTCACTGCTACCGTCTCGCTGGATGTTTCCGTATATGTCTTTGTACTCGGCAAGACGCGGTGCCATATCTGCCAGCTCAGGTACCGCCTGGAACTGTGCCCGCTGTGCAGCCTCCGTGTGGCCCGCATCCTGCAAAAGGTCACGCACCTCATACCAGGTCGCGTCCTCCTGGTATTCCGGATGTTTCTCCCAGATATCGGCGGCCTCGAGCGCTGCGTCAACCTGCGGCACAAGACCCGGTTTGTAGCGCCGCGGCTCTTCGCGGGCGGCCTTAAACGAATCGCTCACCAGTCGGCGCAGGATAGCCGGCGTGTCGCGACCGTTGGGTGGCTCGCCCGTGCCGGGGTCAATACACAGCGCGGTAAGCGCATTTTCCATGAACTCTGACTCGTAGCTCAGCGGCTCGGTCAGGCCCAGCTGGATATCGAACAGGTTGCGACAGTGCTCAGGGTCGTTGCGCAGGATAATGCTCAGCACCTCATCCTGCCGCTCCGGCGGCAGCGCTGCCCGCAGTATCGATACCATACCCACCGAGCTGAATCCCTTGTCGGTTCCCGCATAAAACGGCAGCTGCTTCTGCGCGCTCATCGCCAGACTGATCGGCTGGCGGTTTATCAGCACCGACTTACCGCCACCTGACTCACCCGCCACGATGGTAGTTTTTTTGGTCTGGTTAGCTGCCGCGAGCGCCACCGGCATCAGCTTTCCGTCGGGTGAGATGAACAACGCATTGCCCTCCTCATTCCATGCCGTTGCAGGGCGGCTGAGCGGCATCAGGTTAAGTGCCTCTGACAGTGGTGGATACATCAGGCACGGTCCGCTTGCCGCTGATGAAGCCGTCAGCGTGGCGACCCAGGCTCTTACCGGGTCACCGAATGTCTGGGTTACACCGCAGACGCCCCACGAGCCCAGTGCCTGTTGCAGCAGTGTAAGGTTACGCGTCACCGTCTCCGGTGAATCACCCCAGGTGGCCGCAGTGATGGTCATCACGCACACCGGCTCGTGCATCTCACGCTGAGCAAGCTGCGAGATTGACTGGAAAATCGGCTTCAGCCCCGGCACCCATTCGGTGAAGCTCAGAACTGACTGCTTGCCGCCCAGCCGGCGCATGCCGCCCGGCATCAGGTCCTGACGGATACGGAACGGCACGCTGCGGGGAATAAGTTCGCGCAGTTTAGCGAAGCTCTGCGGATTCTGCGGACCGAGGTTCACGGCCACCGTCCCGTGCCATACGCCATTAATTTTCAGCAGGTTGTTGCGTATCTCGTCGACGTGCGCGCCCATCACCTGAAAGTTCAGCCAGGGTGCCAGCAGCGCGGTGGCGTCCGCTCCCTGACGCACCCCGCGAGGGATAATGTAGTCGTCCGGCAGCAGCGGCTGCCAGACCGTTCCTGTGCCAGGGTCAGTCTGCGCACGCAGTACGCGGCCCGCTTCGTGGGCATCAATAAGGCGCATCAGCACGCCTTTACCGCTGTCACCGAGCGCCCGGTTTACCTGAGAGATGAAGGCGTCATGCCGGATTTTAAGCCCGGCCAGCTCAGTCAGTAGCGGGTTCTGCCCGAACGCTGCGGTGGGACTGGCCTTTATCAGGTCACTGAGGCGCGCGTTTTCGTCGCGCAGTTCGTGCCCGGCCAGCACGCTCCGGCCGGTGTAGCACACAAGCCAGGTGCGCTCCCGGTTAACTAAGGGAGAGAGCTTAGTCACCTGCTCATCCAGCAGGTACTGCAGCTTCAGGCCGGTACGCTTCAGCGACTGATACTGTGGCTCCAGCAGCTGCCGGATTTCGTCCTTTCCGCCCTCAGGTGAGCACTCGTGCACGATGCTGATGCGGTGTCCCATGTAGCGATAGTGCGCGGTCAGCGTCTCGGTCATGCGCTGCAGGCGCCCCTGCCAGGCATCGATGTCCGAGGCCGGCAGTGTTTCGTCCGACTCACGGTAGCTGCCGGCAATCTCAAAAACCGACAGGTAGTCGCCCCTGTGCGTGACCATAATGTACGGGGCGGTCAGATCGGGATGGTGTATCCGGTCGTCTTCAGTCAGACGTACCACAGTTTCCAGGTCGCAATAGTCTGGCAGATCACGCGACACGGCAAAGCGCGTCGCGGCGGTGATAATCTCTTCAGTCCAGCGGATGAGGGGGTTTGGCATACAGGTTGCTCCGGGTATAGGTATTCCAGGCCGGGGTGTGCACAGCGCTTTCAGCGGTGCGCCCTATCGGCAGTAGCAGGGTCAGGTCTGTAAACACGTCAGCGGGCAGGATAAGAACACACCCTTCCAGTCGTTGCTGCAGTTGCCTGCGCCTGAGGGGAGGCAGACGCGCAAAGGCCGCGGCGAACTCCGGGGCACGGGAGGTACCCCACTGGCCCTCCACCTCGCGTGCGTGGCGTGCCATCCAGTTCCAGACCTTCCGTGACGCTTTGCGTACGGATTTGCTGTCGCTGTGCTGCCCGATAAGCGCCCGTCGCTGGAGATTCATGAGGTCGCCCGGTGGCGCATCCGGCAGCCAGGCCAGGTGCCCGTGAGCCGCCGTCGGGCTGTCCAGGTTCAGGGTCAGCCAGCACAGCGTGCAGAGCGGGTTTGCGTCCGGCCCCTGCCAGAGCCGCTGCGCGCGCGTGCCGCAGCAGCGGCAGGGCGGGCCGGGCTCTACAGCAACAGGTCTCGGAGCTGAGTCTTCACCGCTGATGTCCGGAACAAGTTGCAAAGGTCCACTTGTGGAAAGCTGTGCCGGATTAACGGGCATACATTATCCTTACAGGCGTTGCCTGATGAGGTTATCTGTTGATTTATAAGTGTTAAGAGGCGGGGGGAAAGTGGAAAAACAAATAAAACAAAATTGTCGGCAGAAGGAAAAAAATCAAAATGTACATTGAAATTCGTGTTGTCAGTTCATCATGACTCCGGCCATCCCCTAAGATTATCAGCACTGACAACCCACACAGGGTATAAGTGCGCACTGACAGGGATACAGCAAAGATGATCTGCAACAGCGGGATAAAGAACATCAGAATAAGTATCACACTATCGACGATACCCGTATCACGCCATATCGGACCTTTTTGAAACCATGTCGGCGCGTATCCGATGCCAGGGCGCGCACGGAGTGCTGCGCGTTGCATCTTTTTCAGTGCATCAATCATGGACTGAATTTCAGCTTCCTCTGTCGTACCTCGCCCCTTCTCCCTCACCAGCTGAAACTTCTCCTGACGAATATGATACGCAAGCGCTGATACAGCGTCTGGTTCCGGATAACCTGATGGATGATTATCCAGGCGCATTTCAGTGATAACCTTCAGCGCAGCACGGCGTCGCCAGCTCGCTGAAAACACCATTTGCTTAACGTTTTTAAGTATGTGCCACAAGCTACTGCTGATATTTCCAGCGCAGTCAGGGTCTGGCAGGTCATTCATGAGGAATCCCTCAAGCGTTGTATATAACTTCCCGGGCAAATGGCCGTACGGGCACAGTGTTCTGTGCCCTCCCTGCATCTGACTGTCATTTAGCACTGACATCGTCTTTTTTCCACGCCGGCCAGCCCGTTTTCTCCTGAACGCTGCAGGTCGCAGTGGCTGTGGTACCCCCCTCCTCCGTAACGATTTTTGCCCCCTGACTGTACGATTTGCCGTTCTGCCAGCAGACCCCGTTCTGAGCACTCTGACTAAGCAGCGTTGATATCTGTTGCAGTCGACTGTCGATGACCTGCGCAGTGGTATTGAGCTGGTCGAGCTTGTAACAGTCGTCATCGTCATTTACTGGAACGCTGACCAGCCGGTCAGCAAAAGCGCCGGCACTGAGTCCGGTAAATAATGTGATGGCAAGGAACGTGCGACAAAAGCTATTCATCATGGAACTCCGGCAGGATTAGTGAGAGAAGTGAAGGAGCCGTCCCGCAGGACGGCTCAGGGCGTCAACTGACGGTGACTGGATTCAAGTTAAACTGGACCATGCCGCGCTTGATGATTTCTGTAATCCCGAGACACAACAGGCCGACAATAAAGGCAACCCAGATCATCCAGGGCCTGATCTGCGGGTTGTTCTTCATGGCCTTGACAGAGAGAAGTGCACCACCCACTGCAAAGAAGCCGAAAACCTGAATAACGGTGATCCCGCTGGTCTGGAAAACCTTGGCACCTTCTGCGCCGCCTTTGGCCAAATCACCGAGATCACCGTCAGCCATAACAACCGGTGAGATAAGCGCCATACAGGCACACACAGCGCGCAGAGTCAGTCTGCGCAGGGTTTCAGACAGCATGAGCGCGCGCAGATAAACCGCGCAGTAAAGGCGAGTAAGCATAACGTTTTCCTTTTGTGAAAAATGGCCGGATGGCCGTTGAGTCCGTCCGTGTGGACGTAAGGCTGAACGGCCGCGTCAGTGCAGGCCGAGAGTTTTCTGTATGGCGTCAAGCAGGTAGGGGTTACACACAAACATCACGCCGATAATAAATTTGATGGTGCCCTGGTTGACGTCATTGCCCGCCGTCAGCCCGGAGTGCCCGTCTTTTCGGGAGCGGCGCCACAACAGAACACCGGAGAGCACAAACCATACGCCGATCATACGCAGCAGGCTCAGCACGGCGTTGGCCGCTACAGCCCCCTGTCCGAATGTACCCTGATCAACGTAGCTGATGGCGTCAAAGGAGACCTGCCACCCCACCTGACGTGCACCCGCACCGATAAGCTGGTCGAGCCCTACCAGACAGCAGCACAGCAGTATCCAGGCCAGTACGGCCCCGCCACTCGCCGACTGTCCGGGCGCCTTGCGGGCAAGCCAGGACTGCCGGGCAAGGAAGCCGCCGGCGCCGAGCACACCGAACAGCGAGCCCAGCGTAAGCGCAAGGTCAGTAAAGGAACTCTGCAGCCCGGATGCCAGGTTGGCCAGCATCTGAATGCCGTCCTGAGAACCGCCCATGACGCCTCCTTAGCGCAGCACGCCCGCACTGGTTGTGACGCTACGTTCTGACGCGTTGATATCGCGCACCGTCACGCCGCCAAGGCTGTCACCGGGCTGCACCGCCCACGTCCGGCCCTGCCAGCTGACCCACGCCATGCCGTCCTGCAGGCTTTCAAGCCGCATGCCAGCGAGCGGCGAGCGCGCAGTTCTACGACCCGCGCTATGCCCCGGCGCCTCCGCTACGGGCCGAACGGCCAGCACGGTCACCAGGTTACCCAGACGGGCATTCTCCTTTGCCACCCCGTCAAGCTGTTGCTGTAACGCGGCCAGCGCCTTCGTCTGTGCCTTAACCGTTTCCGACAGACGGCTGATGGCTTCACGGTTGGCCGCCTCAAATTCGCGGCTTTCCCGAATTTGTGTGTCCAGGTCTCCGGGTGTGCTGGCGCCGGCACCGTTGGTGCCTGCCGTTACGGGGACACTGAGTCCACCGGTCTGCAGCGGTACAGAGCCAACGGGCGCGGCGGCGGCGGGCTGCTGGGCCGCAACAAGGCCGGCATCCTGCCCGAAAGCCCGCTGGCTCGCGTCCTGCGATGAGGACGACGGCCAGAAAAGGTACCAGGCGACGATGCTCATCCCCACCACAATGGCCAGAAGCCAGGGAAGGGAATACCCAAGAAAAACCGGGCGCGTCAGAAAGCTCTGCTGTTGTGGCGCGGGCGGGGGTGCTGCCGTTGACGCCGGTGCAGTAACCTCTGGCTGCGTATCGAATTCAGTCACGGTTGGGTACCTCTCTGTTCAGCGGCGCGGATGCGCGCCTGGGTTTCCGCACGCAGGTCCGCGGCGGTCGGGGTCGGGTTGCTGCTCAGGGGCGCGGACGCTGTAGTGGATAAGCTGGTTACTGAGGGTACTGTCCCCTCCGGAGGGAGCGCATCCGTGCTGTACACCGGACTCATGAACTGAATGGCCACCACATCGCCATTGTGAACATAGACGGTCCGGTCCGGCACCCGGGCAGCATCGTTCGCCAGCACCTGGCCCGCCCGCTGGGCCATCCCCCCGGCAATAACCCCCGCCACAACTGTGGGGTCAGGCAGTCCGGGACGGGCTGTGACGGTGTTAAAACCGTTGCTCAGCAACTGCGTGTTGGACTGCGCATAAAGCTGCCCCGCCTCACCGGCGCCGCCGAAGATAGAAGGCAGCACGATGCGGCGAATGTAGTGATGGTCAACGTCGCTGGCGATGTTGGCCACGAGGGTTTTGTCATCCAGTGCGTACGCGTCCACTTTGTAGGACTGCCCGTTCAGCGTCATGGTGGTGAAGTGAATGATGACGCCGTCACCGGAGAGCTTCGCTCCCTCAGGTGCCTTGAGTGTCGCACCCGCATACTGGCCCGTCTCAATGCATCCCAGCACCGGTGTGGTGCCGTTGTCTGAATCTACCCCGGTACAGATTTTACCCGGACCGCGCCAGTAAGGTGCGACCACAACAGAAGCCGGCGTTGTGTTCGCCGCGTCCTGACGCCTGCGCGCTGCGGCCTGCTGCACGGCGCTGCCCGGCTGCGAATCGCGCCAGGCCGCCCAGCCACTGTCCTTACCACCCAGCAGCTTCGCTGTAGGCAGGACATCTGTTTTGGGCTCTGCCTGCATCTTCGCGAGCAGCGCATTCAGCGACTTTGTTCGCACCTCAGCCAGCGCCTTCTCCTGCTCCTGCGTGCGCCCGCTGCTCTGCGGACGCGACGGCGGTGCGGACGCAGCCACCGGTACAACCGCTGGCGTCACTTTTGGTGTAATCACGTCCTGCTGCAGCGGGATGCTGGCGATAAAGCTCCTGTTCTGAGCGGCGGCAGCCTCCGCACCCTGCGCATTGCTCTCGCGGAGCCTCGCGCGATATTCCGGCTCCTCCTGCGTGGTGATTTGTGTGGTCGAGCTCACCCGGGTCAGGTTTACGCTGGAGACTGCTGCCGGCGGACTGGCGTAGTAACTCCACAGCCAGTAGCCGCCACCCGCGATAATGATGATGCCGCCCACTATCAGACTCATCATTAAGCGGATGTTACTGACGCCGGTATTCTGTTGATCGCTCATGATTACTCCAGGGCAATGCTGAGGGCTTCGGTACGCCCGTCAACGGAGAAGGCCACGCGCGGCGTAAGCGGCAGCTTCCACAGGTGCGTGCCGTCGGCCGAAGAAAGCGTGGTGTCGAATTCGTCGCGGATTTCCGCGCGCGAGCGAATATAAAGGTCATCACCCTGCTGCCACACCGCCGTATCAGGCACGCTGCCGGTGGTTTTAAGGCGCTTTGCCCCCGACGGTGGGACGCCGTCAAGAAACGCCTGCAGTACGTCGTCGTGAAGGCCGATGCGTGAGGGGGGCGGTGCGTCCGGGGCCGCACCCGGACCACGGCGGGGAATGCGCAGGTCAAGGCGTGCGTCCACCGTCCAGGTCTTTTTCGCGGTGTCGGCCTCGCCGCTCATTACGCTTATCTGCAGCGGCACCGGCAGGCCCTCCAGCCCCACGGTCACCAGCGTGTTCACAAAGTCGCGCTTTGCGGTGATGACCATGAATGACATGCCGGGGATCCACTGCACTTCGATGTCAGGGGAACCCGGCACCGGCTCACCGAGGATTTTCCAGGGCGCGCCGGTACTGTCGATAAAACTCACCGTAGCGGGCCAGTTCACCGCGGTGCGCACCAGCGGCAGGCTCGCGCCCGGCTGCAGGCTCACGGTCTGTGCACTGATGCGCGGCACGGCTGTGATGCCCGGCGTGGCCAGCGCCCGGTTCTGCTCAGTCTGCTGCGCCCGCAGGCGGCGGATTTCATCCGGCGTCAGCGGAGAGATGGTCGCCTCCGCCTGATCGTATGAGACCGACGTAGGCGGCGGGAGTGACTGTCCGGGCTGGGGTCCTGCGGCGGCCGTACTGCCCGCCGCCTGCGAGGATGTGCTCTGTCCACCGCCCGCGGCGGCGGTGGAGTGCCATCCACCGCTTGTGGCCGCCGCCGGGGCCGTACCCGCTGACGGGGCGGCGCCCGCACTGCCGCACAGCGCCAGCCACAGGGCAAGCGTGCGAAAGTTGCTCATAGCCTTTCCTTATCCTGCGTTGTTGGTGATGGTCTGCGTGACCTCAAGGCCGCGCGGTTTAAGCCGCGTGTCCGTCTGCTGGATGCGCAGCGTGAAAATGTAGCGAAGCGGCGGGGTACTGCTGTTCTGACCCTGGAGGCGTATCGTCACGGGGTACTGGAATTCCCACGTATAGCGTCCGCCGATGACGCCCCGGCGGGTAATGACGCCCGGCTCCACGGTATTGGTCAGGTTCATCCGCTTGTCCTTGATGAGCGACAGGATGTTAGAGCCGGTGACCAGCGCCTTGTTGTAACCGGCAAATCCTTCCTCGGAAAAGTCTTTGGACGCCGCCGTTATCTGGTCGCGGTAGTGCACGAAGTCGAGGGTGAAGGCCTGGCTGATGGTGTCCGCGCCGAACTGACGCACGTCGCTTTCGCTCCAGACCGGCTTGTTCGTCGCATAAACGGGCGTGATGCGCCCGCCCTCCGTGGCGAAGTAATCCTGCGGCTTGGTTACGTAGAGGTAAATGAGCACGCAACAGGCAATGCTTAAAATCACGTTGACTAAAAGGCTCCAGCCCAGCTTCTTCAGGCAGCTGCGCGCGAACTCCGCACCCAGCGACCGCGCGTGCTGCGCCTGCACCGCATGTTCATACGCTGCCGGATCGGAGATAGCGCCTGCTGTGGACGCCGCAGGTACGGCCGTTTCAGGGTTTTGCATGGGTTCTCCTTACATTCCCCAGGACTGCCACGGGTCAATGTTGGTCGGCAGGTTGCTGTTGATTTTGTCGCTGAGCGCCCCGCAGACCTTCTCTGACGCCTTGTTCATGATGTCCTGCAGGCTCGGGAGGTTCGGCAGGCTGATGGAAATGTTGCGGATGCCGGACAGGCAGCTCTGCAGCTGATCTGAGGTCTGGCTTTCACGGGCAGCCCACGCATCGTTCGCTTTTTTAGCAGCGTTGTAGCCCGCTTCGCTGCCGGTCTGAGCAGCGCTGCCGGCCCGGCAGGTGGCCGCGCTGGCCGTAAACGTGGTGCACAAAAAGACCGCCACAAGGGCGGTCGAAATATACTTTTTCATGTGAAGTCTCCGGAGGGTTCGATTACTGCGCCGGCCGCGGCGGCGTGACCGGTGCTGCCTGTGGTGCTGCTGCCGGCTGCTCCTTTACCCAGCCGGATTCCGCTTTATAGCGCTCGTCATACCCAAGGCGGGCGTGCAGCGCGGCGGGTACGTCTGCAGGCGCGTCGAGCTTAGCAATACGTTGCTGCGTATCGCCGGTGAGTCGCACCACCACGTGCTCACGCGGAACCGGCTGACCGCCAGAGCGGTTTATGCCGTTGCCGCTTCCGATGGGCTGCGCGCCCTCCGGCGTCAGCAGGTTCACTACCATCGGCGGCGCTTCCGCATTCCCCGGCAGGCTGACCAGCACATGCTGATAAACCCCGTTCTGGCGCACTACACCCTGCAGATAGTCACCGTCGCCCTGCACCAGCAGCAGGTCTGGCCTGCCGTCTTTACCCCACTCTGACATTACCGGCGTGCCAGCGCGTTCGTTGTGAGGCGGGCGCGGTGCCGAAAGCGCGTCACCGGGCTGAGCGCTGCCCTGTCCGTCCGGCTTCACCCAGTAGAGTCCGTCGGCGGGTCTGGGTGGCTCATCAATGTAAAGCCCCAGACGACTTACCAGTGTTTGCTGAATCTGGGTATAGCGGTTCACGTCCACGGCCGCGAGCGGCACCATTTCAGCGGTTCCGGTTTGTACACGGGTCCCGCCCAGTGGTACCAGCGACCACTGGTTTCGGTGCGTCTGCACATGCTCATAGTGCGTGACCACGCCCTCATCATTTTTTTTCGGTACCTTAACGGTCACCGGCTGCTCACCCTGCCACTGCAGTGTCACCATGCGGCCAGGCTCCAGGTTCGTCTGACGCAGCAGACCGGCCAGTTCCTTGCCCCAGAACGTATGCGGCCCTTCTTTAGTCTGCAGGGTGATGAAAGTACTTTCGCTCTGGCCGGTTTCAAACCGGAACGGCGCCTGACCGCAGGCGGTGACCTTACCGGTGACCGGCTCCCGGGCTTTTTCAGCCGGCGTATGGACCGCAGGAGAAATCTTCGGTACAGCGGGCTCGGGTGCCGCTGCAGAATTCTGTGGCTGTTGCTGTAGTTGCTGTAGTTGCTGTGGTTGTTGTGGTTGTTGTGGTTTTTGTTGCTGTGACGCTGTCACGTGCTGTGTGTTTTGCACGGGCTGCGTTGCCGGTGCTGTCGTCGCTGACGACGTGACGGGAGGTGCCTCAGTCGCACGCGGTGCGCCCGGTTCACCGCGTACCGCATCAGCAGGCGTGGCCGGTGTCACCGGCTGGCCCGCGGCGCGCCGTGCAGTATCCAGGTCTGCCTGCTGCATAGCGTCCTTCATGCTCACGTTCAGCTTATTCGCCACGATGACGCCGATTGCAAAAGCTTTAAACGCGTCGCTGCCGGTGAGCTCTATGCGGCCATGATAGTGATTGGCTGCAGTCAGCAGCGCCGCGAGCACCTTCTCTTCATGGTTGCTGGCACCATCAGCCATGACCAGACGGGTCCCCCGGTCAATAAACGCGGGTTCACCGTCCAGCCTGTACAGCACGCTTTTATCGTTCGGCTGCTTTTCATGCGTGATACGGCTCAGAAGCTTATCGGCATCGATGGGGGACGCGGTTGCTCCGGAAGATGCCGGCGCATCTTCGTCCTGAGGCGCCACGCGCGGCGCCCCGACCAGAATGGCGTTCTCTTCACCAAAAGCACTCTCTGCCGCCAAACGCGTGTTCTCAGCGCGCTTCTCAGCCTCAGAGCCCGGCTCCGGTTCTGACGGTTCGCCTTCACCGGATGGCTGAGCCGCCTTTTCATTTGCGGCATTTACCGTCAGCGTGTCACTCAGGGGATTTTGGTCATAATCCACCCATTCCGGCCGGGACTCCTGAGGCTGATTATTCTGTGCCGCTTCCTGTTCCTTTCCGGCCCGGAGCAGGTTAAGCGTTTCAGTCATGCCCAGATTCATCTCAGCCGCCACTCTGGCCAGACTCAGGCCCTGTCCGGAAAAGGCCATTGCGCGAGCAATATCTTCCGGATTCAGGGTCGCGCGGGTTGTATTTACTGCCGGTCCTGTCGTCGCAGCCGCTTCGGGTTCAGGCCCGGCATCGTAAAAGCCCGACTCGCTGATAACCGCAGCCGGAAGATCATCGCTGGTGATGACAGGTGCGGTTACCCCTGAACTTATATCAGCGTTGTCTTGCGTGACCACTGAGGCTTCTGAGCCTGTCTTGTCAGCCGCTTCAGGCTGCTGCGCCTTCAGAATGCGGTATACGCTGGTCTGCGAAACCTTGAATTTCTCCGCAATCTCCGCAGGCTTAAGACCGGCTTCGCGTGCTTTGAGAATCTCGCCGGCATGCTCTTTTGCAGAACCCGGACGTCCGGCCGTTTTCGGACTTACAGGCTCGGCTCCCTGAAGGGGATTATCGTCCACTGGAGTCAGTGTCGATGCAGGTCCACTGGCAGGATTTAAAACTGGCTCAATCGCCGCAGCTGTTGTGGCCACTGTTTCTGGAGCGGGTGAATTCTCCGGCGCTGGTTTAGCGTCGTCAGGTGTACTCATGGTTTTCTCCGGTAGACTTAGCCGCTCAAGGGCCTGTGAAATCTGGGGCATTAGCGTGGCGCGCAGACTTTCCATACCACGTGAAAGGTGTATGTCGTTGAAGTCTGTATATCCGGCTCTGCGTTCTGCATCGGTGAGGTCGGGAAGTATGAACTCCCCGCCAGTATTGATGGCCGACTGTCTGGCCATCACTAAACCGGTGTTAACAGGTTTAGCGTGGTCATTATCTGCCATGAAAATATGCGGGCTTGTGGGATACCGTTCACTCAGCACCCTTGCAACATTGAGCATGTTGCCGGCGTCGACAGTCATGACCACTGGATGACCGGTTAACATGTTTAGGCTTTTTGCAGTCGCGTACCCTTCGGCGTAGAGCACCGGTTCACCGTCTGTAAGACGCCCTCCCACCACGAAGAAATTGCCCACCTTGGGGGCTTTCTCATACAGCGTTTTTTCGCCATCCGGAGGGATATACTGCAACGTGCGAAAATTACCGTTTACGTCGTATAAAGGAATAACCAGAGCACCATTATTGGTCTGCCTGAAATCAGGCTCGGCGGCGACACCCTTTCGAATCAGGTAGGGGTGATTTGGGTCGGCTGCTGGCAATTTGCTGTATAGCCATTTTGCTTTAGCCGTCTGCCGGGCTTGTGTTTCGGCCAACTTCCTGGCTGAATCATCTTTTGATTGCCTCGCCAGTGCCTTCATGTGCAGGCGTGCAACAGGATCTGCCTCTCCCCCGTTTCCGCTTGCTTTCCACTTTGTAATGTCCTTATGAGTGGGAGCGGTCCAGTAATTGATAAACCACCCTCCGGGTTTTCTGCCGTTGAGAAACCCCCGGTAAACACCGTCACCATTGCCTGCAGGACCATCAGTAACAGATACGCGATGAATTTCACCGTCCATAACCGGCAAACCTTCAATAATCAGGCCTGCGTTGGTAAGCGCATCCAAAAACTCCTCGTGAGGATCGCCCCCGCTGCTGCGTATCGTCGGATCCGGGAGCCAGTCTTTAATACGTTTTACATCAGTACCAGGCCGGGCATACCAGAGCTCGTCCTCTTTACTCCATTGAATGGCATTACGTCCGTCGTCTAGCTTACCGCCCTGCTCTTTTGCTTCTTCCCGCTTGTCATGTGGGATGGCCAGCCAGATACGTTTTTCTGGAATCGTGTCACTCAT
>NZ_CP045243.1:0-196510 GCF_035190385.1 Pantoea sp. JZ29 | reverse complement strand
CGTTCGTAATCTCCGTGTTCATGATGTTCGCCCATCTCCTGCCAGGTCTCGTAATCTTCACGGTGGCGCAGGATATTTTTTTCATCATCAGCCATGCGGTAATTTGCCTGCCGGTACTGGTCGGCATAGGCATCCTCCCGGCTGTCATGTCCGCCTTTTCTGTATCCTGCCGTCTGCACGATGAGCTGACCTGCATCATCTTTTTCTGCCACCATGCCCAGTTCAGGCGCTTCCCCCTGCGTCCCCCCCTCAGACGACGCAGAATCGTCAGTAGCGGCAGGCCTGCTCGTCCGGCGTGCCAGGATGTCGAGCGCGCTGGTCGTTCTGACCGGTTGTTTGGGTGTGAAGGACGTGACGGCAGGTTTTGCTTCCGTAACAGGCTGCGCTTTTTCTGCCGGTGCTGCAGCCTGCGAACGAACTACGGCCCGATCTGCATCAGGTCTGGTGCCTGAAACGACTGTGTCACGGCCGGGAAAAGCCCGGACGTTATCCGGCAGCGGTTCGGGTGCTTGAAGGCCAGACACTGGCTGAGTAGTGATTTTTTTGGCGTCTTCTGCTGTTGATTCATTGCGTACAGGCGTTGGTGCTGTTTGCACAGGCGTTGAGGAACCGGCTTCAGTCACTGCAACTGTTCCGGCAGACAGGAAAGAAGCAATTGTGCCCTCCGTAACGCCCTCACCGGCCGGAAAACGCAGCCCCAGACCGGCCGCCTCCCGCTCGTTGCGCCTGATGATGTTTTCAAGCTCGGGACTCAGATTGTCCCTGAAGTCGCGCTCGATGAGCGCCGGGTGATATTTCTTCTGTTCGCGGTACTTCAGGCTGAGCTTTACCACCGGATACTCGCCCGGCAGACGGACATAAAAGCGCAGGTTGGGCAGCTTCATTATCTGGTCGTAATCAACAACCGGCTCCCTGACCTTGTCCTTGCTGATGGAAATACCGTCACGCTCCTGCGCCAGGCCAAAGCTGTTCTGCTCACGGGCTTCACGCCGGCGCTGATTGCCTAGGTCTTCCTCCACCATCTTCGCCACCTCGGCGCTGGGTGAACGGCCGTAAAAGCGCGTGTTCAGCAGGTCAAAAATGGCTCTGGCCATTTCGCGCCCGTAGACGTTGATCAGCTGGGGCATGTTCTGAATACCCAGCACAAAGCAGGCACCGAACTTACGGCCCTCGGCCATGTGCTCTCCCAGGTCCGGGAGTTTCTGCAGATTCAGAATTTCATCACCGATAATCCATACCCTGCGGCGGCTGTCCTCGCCCATGCTCTGCAGGAATATCGTGGCCAGCGAAAGCCACATGGTTATCAGTGGACGCACGGATTTCCGGTGCCGTGCCGTGGTGGAAATAAACAGCCAGCTGCTGTCGTACTGCTTCTCCGTCATCCATTCCCGGATACTGAACTCCGGCTTGCCCTCTTTATCGAGCCCCTGCAGGTAGCGCAGCGACTTCGCGTAGTTGGTCAGTACCGAGCGGATCGAGATGGCGGTTTTTTCGATTTTCTCCTCAACTAGGTTGGCCGAGGGCGTGTTCTTCAGGAATTCACGCAGGCTTTTCAGGTCGATGGACAGCAGGGTTTTCAGGAATCTTTCAATATTTCGCTGCGGATCGGACGCGAACTGCATGGCCGTGTCACTGAAGATGGTCCGGGAGGAAGACACCCAGAACGGGTCTGAGTCGCCCTCGACCGGCATCAGCGCGGCCGTCATGTTCTCGTAATCCACCACCTCGCGGCCTTCACGCCACAGCACCCAGTTTTCGCACCGTCTGTCGTGTGTGTTCAGGATTTTATCCAGCCGTTCGTCGTAGTGCGTTTCGACAAAGGTACCGCCCGAGTCGTAAATGATGGCGCGGTCACCGCGCTTGCGTATGTAGTCGAGCAGCCAGCGAATGATAGTGGATTTCCCGACATTCACCGTACCGTGAATGAGGTAATTCATGATCTCAGCGTTACGGACCATGTGCAGCCCGGCCACCTGCAGATCGGACTTTTCACCGGCCTTTTTCAGCTGCCGGTTGACCAGCTTCAGGTCTTCGGTGAGGGTCATGCCCGAGATAAACTCGTCTTCGCTTTCTTTCCTGCCGATGCGGCCCACGTACCAGATGATGAGGCAGAGCAGTAGCACCGCCACGACGCCGAAGGCGGACAGACATAACCGGAGATTCTGCAGTATGTCAGCGGCCCGCTGCTGCATCCACGGGTCGGCCAGCATCTGTGTCAGGGTCATTTTGGTGGTGCAGAGCCTGTCGGGCTCACAGTGCCAGTGAACCTCCCAGGTGGCAGGGCTGCGGGGGTTCATCAGCGGCACAAGGCCTGAAAACATCCAGCCGAACCAGTACCACGTACCGTTACGCAGGGTGTCCTCCGGCGTGATGGCCCAGAACGCCACGCCTGCACACAGAACAAAAAGCACCAGAACCCAGCTGAAAATCCAGCTGTTGACCTGCCCGAACATGCGCAGTCGGTAGGCCGTTATCTGGCCACCCTGGGTAAGATTTTTAGGTTTGAAACTCATATCAACTCCGGCGAGCGCGCAGGAAAAGCCCGCCCGTATTTAACGGGCAGGCTGACTGCAGAGAAGGCTGAGCAGGACCGGGGGCCGGTCAGGGAGGATTATTTAGACAGGTAAGCGACTTAATGGCGGATAAGGCCTGTGCGCTTCAGCAGTCGTTCCCCGGCCAGAACTGACCGGGCGCAGGCAAAAAAGCCGATATTCCAGCAGAGCAGCGTCAGAACCGACAGCACGGCACCGGCCGTCAGCGTCAGCAGCGCCGTCAGGAAAGGGATCATGCCCTGCGGCATCATGTCACTTTGCAGCGTGCGCACGGCGAGTTCATACGCAAACAGGTTGCTGTGTGAGGCGATGTAGTGATGCAGCTGCATGCCGTACCGCCACAAAATGAACGCACTCCAGGACAGGAAAAGGGTAAACCAGGTAATAGCAGTGCGAACAGCACCCTTGAACTGCAGCATAAAGACTCCTTATCAGAAAAGAATGAATACACTTACTGAAAGACCCGATTAAACGTCGCAGCGCCCGCCGCAGACGCCGGTCATGCTTTGCCGGCGCGAGGAGGCGCAATGTCTCAGGGATGGCATAAGGCACGTACGCACGGGTACGACAGAGAAAACGCAATCAGGGGAGGTTAAAACAGAAAATGGCTTTCAAGACCGTTATGGCATGATGCCGGCAATGGATTTGGCCAGCTGGGCTTCAAGTACCGGTTTGGCCGTTTCAAACTTCAGGTTAACTTTGTCGGCATTTGATACCACACGGGTCTGGTACTTCAGGCGGTTGCCCTGTTCGCTGCTGGTCTGCAGCTTCACGCCGGACGTTCCCTGGCTGAGGGCCGCGACGTTATCCGTGGTGACTACAGCCTTGCTGCGCTCGGAAATCTGCAGGTCGGTCACCATGGTAAAATTCACGTCCTGCACCATGGCGTCAGCTGCCATCCCGATAATACCCGCTGCCAGACCGGCACCCAGTACCGTACCGCCCGAGTTACCGTTATAAGCCGTAATGCCGCTCCCCAGCGCCGCGCCCATTGCCGCGCCCTCATATCCGTTGCTGAGGAAACCCTGCGCCTGACGCAGGTCCATCTTGTCAGCTTTAAGCACGTTGGCCTGTACCCAGTAATTGGCCGCATCCGGACTTGAGGTCAGCGTATATCCCTTTGCCTGCAAATCCTGTCCTATCAGCCCGTACAGGTCGCCCATGTCTTTGTCGGAGGTGTTGCGCACCTGCACCCAGACGGTTTTGTTGCTGGAAGGCTCCAGCCAGATGGTCTGACTCATCTGCGTTTTGACATCGAGGTTGCGTTTTTGAATGGCGGTGCTCATCGCGCCACAGCCGGACAGCATAAGACAGACAGCAGCAATCGCCGCCACCGAAGCAGTGCGGTTTCTCATTTATGTTTCCTTGTTTAATAGAAATGGGCTTGACGCCCGGGACATTGGTTCTGATTTACTTCAGATGATAAGCCCCTGTTCATAATGAACGAGAGGCTAGATGGTCAAGGGCAGGAGGTTAGATTTTTTTTAAAAAAATAAATATTTTCTCAAGCGCCACTCCAGCGCCAAGCCTGTTAATTTCAAGTCCTATTAACAAGTTACCAATCATCAACAAGGCAAATAGCAACCCTGTTATAGAAAAAGCGAACCATGTTGAATAAGCAGACAATACAGTCGAGAAAATCATCAAAGTAATAAAAAAAACAACAGTTTTAGTTGCAGTCTTTTTCAGATGATTAAGAACAACCGAATTTTCTCGGACATCTTTTGGTATTGAAAAATACAATATGAATTTATTGTAAGTTAATAAAGTAAAGAAGGCCCCCACTACAATCGTTGGTAAAACAAATACCCACCCATCACTTTCAAAATAGTTCAGGATACCATCCAAACCGGCCTGAGAATGGTAACCTGTCAGGTATACTAACGTAGCACCTATAACACTAAGGAGCGTCGCTATAAAAGGGACAGCTGCGCTCAATTTAAATGAACGTGATGGAGATGGTATTAGCCGCCCCCCTGAAGAGAAGCCCTCCATGAGCGCAGATAAATCACGGCTAATGTCTGATGCAGTTAGATTTTTCATACCCCTCTCCATCGTTAAGAAAGTTATTATTTCTGATTAGCTCGCATTTTATCCAGCTTCTCTTTGTAATAATCGTACTTGTCACTATCATCACCGAACCTAGTCTGCTTTAAATCTTCTTCTGTACGTCTAATCTGCTCATTTAAAACAGCGGTCTGATGCTCTCCCCTGAGTATACCACTGGATGCCTGAACAGTGGTTTTATTTTTGTCTATTTCTCCGCCAGTTCGTCCGATTTTTCCAGAATTTTCAGTGTATTTCTCTGATACACGATTTCCAATATTAGAGGCTATATCAGCCTTATCGGCCTGAGAACTGATACGCTCAATGTTATGGCGGTAGTCATCTTTCATTTCCTGCGACGTCGATCCCGGGGGCGCAACCAGATTGTGCTCGTGCGTACCCTGCACGCCTCCATCAGTTCCAACTGAAGATCGGTGTGGTAACGAATTAGCCTGCGCCGTACTCGCCGCATAGTTTTGCATAATTTCAGGCTCCAGACGCTCATGCATGAATTCCATGGCCGCCCCTTGCGCTGATGCCGCGTGGGTAAGTACGTTCTGAGCATCACTGCCATATTTATTCGATGCCCAGTCCACAAACTCCTGGGTATAGTTCGCATCCAGGCTGGCGCTTTCGTTTCGGGAAAGCGAGGCCATACGGCTGTACTCCTGACTACGCGTGGTGCTGTCGGTGTACTGATGGTACTGACTTTTCGCCTCATTCATGGTGGCCGCAAACTGCGCTGCCAGTGAATTTGACTGATTATCTGAATGGCTTCCCGACTCACTCACGCGAGATGACGTGACCATATCGAGCCCTTCACGGAAGTCTTTTACTGCCTGGCTGTTCTGATCGTGACGGAAATCATGGCTTTCAGAACCGCTGTCCTGCGTACTGTGCGAGCTACCGGAGGTATGCCGCCAGTCAGTATTCAGATTCCCTTCCACACCTCCACTTATGCCAGAGCCCCACTTAACAATTTTACCGGCCAGTTCATCACCCGAATCGAGCTTGGCGTACAATCGTGCTCCGGCCCCCATGCTTCCCTGATTGGTGATATCCATGAGTTCCTGCGTTGCCTGCTGCTGAGAGATATTGTGTGATTTTGCATAGCTCTCCACTGCCGATTCCATTTTGCTGGCTCCGCGCGTGATGTTGCTGGCCACGCTGCTGTCGCTGCCCTGGGTCAGCGTGTCGCTGTTACCGGTCTGGGTGGTGATCTGGTGCATCTGCTGGAAACCGCTGTTGACGCTGTGGTTATAGCCGTCCAGCGCCGTCTGCGCCTGCTGCTGCGCCTGACGGGATTGCTCAGAGAACCCGCTGCTGGCGAGCGAACTGAGGCGCAGGTTCACCGGCAGGTTGGATATCGCCCCGCTCGTGTCATAGACGTTATGCCCGTCAGCCGTCTGCGTGTGCATGGCCCCGCTGCCGGTCTGGAACGACTGCTGACCGGAGCGCTCGACCAGGTTAGTGTCGAATTTGTTGCCGCTCACGTTGTCCATCGACATGTTGTTAAAAGACCAGTTGCCGTCCGCCGCGGTGGAGGCCTGACCGCTGGTTGTGAACGCCGACGAGCTGAGAATGCCGCCCACCACCTGCGACGCCACCGAACCGGCCCCCTTCGTCAGGAAAAAGGACATGACCGGTATTGAGGCGCTGAGGTAACCCGCGAGCGCCGCCGCGTCGGACTGCTGTAGCGCCACCTGGTCGCTGTTGGACAGCACCAGTGCCGTGCTGCCGGTTTTGGTCTGAAGGTAGTAGTTCATCAGCGAATTCAGGATGGCGTACATCACCGGCCACATCTGAAAGTACAGAAAACCGCCCGCGTACATCTTCAGGGTGTTCAGCCCGAAGATGCTGTGGTTAACCAGCGACAGCGCAATGACCAGCGGAAAAAGTCCTATCAGGATGAGCATCATCAGGGACTGCATAAGTGGCAGCGCGCGTCCCACGATGACGCCCGTTGACGCCCAGCTCAGGCGCTGTTTGGTCAGGCTGGACTCGGTGGCCAGCGTGACCAGGTTCGCGGTGTCAGAGGAGCGTGAAGCAAATCCTTTCCAGCCGTCCCGGACGGCCGCATTGGTGATGTTGTTGCGCATAATCTGCGACGCCGTCAGGCCGCCCGCGTAGAAGAAACCATAGCTCTCGTTCATGGCATTCAGCAGCAGTGAGTCGGCGTTCGCCTTGTTACCGAACAGTTTTGTGGCCAGAGAATGAACTGTGCTGCTGCCCGGCACCGCATCACGGCTGACAAGATCCTGAATCGTGGTCGCCGCCTGCTGGCAGGTCACAAACACACGACCGCTGCCGGTGTCTTCATACAACCCGCGCAGCGGGCTCGGCTGGCGGGTGATGAGCGTCAGCGGGTCGCTGCTGTGCAGCAGATCGTATACGGTGTACTTGTGGTTCAGCAGAATGTCACCGATGACGCAGTTTTCCACGTACTGCGGCAGCAACGCGGATAACTGCGGGTTTTCGGTGCGAAAATCTGAGGTCTGTGCGACGACGTTCGAGCCAAACAGCATGCCGGTTTTGGTATAGGTCAGCGAGTCCGGCCGCGCCAGGGCTTCATCATACAACTGCGCCATGTCGAATCCGCCCGCCGTCGACAGGCCGGCGATCATCGCAATGCCTGCCGGCACGTTGTCCACTTCGTACACGCCGGCAGGATCGGTGATGTCGATAATCTGCACGCTGCGTTTCGGCACCAGCAGCACTGACGTGATTATCATGAACACCGCCAGATACTGCAGGAACACAAGGGGATTGCGCGACTTCATGAAGCTGACCAGCACGCCCAGCACCCCGAACATACTGACGATGCGCAGCAGCGTGGTGAACGAGTTTGTTCCCAGGATGGTGACCAGCCCGTTGAAAACCTCCCGCCACATGCCGCCGCCGTAAATGGTGTAGATATCAGTCATTGCCGGTCCCCCAGTTGTAATTGCTCTGGTACGAGGTCGAAAGGATGGTGGATACCTGCTGCTGCAGGTACTGCATGTTGCGGTCAATGCCGTCCAGCGCGTTCTGGTCGGCGGTGGACTGGAGTTTCATCTGTGCCAGCAGCGACTGCGCAGTGGCGATGTTGTTGCGAAGCTCCTTCGCCGCCTCTTCCGGATAGTTCCGGCCAGCCAGTGATTCGCTCGCCTGCTGGACCAGTTCGTGCAGGTACTGAATCATCATGTCCTGCGCGATAAAGTCCGCCACCTGCAGCAGATAGGTCGGGCTCATGCCCATGCTGTGTGAGTTGGTCAGGTACTTCAGCACCGGCACGGAGGTGGTGTTGATGAAGCCTTCTTCCTGTGGCGTCAGTGCGGTGTCGCTGTCGAGCTGACTGTCGATGGCCAGCATGATGTTTCTGACCTGCGCCACAAGCGCGCTGTCGCTGCTGACATTGACGGTGGTGATGACCGGTGCAATACACAGATCGGTGGTATCGCAGCCGTAGATTTTTGCCGAGCCGCCGCGCATCAGCACGTTAATGATGTCGCGGTTATCCACCATCGGCGTCAGGATGGTGACCTGCCCCTGGGGATTGAACACGATGGAGCCGATGACGCTCATCACCAGCTCTTTCAGCTCGGTGTTGCCGTCAAACAGGTGATTACGGCCCAGGGCGTCCCAGATGAGGTTTTTGTTCTTCAGCACCTGGTCCTTCATATTGTCAGGCGCGC
Source organism: Pantoea sp. JZ29 (assembly GCF_035190385.1). Taxonomy (NCBI): domain Bacteria; kingdom Pseudomonadati; phylum Pseudomonadota; class Gammaproteobacteria; order Enterobacterales; family Erwiniaceae; genus Pantoea; species Pantoea sp. JZ29. Next base: position 188,238 of record NZ_CP045243.1, on the reverse strand, counting down.
GGCTCGTCACATTATCTGACTGTCCGCCCACGGTGCAGCCCTGACGCGACGCCGCCCAGTCGGAAAAAATGTTGTCTTCGCCGGCAATGTCCTGGCAGATTTTCTGGCTGGACACCTGGGTCACCGGCCACAGCCCGCCGATGATGCCCTGCGCCGCCTGGCAGGAACTCATGTTGGCCGAGTTGACGTCTGAGGCCAGCTTCTGCAGGAAATCCTTGGCCTGCTTCAGCTCCGGCACCATCGTCTGCAGCGCCAGGTCAAAGGCATAGCCCATGGCGTTGCTCATGATCTGCTTCACAAAACGCTGCAGCTCGGCCCCGTTAATGTAGGAGAAGGCCCCCAGATAGGCATCGATGCCGCCGCAGCCGGCGTTCAGCGAGGGCACCTGCATTGAGATGAGCTGCACCTGCTTGACCTGGTTACGCAGATAAACCGAGCCGCCGGTCATGTAGCCCGCCGCCTGTCCCTGCCAGGCCTGTGCCTGCGACACATTGCCGTCAAAGCCCAGGCTTGAAAAATAGCCGTTCAGGTCGCCCTGAACGTCGGCCAGCGCCGGGCTGGCTATCAGCATCGCAGTCAGCGCTGAGACGCACAGCTGCCTGACGGCCTTCAGCATGGCCATCCGCACGAAAAACTGCTTTTTAATGTTATTCACGTTGTTGTCAGCCTCTGAGTGTCTTCTGGCATTGCCCGGCCGTGCGGGCGGATGGGTTGAACCTTTCATGCTTCGCGCCGGTCAGTCATAAACCCGTTACGCCGCAGCGTGATGCTGATTAATGCGCCTGCGCCTGTACCTCCGGCGAGGGAGAGCAGAAAAAGAAGCGGAAAGTCCCGGACGGCACTGAGCAGGCCTGCCCCGGCACCCGCGCGAAGCACGAGCAGCCCGCCCTGCGTGAAGTCACAGACGAGCCAGGCATACAGTCCGGCTGCGGCCAGAAATGAGGCGCAGACAATCAGCAACGCCGCCTCAAGGCCTGAGAGCGTCAGGGGATGTTCATTCATGATGTGTTGCCTCAGTGCTACTGAGTGGTCACCAGTCCGCTGGTCGGAACCGGGCCGAGCGTATCGGGTGCCACGTGGTCGGCATCGGCCTCGATCATCTGCCCGAGGCGCTGGCTGAAGGTGTTCATATCGGTTTCACCCTGAAAAAGCGGATACGCCGTGTTGGTGTTCACGTTCACCAGAAAGGTGGTCGGCGTGGCAATGGGCAGGCCGTTGCCGAAGAAGGTCAGGATTTCCCCGGCGATGGGCTCATCCGGACCGGTCTTGCGCGGGATGAGCGGATACGGAAATGATGCATCGCCGTAGCCGTCCAGCGTGTAGGGGTAAACCTTCACGCTCTCTTTGTCAGCCCATGACCGCAGCAGCGGATCGAACTTGGCGCTGTGAGGGCAGCTGCGCTGCATGAACACCACCACCGCGTAATCATTGAGGTTAAACGTCCGGCCGTCGGCAAGAGTCAAGGGATGCGGTGGCCGGACGCCCGCCGTGCGGCGCACCTGACCGCCTGGCAGGCCCAGATCGGGCAGGCGCACGCCCTGCTGCGCCTTGGCCCGCTCCAGCGCCGCCACCTCATCCGCCACCGACGCCTGTGCGGTCAGCGGCAGCAGCAGTGCCGCCAGGAGGGCAATCCATTCAGGCTTCATGGTTTTCATCTCCATGACGGGACCGGATTTCGGTCACGATAAAAACCAGTGCGGCCAGCCCCAGACACACCCCCGCGCCGATCACAAGGATCTGGTGCGTCAGCGCCACGGAATACTCCAGCAGCTCCCGCAGGCAGTTGAACACGATGCCCGCCATAAACAGCGTGGCAATAAAGGGAAGTCGTTGCATCATTTACCTCGTTTCGCTCTGCTGCGGAGATACCACGCGGAGAAACCCGCGAATCCGGAAATCAGCACGCAGATTTCGTAGTCTTCACGTAGTAAGTTATTAGCCTCATCGATCCAGACGTCGCGACTGACAGCCGCCCTCACACAGGGCTCAGCTACAGGAGACTGTGGCGGCGCGATGCGGTCAGTGGCATGTTCGCCGGTCGAAATCGCCATCAGATTCTGACTGGCCTGATGCACCTGACAGCCCCATGCCTGTCCCGCAGGCGCATCGCGCAACGCCTCTTCAGCCCAGGTCAGAAGCAGCTGCCCCCCGCTCCCGGCTTTGTTCGCGGAGAGGAGAAAGAGGAAAAAACAGAGCAGCGCAGGCCATACCACAAAGGTCTGCAGCGTCAGTTTTCCAAAGCGTTGAACAGCCGTCAGCCGTGACTGCCATGCAGATGAAATCAGTATCACAGGGACTCCTCAGAAGTTGGGTTTAAAGCCGGTGGCCACGTTGAGAAAACGCTTCGCAAGGTCATCCTGGGTCATAAAGCCGTAGGCCAGGGGGCGCTGTCTTCTGGCCACCGGGTCGACCAGGAACAGTGCCGGAAAGTGCGTGATGCCCATACGGGCGCTCTGTCCGGTGTCCTGGCGGCTTTCAGGCAGCTGGGGCGATACAACGCCGTCGACGCTGACCGGGATAAGCCGGATGGTGTGACGCTTACAGAAGTCCGCCACCACGCCCGCCATCTGCGCATCAATCGGGTCTTTGCCCCGGTAGAAGTAAAACAGCCCGTACTGACCGGCAATCTCGCTGATGGCCGTGGCCTGCGCTTTCTGGTCTTCTGCCTGCTGCAGAGGCGCGGTGCTGTTGTAGTGCGGGTGCTCCAGGTTGTAGTCCAGGTCCGGATGGTCCAGCTCCGCCACCGCGAACGACTGGCTGAACATCGAGGCATGGTCGGTCCAGAACTTCTGCCAGCGCAGGAAGGTCGCCGTGTTTTCCGCCGTGGGATGCAGGATGGCGTTCGCCAGCGCCTCCCGGGTGTAGCCCTTCAGAACGTCGGCCTGCTCAGTGGGGGAAAGCCGGCTGAAGTCCGGTATCGCCGGCGGTGCTGCCCGTGGCCGGGGAGCCGGCCGCGAGGGCGGCTTTTTCGGCTCGTTGTACCAGTGCCAGCCGGTGAACGGATTCGCGGGCGGCACCACTACATCGGCGGGCGTCCCGTCATCCGCCCCCGCCGCGCCCGTCATCAGCAGAAAGGCAAACAGCAGTTTTCTCATTTTTTGTCTCCCTGGTGAGCCTTAACCTGTGCCGCAACCCGGTCTTTTGCCTGCTGAATCATCACTGATGCATTCGGGATTTTCTGGTTGGCCATCAGGTCGCTGTAAAAGTCCTGGAAGTTGATCCGGTCAAAGCTGATGGACTGCAGCTCCGGCACGGTAATACCGCGACAGTCAGGTGAGTCGCCGCTGCCGAAGCCAATGTGCAGCTGGTCACGACGGCCCTGCTCCTGAATGATGCGGCTGAGCTTGCTGCCGAACACACAGTAGACCTGGCTTTTCTGCACGCAGACGCCCAGTACCGCGTGGTCACATTTGTCGCCGACGTAGACCGTGACTTTTTTGGCCTTCGCCTTGCCGATGGCCATCTCCTCGCTGTTGCAGTGCGCCAGCCCGGCGTTGTTGCCCCATCCGCTGTCCACACAGCAGTTTGAGAAGCCGGCAAACGCCTTGCGGCACGACATGGCCTGGCCGGTAAAAGCCCGGATGTCGATCTGACTGCCGTTTTTCACGTCGTCACCCGCCGAGGCGAGCCCGGCCAGTTTCGACACGGACATATCAAAGCCGTTGTCTCCCGCGCCGTCCGTCTCGCTGCAGTCGCCGGTGCGGCAGAAGTACTGTCCGCCACACAGTAGCCCCTCTGACTGATACACGGTCTGGCACTGGTAGGTGTCATTTTCATGCATGCAGGTCCCCGCCTCATACTGCGCGCAGCTTCGCCCGGCCAGTGTGCAGTTGCGGTTGTTGATGAGCTGACCGCAGTTACCCGTGGAGTTCACCGGCACGATGTAGGAATCGGTGTACTGCCAGCAGTTCTCCGTCCGCGTGTAGGTATGCCCGTCAATGTCTGCCGATCGCGTCCCTCCGGGGTCGCTGCAGGTGGTCCCCGCGTTGCCGGTTGCCGTTGATTTGTCAAAGCCGCAGCTCTCATCCCAGCGGGTTTCCGACACGTACGTTGTACTGCCTGTCTGCTGTGTCAGGGTCAGCGTGGCATGGGTCATCGGGTCACTGATGCCGTTGGAGTCTTTAATGGTTGCCGAGTTGTTCCGGTTACGGATGATGACGGACAGTTCATCCCCCGGATTGAAGGTCTGATTGACGGCAAAGGTGTAACTGCCCGAGCTGTCGTACATGTCCAGCTCGTGGCCAAAGATCGTCAGGTTGAACTCATCGTTGGGGTTACCCTGTACCCAGTCCGTCCGGAACGTGTAGCGAAGCGTCGCCATGGTCACGGTTCCGGCAGGCGGATGGGCGACCACCCTGATCGCATCGGGATCGGCATAACTGTCATCTTTCGGCAGCCCGTTTATCGTGATATCGGTATTACGGGTGGTGATGTTACTCACCGGATGACCGGTCACTGAACCGGTGCGTGCGCAGGTCTGTATCTGGTTCACGTCGCGGTCACAGCTGTAATTATCAAAGACCGATTTGGACACGACTTTGTCGCTGCAGTTGGCATTGGTACCGTCAACAATGCTGCCCCCATTCGCCTCGGCATTTTTGCCGTTCTGGATAAAATCCGCATTCGGATCGATTTTGGTAGCGGGATTTCTGGTACTGGAATCATTCACCGTCTGCCCCGCTTCATTCTGACTGAGCGACGTCTGTCCTTTGTCCGCGATCCCGCCGTCACCGCCCCGCACGCCCCCGTAGTTGCTGCTCTGGGAAGGATTCGGGGTGTAGCCGGGGATGACCGAAGCGGGGTCAGTTCCGCTGGCCGCCGACGTCCCCTGATGTTTATTCCCCTGAGCAAAACCGCTCGCATCGTTAAAGGCATCGCTGTTGGCATCGGCATACGCGCCACGGATGCCGCTGATCAGCAGAAACACAATCAGCCAGAACCGTTTCATCGAGGGTGCTCCCCGGCCTGCAGCAGCTGAGCGGCGGTAACGGCGCAGTCACCACGCTGCTGCACCTCTTTCAGCGCCTGTTTCAGCTCCAGACTGCCGTAAATCACGTCGAACTTAACGCCACAGGTCACCACCAGTGCCGGTACGGCCTTAATGCCGTACTGCCTGAACAGTGTCGGATCGATCTGTACGCCGGCCTGTTTGTCCTTTTTCGAAAGCTCAAACATCATCGAGGCGGTTTTGCGGAAATCATTGTCCACAAGCCCGCGAATGGTCGCCGGGATGCCAAAGCGGCGCGCATCCTCCAGCATCGGCAGCAGCCCTTCCTGCGGAATCCCCAGGCTCACAAAGTAAACGGCCCTGGGCGTGTCGCGGCTGGCGCTGTTCTGCTCCGCCTGAGCGGCGGCTATCTCGTTCTGAAACGCTGTCACCCGCCCCTGCTGCGCATCCGGCAGGGCGATGTTCGTGCCCTGAAGCTGCTTTTTAAACAGCTCCAGGTCGCGCTGCTGCTGTTTCATCCAGGCCACATCATTCTGACCGGCAGCAGGCTGTTCGGCCGCACTGGCGAACGTGAGCGCGGTGCCGAGTACCAGCACCGTCATCAGGAAAGTTTTCATGGAAAATCCTCTGAATAAATCATGCTCTGCCGGGCGTCGCGCTGCGTCAGCGGGCCGTCAGAGGTACACGCAGTTACGCTTTCGCCAGAGCAGATAACCGAAGTTCTTTTTCGTGGCCGGGCTGTTGTGGGTGCTGCCCCACAGCTGCGTCGAGGTCCCGAACGGATGGCAGTCGCCGGGTTCGGGATACATGTTGACCATCTGATAGCGCCATCGCGATTTTGGGATGATCGGGGACGGATATTCATAGCAGACCGCCGTGTCGGCCCCGACCGTCTCCATCACCAGCCCCTCGCGGTGCAGCTTGAAGGCCATGCGTTCCGTCACCAGCAGGGACGCCTCCAGCGGTGAAAACTCGTTGCTGGTATAACCCGTGAACGGGTACATCGAGCCCTGCGCACCTGCGCACCAGAAAAGCGGGTCCAGCGGCATGCCCGCCGTGGACGAAATGGAGTCCGCCGCACAGGCCCCCTGCGCAAGCAGGTTATTGAAAAGCGCCACTTCCGGATTGATGATCATCGAGAGCGTACTGTCGTTCCACAACGGATCGACTTCCGAGAGGTACGCAATGTCCATGTCGCCGGTCTGCATACAGCCGGTACTGGTGATGATGTTCAGCCAGAACAGCAGCGGGTATTTATACCAGTGCACGTGATAGAAGGCCCCCGGCGCGGGCCTGTCACTCTGCCCTCCGGTTCCGGTGCCGGTGCGCCCCAGGTCGATTTTGAATCCGCCCATGTTGACCATCACGCCCGGTTCACGCGTGACGTCGGTGAGCGCCAGCGGCTCCCAGAAGCCGATGGCCAGCCCCAGACGGTAAAAGATGCCGTAGGGACACAGCTGAATCGGCATCGACGGGTTCGGCGTGTCGGGGTGCGCGCCAGACGCCAGCTGAATGCTGCCGAGCGTCATGGGAAACAGGCATTTCCAGCAGACGTCGCTGATGGGATTTACCCACCGGCCGTCACCGGCGTTACTGCCGCCTGCCATGGCAGGCCTGACGGCCGTCATGGAAAGCAGCAGACACAGCATCAGGAGTAATCGTTTCATTCGTCCGCCTTTGCCGTCAGCGGACGGAGCCAGACGCAGACCGGACCGTCCTCGGTGTCATGAATACTGCCGGTAAACCACCCTTCCCCGGGCGGCTTCACCGGCATCCAGTCGCTGCAGTCGCCGGTTTTCCAGTAGCGCTCCATCTGCCTGTCCTCCACGTCGTTTTCCATCCACGAGGTGGCCGACTGCAGGCTGTGCGTCTTCAGCCAGTCATTAAATGCACCCGACGGCGCATACTCTCTGTTATCGGGTGGTGAGTAATAGAAAGGATGAGTCCAGTGGCCCCAGCGATCGCGCACGACCTCACGGGCTGAGATGTCAGCATGATTTGTCATAAATGAGATTCCGGAAACAGGGCTGCGGGGCTGCCCGCATCAGTTAATCAGGCCTGCCCGCGGTGTGCAGGCTGAGGCGTACCGCAGCAGGGCTAGGAACGAACAGCCTGCGTGCAGCGGGAAGGAAGGTTTCAGACACTCACGCGAAATACTTTATGGCCAGAACGGTGGCAAAAACACCGCCATTGCCAGGGTCATTACAATGCTGTACCTGTCCATAATTTGAACTCCGCTTAAGAAAGTTGTGTCAGTGGGCTATGAAAGGCTCAGCCCGCCTGAAGTGCAGGGACGCGGGATGAGTCAGACTCAGTGACTGCCTCCGTCACCACCACCGCAGTCGCTGCCGGCATCGGAGGCGCTACAGCCTCCGTCATGCCCTCCACTGTCCGGGCCGCTCATCATTACGACCGACGTGATGCTGCTGTCATCACCTGCTTTTCTGGTCAGAAACGTGTGTGCCTGCATGTCGGGTGCGCTTTTACCGAAAATTATCATCCAGAACATCCACAGCACGGTTGCGATACCCGCTGTCACCAGAAGGATCTTTGCCACAATCATGATTCATGACTCCTTAATAAGGCCTGCCCTGCCTTGTATGGATAAACACGGAAGGCGCATCACCTCTGATAAAGCGAAGCTCCCGCCATCCAGTCATCGTCAGTCCCGGCCTGATGTGAGGAGCGTGCTTTTTTTGATGGATAGGAAATAAAAGCCCAGCCGGTATAACCGTCGTTAACGCCATACTGGAGGATGCCTTTTTCAATCTGCTCTGCCACGGAACGCAGAAAATGCGGCAGCGTTTCAGGGGCTGTCTGGTGTGTACCCTGCAGCAGAACCACCACAGCCTCTCTGTCAGGCATCGGCATGTAAGGACCGAAAACCTGCGTATAGGCCCCGGGCTGCGCTCTGCCCCCGAAAGAGTCGGGACCAAAAAATGAGGGGCTGTCTGCGGTGATATCAGACTCCATCTGCCAGCGTAAAACCCCCTCTTTGCCCAGTTTCCCGCCCGTAAATGTCCCTCTTTCCTTTCTGAGTGAGCGGGCAAGCTGGCGCAGGCCATCAGGTATTTCCCGCTGCAGCGTACCCGGCGAGCCCCAGCAGAGGATGCTGACCTGCTGCAGTGGCCATGCCTCCTGCAGCCAGCCCGAATGCACATCGCGCTGTGTTATAAACGACCGCGGTGTAATGACTGTCTCAGCTTCAGCATGCTGTGGTGCGTTGCGTCCGCCTGCGCGTAGTGCCAGCGCTCTGTTCGTTTGCTTACGTATGAATTTTCTTACGTTTGAGGCCACCCACAGGGTGAAGGGAAGCCCACCCGCGACATACAGCACTTGTAGTTTTTCCACCTGATGCCTCCCGGTTCACAGGTCAGATCTGGTGCTCCATGAATACAGTTGTGACTCATTCGAGCGATGCCTCGTCCATCTCTGTCGGAACACAGATACCGTGCCGGCGCATGACCTGCCGCACATCCTCTCTGTTCAGCGAGGCAATAATGACGTCCCGCCGGACATCCTCGCTGACCGCCCCGAAGAACCGGATGGCCGCACGGATAATTTTTGACTCGGAATACATGGGGTTTTCGCCGGTCATGCTGCGCAGTTCTTCTTTGTCCTGCTCGTTCATGCGCACCGCAGCTGAAAAAGGGAGCGTTTCATGTCTCATTTCAGTGCTATCTCCTCGACCCTGAGCGCACGACCGTCGCGCGTGATGCGCACCGGCGTGTGCTCAAAGCCAAATTTTGTTGTTAACGTACCGTACTGGTCGAAGTAGACCGGTTCATCCAGCGCAATGCTGGTATCGTGAATGTTGCCTTTCACCAGGATGACCTTGAAATTCTGCCGGCCTTTTATCTGCTGCCGGACCCACCCCATCTGCACCTTACTGTCGCCGTCAATGAAGTAGAGCGTTTCGCTGTAAGGCACGCGGTCAAGCGGATTGATTTTTTCCCCGGCCCGGGCGATGACGTGACCACTCGTGTCGCGGATGGTCTCGCCCACGGTAAAGGTCGGATCGTAGCGGTACACCCTGTCCTTTGTTGCCGGCGTGAGGCCCGCAACGGGCGTCGGGCGAACCGCGTGAGCCTTCACCCGCGCAACGGCTTCCCGCTGCAGCCGGTCCATTTCACCGCTGTCCCGCAGGGTTTTGAGCCGCTGCCCGATGAAGTCGAGCAGGTCGGGTTCGGCAATCGGAAACAGATGCCCGACCGTGCCCAGATCTTTCGCGCAGACGGGCCACACCACCAGAGCCAGGAGCAGCGCACCCAGCTGTCGCCTCATGGTTTCTCTCCGCTCAGGTCCGGCGCGCCACCGGCCTGCTGCGACGCGTGCATCTGCCGGGCAATGTCGGTCTGGATCACCGGTGTGATGTCCTGTGCCTCACTCACCACAGCCCCCTTCTCCAGGATCACCGCGTTGTGCACCTGCTGCCAGTCAGTCAGACTGGCCCGCAGGGCATTGTTAAAGCGCGTCGTCAGCAAGGCGGCCCGTTCAGGCGTCAGCGTCATCTGTGCGGACTGCTGCTTGAAGGCGTTAACCGTTCCCCGCATGTCAAACACCACGGTCTCGGGCTGCGCGAGCTGGCTGACCAGCAGGCTGATACCGGCACAGGCCGCCAGCAGCAGTACGGCACAGCCTGCCAGCACGACGGGCCGCAGGCGGGAACCGCCGGAGGCAGCGTTGTCCGCGACGGCCGCGGGCCTCGTTTCACCGGCAGTTTGTGTATCATCATGCATAGTCTTTTTCCTTTTCACTTTCCGGCTTTCTCAGCCCCGCCCACAGCTCCAGCTCCGCCAGCTCCTGGCCGAATTTGAACGGCTCGGAAGCCAGCATGTAGGCCGCCTCTTCACTGGTGGCCCCCGCCTTTTGCGCATCCGCCATATACTGGAATTCGCTGGGTTCTGAACTGAACATGGCCCGGGTTATCGGGTCGGTGAATACGCGGTGAAACGAGGTGTTCTTGCCGGTTGACATCATTACCGAGCTGAAACCGGTTTCACTGGCCGCCTCAAAGCCCTTGATAATCTGCGTTTCCATTTCGCTGAACTGGTCCGGGTTGGCGTTCAGGTAGGTCGTCAGCGCCTTGTTATCCTGCAGCAGCGTCACCTTGGTACCCGAACAGGTCCACGCCGCAGCGGCAGCCGACGGCGCGGGCTGCTCCGGCAGGCCGGTGAAGTCGCTGATGCCCTGCGTGATAGTGATGAAGGCACCCATGTGGCGGCGTACGGTGCGGTAACCCGTTTCGATAAAGCGCGCCGCGTGGGGGTTGTGGCCGCTGAACAGGCGCCAGGCCTCGTCGATAACCGCCAGTTTTTTGATTTTGCGCGACGAGTGATACATTTTGTCCTGAATCGCCAGTATCAGTGAGTACAGGATGGCAGACAGCAGATGCGGCTGGCTTTCCAGGCTCAGCATCTCCAGCACCGCAAAACGGGTCTCGCTGTTCAGCGTCGGGTTGTCGGAATTGAAGTATTCCCCGTTCGTTCCCCACGTGCACCACTGGTCGAGCAGCAGGACCAGCTCGTGAATACGGCTCATGATGGTCGGCTGCTCCCCGTACTCCTGCTTCACCGCATCCGACTTCAGGTAAAAGACCACATCGTCAATACGGGCCCTGTTCTGCTTCGCTTCCCACGCGGCGTTGACCGCCTTGAGCAGCACCGACTCGCTGATCTGGTCCAGCTCGCCTGCCGGACTGGCCAGCACGGCCAGCAGACCCTTGATCCGCTCGGCCATCTTTTTGATGTCGGTGATGTTGGCAAACGGGTTAAAGCGCAGCGACGCGCCGTCGAGATACACCCCGCCCGCCTGGTGGCAGAAGTTTCTGTAGCTCTCCCCCATGTCAATAACCCAGCCGTATCCGCCGGAGTTGAGCACCTGGCGCAGCAGTTCCTGAATGAAGAAGGATTTTCCTGCCCCGGTGGTGCCGGTCACCGCAATATTCGAGTTGGTCGCGCCGTTTTTCTTTTCGAACATGTCAAAAAACGCCAGCTGGTTTCGGTAGGTCGGCAGCGGGCTGCCCTTCTGCGACATCTGCCGTTCCGCCACCACCGGCATCAGGTTGGCGGCGTTGAACGTCTTGCAGCGCAGCGTGGCCCCCATGCGCTTCATGTCATCCCACAGCCCCTCCTGCACCACAAACGGCAGCGTGGTGAGCCAGTTGCGCAGCTGCATCATCTTGGGCGAAGAAATCTGCAGGCCGTTCTTGCTGAATACGTTCGTGGCCTTGACCTCACAGAACTGCTGTTCCTTGTCGCTGTCCGGCGTGAAGAGCGTCAGATTGAAGTTGATGTCACACATCGAAATTTCGTTGGTGCTCAGGCCCTGCCGGAGTTCCTTCCACTCGCGATAGGACCGCTCAACGTCGGGAAACAGACGCGCATAGGTGCTGGCCACCTTCTTGGCCAGATCCTGCTCTTTGCGGAAGGCCTCATTCTGGCTCTGCATCTGGTCCTCCACCACCACCGTCCAGCTCAGGATAAACGGACAGGGAATGCCCAGTTCGGGAAAGCGCATGTTCTGCAGGTTGTCCGCACCCTGCCACAGTGCGAACTGCTTCGGCGCTTCGCTCAGCTGCATGCTGACGATACGCGTGGCTGACACCAGCGAATCCTCATTCTCATCGAGGCGGCGGTCTTCGGGCTGGCGCGCGGTGAGCATGCGCAGGTAGCCGGGATACACCTCCAGCTCGGTGCTGGGGTGCACCGCCTGGCGGTGAAGTTCCTGGTCCGGGTTCCAGTAACCGTCACTGGCAGTGACCTGGCCCGGGCGGTGGTTCAGTTGCTCGCGCATTACCGACAGAAACTCACCAGGCTGAATACGGCGGCAGTCCATGTAAGACCCTTTCAGGGCCATGGTGACGCTGTCGCGCACCCGGCTTACCTCATCCATGCCGCTGATGCCGCCCCGGCCTGACTGGGCGTAGACCAGAAAAACGCGGTAGTTGCGCAGGTACAGCGGATACTCACGCTGGTTGGTGAAGCCCTTGAGCGCGGCCCGCTCCCAGTAGGCCCGCGTAATGGCGTTCAGCCGCGGTGCCATCGGCCCCTTCCACATGTCGGCGCTGAGCGCCTGCTGAAGCATCCCGCCCACGCACTTGCTGGCCACCATCATCACGGTCAGTGGCGTTTTGCGGGGAAGCTTTTCGCGCAGCAACGCGTCGAGGCCCTGCACCACCTGCTGGTTTGCGCCGATAAGCGGTGACAGCTCCAGCATAAACCCGACGGACCGGCCGTTGATGTAGAGGTCGCTCTGTCCGTCGTACATGCGCCAGGGCAGCAGACTGCTGAGCGAGGGATAGCTGAAATTCTGCTGCAGCAGCGCCGATGCCTCTTTCGCACCGCTCACCTGACGGCCACTTTCCAGTATTCCCGCGAGCTGATCGAGCCATTTATTCGCCATGCTGTCTTTCCTCCATCGCTACTTTTGTCGTCAGCACGCTTTCATCGCACAGGCAGCCCTTTCCGGCATTGCCCGTCACGTAAGCGTCTGAGAGCAGGTCAGACAAATGAATGTCATACAGATTTCCCCGACAGGCCTGATGCAACATCGCCCTAGCCGACGCCATGCCTGCGGGCACGTGGTGGGTCAGCCAGACGGCCCGGCCCCGCCCCTGCCCGGTACATGACGGGTAAACAGGCGCACCGGAAAGAATGTCTCTGTGGAAAATCTTCATCACTGGCCCTCGCTGATCACGCGGTAGTCTTGGTCCCAGCGGGACCGGTTTTTCACAAACTCCACGACGGCGGGCTGGTGAAAGCTGTCCTGGTCATCCACCCAGGGCGCGATCCACAGCCGCTGCGTCACATCCGGCGTGCGGCGTGCGTCCACTTCGCCGGGGCCACTGTCAGCCTCCGGCGTGGGCGCGCTGACCGGCCTGTAGGCAGGCAGCGGTGGTGTCAGGCCCTGACCTGCCGCTGTCCCATGGACCGTACGGGGCGCTGTGGCTGTGCCTGCCACGCTGATACGCCGGTCCGGGCTGACGGTACTTTTGATATTGACCGGCACTGCCAGCGGCTCAGCGGCAGGCTTTGGGCCGGAGGCATTTTCCCCGCTCAGGTCATCCAGGCTTTTGTGCTGCGCAGCCAGATGACTGGCCTCGCTCATGGACAGGCACTGGTCCGTTGCCGTTTTGTTGCAGTCAAAGTCGGTGTTCATGCCGGCGCAGCCGGTAAGCGCCGCGCACAGCAGTGCGCACGCAAACAGTTTTTGCATGGTGAAGTCCTCTGGTGCGGCAGCGCCGCGGATAAGGTATGAATAAAAAAGTGGCGGTAAGAAAGACCTGTCGGATTAAACGGGTTGCAGCCTGCGGATAAGGAGCATTAAATGAAAATGTCAGTTTTATTCATAAATAAAAAGGTTCATGCCCGAACGCCGGCCTGAAACCAGATAGCCATGGTCATACACCCGGACAACAGGGCCATCATTAATCGCAGGCCATAACGTAAACGGGGATAATCTCTTATTAGTAGCGCTTCAAAGGCTAAGCAGATGATTAAACTGAATCCGCTGAACAGCGCAAACATGGCTGCATCTCCCTGCGGCAAGTGACCGGCACTGAGCCGAATATACATAAAAAGGTTTATCAGTACGGCAGGTACCACGATGAATATAACCGGACGCCAGCCGTAGATTTTGCTGAGCAGCCATCCCATGATGCTAATAACGATGACACATTCGACTATACCGCCCAGTAGCGGCAGTCTGTGCCGGATATTGACGCAGCCATTGAGGCCGGTACATAACCAGTCATTTATGTGATGAGACAACATTTTATTAACCTTAATGTTTAACTGTCAGCTGGCTGTACCGGGGGGATTTAAGGTGAGGCTAAAGCCTCCCTGGCGAACAGAAGAAAGTTACCGTCCTGCCCGGCACATCTTTAATCGCCTTAACGCTCAGCCTCAGCGGCATGCCCTGACAGCTGCTTGTCTGAATGATTCTGCAGGAACCGCCACCGGGCCGGGTTTCTCGCTTTCGGGTACGAATAGTACACGCGCTCCTTTGCCATCCAGCGCTGTAAGGCCGCGAGCGTCAGCGCATCCTTCGAGGCCACGTCTGCCTTCAGCTCCGCCCAGGCTTCTGAATCAACGGGCCGGTACTGGCTGAGCAGCCTGTCCAGTCGTTCCGGCCAGCGCAGTATGGGACGGTTTCGGACTCGCCTGCAGGCGTAAGTCCAGACAAGCAAAGACGCGGTAAAGGCTGCAGCGCCGGTCAGTAACAGGCCGGAGGTGGCCATCAGAACCAGCCCTCCCGTGACGATCCCGGCTAAGGAAAGGATGAGGCACCACTCCGGACCAGCCCCCTGTGGCGGCGGATCGTTATTTCTCCAGCGTTGCAGTTCTGCAAAGATGTGCCAGAACCTTTTCTGGTCAGGCGTCAGTATTCCGGGGCCGTTAAGCATCAGCCTGCCCTCCGTTATTACTGCCACTGGCATCTGAGTTAAGGGTTTTCTCACCGTATTCGGGGGATTTCAGTGACTGATGAACTGACTCAATGGCCGTCAGCAGCGCAGCCAGCGTGTTATTGTCAGCCTGTGACTGCCACGCCTGACGATACCGGACGCGCAGAGAGCAGAGCCGGATACGGTTTTCACGGACGTTGCGCAATGTCATGGTGCTGAGCCTCCGTCTCCTGAATTATGTTGCGGGAAGTAAAACCAAAGTCCTGCCGTGTCAGGGCGCGCAGCTCCCTGCTTATCCAGCTGTCCGGCACATCCTGATCAAGGTGACCTTCCTGCCGTACGTTGTGCTGCAGTCGCGCAAAGGCGTCATGATCGGCAGAAGAATATGACGCCAGCTCTGCGGCTATCAGGCCGCACCAGCTCTGTGGTTTTCTCCGCTACCGCGCCCGGTCACATGCTACACAGACAGATGAACGACACAGCCCGGCAGAAGCACTGACGCGTTCACGAAAAAACGCCTCAGAAAAACATGCCGGGTTCCTCAGTCGTTTTCTTTGTCTGTTCGCTCATAACAAATATCATTAACACACCAGTATTTACCGATGTCCCGCCCGTCTGTTAATAAAGTGGTTTTCGGCTCCATCACCGCTGTGCCGGGTTTCGCGTTAACACAACCGCTCACTGTCACTACGTAACCACTGGTCATCGTCAGCACAGAAACATCGTCATCGTGGTAAAAGAAGCCGTGGCAGTTGTTTTTCACCATCGCCAGCGAGCCAATCTGTTGCAGCTTATTTTCACTTTTAGCATGGAGCATCATCGGCAACCCATACAGCACGCCCACCGTCAGCAACCCGCAAAACCCCGCGAGTAAGAGTAGTGAAAGCAGGTTCTTCGATGATTGGTTATTTAACGCCTTACTGGTCGTCATACTCTTTCACTCCTTAACCAGCAGTGGCACACAGATACTGAAACTGAATTTTTTCATTGCTGCCCGTCCCGTTTACAGGTGTCTTTTTTCGAACAGAAGCACAAATACAGCAGCGCCGAACGAAAGCAGAACCCCTGAGCAGGGTCCCGTATAAAGGAATGCTTTGCTGGCCACCTGAAGCTGGCCGGCTCGGGCAACCTCAACCAGCCAGCCCACAGGCACGATGATCCAGGTGACGAACCCTGAGAAAACCGGGACCATACTCAACCCGCTGCCGAAAGAAAGCAGCTGTATGGCCAGCGTGGACGAAGCAGGCAGGAACAGTATCTGCCAGAACTGCCACGTTATGCCCCCGGATGGCCCCACTTCCCATTCAAGCATGATGGCAACAGTGCCGAGGTTGAGCGCCAGCATAAGAAACGTAAGCAGAAGAGCTGTCCGGTGTTCCCTGGTATCGTACTCAATGGGTTTGAGGTTCATACCCTTACCTCCCCGCTGTTTTTAAACCGGAAACGCAGCCCCTCTTTACGCGCTTTCCTCATATCCAGCTCCACTATCCGGCCCATCAGGGTGATCAGCATGATAGCCCGCTTAGCACCTTTAGGCTCATGCCACACCGCCTCAAACCCTTCAAACACGCCGCTTTCGAGAATGAGCCTGTCACCGTGCACCGGCGGCTTTTCGCAGGTCTGAGCCACCTGCCCCGCGCCGGCCTTCAGCGCCTTCATCTGCTCATCGCTCATGACCGCCAGGCGTTCCCCAAAGCGCACAATCTGCGAGACGCCGCGCGTGGCCTTGATGGTGGTGGTGTGAATTTTTTCCGGATCGAAGCAGACGAAGCCATAGCCGGGAAACAGCGGCGTGGGCTTCAGGGAGGTGACCTTCCCGTCAGCCAGCCGACGGCCGGTGTAAAGGGGAAACCAGCACTCCACGTTCTGGTTTTTCAGATGCGCTTCCGCGCGATTTTCCTGACCAAAGAGCGTCTGCAGTACGTACCACTGTTTCATCGGCGTATTCCTGTCAGTTTATGGTGTCACCCAGTCTGAGCTGGCTGGCCTGCTTCAGTACTTCATTGGGGTCAAGCACCGCCGGACGGGTGCCGCTGGCGTTTACTGCGGGCGTGTTGGCCGCCGTTTCCTGCACCTGAACCTGCGAGTTATTCTGTCTGTCTTTCTCGGCCTCCTGCTCCTCGATGGTTTTCAGGCGAAAGCCCTGCTGAAACACCACCGTGACGGCGTTACCGGCACCGATATCAATGACAGGGTGATACTGCTCGGCACGTTTGATGTAGTACTGGCTCAGCGTGTCGGCCGCCTTACTGGCACCACCGCCGAAGCCCTGTTTCAGGATGTCGCCGGCCCCGATGGTGGTCGCCCCGCCCAGGCCCACCATGGGCGTGGCCGCCGACTTGAAGCCGTCTCCGAGGCCGGACAGGAAGCCTGCACCGCCCGCGTTCCAGAGGATTTGTCCGTTACGCATCACCGGCTTGCCGCGAATGCCCTGCTTGCCCTGATAAGCCACGTGCCCTTCAAACGGCATATCGATGTGATCCCCGTTTTTCAGGTTACAGCTGATGTTTTTGGTGCGGACCTCACCGCGCTCGCTGGAGATGTCCCCGTAGATTTCACCGGTGACGCGGCACTGATCCAGGTTGTAGGTTTTGCCGTTGGGCATTGACACATCGCCTATCAGGGTGAGGACCACCGGCGTGGTGTTCTGCTGGCCGGTCACGCTGGCGTTGGCGTCTGCCCCCTCAATCATCACGGCCTGTGAAAACGAACCGGACGAAATCCACGGCAGATGCGGCCACTTGCGGCTGAGCGAGGCGTAGGTAAAGGTTTTGCGCATCAGTCCGCCCGTCTGCGACGCGGCAGCAGCGGGCAGCGTGCCCTGAGCCTGCCCGGGATAAAAACGGCTGCCCTGACCGCTGGCGGGACCGCCTGCCGGATCGGTGATGTGCCACTGCGCCGGTCCGGCCGGTCCCAGCGGAACCGGGCCGTTCTGCCCTGCACCGGGCGCTGACGGCGTGCCGGATGCGCCCGGCTGCGTCGCGGCATGCGTACCCTGCGACTGAAGCTTGTCCAGTGCCGCCGTGATCTGCTCCAGCTTCCGGTCGAGCGAGGCCGCCTGGCTGTCGACTTTGGTGTTGAGGTCCTTCAGACCCTGCTCAAGCCCGGCCGTTTTGTTCTGCTGCTGCGCCAGCACGGAGGTTGTGACCGCGTCGGTGAAGGTGGGCGTGACCAGCCCGGAGCCGGTCAGGTCGGCAGGCTTATGCGCCGCCTGGTGCTTCAGCGCCGCCTGATGCTGGTTGTAAAACCAGATGCCGCCGCCGGTAACGGTCATGGCCGCCAGCGCCCCGCCTGCTATCAGCCACTGACGGCGGCGGGTGACGGTGTTGATGTTGCTCACGATGCACCCCCTTCATCGGTGGAAAAAATCACCCAGACATAGCCCTCTCCGCCCGCATAAAGGGTACGGGTGGACAGCATCACGGCGCGCACCCCCTTCTGCCAGAACTGCCTCTCCGTCAGGGCCCGGGTGACGTAGCCGGTGTTTTTCATGCGGTAGCGCATGACGCGGAAATGCGCCCCTGCCAGCTGGCGCTCCGGCGTGAGCAGCACGCCGGCGGCCGGGGTGTAGTCCGGCCCCTGCGAGGCGGAAAGCTCGGTGTAGTTATCAGGTACGCCGCCGTTCACCACGGTGCGCGCCAGCGCCACCAGGGTTTTCTGGAAAGGCTGGCTTTCCTCCCAGGCCTTCGCGTCCGGGTTCGGTTTCAGACGGGTGCGGGCCGGAATGAGCAGCAGCGTGCGGCCGTTACCCTTATCCGGCACCACGTCGAGCGACAGGCCGATGCCGTCGGCAGTTTCCAGAAAAATGGTGAAGTCATGCGGCGTGAGCGGCGTAATCAGCAGCGCGCCGTCCGCCGTGTTCTGCTGGGTAAAAGCGCCGTCAGGACCCGACACGCCGGTGATCAGCTCGCCGTCGATGATGATTTTGTTGGGACTGGTGAGGCTCATCTTTGAGCGCAGATGCGCGTTGTTATCAAAAACCGTGCCCGCCGGGCCGCTGATGGCGGCGACGGCACAGGGCGACAGGCAGGCACCGGCAACCAGTGCGGCAGTCAGGGAGATTTTCATGGTTTTTTCCCGGAATCATCGGTGTTGAAAATGGCAGGCCAGGCCACTTCAGGGAACGCCGTCAGGCGGATGAGCCCGTTGTCGTACTGAATGTGCAGGCGGTATGCTTTTTTCTCGTCGGGCAGAGCAGCTCCTGCGGTGCCGTTTGCCGTGGTGGTTCGCACCGCGCCGGGCTGACTGAGCGCCACGGTCCCGTTCATGGTGCTGGCATGTATCGTGCCGCCGACAATGATGTCACCGGTTTTGGGATCGGTGGCTTCATGCTCAATGCTGTAAACGCTGGAGATGCCGTTTTTCTTTATGTAGCTCGCCTCAATGGCCAGCACTTTCTTCAGCGCTGAACGCTCCTCCGGCGGCACCCAGCTCAGCAGCCGCGCGTGCTGCCTGTCCACGGTTTCGGGGGTAACGCTCAGGCGAAGGCTGATGAGCGAGCGCGCCAGCATGCTGTAGAGGTTGTCGTCCCCGCCGTCCATGGTCGATGAAAAGGGACGGTCATACACCATCGGTGTGGTAATGGTCCGCTGGTGCCAGTAACAGTACCAGGCCAGCGATCCGGTAATGCAGTTGGCCACTACGCTGACAATCAGCAGACCGCTGAGCGTGAGCAGAAGCAGGGCCAGCAGGCGGTCGCGTGATTCTTTAACCTCGAGCTTCATTATTCCTCCCGCTTGCGGGGAAAAGGCCGCCCGGGAAGGGCGGCATGAGATTTACTGCATCCAGTGACGGTTACAGGAATCGGGGATACGCAAGAACCGCACCCTGAAGAACAGGGTGGGCAGATACCAGTAAAGGAGATTCAGGAGCCACCAGGACCCCTGCCCTTTCTTGAGGTGACGGATACCCATCCAGAAAACGGCACTGATGCAGAGCATGGTGACAAAGTTATTGCAGAAGAACCCGATTAACCCGAACGTGAGCAGCACGCACGCCTCCTCGGGGGAAGACCCAGCCAGCGTTTCTGCTGATTAAGGGTTTCGGGGAAGCGGTATCTGGCTGATTCCCGCTCGTCCATCGGTCAGCCTCCGATCATTCCGTACATGGCGCGGGAGATGACCAACATGATGACCAGACCGACGAAGATGAGCGGGTTGCGGGTTTTGATGAAGCCCACGAGGGACATCACGATTTCACCCATATAAATCCAGCGCAGAACGGTACTGTTCAGGCCGAACGTATCCGTGGCATCACCTGTCTGCGAAGACATCAGGTCGGTTGCGCTGGCCACGTGCGGGACAATAACAACCGCAAGCATCAGCGCGAAAAGCATCGCGTTCTGCATTGCGGGGGTGTGGTTTTTATTAAAGGATCTGAATCGGGTGTTGCGAAGGTTTTTAAGACGGGAGGCGGTGTACTGAATGAAATTACCTGGCCGCACTCGGGGGCGTTCAGGCAATGCTACCGCCACGTCAGCCGGTTCCCCGGAAACGAATTTATCAGCGTGCATTTATTTAATCCTGTAAGTGACGATCGAAAAGAACATACGTAAGTGAATTACATATGCGGTTTTCAGATATATAACGGGTAATGCCAGAAATGGTTTCCGGGTGGTTGACCTCCTGCTGTGTGTAGAATAAATAATTACATTACTGCCTGAGTAAAAAAGCCCTGGTGTTGGCTTTAATTCATATATAAAAAATTGGTTTTATGTTTTTTTCAGTTACGGTTACTGGTTTACAGACTCAACATGCATATCGTCTGTAAGCTCATTAAGGTGAGCACTTGTTGTGACAGAAACCCTTAACAAAACAACTCAAAAGATACTCACCAATGAATCATATATGGACTCGATAGGTAAGAAACCTCATCCTGTCTATCAGATCTCTTGTCATGTCAGCACAATCCGGCTTAGGCGATAGGCTGTATTTGCTGACTTGCGTGGCGTTTACAAAACTATACTAAAAGTCAGCACATTTTGTGAAGACCCTTTTTGAGGTGTTTTTGAGTTTTATAAATGAACTTTTTATGACGACATATTAAACTCCTTATTATTTAATAACTTGCAGAGTTATCACCATCCTCAAACACGACGCATTCGTGTATGATTTCCCTGATTAAGACAAATTTTCAAGTGCGGGTACAGGTACTGCCAGCCTGAGCACAATGACTGGGAAATCGCCGTGGACGAGAACAACAAAAACCTTGAGAAAGTACTGGAGTTGTTTGAAAGAAAAGGCATAGAGAAAAGGAAGCAGGCCACAACCATGGCCGGGATACTGGGCATCCAGTACAAGAGTGCTAAACAGAAGCTCGATGGCAAAAGAGGCGTTCGGTTTGAAGAAGTACAAAAAATACACGAACACTTCCATGAGGCCTACAATAAACGCCCTAAATACAATGGCATTTTCATCGTCAATGATCTGCATATGAGATGTAACATTGAAGTTGAAACTGAAGATACAGAAAAACCAGAACCAGGCACAAACTATGCCTACAAAGACGGCGAGTACTGGATAGTTAACCCCACGTCTAACCGGATACACAGATCGGTAAAAAAAGTCATTAAGATGGAAGTTCTGCCAGCTCCACGCATAGCCATACTCGACAACGATCCTGAAATACTTGAACTGATGAAATCGCTTTCGAACCGGTTTGGAATTGAAGCAACGCTTTTCAGTGATAAATCAACAATGCTTGAGCACGTCAGGCGGCACTTTTACGATGCTTATGTCCTTGACTGGCTACTGGATTTTGAAGAAAACGCAGGCGAAATCATTAAAACTATCCGCGCTAACAACCCCAGGGTCCCCGTAATCATTTTAACGGCTCAACTGGACCAGCATGAAAATGAGATAGGGGAAATCATCGCTAAACAGGGTGTGGAAATCCTCGAAAAGCCGTCACGCGTGACCATCATTTCATCGATCCTGATATCTCACCTCTTTTACTGACTGCGGGATTACACACAGCAGAGTGCGGTAAAGAATGTCTTCCCCTTTTAAAGTTATGTCCGCAGGCTTTCTCTGGTAATAAAGGACATGCCTTGCGCATCCGGAAGTGTGAATTGAAGCGCTCATTTATCCTTATAATCATATGCAGGTAGGATTAGATACTATCCGACATAATTATCGCTCTTCACAGAGACGGATCTTATTAAACGGCTGACAAAAATGTTCTCATCCCGTATTTTTCCTGAAACTGGTTCATGATTAAGGAGATCTAAAGTGGAATTTCTCAAACTCAGTACCGAACACCTCAAAGAGGTGTATGACATCCGCTTTTCCGTTACTGAGAATCTGGTTCACGCTCATCAAATCCAGTATCTGCAGCGCCAGCAGGCACTGGAAGACATCGCTCAGGGCGGTGGATGGATATGCCGCGTCGGAGAGGAATATGCCGGCTATGGGCTGGGCATTTACATCCCCTCTGATGACCAGGTCAATTATGTCACACACGCGCTGATAGGCGGCCTGTTTGTCAGACCGGAATACCAGGGCCGGCATATCGGCACGGAACTCATTCAGCGCATCACTCGCTGGTTTTTCGACAAGGGTACAGAACAGATCGAACTGACCACCGACAGGGATTCACGGGCGGTTGAATTTTATAAAAAGAACGGCTGGCAGCCGGAAGGTCTGGATGAGTTCGGTCAGCTGGTTATGAAAAGGAATCGCAGAGATGACGAGTAAAATCCTTGCACTGGTATTGAGTGTCATGCTGAGTCCAGTGGCACTGGCAGACAGCTTCAAGCTGGTTGACGGTAACACTGTGAAAACTGTATCGACCACTGACCTGGAGAAAATGCCAGTGGCCAGCATCACCACAGGAACCAACTTTACGCCGAAGGCCACATTCACCGGCGTTCCGTTTCAGGATTTCCTTGATAAGTACGGTGTTACAGCAAAGGCACTGCGTTTTTTTGCGCTGGATGAGTACAGCTACACCGTGCCCGTGAATGAGCTGCTGAAATACCATGCCATACTGGCCTACCGTAAAAACGGAAAAAACCTGCCTGTTTCGGATATGGGGCCCTACGTAGTCATCTTTCCACGCGATGAGCATCCGGAACTCCCCAGAGCAGATATCAATGCTAAAACGGTATGGATGATTTCAGAAGTTAAGGTGGTCCGGTGAAAGGCAAACTGTTTACCCTGATATGTCTGTTACTGACTTCACTGATGGCTGTAAGCATGTACCTGACGGTTTCACACTTTAATGCCATTAAGCATCAATATAATCAGCTCGATCCGAACCTGGATAATTACTCGACAGGTGAGGTTCTCTTTTTAAGTTTTGAACGGATGCGAACGGCAGCATACGAAACAGATTCTCCCGAAGCCTTCCCGCTACAGAAGGAAATTTTTGATGCAAAAGTGAATGTGCTTAACTTCAAATCCATGGACAGCCATTCATTCTATTACAATAAACATTTTTCTGCTGACGTGAAGTTACTTGAAACTCAGAGTAAAAAACTTGGTGAGATATATTCATCTATGCCACCAGGTAAGGCTCGTCAGAATGCTGTACTTCATCAGTTAGACGTCATGATGCCGACAATGGAGGATATACAGGAGGTCATTTACAGCATTCAGCTTAACAACTTCCAGAGTATGAAGTTTCTGATAACGGATAACTCAGGCTTAGCAGAGATATATTCTCTCTGCTGCCTGTTTTTATTTTTTCTCTTTGTTGCTTTCACCAGCTATTACGTCCTTACCCTTAAGGAGGTAATAAAGAAAAAAAATATGTTTATCTCAACAATCTATCATGAATTTTCCGGTTCAATTCATAAGATTCAGATGTCAGCAGACATGATTAATCCACGTGACGATGTATTCAATACAGAAAAATATCTCAGCAAAATCATGTTTCATACCAATAAACTTTTTCATCAGACCAGAGAAATCATGGAGTATTCTAAAATTGAAGTCGGGAATACAAAACTGAAAAATACATCTTTCACTCTGAAATCACTGATGGTATCAGCCGTTTCATTATTCAACGAACAAAACGGCAATTGTCTGGTGACGCGTACACATCCTTATGACGGCATAATTTTTTCTGACATGGGAAAGATGACATCAATAATTCATAACTTTATGGACAATGCCAATAAAAACACCATCAAGGGAACGATAAAAGTTTATCTGAAAAAAACGCAACGATATGTGGTGATTCGTGTCAGTGATAACGGTTCAGGATTTGATATCAAAAAACTTCCCTTTCTGTTTCGTCCGTTCAATCAGGGGATAAAATCAGAAACAAGGCAGGGCATTGGTCTGGGCCTCGCCATTGTAAAAAACCACGTTAAAGCGCTGAACGGGAAAATAAAAGTCAGATCAGAACCAGGCAAAGGCTCAGTTTTCACCGTTTTTATTCCGATAAATACGTAACGCCAGGGGCAACCGGCCCCTGTTCTATTTTTCTTCCTGCAGATAATACCGTCCTTCCGCTTCTACTTCCGCTTTGTTCATAGCTTTAAGATTTTCATCCAGCATTTCAACTATCCTTTCTTCAGTGTTATCTCCGCGCATATGGAGGTAGATTTCGGAGACCATAGCAATAAGAATGCTGATACCTTCACGGCTTCCGCTCACCTTACGTATGAGTTCACGGTTAAAGCCTTCCTGATCAAATCTGTCGCCTTCTTTTTGAAGTTTTTTAATTCTTAGTCCTATCTCAACGAGTTTACCCACTTCGGAGGAGAAATTAACTTCGCCGTGTGTGGCACCGTTCTGGATTTCGATCTGAACAAGCTCATCGACCTCCCTTAAAATTTTCTCTCTGAAATAAACATTCCTTCTGGCCATAATCTACCCGTATAATTTCCTGCGTTGTAAAATTAAATTTATAAAAAACCTTTATGTTTATTGCATTGATATCATTCAGCGGCATCGAAAATTATCTTTCAGTTTCTTCGTGTGTGTCAATCAGGCACTGTGTAATAATTTTTATTGGCCTCCGGAATGTGTGTCAATCCGGCACTTAAGAGCATGCTTTAAGTATATAACCAACTGAAGAGGCTTGAAAATACATAAAATCATGAAATTTTATGTGTGTTGTTCCGGCACTATATAGCCTTTTTATGTGTGTCAGTCAGGCACCACATGTGTATAATCTAGCCATAACCTACTGAATTTAAATATTAAACACAATTAACACACAATGCAGTGCCTGTTACAGTGCCTTATTAACACACAAAGCGGCACTTAATAAGCACACTATTCAGCACTGTAATAACACACCATCAGGCACTAATTTGTGTGTGTATTAGCACACATTTTCCGATATACATTCAAAAAAACATTTAAATTAGAACATAACATCATGTTTTTAAAAAACAAAACGGCAAGATGAAATCTTGCGTGGGGTGTGATGATAGTAAAACTGTAAAAGCGGTTTGTGAAATAACCGCCTTATCTTAAATTTAAATAAACCCCACACCGGTTTCGAAACTCATCCGCAAGCGCACAGTGCGCGTCTGTAACGAATTATCTTGCGCGGGATGATCTGAAAGGGTATTTTTTGACAGGTAAATCACAGCGCATTATGCGCGCGCATATGAGACTTATTAAATATGAAGTGGTTAACCGCCGCCGTCTTTTTTACCGCGTTAAGCGTCCAGGCTCAGCCTGATATGTGTTTCACTAAAGCCGGGCATGATTTCGGTATTGATCCGCGTTTACTCATGGCACATTCCATTCAGGAGTCGCATATGCGTAATAACGCTATAAACAGCAAAAGCGCGCGAAAAAGCACTGACGTATGCAACATGCAAATCAACAGTTCAAACTTCAATGCTTTAAAGAAATTCAATATTACGCGGGAACGTTTACTGGCCGATCCGTGTATTTGCATTTATACCGGCGCATGGATCGAGGCGAGCAATTTCAAAAAGTATGGCAGGACGTGGGACACGGTCGGCATGTATAACACCGGACCGAATCCGAAACTGATCAAACAGCGCAGGGAATATGCGGCGATAATAAAAAGCATCTATCGCGTTCTGGTGGCAAGGGATGAAGTGTACGCGAGGATGAATAAGGGCGCGTCGCCTGAAACATCGCCCCCCTTAACGCTCAGCAGAAATGATACTGGCACCGCCAAAAAGTAAGCCCCGGCGAACCGGGGTTTATTTTTTTCAGCTTTTCAGCTTCGCGAATTCCTCCGCCATCTTCCACAGCGCCTGATTTAGTTTTATGTCGCCGTCGATGCCGTTAACGGGGCGCGTGGTGGTACGCTTCCCTTTTTCAGTGCGTCCCGGCAGGCCACCTTTTACCAGATTCTCCTGCACGATATTAAAGGATGTCCACAGGTCGGTGCCTTTGTCATGCCAGCGGCGGGGGTGAATAATATTTTCGGCGGTCACCGGCGGTGCCTTGTCTTCATATTTGTATTCCAGCGCCAGCTGGCCCAGCAGCAGCCTTTCCGCCTTATCCAGCTGAATCCTCTTCATCATGCCGATATTATTTTCGACTTTTTCAAACACATCGAGAACCGAATACGCGCCTTCGATCACCTGACTGACAATATCGCCTTTGTGAGGCACGCTGATTTCGCCGAACGTTTTCCAGCAGACCAGCCCGTTGGTGCAGACTTCGCGAAAAATACCGGGGATCATTTTATAACTGCTGGAACCGTCATGACTGTTAACCAGAACAATTTCAGGCACCTCTTTGCCGCTGCCGTTATTTCCGCGACGCAGGCGGATCATGTGTTTGGTAAAATCCCGGCGGTTCTGGTCGCGCACGCGGGACTGTTTTGCATAGAAAGGTTCGAACCCTTCGGAGCGGAGTTTGTCGAGCAGGGTAATCGTCGGAATATACGTATAACGGTCTGAACGCGACTCATGTTTTTCAACGGAAAACGCGCTCGGGACGTATCGCATCAGCTCATCATTGGTGAGCGGGCGGTTTTCGCGAATGGATGTTTTCCGGGCATAACGGCTTGCAAAACTGACCATGATAATAACCTCTCTGCGTGAGTTAATTTATTTTGAGATTCACAGCCGGGTTTTCACCCGGCATCAGATATCACGTTCTCAGCGCGGCGCTGATTTATTCCCCGCGTTTTCCAGGGACCAGGCGATCATTTTTCGGGTCTGCGCGTAATTGATCGCCGTGTAGCCCAGGTCGAATTCGTAAAGGGCGTATGGCCAGCCCTCCCAGACATAAATTTTGCGTGGCTCACCGTCTTCGGACGGGTCGGTGATTTCGTCAAACAGCGCCAGTTCCTGCCAGGTCACCCCGCCCGGCCCGCAGAAGGTGCCGTTGTCGATGATGAAATCGCTGAGATCCTGAAACTGTGCCGCCGTGAGTCCGGTGTTGACTTTTGTCCCTTCAACCCGTGTTTCGGTAGATTCAGAAGCGGCGGTTTTGACGTTGATGTTGTGGGGGTTCATGCTGATTCTCCTCTCTCGGTTGCTGTTAACCCTGTTTCGGTGAGTTCATCGCGGCGAAGGGCAAAGTGGCACCGGCCGGCGACCGGAACACAGGCGTCCCGGAAGCCGCAGCGCAAGCGAGCCGGTTTTCCGGCGAGTGCGAACGGGTGAGGAACGGCGTAAGCGAACCTGTGTGGGAGGGAGAAGGACTGTGCGACTGTCAGCCCTCCGCGGTGGACCACCGGAACAGAACAGCCGCACGGGATGAAATGAGCATGAACACCTCCGGCACGGCGGAACGGCGTGACGGCCTTACAGGGCGCGACCGCGCCCGGTGAACGCATCGGCGACAGCCGGTTGCAGCCCTTGATCTCAGCCATCAGACCTTAGCCGGGAGGCCCGAAACGCGGCCCTTTGCGGTTCGGCGGAGACAGGCGGCAGCTTTATCGCCGCCTGTCGGAGTGGGGCTGACGACTGCCCGCCAGGGCAGGAGCCGAAGGGGGCCATGTTCCGGCTGTGGCTTCTGAAAAGGCGAAAATGGTTAATCAGGCAGAGGAAGCTGGCCATAAACTCACCCGGCCATACCCGTTCTGGCATGAATACCGGCCAGAATGGTCACATTACATAGCAGAGTGGTCACGCTGCCCCGCAAAGTCACAACACGCGGAGGGAGGGAGCCGGTGCGTCAGCACCGGGTTTTGCCCGGCCCGGAGGGCCTGCAGGGTCTGCGCCCTGCACGGCACCGAATCAGCCTGCGGCTTCAACCCTTAAATGCTCACCGGCGCGGATAAGCAGCTCGCAGAACGGCAGATCTTTAGCGCTGCACAGGTGCATAAGATTTGCCAGCAGATCGGTAATGGCCGTTTCTGCCAGGTCATTTTTACTGTCCAGCCCCGTGCAACGGGCGAAGGTGACGACTGCCGCCGCAGCGCTACAGGCCACGTCGGTTATTTCCCACGGAACCGGATGCAGCGCGTAATCCGCCAGGTCATCGAGGTCGGCTATTTTCAGTGATTCCGGGCGCATAACAACGGGGGACGCCATCCCGTCCGGTCGGGTGTTATTCAGCATGGTAGACTCCTGTTACATTCACAACAGCGGGGCCGGATGCCTCCGGCCCGCGCTTATCAGAGGATGATTGTGCGGCTGTAAGTTGCCCTGAAATTACCCGTATCGCCTTCATTAAGCGGCTTTAACGTCAGCAGTTTTTCAGCCAGACCGTTCATGACGAGAATACGCTCAACAGCCTCAGACCAGCTTTCGTGCTCTCCCACCGGAAACCACAGGTTATCGTTATGCCCACTGAGGAGAGGGTGATTGCAGAAATGTACCCCCCTGCCCTTCACCTCGCTGCACGTCACGGTGACTGTACCGCACACCTCGCTCTTAGGCGCTTTGCGGGCGAGCTGCTCGACAATGTCATTCCAGCACCAGTCTTCCTCTTCCGGCACAGCCAGATCGATACAGTGCAAAAACGCATCCGCAGCCCGTGCGGACAGTTTTGCGATCTCACTGACTGGCGGGTCTTTAAGGGCTGCATCAGCGCACTCAATGAAATGGCCATTGATGTAAAAGGCCTCGTCACCGTTATCCAGACGTATCAGACAGTACGGTCCCAGAACACGCGTGATGTCTTCCTGCGTCACGGGTCGCAGGTCGGCGGCGTTTACCACCTGATTTTTCTGGTTCATGCGCTGGCCCTCATCATCTGCCTGACGCAGCCGATAAAAACGGGCCACAGTCTGAACGGCATGGCCGGTACGTGTGCGGACTGGCCGTTGCGCAGTGCGTTTACAAACAGCGCCGCCTGTGCGACGATTTGCGTGTCAAAATTCATCTTTACTTCCCCGTTTAGATTTTTTTGATGTGGCGGGTAGCTCCAACTACCCACCGTGAAGAAAGCAGGGGCAACCCTGCTTTTTTTGCGCCTAAAACTCCATGCCCTCCATGATTTCGGTTTCATCCAGGCGCGTGGACGGATGCTGATATTCCCGCAGCGCTTCAGCCACATGCGGGTGATTCAGCCAGAAAGCATGAACGCTGCTTACATCGAGCATGTCGGCCTCCTGCCTTAGCTGGCGGGCCGTCGCATGGCTGTCCCAGCTGGCCTCGTAAGCGGCCTGCTCACGCAGTGCCTTTTTCTTTGCCGCAATACGTTCAAATGCAGCCGGATCGGTTTCCGGTGCGGCCCACTCCAGCGTGCGGGCGTTGCCGCGCAGCACCACGCGGCGTGCAGTGTCGGTAATGGTGGCGATGTGCGGTTCAAAACCGTACCCACCGTGTTACTCCTGCTTCCAGTCTCCGCTCAGGCTTGCCTTTACCAGCAGCTCCATCGCCTCCGGGAGAGAGTCCGCACGGCCCAGGGAGACTTCCGCGTCACACCAGTACGTTCCGGGATAGAAATCGTCGTCGGGAAACTCCATGCGACCGCTGACGGTAAGGCCAAACGGACGCGCCGCCTCGATAAATGACTGACGCAGCGCTTCGCGCTGAAGCGGGGCATTTTCCTGAAGCCACGACAGACCTGGCAGGTCAGGCACGTCCACCCATTCCCACTCTTCTGGTGGCACAGTTTCAGTGATCAGCGACCGGACGGACGTCGCCAGCTCGTACGCAACCGGGGTGGCGATGTCGCCTTCATCAAGCATCGTCGTGATGCGTTCTGCCGCGTACCGGACATCAGATAACAGGTCATCAAGGTGATCCGGCCCCAACACATCCAGCGCAGCCAGGGCGCGGTACATCATCAGATTGCCTTCCAGTTGCGCCAGGGTGAGCAGGCGGTTTGTACGCACGGGCAGTTGCCCGTCGAAGTTTTGTTTCACCCGTGTTTCGGTAGATTCAGAAGCGGCGGTTTTGATGTTGACGTTGTGGGTGTTCATGCTGGTTCTCCTCTCTCGGTTGCTGTTATCCCTGTTTCGGTGAGTTCATCGCGGCGAAGGGCAAAGTGGCACCGGCCGCCGACCGGAACACAGGCGTCCCGGAAGCCGCAGCGCAAGCGAGCCGGTTTTCCGGCGAGTGCGAACGGGTGAGGAACGGCGTAAGCGAACCTGTGTGGGAGGGAGAAGGACTGTGCGACTGTCAGCCCTCCGCGGTGGACCACCGGAACAGAACAGCCGCACGGGGTGAAATGAGCATGAACACCTCCGGCACGGCGGAACGGCGTGACGGCCTTACAGGGCGCGCCCGCGCCCGGTGAACGCACCGGCGAAGCCGGTTGCAGCCGTTGACGTTGACCTCAGCCATCAGACACTAGCCGTCAGGCACGAACCGCGGCCCTCTGCGGTTCGGCGGAGCTTAGCGGCTGTGCCGCTTAGCGGAGTGTGGCTCGACGACTGCCCGCCAGGGCAGGAGCCGAAGGGGGCCATGTCCCGGCTGTTGCTGTTGCCGTTGCTGTTGCTGTTGCTGTTGCTGTTAAGTCAGTAAAGGCAGCAACCACATACTGGCCAGCCCAACCGGCACCGGCATAAAGACAACAGGGGAATAACGGATACCGGCAGAAGGCTGAACAGAGCGCGGCGGGGGGAGGCGCGGTGCGTCAGCACCGCCTCTGCCCTGCCCCGCAGGGGCGCGGGGGTGATGCGGCGGTGCAGGCGGCGTTCCGGTCAGGCGTCTTATGCGTCCTTACCGGTCTGCGCGTCTTCTGAGAAGGGGGCCAGGCCAGGGCGCAGCATGACGCCCGACACATCAGTATTTTCCCGCGCTTTGTGCAGGTCGAAAGCGGCCTGCATCGCCAGCCAGAGACGCGCGGCAATGCCTAACCCCGCCTCCAGCCGTACCGCCATTTCGGGGCTGACGGCCGCCTTGCCGGACGCCACCTTGCTCAGCGCCGCCGGAGAGACGCCCAGGTCTTTCGCCATTTTACGCAGGCTCACGTTATTGTCTTCCAGGTACTCCGTAATGAAGCCACCAGGATGCGGGGGATTGTGCATCGCCATCAGTGATAGTCCTCCAGGTTGAGAATGTAAGCGTTGCCGTCGGTAAACTCGAAGGTGATGCGCCAGTTGGCCCGCACCGTAATGGCATACAGGTTTTTGCGATCACCTTTGAGCGGATGGAAACGAAAACCGGGATAGCGGCTGAACTCATCCGTCGAACCGGCCTCATCGATGGCCAGCAGGCGCAGCCGGATACGTTCAGCATCCTTTGCCTGAACGCCGCTCGTGTCGCCTTTTTCATAGAGCTTCTGCAACCCTTTGTGCTTCCAGCTTTTGATCATGCTCCATCCCCTTGTTTCCCGTCACGAAACATTATACCAGAGCGTTTCGCATAAGGAAACACTTTACCCGCACTTTCCCGCCCACTGACGGGCGACTGTGAACGGCCGCCCGCAGGAGGCGGCCCGACTGCGACGGCTACGGGCCCGTGTTTACCGGCCCGTCAGACAGGGAGCGCATGAAATCCATCATCGCGTTAATTCTGCGCTGCGCTTTCAGCCGCTCCTCAAACCCGTTGATGTAATACACCGGCGTGTAACGCACGCGGCTGAACTGCATTGTCAGCGTGTTGCCGGTGATGACTTCGGCGGGAATGCCCAGCAATGAAAGCTGAATAAACGCCATGTCCGCCGCCACCGGATCAATGTCGATGCAGTTTACAAACATCTGCTCTGAGGGATTCAGCCCCGTCTCAAGCATACATTCGGCCACCGCAACCACCATGTCGCCCGCGCCGCAGGTCGGCTCTGACAGCGTAAACAGCCCTTCACGCTTCAAGGCTTCCTCCACGCCAGGCATGAGCATGCGCGCCATCAGCGACTGTACGGAGTACGGCGTAAAATACTGCCCCTGCCTGCCGTCGCCCAGCTCCAGCTCCATGAAAATGGCCCCCAGAAAGTCATGAAACTTCGCTTCCAGGGCGCTCACCATCAGGCTGAAAAGCCGGTGAAGATCCTGAATGTCCTCCGGCCTGTAGCGCCCGCAGATTTTGCGGCAGCGCTCCATGCTTTCCGGTGCGCGGATCGTGGCAAGGTCGAGTTCACTGGCCGCAAGCGTAATGAAGTCGCTGAACACGTCCCAGCGACGCAGGTGCCGGGCCGTGTGCCTGAACACGCTGACGAACTGTTTACGCGCCGTCTCAGTGCTCATCATGCGGTGCGCGGGGGACAGATCGCAGGCGGGGGCTGACGGGGTCATGACAACCGGCGCGGGGGCGGGATCTTCAGCCTGGTTAAAAAAATCGGCAAAATCTAACTGTGACATAAACCACTCCTTAAACGGCCACCCCGCAGGGGGCGGCCGGATTTACATCACGCGAGGCCGAGGCCCGCGTTGACCAGGGCAATAAAGAACGGCCACTGCCTCACCTGCATAGCCGGAACGCGGGCACGTTTCCCGTTACGGCGGGCATTTACAAACGCCTGCGCGTGTGACACGATTTGCGGGTCAAATTGCATGGTTTTACCTCCATACTGGTTTTACGATGCCGGATGCAAACTTTTGCGGGGGTCACATCCGGCGTGGACAGAGCAGGCTCAGGCCTGCTTTTTTCATTTCTGACTCAGGTCAAAGGCCTCCTTAACGCGCGTCATGATCTGCGCGTGGCTGAGGTGGGAATAATCCCGCAGCCGGAAGTAACGCGCGCCGGTACGGGCGTAAATGTCGGTCACCTGCCCGCAGTAAAAGTCGGCCAGCATGAACGTTTCACACTCCCCGTCTTCACTGCATGACCAGTTCAGCGGATACGCCACGCCCAGCGCGTCGTGAAAGCGGTGAACGTCAATTTCCGCAGGCGCTTTCAGCGCGGCTTTTTCGCGGCCCTGCCAGTAAAGCCGCTCCTCTTCGGCGGTATCGCGCCCGCCGTCATACACTGAGGCGATAAACGCCGCCTCGCGGGGATTGCGGCATGTCAGCCGGTCGGCATCAAGGCCGGTCAGGACGTCACGGATAATCAGGTTCATAAAGTTCTCCCTGTCAGTGGTTGAGGGTTACGCCGCCTGCGCGGCGCATAAAAATCACCAGATGTTGTCGCGCCAGAAGTAAAAGCCCGCGTCCAGTTCCGTACGCAGGTAGTTCAGGGCATACGCCCATGCGCCCTGTCCGATATCACCGAACTGCGCCAGGGCAACGTCACGCGCCGCAAGCCACGCCCTGACCAGCGGAAACGGCAGACGTGGGCGACTGGCTGACCAGTCCGGCACGGCATCGCGCAGGGCTTCCGCGAGGCTTAACAGCGAACCGAGCAGCAGTTCCGCACGTTCGCCCTCTTCCATGCCGTCCTCTGCCAGATGGCCCAGAAATGCCAGCGTCTGCGCGACACCGGACGGAAGGCCGTTGACTTTTGGCCGTAAAACCCGTGTTTCGGTAGATTCAGAAGCGGCGGTTTTGACGTTGACGTTGTGGGTGTTCATGCTGGTTCTCCTCTCTCGGTTGCTGTTATCCCTGTTTCGGTGAGTTCATCGCGGCGAAGGGCAAAGTGGCACCGGCCGCCGACCGGAACACAGGCGTCCCGGAAGCCGCAGCGCAAGCGAGCCGGTTTTCCGGCGAGTGCGAACGGGTGAGGAACGGCGTAAGCGAACCTGTGTGGGAGGGAGAAGGACTGTGCGACTGTCAGCCCTCCGCGGTGGACCACCGGAACAGAACAGCCGCACGGGGTGAAATGAGCATGAACACCTCCGGCACGGCGGAACGGCGTGACGGCCTTACAGGGCGCGGCCGCGCCCGGTGAACGCACCGGCGAAGCCGGTTGCAGCCCTTGACCTCAGCCATCAGACCTTAGCCGGGAGGCCCGAAACGCGGCCCTTTGCGGTTCGGCGGAGACGGGCGGCAGCTTTTCCGCCGCCGGTCGGAGTGAGGCTGACGACTGCCCGACAGGGCAGGAGCCGAAGGGGGCCATGGTTCACAGGGGTTTGCTCTGAGATGAGCCTGAGAGAAAAAGGAAGGCGAACTCGGAGAAGATGAACACCGGAAAGAAGAACACCGGGAAAAAGAACACAGACAGGAACAGGCCGGAAAAACCCGCCTTAACACAGCCACTGAAAACCCCCGCCCGGCTGAGCGGGGTCAGCAGTCAGCTTCAGCGCATCATCCTGAGCAGTCTGATAAAGCGTACAGCCTTCATGCCTGCGCGTGCCGCGACATACAGGCTGCACACGATCATGACGGCCATCAGTGACAGCACCAGCGGATTATTCACCCCCGTCATCACCTCATGCATGTTTACTGCCTGGACTAAATCCATTATCACCCTCTCAGTATGATGTTAACCCGCACAGATCAGCGTTCATGTCATTCTGCGCCTGTCTGCGTTTTACGGCAACAGCCTGCCCTGCGTGAGCCTGTTCGGCACCATCAAGCGCTCCAGCGCCCGTACCGCTTCGCCCGCCTCCGCTGACAGGAAACCGGCCTCGGCGGTGAGCCGCCACAACGGCTCACCGTCAAAGTACAGCCGGACAAAACCGGCCATCGAGGGAAAGCGATCGGCCCAGCGGTAAAACTGGCTGATCAGTTCGCTCTCGCTGACCGCTGTGTCTGACCACTTTGAGGCCCAGCTGGCGACCGTGGCAGGCGTCTGGAAGGCGAGTTCGATTTCAGCCTGCGCCGTCAGCGCCTGAACCGCCCGCGCCTTCAGCGCCTCCCTGCGGCGAAACTGTCGGCTGTATTTTTCGGCGCACATCTCTGCCTTTCTGTGCCGCCGCTCGCCGCACTGAAAGATGACTTCCGGAAAGAGCAGGCGGGCCGCGTCCGACGGCAGCGGGTGGGTGGCGCAGCCCCCGCTTTCGATGAGCCAGTCAACGGCCTGCAGCCACTCACGTCTGCGGCCGCGTAACGCTTCCGCGCGCAGAACCGGATCGAAGAAGCGCAGTTCACGCAGGGTGATGCGCCTGCTGCCCTTCAGGAAGCGGAAGAACGCCTGCGCATAAGGGAAGTCAGCGCGAAGCGTCTGACGTTCGCGCCTGCGCTCCACGTAATCAACAGCCTGAAGCATCGCGCGCCGCGCCTCGCAGAGCGGCACCAGTGAACGGTTGCCGGGGATCATACGTCGCCCTCCTGTACCAGGTAATCAGCCAGGCCGCTGACGCTGTACTCCATCAGACAGGCCTGCGCCGCTGCGGCGATCAGGGCGCTGATGCGCGCAGGATCGAACGGCGTCAGCCGGAGGACGTCGCGCACGCAGCCGCCATCCGCCGAGGCAATCAGGACAAGCCACTCCCCGGCGACTTCGCCGGGACTGCACACGCACAGGCAGAATGCCTCACCGGGCGGCGCAAAGCGCAACTGCACCGGGAACAGGCCGCCGAATTCGGCCCGGTATTCGCCGTTGACCGTCCAGCCCGCCGGGACGGTCAGCAGCGAAAGCACGGCGCTGGTCAGCACATGCCTTTCGCCCTCGCCCCGCGCACGCCACTCTTCAAACTCACAGGGATGCATTGACGCCAGCATACTGAGATTGTTCATTACGGTATTTTTCATGATGGTCTCCCTGCGGCCCCGAAGGGCCGCGCTCCCTGTCAGGCCGCGTGAGCGGAACCGGTGTTGTCACTGTCGCTGTCAGCCTCGCTGGCAGCGGCGTCGTCAGTGGCCTTTTCCGGCTCCGGCCCCTTCATCCAGGCAGGCACCCAGCGCGTGTCGCGCATTCTGTTTTCAGCCAGTTCTGCGGCGTCGCCCTTCTTCATTTTCTGTGCATCCCGCGCCGCGCCCGTGAGTCCGGCCTCGTTCAGGGCATCGATAATCTGGGTGTGTTTCAGGTCAGCGAAGAATCCGGCTTTTGTCGGCTGCCACCAGTCGCGCAGGTTGAAGCCCAGCGCGGCTTCAAGCTCGATAAGCTGGCTGCGCAAGGTGTGGCCACATTCGCGGGTCTGGACGCCGTCCACCGAGCAGGCGACACAGAAGGTCATGAGGGCCATGAGCGTTTCGCCGTTCAGGGTAAAAAATGTGGTGAAATCCCTGGCCCATTCCTGCGGCAGAAGGGCTTTCAGCCGCTGACGCTCCTCAGTAAGTGCCAGAAAGGCGGCCCCGTTTTCGCCGGAAGGCGCATTGCCCGTCAGGGTGGAATGTGACTCGGTCAGGCTGATCCGGAACGGTCTGCTTGGGGTATAACCGCCAGAAAACACGCTCCTGCAGAGTTGCCAGGTCAGCAGGGCAATGGCTTTTTTCTGCTGCTGCATCAGCGCGGCCTGCACGGCAAGGGTGCGCTCAGAGGACATTTTCGTGAGCAGCGGCAGGCTGATCCCCCCGGCCTCATCGGGCGGTGACTGATATTCAAAGCGGCTGGCACCGG
This sequence comes from Pantoea sp. JZ29, assembly GCF_035190385.1. Classification (NCBI taxonomy): domain Bacteria; kingdom Pseudomonadati; phylum Pseudomonadota; class Gammaproteobacteria; order Enterobacterales; family Erwiniaceae; genus Pantoea; species Pantoea sp. JZ29. Next base: position 152,280 of record NZ_CP045243.1, on the reverse strand, counting down.
ATGTCTGCGCGTCGTTTTCCTGCGGCTCCGTTCCGCTGCTTTCTTCCGTTTCCACCGTCTCGATATCCGACAGACGGATCACGCCGCGCTGTACAGAGAGTTCGCCAATGCCGTTAAAGCCGACCACCACGCCCGTTACGGCGCGGGTTTCAGGTGTCCATGCGCGGATCTGCGCGGCCAGATCAATGGCTTCGATTTCATCCCTTGCCGCGAGGTAACCGTCATCATCGTCGCTACTGGCACAGTCATCGGCCTTTTCGTACAGGGCATTAATACGTGATTCTTCGTCATCGATATACACAGGCTCCGGCTCGTCCGTCAGGCGGTATTCCAGACCATCCCCGTGCGGCCACAGTGATCTCATCCGGCCCATGCTCCACTTCCATCCCTCCTGTTCCTGGATTTCCTGCGCCATTGCCTCCAGCTTCTGCACGGTCAGTTTTTCCAGCAGCACGATGTCTGCCGTTCCTTCGCCGTCCTGCTGGCTGAACAGGTCTTCACGTACCACGCCGCCTGCGTTCTCGTAGGCCTCACGGCCCACGAACAGGAAACGGCGGTCGGTGACGGAAATTTCTTTGTCGGTGATCTGCTGTTTCAGCATAAAGAGGGGCAGGTCAGGCCTGCCCGATTTCACCGACTCGTAGACGCTCACCTGACGTTCCTGATCGTCTTCCAGGCAGAGCACCTGACACTGTTCAACGGTCAGTTTGTCGTCTGCCAGCAGCTTAAGGAGTGACGGGGCGAGGTTCGCGAGTTTGAGCATGCGCTGAACGTGGCGGGTGCTGTAACCCGCCTCTGCACCGATCTGTTCGGCGGTTTTCCCCTGCGCCGCCTGCGTACCGAAGCTGGCTATCTGCTCTGCCGCATGCATGTCGCTGCGCTGGGCGTTTTCGATATAAGAAACGAGCGCCGCCATGTCTTCAGACACGCGCTTGAACGCCACCGGATGATCGGGCGTCAGAACCTGCTGTGACAGCAGCAGATTCAGGGCGGTGAGGCGTCTGCCGCCTGCGGCCACCGCCAGTTGCCCGTCAGGCAGCGCGTGGGCGACCAGATTCTGCAACAGGCCGACCGACTTAATGGTGGCCGCCAGGCTCTCCACGCTCTCAGCGGAATACGGGATGGTGCGCGCATTAAGCGGCGACATCACAAAGGCCGACAGGGGTGCGTGTTCAAGTGGTGCAGCGTCCAGCGCTGCCTTTACCGTCGCCTGTTCATCAGCGGTTACCTTTTTGGCTCTGGTGCTTTTAGGCGTTTTTGCTTTAACATCTGTTACTGACATCTTTGGAACCTCATTCGTTTAATGACTGTCACGCCCTGCGGAGTATCAGATCCGCAGGGCACCTTTCACTGCTTACTGCGCCTTACGGATGCCGTACTCACCGATATAACGGTTGAGCCAGTAACCCGCCTTTGCCTCAAAATTCCATGCGCGCCAGGCCACCTGACCGTCTTTGCGAACGACCAGGCGAAAGTGCGTACCCTGATCGTCCTCGATGGCGACGTTGGTGTACTGCGCTGCGACTGCATTCGCTTCCTCACGGGTAAAGATGTCGTCCGGTAAGCGCACCACTGCTGACTGTTCCACTGAAATCCCCTCTTTTTTTTGCCCTTAAAAACCGTCACCCGTTGAGTTGCCGGGGCCGCGGTCTTGACGTTTTGCGGGGAACTGCTGCTTTCTCCCCAGGTTGTATCCTTCACCCGTTTGAGAGCCGTTCGCCGCAATGGGCGTAACGGGCACGGGCCGGTGCAGCTGTCCGGGCGCGAGCGGAAAAATTTTTGGCCAGACAAAAAATTTTCCGGCGAGAGGCTTCAGCCGTCCCTGGACAGCCAGGCGGTTTGTGCTTGTCTCAGCCCCGGCGAAAGGACTCAGACGGGCGAACACAACCCCTGCGGAAAGCGGGAACCCGCCGCAACGACGTGACGCGCGGGCGCGAAACGGCGTTGCCCCTTACATCCCGCCGTGTGTACTGGCGGGATGCACTGAGCGCCGGAGACGGCGCGACTGAGCGGCGCAGCCGGCGCGACTGAGCGGCGCAGCCGGAACGGCTGCTGCAGGCGAAAGGTGTTGCGTCAGGATGGAAACCCGCTGCCCCGGAACGGGGCCGGGCAGAGACGGCGCGCCGGCTCTGTGCGGAGCATGACAGCCGACAGGACGCCCGGTGAGACAGCATTTTTTTCGTGTCCCACGGGCAAAACCCGCTAAGGCGCCCGCGCATCACGACAGAAAACACTGAAAAAATGGCGGCAAACGCCTCGCTGAAGAATGCTGTTATCAGAAGCGGTGCGGTGGCCGCGCCGTCAGGCGCGCGCCCTGCCGCTCCGCCGCCGCAGGCGCGGGGTTTTAGGCGGGCTGACAGGCGGCCGTAACCGCCTGAACGTTTCTGATTATCCCCTGCTGTCCTGCTTAATGAAGCGGCCGCCGATGTAGACGGCACACTGGCAGGTCATGAAATGGCAGATTTCATCCACGACTTCTTCCGTTCTGAGTTCTCTCAGTCCACTGCTGCGGCGGTGCTCGTTAATCAGCGCCCTGTACTGGCGAAGAATGTCGCGGGTTTGCGGTGACAGTTTCATTTTTTCTCCTTACCTGTTCAGAGCCACTCTTGCCCGGGCGACTGCCTGCAAAATCGGGTCGGGGTCGTCCTCTCCTCCGGTCTGGACTAAGCGCCCTGCGGCCTCGGTCAGCGTCTGAAGGCTTCTGGCGTCAAGGCTGACTTCGCGTACCTGATGCATCGCCCGAATGTTACTGAGATGCTCCCATACGCTCTGTCTGTTGATACCGTGCGCAATGTAGTTCTCATCCTGTGCGATGCGTCTGAGCACCTCGACAGCCTCCTGTTCGGTAATGCCCATGTCTTCGCTACAGACTTCCACATCTTCAACTGTCCACACCAGAACGGTCAGGGCGCACCCCGGGATATAGTTTTCCAGCAGCCAGGCGCAGACTTCATTTACGGTGCCATGCATGTTTTTTTCTCCTGTAGGGGGCGGCCCGCCGCCCCGTGGGTTATCAGTCAAGGGCGCAGAAAATCGCGGCGGCTTCGGGATGGATTTGTGCAAATGCGGTCAGCTGGCGGTAGCGACGGCAGAAATGCGCGCACATTTCTTCGTCGTCGTGGCGGTCGTAGAGCCAGCTGCGGTGATTCAGTACCAGCGCCGTGATGATGATCCCCGCCGCGTCCGAACTGATTTCAAGGTCGGTCCAGACGTGGGGGCTGGAAAACTGCCAGCGTTCTTCTCCGGCGGGCTTCATGTAGCCGCCGCCGTGGGGCACGCCTGGCACCCGTACAAAGTCCCACACCGCCCCGTCATAGTTGGCCAGATAGCGGTCGGCGTAGAGGTACACGTTGTTTTCGGCCCGTATGAAATCGTGGCCAAAGAGCGCAGGCAGAAAATGCAGCCTTTCAGAATCGGCCAGCACGGACGCTGGCGGGTAAACCTGGAATTGTGTGTTCATCAGACATCTCCGCAGTCAGAGGGAATTACCGTTACGGCCTGTGCCGTGCCTGAATGACAGCCCGACGAAAAGCGGAGTGATCAGGAGCGACGACGAGGCCGCAGCGCAAGCGAGCGGAGACGTGATTACGCACGGCGCTGACGCGAAAACTGAGCGGAAGCGCGACGGAAGTAAGCGCGGCGGAGGGAGTGCGAACGGGGGAGGAGTCGAGCGCAGCGATCTCTTGATCACGCAGCGGTCGGGCTAGAGTGAAGGCACGGCACCGGCCGCAGACCGCACGGACCGGGTTTTCGGCCCTGTCCCGCCGACAGGCGGAGCAAAGCGGCGCGCAGCAACCTCCTTATTCCCGGTTGTCCACAGCACGGTGAATAAACCGGCCGGAACCCTGTGGATAAAAGCACAGCGGCGGCAGTATCCGCGAAGTAGAAAGGAGTGGTCACTAAATGACCACTCCGGCATCTTAATTCATGTGGCTGCGCATCAGGGCGGCGCGCCGGTAAAGCTCAAGGAGCTGCAAATCCATGTCCTCAATCAGGACGCCCGCCATTTTCTGCGCCGGCGAGGCGCCGCGGTACAGGTTGCGCTTTATCATGTCCCGCAGCCGCAGGTGAAACTCGTAAAGCGATTCCTCCAGGTCGTTCACGTCTTCGGTGAGCTGTGTCAGTTCTGCATTCAGGGTCTGGTCTGTCATGGTGCTGTCCTTCTGGTCTGGTTAAGAAAAATCAATCAGGCGGCCCGGGCGGCGCGCAGTTCGCCGATGCGCTTAAGACCGGCTGCGTGGTACTGCTCCAGCAGTTCGATCCCAATCCAGCGCCGGCCGCACTGGTCCGCGGCGACGCAGGTCGAACCGCTTCCCGCGAAAGGGTCCAGAACCAGGTCGCCGGGCTTCGTGAAGGACTCGATAAGCGGCCGCAGCACACTCACCGGCTTTTCGGTCGGGTGGTGGCGGTTGCCCGTGTACTGCCAGGGAATGACGTCGGGCAGCGGGTTCGCCGGCAGCGGCGGACGGCCCTTGGCCAGCACGTAGGCGTTTTCGTGCTGATACCCGACAAAGGCCGATTTCGAGGCGTAGGATTTGGTGAAAACGAGGTGTCCGACGACGCGGAAGCCCGCCGCCTTCCAGGCCTGCATGAAAACGTCAATGCGGTTCCAGCCGTAGAAACTCACCGCCAGGCTGTTGTTTTTCAGCACCCGGAACATCTGCCGGCTCGCCGGCAGCACCCACTCGTCGTTGACGTCGCCCGCAATCGAACGGCCGGACCGGTCCTTAAAGCCGACAAGGTACGGCGGGTCGGTCAGGATGAAATCAATGCACGCATCCGGAAAGCCGGACATTACCTGTACGCTGTCGCCACGCATGAATCGGGACATAACTTTGCTCCTCACGGTCAGAGGGCACCCCTGTGGTGCCGTGACCGCCACACAGCCGGGCGACCGGCTGAGCAGACAAGGGCGGGCGCGAAGCCGCACGCGCCGCCGGAGCGGACTGAATGTGCCGCGCACGGCGGGGAACGGGTGAGCAGCCCGGCGAAGCTTCGCTTGTCTGAGAAGCAGCCCGGCTACCGTGAGGGCACGGCACGTTGCCGTCGCCGGTTTCCGGCCAGCGGACGGGAAGCGGCAATAAAGCGGAGCGGAGCGACTTACTTATGGCTTTCTGAAGGCGATGCCGCCGGTCGGGGCGGCATCGGGGTGAAAGGTCAGGGCCGGTAATCTTCCCACCGGCAGTCGCTGCGGTCACAGATGACGGGCGCATCCGGCGTCCCGCTCACCCCCCACTCATCGAGGAACCGCAGGCCGGTCAGGGTGTCGGCCTCCCGTTCATCAAGCAGGACGATGCTTTTGAGCCAGACGCTGCCCCGATCAAACTGCCAGTAACAGCCCTGCGAGCAGACGGGCCGCTCCGGTGGCCACCAGTTTTCACCCATCCGCTCGCACGCCGCCTCCGCCAGCCGGAAGTCGCTTCCCCTGAGCAGCATGTGATACTCGTGCGAGGTGCTGCCCACCTCTTCCTGCCAGCTGACAAGCCAGGTATTCATACGTCACCACCCTGTTTCATTTCGCCGATGGCCCATTCCAGATGCCGCCAGTTGAACCCCTGCCCTTCTGCCCGCGCGTAGAGAGGACGCACCTCTCCCTCCATACGCGCCCGCACCTTACTCACGTTCTCCGCCAGGCCGGTCACACGCAGCCTGTTTGCACACCAGTTCGGCATGATTTGCTCCTCAGTCAGTGGTTGCACGGCCTCACCTGCGCCGTGCCGCCACAGCAGCCGGGCGAAAAGCGGAGCAGTCAGGGGCGGACGCGCAAGCCGCATGCGCCGCCGGAGCGGACTGAATGTCCCGCGCGCGGCGGGGAACGGGTGAGCGAGCGAGCGCCAGCGGCACTTGACTGCGCAGCGGCCCGGCTAACGTGAAGGCACGGTGCAGGCCCTGAAAAAAGAGAAAGAGAGAGAAATGCGTCAGAGGGAAACGGTGAAGTCCGGCGTCAGGCGAAGCCGCCACGCCGGTGAAAAGCGGAGCGCGGCGACGGCCTTCAGACTTCAGACGAAAAGAAGCCGCCAGACGGTGGTCTGCTTTGAGCTGAAACAGCGGGGGGCAATCCGGGACCGCAAAGCGGTGACGGCAGCGGGGTCGTTAAGCCTCCGGTGAGACTGGCTTTGATGCAGAGGACGTCTGAAGGCTGCCAGTGACGTCACGCTTATGTCACGTCCGGCATGGTAATATTCTGATGCTACACACACTATCAATGATGAACTGCGCGCCTCAGCGCACTTACCCGGCCTGACTCCACCTGTGGCCGGGTTCTTTTTTTGCACCCTCGCGCCCGTCAGACTCTGCCCCGCTGGAGTTCAGGCGTGGTCAGCGCCAGCGGCAGCACCTTCTGCCTGTCTTGTCTCAGTCCGGTTCTGGCCAGTACTGGCTGCTGCCGGTGAGTCACGTACTGCAGGCCCTGCTTTCACTCGCGGTGCTCTCCGGACTGACGTTCATCCTGAAAGAGAAGCACATCATTCCGGGAGTCGTCCCCGGGGGCGTGGCTTTTGCCATTTTTCTGCCGCACTTCATCCTGAGCGCAATATTTGCCGTGCGCTTTTCGTCAGTGATTTTTTTCTGAATACCGGCAGGTCTTCATCTGAGATGAGATAAAAAAACCGCCCGGTACCGGGCGGCTGAACAATCAGGCATTCATAAGGTTGCTTAACTTGCGGAATCCTCAGCCTGGCCGTACCGGAGCATGCCTGCAAGCGTAAGCGGTAACCTTTTTGCTTAAACGGGTGAAACTCTCTCCTGTCCGGGCGCTGATTATGCTGAGGATTCACGCCCGGTCACACACGGAATTGTTTTGCTTACAACAATACTGCTGAACGCGACTAGGCTTGCTGCTGCACACAGACGTGTCAGTCTGAAGATGGTATTTTTTTGATTTACTTAGCCCGGCACGCCGGGCCCTTTTTATCTGTGATGACTGAGCTTTCTCCGCTCAGACATGGCCTGCCGGACCAGCCAGAATCCGGGTGAGTAAAACGCACGACCCAGCTTTTCCGTCACGACCAGTATGTCGCGCAGAATAAGGCTGACCTCACTCTCCCGCAGACCGGAACGCCGGCAGAGCCCGTCCGTGTTCATGCCGTATTCGGCCAGCAGAGACGCCAGAAAACGGCCCACTGAATCCTGCTCTTCCATCTGGCTTTCCTTCAGCCGTAAATTTCACCTGAGCATAAAATAAGCACCCCGCCCGTTCAACGTTTACACAGTCCGGTAATTCTGCCCTTAAAACGTGAGGTGGCCACGCTCGCCGCAGAACATGGCTGAGGCGTACCGCAGCGCAGCGAGGAACGAACAGCCGTGTCGAGGAAGCGTCATTTCACTTATGTCAGCAACGACTGCTTACGCGCGCTCCTGACTGAAACTGCCTGACAAAAAAATAATTAGTCTGCTCAGTAAGATAGGCATCCCTTTAACAGAGTACCGTTTCGTTCCTCTTGCCATGCGTCTCCGGCTCAATAATACTGTTTTTATATACAGTGTTATTTAGGGAGGAAATTAACCATGCCAGATTCATTCACTGCCGCACCCGCTTCAGGCCATGCAGTCCGGAGAGCGGTACCATGAAAGCGACATCTTCTCAGGGCGGACTGACGATATTCAGGCCTGCCGATATCCGTCCCGTCATGCGTATCCCGCTGTTTGTTGAGCGCTGCGCCGCCGGGTTTCCCTCCCCTGCAACCGATTATGTCGAGTCCGAGCTGGATCTGAACGAGCTCTGCATCACCCACCGGGCCGCCACGTTTTTTGTGCGCGCCAGCGGCAGCAGCATGGAAGACCTGGGCCTGTACGACGGCGACGTGATGGTCGTCGACCGCGCGAAAACAGCCACGCACGGTGACATTGTCATCGCAGAGGTCGGCGGGGAGTTCACCGTCAAACGCCTGCAGCTGCACCCACAGATTGCCCTGCGACCGATGAACCCGGCCTATCCGGTGATATACCCGGAGGAGCTGCACCTGCTGGGCGTGGTCACCTGGTTTTTCCACAATACCGAGGCGCGCCGGAGGTAACCATGCCGATGTTTGGTCTGGCTGACGTCAACAGCTTTTATGCGTCCTGTGAGGCCCTGTTCAGGCCTGATTTGCGGGGAAAACCCGTTGTGGTCCTTTCGAACAACGATGGCTGCGTCATTGCCCGTAGCAAAGCTGCCCGCGCCCTGGGCATAAAAATGGGGGTGCCGTGGTTTCAGTTAAAAGCGCTGGATTTCCCTGAAAAGGTTCACATTTTCAGTTCTAACTATGCGTTGTACCATTCATTATCAGTCAGGATCATGTCAACGCTTGAGGAAATGGTCCCCCGCGCAGAACAGTACTCAATTGATGAATGTTTCCTCGACCTGACCGGCATTGATGGTTGCGAAGACTTTGAGCACTTTGGGCACCGGCTGCGTGCCCACGTTCTGGCCAGAACCGGACTGACAATTGGCGCCGGCATCGGCCCGACCAAAACGCTGGCCAAATCAGCCCAGTGGGCATCAAAAGAGTGGCCCCAGTTTAAGGGCGTGCTGGCACTCACACCCGGAAACCCGAAGCGGACCGAAGCGCTGCTGATACGCCAGCCCGTCGAGGAAATCTGGGGCGTTGGCAGGCGTATCGGCAAGAAACTGAACCAGCTCGGCATCACAAACGCGCTCGAGCTGGCGCGCACGCACCCCGCCTTCATCCGTAAGAACTTTTCGGTGGTGCTGGAAAGGACGGTGCGCGAGCTGAACGGCGAGGCGTGTATTCCCCTTGAGGAGATGCCGCCGGCAAAACAGCAGATTGTCTGCAGCCGCAGCTTCGGTTCTCGCATCACCACGAAAGTGGCCATGCAGCAGGCACTTTGCCAGTACGCCACGCGCGCCGCGGAGAAGCTGCGGGGCGAACGCCAGTACTGCCGGCACATCAGCGTGTTTGTCCGGACCTCGCCCCATGCGGTCGGCGAGACGTTCTACGGCAACACGGCCGGGGAAAAACTTACCCTGCCCACCCAGGACACGCGGGACATCATCGGCGTGGCCATGCGCGCGCTGGACCGAATCTGGCTGGATGGCCACCGGTACATGAAGGCCGGCGTCATGCTTGATGACTTCACGCCTCACGGCGTCAGCCAGCTCAACCTGTTTGACGACAACCGGCCCCGGGCGAACAGCGCGCAGCTGATGCAGGTACTGGACGGCATCAACCAGTCAGGCCTCGGAAGGGTATGGTTTGCGGGTCAGGGAATTGATACGGAGTGGAAGATGAAGCGGGACATGCTGTCACCGGCGTGGACTACTCGCTGGAGCGATATACCCGTCGCTAAAGTTACTTGATGAATACTACAACTACGGGTATCAGAAACACCGGATTCAGCACATATGAGCGGGTCAGGGTTTTTGTTTGTTTTTCTTCCACGTTTCGCTGGCGAGAAAAGCGGAGCGTGTCCCGACGGCTGCCCACAGCAGTTGCAGAACCACAGATACGATGACGCCGGGATGTTCCCAGAACAACAGCGGAACGATAAACAGCATACTGATGAGAAAGCCCCACTCCCCTGCATTTTTCCTGTCTTTGCCGGTGAGTGTTTTTAAACCCATGAATCCTGAGATCAGCAATAAAATTCTATTCATAAGGTCCTCAACGTGATTCAGTTCAGATTAACATCACCTTCAATCAGTCATTCATCACTGCTGTCTACAATCAAATAAATATTAAATTAATATTAAAAAAACCTTTTTTAGTATCAAAATGATTGCAAAACAGGTCTTGACTGATGCACAGGCTACATACAGAGGCGAACCCTTAATTGGATAATTGGTGGCAACACCGTCATCTAAAATAGGATTATTTTAATATTAAAATAATATCATTCAAAAATCAGATATAATTATTTTAATGTGACTAACCACCAACCTGTGCGCCCTTATCGAGTAACTGACGAACGGCCATTCGTATCAGAGCAGCACGAGACAACCCTTCGTGTAATGCCAGCTCATCGAGCTGAGTAAGTATCGCACTGTCGAAGGTTACCGTAATTTGTTCACGCTGCCCTTTTTTGACGCCCCGCTTTTCTGCTTTGTTGCCATCTGGCGCTTTGTTGATAAATTCATCAATCTGAGCCTGTTCCGCTGAAGTCCCGCCAGAGGCTTTAGGTTTAGGTGTAATCGCCATAGATGTCCTTTCAATATTTATTTAATATTAAAACAACATCATATCAATCTGTAAATACGATTGAAATAAGTTTTTCCAGTTCTGTTTTAGCTGGCCGTTCATGGGGCTTCAGTTTCATCTCAACAACTGAGCGGCCACTTCCTGCAGCATTTGCAAAGGCTTTCCTTGTAAAGAGAATGTGCTCAAGCACAGGAAGGTCAGCAGCATATTCAGACATGGCTTCATGCATTTCCTGATTGTCTTTGGTACGCGGATTAACATCGGCTCTGTTGAGAATTGAAAATGCCGGAAAATCATCACGAATACTTCTGGCATCCCTGAGCATGTTTACGACATCCTCCATCGCCCATGCTTCAAAGCTTCCAGGGACGAAAGGAACCAGCAGATAGTCAGTGAGTGTGAGTGCAGCCCTCATTGCAGTAGAATCGCGGCCACCACATTCAATGATCACATCATCGTAATTATCTTTTTGCTGTAAAACCTGCGTCCTTAATACAGGCCCATCAGGATAGTGTGAACAGGCAATTCCAGGCTGAATATCCGCTTCTGAACGAATCAAAATAGCGGTTTGTGAAGACCCCTGTTTGTCACCGTCTACCAGCCAGACTTTCTTGCCCTGCATAGCTCGGGCAACTGCAAGGTTGACAGCAAGAGTAGATTTACCGACACCACCCTTTGTGTTAGCGATAGTTAAAATCATATCCTTATAACCCCATTTTAATATTAAAACAATATCATTAAGATATGCAAATGATATAGCAATGTTAGACTATTGCAGATACAAAAACAATCGAAATCACATCATAAAAACATCACTTTAATATTAAAAAGATATTACTTTGATAGAAGTACAGTATAGTCGAGGGGTAGGGTAGGGCTGGCAGGGGACTGTTAGTCCCCGTGCATTAGGCATCACGTCGGGCCATAATCTTAATCGTCAGGCGTTGACTTATTCAGGTAGAACGACTGTATCGCAGATTCCATCTGTTCATAATAGCGCATGAACTCACTGACAACGTAGGGTAAAAAAAGCTCGTTTAGCTGGATACTCAGGGTATCATTTGATATGCCGCCCTTGTCGTTTTCAATTCTGCGCAGCGCCCTGACCAGGGATTTTCGACTGTCGTTCAGGATCATTCCGTTGTTATGCGCCAGCAGGTTCCGGATGATGAGGAGGTGTTTTATGTTGCTGGCTTTGCTTTTTTTCTCTTCAGCCAGAATGTGCTTAAGCAGACGATCCGTTTTCTCAACAGTGCCGTTCTTCATTTTGTCAAAAGGTGTGCTGTAACCCGACATCCCTGCCATCAGCCTGCCGCAGGCTTCCAGATGATATTCAAACAACCCAAACAGGGTCAGAAAGGTTGAGCGTCTGGACAGTTGTTCAATCAGCAGACCGTATTCCTGCTTCACACCGGACTCATCATAACCGGACAGTCCCTTGTAGCTGTACAGGTCGACCATCATTTCAGAGCCGTCTTCAGCACAGTCACAGACCTGCCCGACGATAACGTTACTGTCATCCACTATCTCACTGAGCGTATGCGCGATAACAGACTCAGTCTGCTCGACAAGGAGCATCATATCCCGCCGGACAGACACCCCTGTCATGGCCAGTGCCAGAAAAAAAGGCTTTCTCAGTTTCGCCACCGGACCTCCCCGGATTCACCAGTATGTCGGTTATTCAGCCTGTGCCGGCTCATGAATTTTTGAGCATCGCCACAGCCTCAGTGCCCGGCATGTGAAACTGCACCCGGTGCCTGGCCGCCACGTCCAGTGCAAACACCTTCGTATAGACCTCCGTCGACTTCATGCTCTTGTGGCCCATCAGGCTCTGCAGCGCCTTGAGCGGAATCCCCGCGTATAGCATGTGCATGGCGTAACTGTGCCGGAACGTATGCGGCGTCACCGGCACCGAAAAATTCACTCCGTCCTCCGCTGCGGCGGCTACCGCTTCATTAATCCATTTGCGGACGGTCCGGTCGGTCACGGTCCACAGCCGCACCTTTTCCGTCCGGCCGGTTTCCGGGTTGCGCCGCTCAAGCGGAATGCGCAGCGTGGCCACCATCATCTCGAGCTGGGCAATGTACTGCGGATCGGACAGCGGTACCAGGCGGTGCGGAACCACCCCCGAGGGAAAACGACCGGAGCTACGGGCTGCTTTTTCACCACGCTGTTTCAGCGTGGCCAGCTGCACGAAGGGATGGGGCGGCGTCAGGGTGAAGTCGGCCCGGGTAAGGGCCAGCGCCTCGTTGATACGCGCACCGGTGTTCCACATCGTGGTCAGCAGCATCTTGCGGTGCAGATCCGGCACGTAGTGGAGCAGGGCGCTGACCTCCGGCGCAAGCAGGTATTTCGGCAAATCGTCAATGAGTGCGGCCATCTGACGGAGCGCAAGCGCGGCCGGATAGTCAATGGCCACCGGCAGCTGGGCAGCTGCAGGCGGCTGAAACAGGGTGGGCAGATTCATGGTCGTAAAACCTCATTTACCGGCAGTGGTGTGCTGATAGAACTGACGGTCTTGTCCGTATGCATAAGGGTTAATGCTCCTGTGTGCGTGTCCCGGTATTCAGAATCTCTCATTAACCTAAAGAAGATCCATTTTGAATGCCGCCTCATCAGGTATGCTCAAATCGATTTCAACCGCGCCGGCCGGAAGAGAACTGAAGGTCAGTGCGGTACCAGAAAGCTGTACCGACCAGTCTTTCATATCCGGAGCATCGAGCCGGCTGGCCATTTCTTCGTACACGCCGTTTTCCTCATCAAGAAGCACGAGGAGGTTTTCGCCAAGGGAGTTGACGGTCCGGAGAAGCCAGCACGTCCGGCAGCCGTAACCTGCCCAGTAGGCGACAACCTCCGCCGGAGAATAACTGTTCCCTTCGTTAGTAAATTTTTCGTTAGTCATAAAGTAATTTCCTTATCAATATTCACATCCGTGTTTGTATTGAACATGACAATCACACCCGTAGCATTCACCCCCACATCATGTGACATGAATAAACTACAAGCCTGCTAAATGTTACTACCGCAATTACCGGAGCAGCAGAAATGAAGATTCCGACTTATTCCTTTTATGGCATTTATCGGAACTCAAGAAGCAGAAAAAGAAAGTGATGCTCAATATCTGAGTTACGATTCAAGCATGTAAGCATCCTCGTAACCTATTGTATATTATAGCACATAACTTTTTTCTGTTTCAAAAATAACCGTTCCATCTTTAAGATCCGGTTCCACCTTTTTTCGGATCCGCGGGAGGTAACAGAAGCGGCGTGTGCAGCATGCAGTGAATCAGGCGGTAAATACTCAGAAGACAGCAGAAAAGCCTTCAAGGCAGCTTTAAGTATTAAAAGGTAAAATCCTGCATAACGGCAGTATTAATCGCCGCATGCAGGATTACAGATGACAGAGCTAATTACGTCTGAATACAGGACTGTTGTGTGGAATAAACCAGATACGATCACGTTCCTCGTTCCAGCTCAGGGAACGAATGAAGCCCGCCTTCTGAAGCAGGCTGGCCACCTGCCAGAATGGATCGTTGTGCTTTAAGGAGCGGTGAGATTTATCGCTGATGAAAACCTGATAAACCGCATCGGAGAAAGATTTGAGGATGACAATGATGTCCTCATCTGAACATAATTCATCTTCCTCGAGACACCGGACAAGCAGATGGCGGCGGAGGTCATCACTTTCAAGGTGAGGGGACAGTTCCGCCACCTTTGCTGCCGGCAATGACACCGAATCGCGGAACACTACTTGATTGTAATCCCAGATCCACGAAAGGATTTTCGCCTGGAACGTATCCGCAAGGCTGTCGCCCAGGAAAAGCTCTCTGGCCAGAAATTCGTCAAACACATCATTTTCCATCATGACCACATCGGGGAACTGGAGCAGGGAAGGGTTCTGGAAAACAAGTCCGGCCAGAAGCGGTGCCCGGATTTTCGGCTCCTCACTGTAGCGCTGCCTGATATCGTCAAAATTTTCCTGGGTGGGATTCAGAAGCTTTTGATTAATTAAACAACGAATACTGTCAAAATGCAGGTATGAAGGAACATCTGAATGAGGAAATCCGAACAGATTCAGAATTGAGATACGCCCTTCATCACTCATCGCACCGGAGTTAAACAGTATCGTGAATATGAGATTTAAATGGTCTTCAGTCAGGGGTAAACGCGGGGATACAAATTCAGTGTGGTTTCTGTCGAACCACACAGCCAGTCCGGGAGATGAAATTTCCAACTCATCTTCCATTTCAGCCATATATAAAAAATTTTCCCAGCTGATTTTTATACGATCATTTTCAAGAAGTAACTCATATATATAATAGCTCACTTCACTATTTTTTAATTTCTCTACTGTACCTTTTCGGTTTTTTATCGTTTTTACATCAGAAATTGTAAATTTCATTTTCAAGATGATTTCACAAACAAGAACAAAACTGACGTCCTTGTTATTCAGAAGTTCTGGAATTCTGTCATAATCCTCCGAGCGGAGGAAGAAATCCATGATGAACGGGTCAATGCTGGACAGTACCGTTTCGTAGAGGCCCTGAACTTTGGTATTTCTGACGGCACTGAGCGGTTTTTTCATAATCTCATCTGGATTAAGGCCGCTATTTTCTGAGAGAGTAATAATGATACTTTTAAAAGCGCTTTCTGAATAAGACCATAATTTATGCGTTGCAATACCCCTTACAATTTCCTTACCCTGTTCAGAGGTACACACATCCAGCGTCAAAACTTCGACCGCCTTGTTTTTAAGACTCTCGATAAAATCACGGCCATATTTTTCCGGTACCTGGTCCGGGAAGGAACTGCAGTCTCTCAGTATTATTTGTGCCCAATAACGCATATCGACTACATCGGACTTCCAAGCTGGTACAGAGGAGCACAGGTGTAAAATAAGTAATTCAGACGCGATTTTTTTGTCATTCATAAAAACAACACATCTCATGAACGAACTGGCCATGTCATCCCCTTGAGTGAGATTCCTCAGATAGTTCATGCGTTGCGGTACAGTCCAGTTAGTGAATGTCTGCTCAATTAACTGTATCAGACAGTCTTCATCATCGACCTGCGCAAGGAAAACGGGTTTGAGTTTCTCGAGGCAATTTTCTAGCATATAGAGAAGAATATCGGGGTGCCAGGCGCCTGGCTCCATCATCATCCCCAGACTCTCCAGCTTGGCCACAACGTTATCGATTTTTCTCAGCGGCATGCCCGATGTCTGTCTGTACGTTCTGGATCTACTGACCTCTTTGATAAATTCATTGTCCTCATGACTCAGGCTGCCCGGTTTGAATACAGACCTGAAAAACATATAGTCCGGCGCGATATAATTGTTGCTCAGCAGAAAATAAAGAAAATCAAGGCAATCATTTCTTTTCTTGATTTTTTCAGGTGCTGACTCCTCAAATTTGCAATTTTCACTCACCCATCGAAAAAAATTTTCACTTCCTGATGTCCGCACTAAATCTGCCATATTAGCCTGGTGTAACTTATTTATCTCTCCCTGAGTGGTTTTAATTTTTTGATTAAGCCTGCTGATTTCCCCTTGGTTTTTTAGGTCTAAGGCTTTTTTTCTTTTTTCGTAGCAATCAATCATCTCACTGACAGCATTCTGTTCAATTGCAAAAACATTAGTTCTCCTGTCAGCAGACCATAAATACAGAGTATCAACTGTTCGGAGCTTATTAAATAACTCTTCCTTCTCAGAAAGATCGCCCAACTCAAAAATGTCAGCCCCTCCAAAGTGGAACAGGATTTTTTTCTCTGTCTTAGGAGTTACGTATTCTGAAAGAATACTCTTTCTGATCTCCGTGGCATTTCCGGCCTCGTCACTGAGAAGACCATCAACCTCCTTTTGTATTAAATTAATCTCATCAAGCTTTAATTTTACAGGCTCTTTTTTTAAATCACCTGAAACGAATGCTCTGACAAATAAATACAGCACACTTTTTCTTTCATCAATGCCATGATAGTCTTCAGAGAAGATATTTTTGTATGCAATCATGGATAGAAGTCGCGTAATATTTTCAGAACCATTCACCAGATTCTGGTAGATCCTGAACTCATTCGCAATATTTCGCATAATACGCATATCTGGTATGAAGAGTGAAAGGTGGGAGACACACTTGCTGAAACCCACTTCATCAAGTTCATTTTCTCTGAACATACTGCTGAAATGCTCGGCAGCATTTTCGCTGTCCATGACGGGTATTACGGGTATCACAAAGTCGAAAAATTTCGTTCTTGCTTCAGCAGTTGAGAAAAGTCCGTCCCTTACGGCGTAAATAAACCGGACAGGCTTGGCATCAGGACGTGTGTTGTTGATGATCTGGTTTATTTCCCGTAGCTTGATAAAAATGGCACCATCATTGTGGCGATCCAGATCTTCAAAAATGACCACGTTGTGCCCGGTCTGCTCGAAGAAATACACAATTTCGTCGATATAGATATTAAGAAGAGACGGTGAGGAAGGTCGGGTTGATATAGCGCCTTTGAGTATGTCGATCTTATCAACACTGACCCTGCGGTCAAAGAGGCCGATACGGTGCAGTTTATTGACAGAAAGAAACAGCGCCGTAAAAAGCAGTAATCCGGCCAGAACAAGTCTTAATGCTGTCATTTCAATGAAATACGGGCCGATTATGTCAGTCAAAGAAAGTTTGTCACTGACGTACTCGGGAAAGAGGCAGAGCAGGCCTGCAAGCATGACAGTCAGTAATATAAACAGCTCAAAAGCTACTGAAGCGACCCGGGAATAAGTGATATTAGAAATGCGTTCAATACGTGAATAGGGAAGTGCACTCTTCTTTTCTTTGTACAGCAGCTGCTGAAGGATGCTGTACTCGATGGTTTTTTCTTCCGCTGCGGCTTTTTTATCTTCGCCAGGGCTTGGTGCCCCATCCTTTTCCGCAGGCTCAGCTTTTGGCCTCGGAGCTGACTGCATCTCGAAGTCAGCCAGTGAGACGGTCATGATGCGTAAATCGTTATCAGGACACTCCTTCCATGTCCGCAGGACAGAGCTTTTACCCGCACCATAGGCACCGGTGACGGCAATGTTTCTGATATCCCCACGGGAACAGGCGAAGTTTAGTGCATCTGTATAAGTGGACGACTCCTGCGGATCGATGATGCTGGGCGTAAGCGCTTCATACTCATCAGCAGTACTTATTTCGTCTGGCTCCGGAGAGGCTGCATGAAAAAGAACATCAGCCAGCCTTGGCTGTTTAGGCATATTGTCACCTGATTATTTTTTGTAATTCACATCAGTATATCTTCACTTTCCTGGTGAGTTCACTGTAATAAAGCACCCGAATGGTGGCAGCGGCATATATATTGAGAAGGAGCATCAGACAGGGATGCGGTACCGCCTATTTACGAATGCCTGTACGTTAAAAAAGGCGACATCAGGGTCAGCATCCCGGACTGTTGCGGGATTAAACCGAATCCGATGAACGGCCTGATGCGTTTTAAATGATTCAGGGGAAAGTTAGAGCGGAAGAGCTTTTACATACGAAAACCGCCCGTGATATTGCACACCGATAACACCAATCCCGGCAGAAAAGAGTCAGCACTCCTGTGCTCAAGGAATTCTCCCTGTCAGCCCGTTGACGGGCTCTGCACAGAGTAAAGGCCCGGTAATCCCGGTGCAGGGACTTCCCGGCTTTAATCCACCGGCGCAGCGGACTTCTCCATATCGCAGCGGCCTGCATTTTTTTTCAAGTAAAGATAAACATTAAGGGCAAGCAGAAGAAAAAGCAGGATGGTATCAGCAGATAAAACCCAGGCAATTTCACCGGACTGCAACGCTGTACCTATAGTGGTCATCCCGAAGAATGTCACCACTGAACGCGGAACGCGGAATGCGGCCATGGTCTGGCCATATTCACCTTCATGACTTGCAGCCCTGACCTGACCGGCAATAAAAATTGACCACCATACTCCCGTGAGTTCAAGACAGAGGGCAAGAGAGGGAAGAAACCACGGCTCTTTGTCGTAGTCCCAGAAAGTAAGTAAGACCGCTCCCGAAAAAATAA
Source organism: Pantoea sp. JZ29 (assembly GCF_035190385.1). Lineage (NCBI taxonomy): Bacteria > Pseudomonadati > Pseudomonadota > Gammaproteobacteria > Enterobacterales > Erwiniaceae > Pantoea > Pantoea sp. JZ29. The sequence continues at coordinate 134,109 of NZ_CP045243.1, read as the reverse complement.
CTAAAAAGGTGCACAGAAAAAAACGCCACCGGAAGTTAACCGTAGTTTTCCCCACCGAGCGGGGATAAAACCACGAAGCCAGGCTGTCAAGAACGCCGCTAATCGCGCCCAGAATAAAAACAGCAGCGAAAGGTGTGGTACCTAGTGAAAATGCAATCACGTCAAAATTGGTATTAAACGACGTCTCCGTAAACGCCATCACGCACATAGCCAGCGCAAGAAACCAGTTGCGTTTCAGGCACCGGAAAGCCTGACGATAGATACCGGAGAAATCTTTTTCTTCCGTATCAGGAACAGCCTCCTCCGGACCGGCGCAGCTCTTACCGCGGATCAGGGGAAGAAGAGTAAGGGCCGAAAGGAGGAAACAGCCGGCGGCCACACTGAAAAACAGGGAGGGTGAATAGCGGTCATAAAGGGCGGCAAGCACCAGTCCAGTGACGAAAACGGCGATCCCGCTGATGTATGACGCCACGGCCACACTCGTTTCATAATCCCTGTGAAGTTCAGGCAGCAGATACTGATTAACGATAATCGTCGCAAAATTTATGGTGAGAGAAAGGGATATAACCAGTACAGGTGTGACTACGAGACTGAAATGCGACTGGTTTCCGAAAGCGAAAACCAGAAAGCCACAACACGCCTGCGCAGTCATCAGCCAGAAGAACCGGTGACGGCTCCTGTCGATGAGCCGCCCGGCCAGAGGCCCCCACGCCAGGCTTGACAGCGCAGTTGAACCTATCAGTACTGAAATAAAAAGGGGGTCGGTTTTGATTTTAACCAGATAAAAGGAAAAAAAACCCAGATAAAGGCAGAAGCCGAGTGTGGACGACAGTATGAAAAGACACAGCGTAAGCTGCCGGAAGCTCTTAATCATGCACATCTTCCCTACCCAGAAAAGCATACTCCATCACCCGCTTTCTTCCGGCACGCTCAGCGGCGCGTATTGAAGGATGGTTACTGCTTTCAATGGTTCCCCATAGCGATGCCGGTGTGCGGGGCGTGCTGAGAAAAGAAAGTAAGGCCTGTTGTGCAGAACCCGCAACGTGCTTTCCGCGAAAGCGCGGAATAACGATCTCTTCGGTGATCCACAGTCCTGATATAAACGCCCTGCGTCCGTTCTCACAGATGATAAAACCGGCATGCGCCTCTTCATAAACTATGATGAACAGGCTTCCATCCTTAATGGCGTCGCGAATGTCTTCTTCATCTGCAGGAAACACCTTATCTTTAAGGAAAGGATAGCGGGAATACGTCCCTGCATAGGCAAGTTCCAGAGCCTGAAGGCACCACTCAGCTGACTGTGGGCAGGCACGCTCAATGCTGACAGCCTGGCCGCTGATAACCGCTTCATTTCTTTCATGCATGCTTTCGCCGACATAGAAAAACTGATCGGCACAACCACGCGTGTCCTCAGACACGGGCCGGAGAACGCGGACTGAAAGTGCGCCCATGGGATGCCATACGTCCAGTATTGAGGCCATTGCCCGCCGGGTCAGAGGAGCAGAGCTGGCGACCAGATCAATGAACGGCTTCTTCAAATCGCCGCCTCTGTATCGTGGTCCGGTGAGATAGTCATTACCGTCGCAGGAAACGATTTTCTGAAGAAAAAAATCCTGAGGCAGGCCGGTCTCACGGAAAGGAAAGTTTGATGAAAAATTGCTGTCCTCACACCAGAGCAGCTGTTCATCAATATAGTCTTTCATGCCGTTCCTGAGTAACCCGGAGTCAACAGGCAGCCTGCTGAACTGCTCAACCATGTAATCAAGCATTAACTTGTTCCTTTTATTTCCACGGGGATGCCTGTTTTATAGAAAGAAAGAATGAGGTTGATGACGTCTTTTCTGTCAGCTCCGGGGCGTGAAGAGAAACTGCTGAGGCTCCGGCGTTCAAAGATGTGATGAAAGACTTCTTTCGTTAATTCAAGGACATTTTCCCTGTAAGTGAACCGGATGTAAGAATCCTCCTCATCCAATAAAACATCCTGCCCCGTATGCAGTGCCGGTTCAGCCCCCCGAGCAGATTGCCCATACTGCGGAAAAATGTCACCGCTGAGACATCGCCAGGGTGATCTCCTGCAGACGCGGGGTCGGGGAAAGCAGGGAAAGAGGACACCCCGTAAACGAGCCCCACCGTCAGGTGCAGCGACTGGTGTCCGTCTTCCGTTACCGGGTCATGAAGCGTCCCTTTACGGACGAAGAGAATATCGCCTGCTTTTAGCGTGATGTCTTCGTGTTCAAACCTCCATTTTTTCTTACCCGCAAGCTGCACGATGACCACATCATGGTCATCAGTGTGGGCACCGGCACCGGTGCTGTCTGCGGGCGACCAGTAAATATTGTAGTGTGAAAGGATCCCTTTTTTATCAGCCAGATAAGTGTACAGAGAAAAGTATTCCGGCATCCTTTTCTCGAGGTGGTTGAATACGATGGTCCGCTTACGAAGCAGCATAAGGGCCATCGTGTAAAATCCCAGTATTCCGTCAGTACACGTCTCACTGGCAGGATAGTAGACATCACCACAGCAGAGCAATTTGATGTCTTTTTCAGGATGGCGGATCCCGCGAAAAAGATGGTGAAGTGAGTAATTAAATAAAGCCTCCGAGAAGGAGGCATTTCCCTCTGACAATACGTAGTCCTTTTTAAAAGGTTCAGTGTCTGTCAGCAGAGCCGTCAGCTCATTCACAGGAAAGGTAATCATACCAGCACTCCGGTGCGGATCAGTTGCGTGATAACCTTATTGAAAACACCTTCCGCGTCAGTATCACGGAATTCATAGCTGAAGCCAGGTCTGGCCATCTCATTTTTAAGATCAAACAGCTTGTCCGCCACTTCATTTCTGACTAAAAAATCTTTTCCACGGAGGTATATCCGCGTTGAGCCGCCTTCCGTTTCCCCGAAGACGATGTCACCATGAAATTGATAAGTCCTTTTACCGGTCATTCGGTCGGGTGAAGTATATTTGAAATAACTGTTACTTTTAAGCCGGTTTAATAGCCGTGCCAGACCTTTGTATGCAATACCATCAAGGCTGTTTTTTCCAGAGTCAGGAGGGATAACGGCTGTAATAACATCCTTAACGTCAGCCTCGGCCCTCAGAGGCAGAGTGATATACGGATCCTCGGTATTATGGACAGCCAAGAAATCTGACAAAAAAGACGTCAGTAATTGTGATCTTTTCATTTCATAAGGAGCAATACCCAGCGTGACGGAAAATTCGGGATTTTCCAGAACATGATACCAGTTCTGAGGAATAAACAGTGCATCCCCCGGGCGCAGAGTGACCTCCGTCGCCCATGAGAGGGTTTCCTTCAGATTAAAGGAGTCAGACTTCACAACCGGCGCAATGTCTTTTATGGCCGGATCCCACACCCATGCTTTTTTGATTCCGGGGCCGAGGTGGTAAAGAAACGTATGCTCCTGATCTTTGTGAATACCAAATGGTGTCAGGCTGTATCGCCCCATAAAGCTGTAAACATCAATCCCCTGGCTCGGAATACCGTATTTCTCAACCCATTCTTTATTGAAATCCCGGTTAATCTTCTGTGCCAGAGAGTCGGACCATCCGTTAAGCCCGTTAATAACGGCACAAAAGCTGGAGGCGCCGGTTATTCGCTCAAGCCATTCACTGAGGCTCTCGTCTTCGCGAGGGGGATGATTCGACACACTGTAACCAAAGTCATCGCGAGTGCCATTATTAATAAACACACGGGCATTGAGCAGGCTTTCTGAAATACTTCTTCTTTTACGGATAATATGCTCTATATCGGCAAGCAGCGAGCCAGGATCCGTCAGAACTCCCGACTGATGGTAGAATTCATTGATATTAAATTCTGTCAGGTGACCGGTTAACATGCTTACACACATCTTTACCTCCTGAGTTAGCAGCTGATAATGAGAGAAATTATTTTATCCAGCAAGGGCATTTCATGGTTAAACGGATTTCCTTTTTTATCAAAACCACACGTGAATTCCATGATATCGGCACCCACGACGGAAAGGCATGAATTCTTAATCAGGCTCAGAACATCCGTCATATTTTCCTCGTTCATCCCCTCATCCAGCGGCGTTGTGACGTGCGGAAAAATATCAGGATCCATCACGTCTGCATCAAAACTTATATAGACATTTTTCCCCTCAATTAACGACGCAAGCCTTATTTTATCGTCGGTGCTCATTACTGCACTGAACTGAGTAATGGATGAAGATTGAAGATAATCCATTGAATATCTGATTGTTTTCTCTCTGACACCAATCTGTATAACTGACCTGACTGCGTTATCAGCAATGAGTTTTGAAACAAAATTTGCATGGTAAAGAGTCGCGTTTGACTTATCCGTGCTGGTATTGATATCGGAATGTGCATCCAGTTGTATCAGCACGAGTTCAGGGATAAACCTCGCTGTTTCTGCCACTGAAAAATAAGTCAGCGAGTGATCGCCGCCGAGCATCATCGCTTTATTGTTTTTCGCTCTGATTTTGGCAACAACATGCTGAATTTTCTCCCCGAAGCTGTATATATTATCAGTTGTACTATAAGCGATGTCGCCAACATCCCTCATTTCAGCGTGGTTCCGTCCTAATTTACGGTAAATGTAGGGGCCATGCGCCGGCGATCTGGGGGGATCTAATGCAAAATCTGCCGGGGCACCAAAAAAGCACCACTGATCTTGCGGGATGTCAGGTATGGATAATGCCGCCGTTTGCATTCGCGCAGGGTTATACAAAATGCCGTCTTTTAGTAACTCATCGTCCTTCCGGGAGATTAATATATCGTTAAAGTACAAAATTGAAGTAATTTCTTTAAGGTGCGCATTGTCCGTCGAAAGCAGGTCTTTAAAGTTTATGTCCTGTTCTGTTATTTTTCTTAAAATCTGATACAGCTTACCACTGACCGTCACACTGACTCTTCTTTCATTAAGCGTGAGCTCAACCTTGTCACCTTCTTCGTTGATAACCGTATTTCTGTTAATAACAACATCATCTTCATGCATATTTCACCCCCGCCATGGATAAAAAATCATTACCTCATATTCAGGTAATTTCAATATTCTTTTCCAGACGATTCAACTTTTCTCAAAAAAAATAATTAATAACCTCATGATTATCTTATTAAATTACATCTTAAAAAAAATACACCCATCCCAATTTAATAGCTTAAATCTATCAATATTGTTCAAGTTAAATTATTTTTATTATTAATAATAAAGGGTAAAGTTTTTTTAAAACTGCATTTTTTACTATTCAACTGAAGATAAAAGAATTTTATCTTAGCGCACTTTGTTTACGCTTTTAAATAAGTTTTTTTCATAACTTTATTAGTTGACTTTCATTCAGGCCCAATACAAGAATTCTTCTGCCAGCCGTTGCTGGCAGTTTGACCAACTTTAAATATTGGAGGTATGTATGTCCTTGAATAAATATGGCGAGTCACAAAAAGATAATCTGGATAAGATCGCGGCTGAGCTGTCAGCTTTCAGCCACGATGATGTCATTGTGGAAGTAAAAAAAGACAGTAACAATCACATCGACATCGGTGGTGGTGGATTAGGGCGTGATCGCCGCGATACCGGCCACTGATGAAAAAGAGGAGCAGCCGACAGGCTGCTCCTTTACTGATTAACAGGGCTTTGCTGGCTGAGTTCAGAAAATTACCATTACTGATACCCGCTCAGTAAAATACACTTACAGCACCCGGAAAAATTGCTCCTCCTGTCTGTAACAAGATTCTTTGGATATTTTTAAATTTTCACTATCAGTAACAGGGTAGACATCACAATAAGAGAGATGATAACCAGTTTTCTCCGGAAGTTCTTCTCTCCGATGAATAATGCGGACAGAATGAAACCCACCACAAGGCTCATTCTCCTGAATACCGAAAGATATGTCACATTAGCATCGGGGTCTGTGATTGCAAAAAAATAGATGAGTTCCGCAATAACCCATGAAAAACCAACCAGGGGAATGTACAGACTCCACATGCAACGCAGGTTGCTCCGCCCAAGCCGGATAAACGCAAAGAGAAACGCTGCAGCGAAGATAAACCGGTAAAGTGAAGAATAAGCCTGAATGGTATAAGCCGATATATCGAGATTGTGCACGATATATTTGTCAAAAACGGTTGTTAATGAGGACAGTATGGTTGCAAGAAGCATCATGGCCACGGGGAGACTGCGTAGCGTGTTGATCCCTTCCTTTTTGCCTGTCTGTGATAACCCGTAATAACAGAGCACGGAAACGAGTACCGCTGTGAACTGCAGGGGGGACAGGAACTCGCCGAAAACCACGCTGCCGCCCGCAAGCGTCCATAACGGCCCTGAGGCCCTGACGGAACCTGAAAAGGACATCGGCAACTCTCTTACAGAGAAATAAGCGAAAACCCAAGACAGGGTCATCATCAGACTCTTTACCAGAATAGGCCACTGTTCTGCAAAACGAACAGGACCTATTTTCAGCTGCGGGCTCAACGCCTGTACCTGAGGCAAAAATACGGGCAGCCACAACAGAGCGCCAAAAAAAGAACTGTAGAAAACCACCTGAAACAGACCATTCCCTGACATGGCCTTTTTAGTCCAGAAATCATAAAAACCCAGAATAACGCCGGCTGAAACACCGTAATAAATCCACATGTTCGATCGGTCCTTCAGCCTGTCAGGCCTTTTTCACTGGATGATAAACTGACTGCAGTTCAATACCGCTCTCTTCAAAGCGTCCGGCGCCATTGATGACGCGGCCTCGGGGTATGTTAAGGTTTCGGGCTGTACCAAATCCCTTCAGCAGCCCGGCTCTTTCATCAGGTGAAGGCTCATGCCAGTCCCCACCGCTTTCGAGTGTGCAGCTGTCAACAGTAATCTGCCCCAGAATCTGGCTTCCGGACTGAAGGTCGGAGACGCCAAAAACTGACGCGCCCCCCAGATAACGGCCATGGTTACCTATTTTTACAACGGCACCGGTTCTGTTAGCCTTAACGGTGAAGCCCCCTTCACCAAACTGGTTTTCTGACCCAATGAAAACCGGTCCGGCCGAGGCATCGATCGATGTATTGCTGAAGAAGATGTTGGAATCTCCTATCTCAAGGGTATTTCCGTTTTTGCCAGCAAGAATTACGTTAGGGAAGAAAATGTTTCCCTTCCCGATTTTTATGTCCTTGTATATAAGTGTCGAGAAGGGATCGTAAATAATATTCCCGGCTTCACACAATCCACCGAGTTCGTCGAGCGTCAGAAATCCACTGTCTTTTCTCATACGGTTAAAAATAGAAATGTCCATCACGCAATTTTCTCCAGCACACGGAACTCATCACAGGGACGCATAGCAACAGAAGCGTTATCTATTGCGTCATGAAGATAGGCGACCAGCTTGTCAGTTAAAAACGGGGCTTCCGTCATTTTTCCGGGTAAGGCGAGTATATGGCCTGGAACCGGCTCTGCGATGGCAACGTTGAGTGAACGGTTGCAGTTCAGGGATGTCTGCAGATCCACTTTGACGCAGGCTATACTTACAGAATTCCGACTGTCCCAGCCGGGAAATATTGAAGCGATGCCCCTTTTAATATTTTCAGCTCTTTCATTTATCACCTCATAATCGGCACATGGCGACAGTAAAGCGTCTTCATTGAAACCCACAATGCTGTGGTCGCCGTGATGCATCATCGCAGCCTGATGCGGGTCCAGATAAAAAACGCCTTCTGCACAGAGCCTTGGTGTGATGATGAGATGACTTTTCCAGTACCTGATAGGAATGGCGAGGTCATGATGTCTGGTAAATAAATCCCTGGCCCCGGTACCGGAAGAGTAAACGATGCGCTGACCAGCTATAGCGGCTTTGTCCCCCGAAAGACTTTCGAGGTGAAGTGTCTGGCCCTCGATCGCGGTAATCTCATGCCCCAGGTAGAATACGCATCCTGCTTTCTGAGCAGCACTGATCAGCTTTCTGTAGAGTAAGCGGGTGTTCAGGCTGACGTCGTCGACCGCAAAAATAGCTTTCGTCTCAGTAAAATCGGCTTCAGGAACCAGGCTGCGCGCTTTTGACAACGTCAGAGGGGTAAAGGACACGCCGGCTTCATTCCAGCGGGAAATAACCTCATCCACTCGCGATTCGTCCTTTAATAACGCGAGAGGCCGCTTGTCAATGTCCTCCAGGGCTTCCGGGGCAAACTCACGTATGTATTCGTGTCCATAAATACATCGCTTAGCCACCTGCACAGCCTCCTGCCTGTTTTTAATCGAGGTCGCGTGATAAGTCCCCTTATGGAGCCAGCCTTCATTGCGTGTAGACGGGCCTGCTGCGAACACAGGTTTGTTTTCAACCAGCGCCACAGACAGGCCAATATTACAGAGCTTATAGGCAGACATCAGTCCGGCAATACCCCCGCCGATAAGAACAACATCGTAACTGTTCATTTTATTTTATCCTTTTTTGGTGAAGCGCTATTTTTATGAACATATTGTTATTTTTCTATTTAATTTTTAACAGACTTAAAAAAAACATCACTTCCAGAAATTAGCAAGCAAACGAAAAAAAACCTAACCTCATGATTAAAATAAAAAATAATAAAAAACACATTGCAATTAAATATTCATTAAAATTAAATAATAATGAAATATTAACAAAAAAATAAAAGTTTAGCCTGAGTTAACTCATAATATCAGATCACTATGCTTACAGAACCTGACATTTCAAGACCAAATAAATTGAAATAATTCATTTTCTGGAAATATGAGAGCCAGAAAACCCTAAAAGTGATGTCAACCCTGAAAAGCGGAAGAAGAAGCTTCTGCAGATTCCCAGTCCGTCAAATTTATTTAATTTCATCGCCAGCAGGATTACAGATACGGCTTTGATAAAAAAAAGGCCATTACAGGTATACTCAAAATGACCGCTACCAGAGCTCAAAAAAGAAGAGGGTGATGCATGCCTGGGACAAAAACGAAAACTTTTTCGGGAAGGGTCGAACGCGTTGTACATGTGGCCACTGTCGATGACGTTAACCTGATGCTGTATGGCGTTCTGCTTTCAGGAGAGCCGGAATGGTTGCGCATCTGCACGACTGAGATTAAACACGCTGAAAAAATCGCGTTTCTCAGCCCGGACGCTTACGTTGAAATCAGGGTACGGGACGACATTAATATCCAGGGGACGACGTACAGGGAATTTCACTCCCTCAGTTAACATCCTTTGCCCGGACTGAAAACATTCCCGGAGGTCACAGTGAAACCCTTCAGCCCTTTAGTGAACCATCCACTGGATGAAACCTATCTCAGTCCCCCGGGAGACTTCTGTGCGGAGGATGAACTGCCAGCAGAGGAGACTGAGGTGCGTCAGGCGCTTACAGCCATGTATGTTCTGACAAATCGCCTGATGAACACCGGCTTATGGGACCGTCTGTTCAGAACCCGTAAATACTCGTCAGCCAGCCGTTCGGCGACAGAGGCACAGCGGCAACTGATGGCGCTCGTGAACAGTACGCCCCTTCATAAAGCCGCGCTGAGAAGGATTGTGAGCGTCATGCCTGAAGACAACGGCGGCCGGGAAGCGCTCAGGGATTATTTACGTTAAGAGGACAGGACCGCTAAACCTATGCAGATTGCACGTATCTATCTTCGGGTCAGTACGGATGAACAGGAACTGACGCGGCAGAACAGCATTATTGAAGATGCCCGGGGCAGGGGGTTTTATGTCGCCGGCGTTTATAAAGAGAAAGCTTCCGGTGCCAGATCTGACCGCCCTGAACTCCAGCGCATGATTGCCGACCTGCAGCCCGGTGAGGTGGTTGTGGCAGAGAAGATTGACCGCATCAGCCGTCTTCCCCTTAATGAGGCCGAGCAACTGATTGGCTCGATAAAAGCCAGAGGGGCTAAGCTGGCCATCCCCGGCATAGTGGATCTGTCCGAACTGGCCATAAGTCAGGACGGCGTGGCCAGAATCGTGCTTGAGTCAGTTCAGGACATGTTGCTTAAGGTAGCCCTTCAGACCGCACGTGACGATTACGAAACCCGTCGCGAAAGGCAGCGGCAGGGCGTGGAGCTTGCAAAGGCTTCGGGTAAGTACAAAGGGCGCAGACCGGAACCCAAAACACACGAACGTATCATTGCCCTTCGCGAGTCCGGTATGACCATTGCGCGCACAGCAACGCTTGCCGGATGCAGCGTAAGCCAGGTAAAGCGCATATGGGCCATCTACAGGGCTCAGAAATCCGGTCAGTAGCGGTATGAGTTAACGTGCGCGAGTATTCATAATGTCCGGGGTGCCATCAGTCCGGACTTTTTCTGGCCACATCTCACAGAATAGAGCTGCAAACCAGCAGGAAACAGATGTCTGCTATTCCCTGTAATGACGCTGCCGCCCGCCAGAAATGCACTGGCGGGCAGGTATTTTCAGCCAAATAATGCTTCAATGAAATCGTCGAATGAATCAGCAACAGACACAAGCTCCTTTTCATCCATAAGAAAAACGAAAATCTCACCGAAAGAATCCCCCTCTTTCAACGACAACAGGAAACAGTTCCCCCCCTCATCATGAGCAAAGGGCACCATTTTCCTTAATTCTCCAAAGTTTTTAGTCAAATCCTTATAAAGCTGCTCTATAGGTAGTTCACCGTACTTAACGGGGATGAACCCTCCCAGCATAAAAAAATTGCCATCCTCATTATTGAGGGGATATCCGCCATTGTTTTCCAGATAAAAATCCTGAAATGACTGGGGAAGAAGATTGTCAAAAAGCGCATTGAAGGACGCCATTTCCTCTCGCGTAAGCTTCTGTTCTGAATCTGAAAGATACATCAGCAATTTTCTCCTGTGGTTTTTCGTACCCTGTTCCAGCGCGGGAAAGCATAGTCCCCGGTCCTGCCTGTAGCGGCCTTGTACTGGCTGACTCCGCCAACGTGATTGATACCCAGATGTGAAGTTCTTTTAACAAGCTGCATAGTGCCGGTGTTGGTCTCAGGGTTATAATCGTCGAGATGGTGCCAGACATACCCACTTGGTGTCGTTTTCTGGTTGAGGCCCGCCTTGTAGTTAGCTGCCTCAAAGTCTTTCAGATAATCCCCCGTATATTCAATAGGCACAGTGGGATTAACACCTTCCCGGAGGTTATACAGAGCGTTACTGTCTTTATAATCGAGCCCGCCTGCCGGTGTCTTAACCACTCCCGTGTAGCCGCGACTTTCCAAGTCAGCTATTGGATCATAAGCCAGCCCCAGGGGATCGATCCAGGTGAGTGGGTTAGGAGCATACTGATAAAGATTCCAGCCGCCCGCCAGCCCTATCGGGTCCTGCACCATGAACCGGCCTGTCTGCGGATCATAATAGCGGAACAGGTTGTAATGCAGGCCTGTTTCCGCGTCCGCATACTGCCCGGCGTAGCGAAGCGGCTGATGTGAAAGAGACGGCAGTGAAGACAGGCGGTAAAAACCTTCTGTCTGACGTCTGACCTCACCGAAGCTGCCGTACTGGCCGCTCCAGCTCAGCTTCCCTGACGCATCCGTCACTTCAAGCGGTGCGCCGTTCAGGTCGGTGCTGAACCACAGTACAGCGCCCCGTGTTTCATTCTGCTGATGGTCAATGCGCGCCAGTGGACTCCAGGTCTCTGCAGGGTCATACACGTAAGAGCTGCACGTTCCGTCAGGATGTTGCTCCTGCAGCAGATGCCATCCCTGCCACAGGAAGCGGGTTTCCGCCTTACCCCGCGCGGTGGTAACCGTCTTGAGTGTGCGCCGGCCCAGCGCATCGTAGTGATAGTGTGCTTCAAAAGCTCCTTCCGGCCCCGTTCCACGTGCCGAGATCAGCCGGTTGTCCGCGTCATACTCATAGTACTGCTCATCCGTCCCGCGCCTGCGGCGGATAATGTTGCCCCATGCGTCATAGGACATGAACAGGTTCTGCCACTGTTCCAGCCGGTTATCCCGAACGGCGTCTGCAGGTTCTTCTGTTTCGTCAGGCAGCAGGTTGTCAGCCATGTCGTACCGGAACGCATCGCTGCGGTGTCCCTGTCTGGCCTCGTAGTGCTTCAGCAGGCGTCCCACGGCATCGTAACCGTACTGTACCTCCCCGCGCAGCGTGTCGCTGACGCCGGCAAGTTCATCCCGCGAGGTATAGCGGAAAGCGCGTGACAGGATCTCCTGTTCCGGCAGGGTCGCGCCTGAGGCAATGAGGCTGCGCTGCAGTATCCGCCGGCCGTTGCTGTCATATTCCCGTCGCTGCTCTCTGGCCCCCTGCGTCCGGGACAGTTCGCGGTGCAGCCGGTCACGGGTAAATTCGGTGATCGTCTGCCTGCCGAAGCGAATGGCGCTGACGTGCCCGGAGCCGTAATGCAGCCAGCTCAGTTGCTGACCGCCGGGCAGGGTGAGTCTGGTCAGATTACCGAGGGCATCCCGCTCATATTCAAGCTGGCCGTTCCCCCCCGACTCCTGCGTAATCCAGCCCGCGGCGTCGCGCGTCAGGACAATATCATCGCCCGTCAGGCCTTTGTCTGCCCCTTCAGCGGTAGGGGTGCACGTCAGACGAATGAGCTGCCCACCAGAATCACGGTGGTAACGATACTCCGCATCGCGTGTCATGCGCGCCATCAGACGGCCACTGTCGTCATAGCTGAACAGCTGCACCCGCTGTGGCATTCCTCCGTCAGCTGCGGGACGACCGTGCTCATACAGCGCCCCTGGCATTCCCCGCTCATCCCAGCGCCACAGCCGATCTGTTTCATCCGGACGCACCTCCCGCAGGAGACGACCGGCAGGATCATACGTAAACCGGTAAGTCCCCCCGTTGCCGTTATCCAGCTGCAGCAGATTTCCGCGAGGGTCATAGTGCCAGCGGCGTACCCGTCCGATACGGTCGCTGACACTGACCGGCAGGCCCAGCGCGTTGTACTGCCAGCGCATTTCCTCTTCCAGCGCGTCCCGCCAGGCGGCAAGCCGGCCGTGCGCATCCCAGCGCAGCGTTTCCCGCGTTCCGTCCGGCCTGATAACGGCTGTCAGCTGTCCGGCGCTGTTCCATTCCCGCCGGGTGACGTTCTCTTCCGCATCCGTGCTGGTAATGAGCTGCCCGAAGCGGTCATAACTGAAGCGGGTTACGCTGCCGGAACAGTCGGTGCGGCCTGTCAGCAGCCCCTGCCGGTTCCATTCCAGCCTGACCACACCCCCGACAGCATCGGTGATGAAATCCGGCAACAGGTCTGTATCGTCCGGATAATGGTAACTGGTAATATGGTTCAGAACGTCCGTTTCCGACAGCAGTCGGTCATAAAGGTCATACGTCGCTGACGTATGCGAGCCGTCAGGATAGTCCGTGCGGACAATACGGTCCGTCAGGCGGTACCAGTGATAACACGTCCGCCGTCCGGCCGGGTCAGTTTCCTCCGTCATGCGCCCGTAGCGGTCCCAGCGGCTCCGGCGAATGGCACCGCCTGGCAGGATGACATCGCAAAGTGCCCCGTCCTGATACACGAACGCCGTCTGCAGACCATCGAAGTCCGTATAGCGGGCGACGTTATCATCGTCGTCCAGCAGCCAGTGCGCCTCGCTCCCGTCGTCGCGCAGAGCCCGACGCGTACCCTGCCCGAAATCGTATTCAAAGCTGAGTCGCTCTCCCGCGCTGTGCCTGAAGGCAATCACGCGCGGCAGTCCGCTTATTTCCTGCCAGCGGTACTCACACAGTAACCCGTCAGCATCCTCATGGGCGGTCATCAGGCCGTCCTGCCACTGAAAACGACGCGTTACCCGTCCGCCACGTCCTGTCACGCTGACCAGCTGATCCACGGCATCATAGTCGTAGCGTACGAGGCGGGTGCCGTCATCCCGAAAAACCTCAAGAAGGCGGCCACCGGCATAACGGCATGACACGCGCTGACCGGCGCTGTCGGTGAGTGCGCTGAGGGTATGGTCATCATTCCATTCAAAGCGGACAGCATTGCCGCAGGGGTCTGACAGCCGGTCGGGCAGGGCGGGAGCATCATCACGCGGCGGCGGGAAGTGCCATCGCTCCCCGCTGATGTCATAGACAGACCAGGAGTCGTCGCTGTGATGCTCCAGCCAGCGATGTTCAGTTTCGCAGTATGTCCGCATGCCTTTCGGCACGACAGGAAAAGCAACGTAGTCCCCGGAGGGTGCGCGCCATACCAGCCCGTCCTGGTAGCGTTCCAGCCGCGTCTCCCAGAACAGGCTCCAGCCGCGGCCCAGCACACTGTCAGCGGGATTACCGCTGCGCCAGTAACGCTGCCAGCGAACCGGCAGGCGTGAGGGCAGCACAAAGTCAAGCTCGTCATCCCCGTTCAGGAATTTCTGGCCGCTGACAATATCTACCGGCCGGGCAATGATTCCGGCCGCAGAAACTGCAGTCATCAGAGCGCCGAAGCGGCATGCAATGCGTTTAAGTTTGTTAATTCCGGGCAGTTTTCTGAGCAGCTTTGCCAGTGCGCCGGCTTTGCCGGCTGCTCCACCCCAGCCGCCGGCCAGACCGGCAAAAAGCAGCGTGAGGTCAGAGGCTTTATAGAGCCATTCCGGCACCTCGGAGGTGATGTCCAGCGTCTGCTCGGCATCACCGCCAATGAGCACATTCTGTGAGCCGCTCATGACTTTTGCGCCACAGGTTACCCTGTCACCCAGCCGGGCAGCGGGCAGGCCGTTAATGAATACGCGGGATGAACCTTCCGCCATCTGCTGTGCACCGTCCTCCGAACAGCTTACCGTGCTGGAGGTGGCCATCGCCGCCGGCCTGCCGTTGATAAAGACATCCGCTGAACCGGTCAGGACAGCACCGGTGGGCGACATGTCCGCCGCCCCCGCATCTGCAATACTGTCGCGGGCAGCGGTGGCAAGCTCTCCGGTAAGATAACCCACGGCCAGGCTGGCTCCGACGAGCAGGACGCCCACGCCGAGGCAGGACGCACCCAGCCCCGCCACCATAAGTGCACCTGCTGCAATACCGCCTGCGGCCGCAAGCAGTCCGCCAACAACGGTGCCCAGGATCATTCCTGCAAGCGCATGAGAATGTCCGGTGGTGTCCCCGACCCTTGCCGCCTCAAACATCTGCTTCTCCTCCTTCAGCCGTGCAGGCGAAATGACAGCAGCAGGTCGTTCAGGACATCACGGTCAGGATCAGTCAGCGGACCGTCCGCGCTGACGGTGAAAACCAGCACCTGTGTGTCCGGCAGGACAAACACCGCCTGACGCTGTGATACGCGCTTTCCGCCGCGCAGGTAAGTGGCTTCAACCACTTCTCCTTGTCCCAGATCATTTCCGGGCACGGCAGTATCCCGTGACAGGAGCTTCCAGCCCTTCAGGTGCTGTGCCATCAGGGCAGTCTGACGGGTGACATAGTCAGACAGGTTTTCACCTTCTTCCGTGCGGTCACGGGACAGGTTAAGAGGCGGCTGCCCGGGCGCGGTGAATACGTTAACTGTCCTGTCCTGGTAACCGGCTGGCAACGTGAGCATACCTTCAGTAAACAGGCAGTCATGTGGTGAGAGATTCATCCTTCTGCTTCCTTTGCATAAGAAAGTCTTAAGGCTGACATATCCGGCAAAAAATAACCAGCTCAGGGAAGTGAGTCAACTCGCAGTTTAAAAACCGGCAACTTGCCAAAAACGGAACACCAGTATTCAGATGTGAAGGCATTTTAACGGGCAGGAAAGTCAGGCATTTCAGACTCACCGACAGCATTCCAGCACCACCAGTGGCCCGGACCGTATTCCCTGTCGTAGTGGGCGGTCTTCTCCTGCTTACGCTGCAGGTACTCCGGCGTGTTCATGCCGAAGACCTCCATGGGCAGCGCATCCACGCCGGGAACGTCCTTCAGCACAAAGTCCGGGAATACGTCTTCCTCGCCGTCGTAGCGCAGCGGCTTAATGAAGGCACGTTTTTCCTGCCACAGCTTCTCTTCGACACTGCCCTCATAGCCGGAATCCAGCGGAATGAAGCGCGGGCTGACCGTCATCAGCGCCACGTCGATGACGGTGCTGCAGCTGAACGGCCGGTTGCGCCCGTCTGTGTGCCTGAACGTCGTTTCCGGCGGCTCCGTTTCCGCAATGACCACGACCTTCATGCCCCGGCGCCAGTCGCCCAGCTCGCGGCCAAAGCTCCTCTCCAGACGCAGGCGCACGTCCTCCGGCAGCACCAGGTCAGGGAAACCAGAAAACAGGCCCAGCGGCAGCGTGGACTGCAGACGGGCTTCAGCAGCCTCATTCCAGCCGGCCAGCACGGACACCACGATGAGCCGCCTTTTGTTCTTTTCGGCCGCTCGCAGGTGCTCCCGGTTGGCCACGACCTGCGGCGTGCCCTTCATGGCCATGAGCAGCAGCGACTCTTCCAGCGGCACGCGGCCGACGCGTATCCGGCCAGCCGTCTGCTGCAGGTGCCAGCTCACCCAGCCGGGCGTACGCTTCTTTTTGTCGAAGGCGGGGTGCCAGACGTTGATGCCGGACTGCTCCCACAGCAGGTGAAGTAATCCCAGCAGGCGCATCGAGGGCCGGCGTTTGCGCTTTACAGGCTCATCAACAGACACGTCTTCAGCCGGCTTTACCTCTGACGGGGCCTTTTTCTGCAGGCCGGTGGGCAGCCTGACCACAATGGTGCCGTCCGCGGCGGTGCGGACCGCATCGCCCTGATAAATCTCCGCCTGGCGTTCGTCTGACCACACCGAATAAAACCGGCAGTCGGGCTTGTGTTCGTTACCTGTAAAGGCATATGAAGAGAGCCAGCATCGTTCAGTCTCCTGAGAATAATGCACCTTCAGGCGGCGCCTGACGGGGTCGGTCTCTGCCGGCAGGCAGCTGCAGGTGACCACCGTGGTCTTTTTGTTGTCGCGGGCGTGCTTCAGCCAGCGCTGCCAGGTCCCGGTTTCCTCCTGCTGGAAGGCTTCACTGGCGTCCCGCTCACCGCGCTGTCCACGGAAATGCACTGCGTAGGTTTTCTTTCTGGCCATTCCCGTCCCCCCGTCCGGAATTACGTTTTGCCCCCGCACCGGACATCACGCATTTATTTATCCTGACACGTCACCGGCGTGGATTCATTCCACAGTCTTTCGAATTCTGCGTTATATTCAGCAGCAACTGCTTTATTATCCAAAACTGCCAGCGCATTTTCCGCATTGCGCTTTTCAGCCGACGAGGTGTAATTAAACGACCCGGTTTCCGTATTCACTCCGTCGGCCACAATAAACTTGTTGTGCATGATGCTGTACCGGTCGTCCGTCCGGACCGGCACCCCGCTGCAGGCCAGCAGGGAGACCAGCGAATGACTGCCGTGACTGACCTTTTCATCCGCAACCAGCCGGACCGCCACGCCGCGCTGCGACTGGCTTATCAGCGCCTGTGCGACGGGCCGGCTGGTAAATTCGTAGGCCGCGACGTCCAGCGTTTTTCCTGCCCCCGCGATGAGATTCAGGATAAGGCGCTGCGCGCTTCCGCCCGGCGAAAACCCCACGGCGATATCGTCTCCTGCGGACGCAGAAACGCTGAATACGGCAGACAAAATAAATAAGCTGAACCGCATAAGTTTCATTATTTATTCTTTTCCTGACAGGAAATCAGAATGGTATTATGCCCCCGTTCCGTAGCGGAATAACAGCGCACAGACACAGTAAATATTAATTTAATACAGCAGGCATTCTCGCTCTGAGATTCATTCTGCGTCAGAACGTAAAAGGGGTGGCCGTGTTATACATGACGTTGTGTCTTTTCCTGCTGGTGATGAGCCTGCATGAACTCTTCTGCCTCCGTAACGCCGGCACCGTTCTCCTGGCATCCGCCATTATGCTGCTTCCCCTGACGCTGGTTGCACCGGTTCTGGCAGGGTTCTGGGCGGCCAGAATGGAAATGACACAGCATACCCTGAACGAGGTGGCCATAACGGCCCAGTGGACAGGCGTGGCCGGGGCGGCCTTCCTGAGCGGCCTCTACTTCATGCTGGCCCGGCGCGCCGGCAGGCGTTTCTGGTACACTGGCGCTTTCATCGCTTCAGTTCTGCTGGCGTTCATCTTCTCCAACAGTCTGTGGTTTGTGTCGCAGAAAGACGCCGCCATCGCGTCGCCCGTGCTGCTGGGAGAGGGGGAGGAAGACTGCGACGCGCCGGCCGTACTCGTTCGCTATCATCCGGATGCGCCGTCTGACTGGCGCTGTCCCACCGGCATAGTGCTGATGGGCGAATCCTCACATCCTTTCCTGCCCTGGCCGGACTACCGGCAGGGAAAAAGCCGTCAGATGAGTGATAACATCAACGCCCTGATAAAGCATGCGCAGGAGGAATCAGAAAAGAAGGCCGGATGATGCACAGGATTCACCCTGCCTAGGTTGCCGGGTTACAGATGCCGTCATAATCTGTTATATACATCAGTCAGTATCAGGATTCAGTAAATGAATGTCAGCGATGAAGCCCTGCTGAAATCGGGTATCAGCCAGGCAGATTTAAGCAGAATAAAACACAACGTGTCGGTACACGGGGGCACGCTGGAGGAAGCTGTAGAAAGCCTTGCAAACCGCTTCCGGGCCCTGACATGGGTTATCACGTTCAGCGTGCTGGTGATGGCGGCCCTGCTGGTATTCAGCTCCCCCGTCAAAATTATTGCAGGTGGGGTGTCATTTCTGATCGTGATTGCAATAGTGTTCTCTGCTCAGCCCGTAACGCTCGCCTGGAAATGCTGGCGTCACCGGAGAGCTGCCCGTCGTTAATTATCCTGTGACCTAGCTGTTTCAACATGATCAACAACAACTTTGCCTCTGACCCCGTAGCTGACAATTTTAAGCGCCATTTTTGGCCGGCTCATTGACTCCAGCTTGTTTCTTAAATCACTTCTTAACCAGCGAAAAAGCCGCAAGGACTCTGGTTTCCTCGTCAGTCATACCAGGCCGTAAATATTGGCCGTCAGTGAAACGGCATTATAGGCCGCCAGACCGTACTCGGGTCTGAATCCCATAAAACTGGCTATTTCGGTTGAGGCATCAGCAATGATGCCTTCGGAAGGGCCGTAGAACGTGTGGTTAATAATCTCTTTAGATATGCTGTTAAACCCGTCTATCATGATGATCGCGCCAGCCACAACAGCAACAGGTGTCATCGTGGCCAGCAGAACAAAGCCGCCGTAAACCGTCAGGCCGTTTAGTACCAGATTGACGGCAGACACGGCATAGCCCACGATCCTGTTATTCTCTCTGATAAACTCCACTTTTGCATAAAGCTTCGCGGCCTGAGTGCGCAGCATTCTGGCCTGATACTGAAGGCTGTCGTTCTCTGCCCGAAGATTTTTGACACAGGCCATGCATTCTTCATCGGCTTTTGCCTGAATGGCCAGGGCGAACTGAGCTTCGATAACGTCTCTGATTTCCTGAACGAACTGAATGCGGGAGAGCCCGTGTTTCAGATGGCTGGCAGCGACAATATTAGCCGTGTCGGCAAGCCTCCTAGCTTCGAGGTTAACCATCGTCTCTGCCCGGCAGCTTCAGCGAAAGATGACAGTAATACGCCAGTCGTTCCCTGAAGAAGTCTCTCAGTTCTTTAGGCTGCAGATACTCAACCCAGGCAGGAATGCCAGGCAGGTTGAGTCGCTCCCGGTAAGCGACCCCGGACGCTGCCAGGTCCAAATTAACTTTATCCCTTTCGGCCCTTTCTCTGGCGGCCAGATTATGTGACATGGTTACTTCTCCTGAGATCAGTATACCGCACTATCCTTAATCATAACGACGTAGGTCATTATGTGTGGACGGTTTACGCAGTACAGCTGCAGAGACGAGTATTTTGAAACCGCAGGTATCTTACCGGAAGAACTGCCTTTCGATAGTGAACCCCTGGGGCGGTACAACGTTGCACCCGGAAGACGCGTGATGCTGCTAAATCAGCGGGAAGGGCAGCTTCATTTTGATCCGGTGTTCTGGGGCTACAGGCCTGACTGGTGGTACAAGTCCATGCTGATTAACGCCAGAGGTGAAACGGCCTCCTCCGGCAGAATGTTTAAGCCGCTGTTGCTGCACGGCAGGGCAGTCGTGCCGGCGAATGGCTGGTTTGAATGGGCCCTGACGGATGACGGCAAGCAGCCGTATTTTATTTATCACCGCTCACGGCAGCCGCTTTTCTTCGCGGCGATCGGCAAAGCGCCCTTTGGTCAGGATCATGGCTATGAGGGATTTATTATCGTGACGGCCAAAAGTAATCAGGGAATGGCTGAGCGAATACACCAGTGCAGAAAGAGCCAGCGAAATAGCGTACAAGTGTGCTCTGCCAGAAGGCGACTTTAAATGGCACAAAGTGGATAATGTAGTAGGAAACACACATAACCAAGGAAAGGTGCTGACAGAGTCGGTATGAATGAATGTGTCTACATACCGGCAGTAACTTTGATCAATTTACTGGGTAAAAATGAATAAAACTGACTGGCTCATGAGATTTCGCCGCTGCCGTTCAGCGGAGACGCTTGAAACCGTATATGAACATTTGATGTATTCAGACCACACTGAAGAACAATATGAAATCACCCGTGCCTATGATCACCGTAAGGCTGAACTGGCAACCGGGAAGCTCTATGATCGTGTTCCCGCCCATGTCTGGAAATTCGTTGAGTGATCCCGCCATAGATGCTTTTCAACAGAAACTGGCTTAACGAATACAAATTTTTTGTGTTCGTTGAGCCAGTTGAACAAGCCGAAGGCGCGTTAGTAGAGAGGATTGTTTATCCACATGTGCACAGGCTCGATCCAATAAATATTCCAGTAAGATCCTTATAGCTCCAAATAGATCCCGCTATCTCTCAGGCCTTGTGGTGACTGACCTCAAGCCAGTTCGAGATGTGTGCTGGTGGGATAAACATGTGTGCTGGCGGGATGAACATGTGTGCTGGTGGGCTGGTAATGTGTGCTGTAGGGATGTAATGTGTGTGCTGTTGGGATAGAGGTGATCTTTACTCACAGAAAGATCCTGTGACTACTAAGTGAGATAATTATATGAAAGATGAGTCATTTATCGGTGATGCACTTTACAGTGACATGGTCAATAAAGACAAACAACTCACAGTTAATTCCAACAACACCGTTCAGCCTGTAGCACTTATGCGCCTCGGTGTTTTTGTACCTAAACCCACGAAGTCTCAGGGCGAAAACAATGTTGTGGATGCATCTGAATTATTCTCTCAGTTAGAAATAGCACGGGCTGAGGGATACGATCACATTAACATTTCTGGGCCACGTCTCAATATGGACAGCGATTTTAAGGTCTGGATTGGGGTTATTTATGCATTCAGTAAATATGGTCTGGCATCAAACAAAATCGAACTGAAGTTTACTGAGTTTGCCAAAGGGTGTGGATTTTCTGCTAAACGAATTGACGCCCGTCTCCGGCTTACCATCCACGAGTCTTTGGGGAAATTACGCAATAAATCAATATCTTTCAAGCGCGGGAGTGATGCGAGGGGAAGTTATCAGACAGGCCTTCTGAAGACTGGTTATTTTGATGCTGAGAGAGATATTGTTCAGCTGGAGGCTGATGAAAAACTGTGGGAGCTGTTCCAGTTAGATTACAGAGTCCTTTTGCAGCATCACGCTATTAAGGCTCTTCCAAAGAAGGAAGCCGCCCAGGCAATCTATACTTTTATTGAAAGTCTTCCTGCCAACCCGATTCCTGTCAGCTTCTCAAGACTGCGAGAACGCCTTTCTCTGAGCAGTTCTGTCAGTGAACAGAACCGTACGATTAAAAAAGCGCTTGAGCAGTTACAGAACATCGGTTATCTAGAGTTTTCGCTTGTTCGTAAAGCCCGTGAAAACTTTGTTATTATTCATAAACGTAACCCCAAGCTGAAGCCTTCCGACATTTAAATGTGTGCTGTTGGGATAAATACGTGGTCGCCAAGGCAGTGTCCGGCTCTGAAGCAACGTCGCAACCGGTGCACCCGCCAGCACACATACTCTGCTTTTTAATCACTACGCACCTTTCATCACACATATTCATTTTAAACGGTAAGCTAGCACCTGCCAGCACACATGTTCGATCATTTAGCTGGGATATTCCCCGCCAGCACACATTTTCGCACCTTGAGCGCAGAATTGTTACCCGCCAGCACACATATCAGTACTTTTTGCTTCATGATTCTCCTTAACCAGAACAACTTGCGGGTATCTGCAGCCCGCCAGCACACATATACTCCTGTTTATAATGCATATGAGGTCCCCGCCAGCACACATAATGGCATCTCAGGACGAAACTTATACCCGCCAGCACACACACTTGTATGTACTCACCCCGCCAGCACACACCGAACTTAAGATTTGTTCTCCTGTTCCCCCGTCAGCACACATACTTTCAGGTTTGTACCCGTTGAATCTACAGCCACGCATTTAGCACAAAGAGCGGAACCGCCCCTCCAGCACACATATTTAGCTGGTTAGTTAAGAAATGGTTAGCCCGGTCATATAGGTATTGTCCTAACCTGGTAATGTCTGGCTGTAACGATGTCCTTAAAAGTAAGGAGCCTGGCCATTCTGCCTACTCATGTGTACGAAAGGGTTTCCCTCCAGGACACACAGTTGTTCATTACTTATACATCACCCTCCGGCACACATGTTTCCATGAGAATGAAATATCCCTTCAGCACACATCTTTATCTGAGAGATTAACGTAAAAAGCCTATAAGTATTAGAGATTAGAGGACACACCGAGTTCTGAAGCGGGTTTAAAACCGTATGGTATCCCATAGACAAATTCATCAGACCTAAGCCGTGTGTTGTCTGACAATTGTGTCAGAGACAGCAATTTGAAGTTTACTGCTCATACTCTAATAAACGTAACCTCAACTCTGTGAACCCAGTACTGATAAGTCAGAGAGCATTTTCTTTCACTGAGCTTTGCAGACAATACATATGGGAATTTCAGTCTGAAATTGAAATAAAAATAATAATAAAATCAATTACATAAATCATATCTGGTTCAGGGTATGTGCTTGCCAGTTTTATTCACCCGATGAAAGTTTTTTTAATTTTTGGCCTTACATGGATGACTTTTGAATGACAGACTACAGAAAACTGTCAGTTGGCATATTATCCGTTTGTACAACATTTTTATGTTTTAACGAAATAAGTTGATCTGACCTTTTTCAGATGTACAATCAGTTTCAAAATTGACAACGGAACGGTTAAATGAAAAGTCATTACGGTGGCGTGGATGAGACGGCCCGCAGAGCGAGCGCGATGCTGCGCAGTATGAGCGACGATATTTCAGTCAGAAGGAATGAGTTTGGCCTTGATCAGTATTATCAGACCTTCACACGTAATTCCGTAGCTAATCTTCCCAAACTCAGCCGCCGTGCCGTTGAGCAGGCCATTGAAGAAATGGAATCACAGGGACACGTTTTTGGCAAAAAAGATGCCGGTAACACCCGGCATTATGCGCTGACCATTCAGGACGTTGTGGATATCTACGCTCACCGCAAAGTGCCCAAATATCGTGATGTGCACGCTGGGGATGGGCCTTTTGTTATTTTTGTTGTGAACCTGAAAGGTGGGGTATCAAAAACCGTCAGTACGGTGACTCTGGCGCATGGCCTGCGGGTACATCAGGATCTTCTTCAGCACGATCTTCGTATTCTGGTTATTGATCTCGATCCTCAGGCCTCGAGTACCATGTTTCTCAGCCAGGAAAACAGCATTGGTTCCATAATGGAAACAGCTGCACAGGCAATGCTTAACGATTTGGATGCCGTTCAGCTCAGAGAGGACATCATTAAACCCACCATTATTCCTGGGGTTGATGTTATTCCTGCTTCTATTGACGATGGTTTTATTGCAAGTCAGTGGAATGATCTCGTGAGAGAGCATTTGCCTGACAGGCTTCCCTCCGAAGTGTTGCGCCGGACGATTATTGATCGTGTGGGAGATGATTACGATTTCATCTTTATTGATACCGGCCCTCACCTCGATGCCTTTATGTTGAATGCACTCGCCGCGAGTGACCTTCTGCTCACGCCCACACCGCCCGCACAGGTCGATTTTCACTCTACCCTTAAGTACCTCACGCGGCTGCCCGAAATGATTGAGCAACTTGAGGAAGAGGGCATCACGCCACGGATAAAGGGAAATATTGGCTTCATGTCGAAAATGACTTCGAAGCGGGATCATGAAATGACACACGGCCTCGCCCGTGATGTTTTTACCTCTTACATTCTTGACGCGACATTGCCCAGGCTTGACGGGTTTGAACGCTGCGGCGAAAGCTTCGACACCATTGTGAGTGCCGATCCCAGTTCCTATCCGGGAAGCACCGAGGCGCTCAAGAAAGCGAAGCGTGAGGCGGAGCGTTTCACTCAGGCCGTATTTAAAAGGATTGAATTCATCAGAGGTGTGAAATGAAAAAGGAAATGGTCAAGCTGGGCCGGCAGCTGGGGAATTCAAGTTTTTCAAAAATGATGAATGAGTCAGACAGCGAGCGGGTGTTTACCCTCAAGTCCGGTGCTCAGGCCCGGTTTGTCCTGACCAAGATATTGCATGACGACATCGAAACGCAGACATTTGTTGATGCCACGGTAAATGGCCGTGATCAGGCATTTCTGACGCGCGACTCGGTCAGTGATATTTCCCGGACCATCCGGCTCCAGCAGTTCTTTCCAGCCATCGGACGTGAGGTTAATGGTCGAACAGAGATACTGGATGGTTCCCGACGCCGTGCTGCCTGCATTTACAACGGAACCGCCTTTGAGGTGTTGGTGACGCGTGATGCCTTGTCTCTCTCAGATGCCAGACAACTGGCCGTGGACATTCAGACAGCTAAAGAGCATACGCTGCGTGAGCTCGGAAAACGCCTAAGGCTCATGTATCCGGAAGACATGAATCAGTCAGAGATAGCCGCTGTAGAAGGGCTGTCTGCTGCCAAGGTGACAAGGGCTTTTCAGGCTGCCGCCGTGCCTGATGAAATCATCGCAGTTTTCCCCTCTGTCAGCGAGCTTTCCATCAGTGACTACCGGGCCCTGCTGGAGGTGACGGATAAAGCACGGGCAAGACAAATCACCACTGACGCCTTAGTCGGTTGCGTTCGCAGCCGGATGGAAGATGATGCATCTCATGACATTGGTGAGCCCGCTTATAAAAACCGGATAATCAGCTATTTTCGTGCTGAAAGCGAAGGACCCCGCAAAGCTGCGGGCAGCAAAAAAATCGTGACAGAGAAGCTGGCGGAGTTTACTGACAAAAAGCAGTTCGCCCGGAAAAAAACCGATGCTGATAAACGTCTTGTCACTTACGAATTCTCCCGTCTTTCTGCGGCCTGTCAGGCTGAGCTTGATGCCGCCGTCCGGAGCGTCATTGAACGCATGATGATTAAGTCTGCAAACGACCCGTGATCAGACCCTGCTGTCGATGCCTCCGTGAAAAAGTAGTAGGAATTCAAAATAGAGTTTTACCCAGAGCGATTACTGTATAAGTTATTGATTTAATTAAATAAGCTATTATTATTTCAGCCTGAAATTCCCACCATTTTTATATAGTAGTGCCGACGTTAAGTCGGCTTTCTTCCTGCGACCATAGAGCCGGGAATATTTTCAGGCATAAGTACTTCAGGATGTGGATACTATTCCAGCTCGCGTGAATTGCTGAAGAAGCGGGTATTATCACTGATTTAAGGTATACAGGCTGGATCCTCCGGTTCTGGACGTCTCTTCATCAGACCCGAATACAAGCTCGCGTCTCATTACTTGATTTCCTTTCGTCCTTTACAGTTAATATCAAATCTGGCTGAGCGTCACATTATTGATATCAGGTGTACAAAAAAAGGCGACATGAATTGAACCCAGTTCTTCCGAATGCACAGTAAAAGCCTCAGCGATGACAGAAAGCAACAGAAGAGAACGGGCCTGATTCACTATCGGCGAAGTTCAGAGGTCTGAGGGGTGCAGATAATAAAGTTGTGGCTGGTTTGCAGGGGAAACTATACTCGTGATCGCTCATCTTATGTAAAGGAACTTCAGGAAATTTCACTCTCTCCAGCTGAATTTCCAGCGTCGCAAAAAAGTGCTGATTGGTGACAATGAGTCGGGTAAAAGCTCGGTTCTGCTTGCGCTGAATCTTGTTCTGAGTGGAAGCCGCCACCGGGTGGAATCACTGATTTCCCGTCAGGCTGTACTGGCGTTTCAGGTCGGTGCGCGTCGCGCCTATTTACTGCCCGAACTCATCGCTGACGTCTCCTCAGCGATACAAGTAATGCTGATCTGAACGAACGGCTGAATCTTATGTAAAGAGATGAAGACGGAATGAGAATACATATTTCGCCAACTATGGTCAGGACAGAATGCACATTCTGGAACAAGACAGGGCAAATTTCCCGTTTGAATATTATGCCGTGAAATTCATAACCTTCTCAGGTCCTCCCTATGCTGGCTTCAGCCGGTATGTACATCATATGCTGCGGGACAGCGCCCGAATTGACAGCGATGATGCCGCACAGGTGTACACCCGCAAGCTCTTCAGATTTAACGTTCCGGTGGCTGAAAGATACAGGCTGGAGAATACCTGGCTTCAACAGAAAAACCTTTTCATGAAGAGCAACTTTTCGCCATTAATGAGGGTCTCGAAACCTGCCAGTTCGGTATCCTATCGGGCCCACCTTAGCGTCTCTATGCCTGTATGGATATTACGGAAGACGGCATTTCTGTTCGCAATCGTGGCAAAGGCAGGCAGTGCTTAATTAAAACTGAGTTTGCCATACGCTGGCGTGAACAACACAGAGCGCTTGATGCCCTTTTGTTAGAGGAGCCGGAGAATCACCTCAGTCACGTGAACATGAAAAAGCTTGTAAACACGCTGGCACATGAACGGCAGTTACAGCTTACTTTGACCACGCACAGTAGCCATATTTCATCGCGCCTAGATCTTCGAAGAGCTATTTTACTGGGAGAGAGCAGGCCAGTGGCTCTGCTGGACCTCTCCGAAGATACGGCACGTTTTCTCATGAAGGCCCCGGATAATAATGTGCTGGAATTCGCGCTGGCGCGGCGGGTCATTCTGGTTGAAGGGGACGCAGAATTCACTCTGACCGACAAGTTTTACAGAAATCTTACGGACAGAATGCCAGAAGACGCTGGGGGGCAAATAATCGCTAACGGCGGTATAAGTTTCCGCCGCTACCTTGAACTGGCGCGTCTTCTGGGCAACCGCGTTGCTGCGCTGAGGAATAATGACGGCGACTATCAACAGAACTGTGTTGAGCGTTTTGCCGACATGACCAGTCCGGAGAGGAGAGTATACGGGGATGAAGATGCTTCGCGATCCACCTTTGAGATCTGTGTATACCGCGATAATACTGATCTGTGGGAACGGCTTTTCGCCGGTACCCGGCTTCAGCTGAGCGTCCAGGAATACATGCTCGCCAATAAAGCCGAGGCCGCTTTTCGGCTGCCGGAGGAGGGAGCACGGATGACCATACCTGCATATATATCAGAGGCGATTACGTGGATAAACGCGTAGTCTTAGCGGTTGGGGTTCGGGTAAAACCCCGCTTCTCACAGAAAGTCTGCGTGAAGACAGTCGGGCTCTTCTCCTGAAACACACGAAATAACGAATTGCAGCTGCGTGCCAGAGTCATTTAACGTTTTGGTTTCATCCAGGACGGGATCGGTGTGATGACGTGGTTCGAGTTTCTTCATGGTTTCTGCTGCCGCCCCCTGCTGCAGCATCAGATGTAGATTCGCGGTCTAAGCTTTGCTGCTCCTTTACTCAGGGTACCGCGTTCGCACCGGCTACATTTTCAGGGTGCTGCCGGACGAGTCTGCCACCGGCGTCTGTCCCTGCTACTGATACACAGGATAATGATGGCAGACATCCGCGCACTGCTGCAACGGTACTTTAACCTGCTGTTTATCGATAAAGTACAGGTCTTTGTTGGTCATGATTTTAATTTTTTACTTGAATTATGCAGCGGCGGTATTGCTGGCCGGAGATTACTGCACATATTTGACACCAGCCGGGACGGGAATATTAACGCCACATTACACGATAACATCACCCGCTACGAAAGCCGTTTCAAAGAGGCGGGTATTTTGCCAGGCAGGGAACCTTCAGCAAAACGTGGCGCTGCTCACTGACGGTATGTGAATTTATCTCATCAGAGCTGCATATACCTGTAGAAGCACTCATATCCCGTCAAAGCCGGATTGATACCGTGAATGATCATGAGCAGGATGCTGCGCTTTTCTCCGATGACGGCATCATCAAACTGTTTTACCGTGAGCATCACCGCTACGGCTGTTTTCAATAAACTTATGGGCCGGTAAAGCCCTCGACAATTTTAATGATGTCTGTATTGTGCTGGGCAGCACGCACTGGCCGTTTCTCACTCGCAACTGTTTGAGTGACCTGCTGCCGTCAACGCGAAACAAACTGTATATCGCCTGCTCGCGCGCCCGTGGCAATATCTGATTTGTACCGTAAAAGCTTTTCCGGTCATTAAGAGAGTAAGATTTGCCCGCCACTGATCATAACCGTATTAACAGCCGACCGGCCTCATCGGCATCCATGGTGAACCGCACGCCGAGCTGCCGCGTCACGTCCAGCGCAAAGACCCGCGTATACCATTCGGTCGACTTTGTATCCTCATGGCCCATCAGGGTCTGAATGACCTTCTGCGGTACCTGGTGCTGAACCAGGTGCATCGCAAACGAATCCCGGAACGTCTTGGGCGTGGCCGGCCGGATCGAGAAAGTGACACCGTCATGCTCTACGGCCTTCACCGCCTGACTTATTCAGCTGCGGGCGGTGTCTTCGCTCCGGATATCCCAGAACCTTGCGCCAGTGGTGGGCAGCACGGTTGCAAACCATTCCCTGAGCCGCTGGACGAAGGCCGGATCGGTGAGCGGCACGGCCTGCGGCGACGGGAGCTTCCTCCAGCCCGCGCTGCTTCAGCGTGCGTAGCACCATAAACGGCGAGACGAGCGGAGCCGCCTCAGCGGATCGTCCAGTACAAAATCCCCCCGGGTCAGCGGCAGTATTTCATTGAGCCGGCCGCCAGTGTTCCACTGCGTATCGATAAACAGGCGTTTGCGGAGATCGGTCATCTTTGACAGCAGCACGGTCACCTCAGGGGCGAGCAGATAACGCGGCATACCGGTGCCGTAGGCGGCCGCAAGGTTTCTCAGTGCGACCGCACTTTCATAGTAAAATAGCGTGCAGCGCCTGAGCTGTTCACATTATGAACACTGGCGTCGCTGTGTGAAATCTGCGTCATTTCTCGGGGCTAAATACCCAAACTTTTAATCTCCGTTGTCTGTGGGTGTGTAACGTATTTTCGCGCATCTGTAAAATAGTTTTCGATGAGGATAAATCGATCCGCGCCGGATCCTTAAAGGATCGGTTTTCCGGCTTTTCTCCTGCATAGGGAGAATAATCTGGTCAGCCGGAAATAAAAAGCAGGCCCCCGGCGCCGTTTCGCGCGCAGTCATAGAAGCTAACCCACTGCCGGTAAAGGAGAATCTGAAAAAGGCGGACAGGGCGGGGGCCTCCAGGCACTCTAGTATGAATGCTTGGACAGGGAGGGAGTTTAAAAGACATGGTGAGGCAGCCCCTTTTTGAAAAGTAGTCGGTCTGACAGAGGAGCAGCGCAAAAAGTTACGTATGTGTCAGGATGCGTTGTGATTGCCGTTGATGGTATTCAGGCTTCAGTCCTTTTCAGGCTGAGCATCGGGCGAGGGATTGCGAGATTCACTGCGTCCTCAGGCATGTGGGGTGTAAGCTCAAATAAATTGTTAAGGAAACAGTTGAACCATATCGCATAAAAAATTCATATTAAATATCTGGTCCTGACCTTTATGTCATTAAATTCTGCCTTTTAATAAAAAGATATTGATTTCCATCCGAGTTTAATTTTGTTTGAAGCATTTAATTCTAGTGAAAGTTTGTAAGAAGCCTGCCACACATGTTTTGTGATGAAAGTACAGGGATCTGCCACACTATCTATAAAAATCTGAATCATCCTGAGTTTCAGCTTTAAGCAGATTTCTCTGCTGTATTCAATTGAATGAGCCAACGTTTAAAAACATCATTTCAGTTTAATAAGGAATAAAAGAGGTATTTATAGAACGATTGTTGCCTAATTATGCATTCTTCAATATGATTCAGGCTTACACTTCCGGCTCGCTTTAATAATTATATTCTAATTTTCAATGGACTACAGGTGCCTGTATGACTGATGCTTCTTTGCTCGACAGTAATAATGTCTCCTCATTTATAACGGACCGTTTAAATGACTGCATGTCCTTCAATTTTCCAGAGTTACAAAAACTGGCTTCGGAGAACCTAATCTTGGGCCCGGCAGGCGAAGTTTTTGATTTCATTCTTACAAGAAAAGAAACGCATAAGAAGTTTCTGGTTGCTTCATTATCAGTTCCACCTAATGTAGGTCCCCCGCCACATATTCACTTCTATCTTGATGAGTGGTTTTATGCACCTGATGGCGGGTTTAGTATCTATGCTGGAGAAAGAATATATAAAGATATAGGTCAGGTCCCTGGCGAAACTGTGAATAAAGAAACATTACACGTGGTTGATATGAAACCAGAGCAGTTATTTTATATCCCAAGGGGAAGAATGCATGGTTTCATGAACACTTCAAATGAAACAAAGACAATTAAGCTCGTATGGACACCTGACGATGAAGAGCATGGCATTTTGGATTATTTTCAGAGTGCAGGCATAACCGTTAATGACACAATGGAAAAAAATACGCCTTCTTTCTTATCTCTTATCCGGTTAGTGACGCATGCTAAAAGGCGTGGCATTAATCAGAGTACCAATTTTTGGCAATATGTATCGGACGTAGTTGAGGAGTTTCCAGAGTTTCTCCGGGATAACCATGCCGAAGAACTGATGGCTCTTCTTTTTCCTTATATAGCTGTGTCTGATGAATACAGGATGGACTAATGCTTTCAGATCACATCGACGTTGCTGTAATTGGTGGTGGTCTGGGAGGGGCGGCCTTAGGGCATTTTGCCACTTACGAAGGGATTGACGCACATGTGTTTGAACGCTCTGATTCATTTCGTCCACTGGGTGCCGGCATACATGTCACACCCAATGTTTGCAGGCTGCTGGCCCGGGGAAATGTCCTCAGTCAACTCACCAAAAAGGCTCTCCATTGCGACAGCTTCGTAAGCCGGGACGCTCTGACTGGCGAAGTGCTTCACATCCATAACCTGAAGGATAATGCGGATAAAAGTAACATGCCTTATCTGACTATTAACAGGGGAGAATTACATCAGGCTTTGACAGACGCCATTCCCACAGAAAATATTCACTATGGATATGAATTAACCAGAATTGAAGAGTCAGAAAACTGGGTGAATTTGTTTTTCAAAAATGGAAAAATTATAAGAGCTAACTCTGTTATAGGTGCTGATGGCATACATTCCCGAGTCAGACATCATCTTAAACCTGATGACAAGAATTTCACTTATTCAGGCCAGGTAGCTTTCAGAGCAATTATTGAAAGTTCACAAATTAAAAATCTTCCTGTTTATGACGTGACGAAATGGTGGGAAAAAGATCGCTTTGTTATGGCGTATTATCTGGATCCCGCACGAACACAGTTTTATTACGTAGCAGGCTATCCACAAGAGTTGTGGCTGTGTGCAGAGTCATCCAAAGCCGCAAGTAAAGATGAATTGCTCTCTGTTTTTGAAGATTTTCATCCTGAAGTATTAGAGATACTCAGAGCTACTCAGGTTACCCGAAAATGGGCGTTATTTGATCGTGAGCCGGATAGTTTCTGGCACAGTGGACGTATTGCATTGATCGGAGACGCCTGTCATCCAATGCGGCCTCATATGGCTCAGGGTGCTGCAATGGCCATTGAGGATGCCGCAATTTTGACCCGTTGCATTCTGGGTAGTTGCAAATCACACATCTCGCTGGCCTATTTGCAATACGCCGCAACTAGGCATTCAAGAACGGAAAAAGTTCAGAATATATCTGCACGAAATACATGGCTGAGAAGTGCTGAAGATACAGGGTGGCTTTATGCATACGATGCATGGAATGTACCGCTCGCCGGCTGAACATTTAATACTGAGGACATATAATGATCGAAACAGATGTGCTGATTGTAGGAAGTGGGCCTGCGGGCGGTTCTGCTTCAGTAATGCTGAGTAATTACGGCATCAAAAATTTATTAATTACAAAGCACCGCTGGCTTGCTGATGGCCCCAGGGCACATTACAAAAATCAGCGTACAATGGAAATATTCGCGGATATGAATGTGATTGATGAAGTCAGGATGCTTGCTTCGTCAAAAGAAATAATGGGTGATATGATTTTTTGTACCTCATTAACAGGAAAAGAGATCGGAAGGCAGCCGTACGGTGCAAATCGTGCCAGCAGAATGAGTGATTATTCTCTCGCAAGCCCCTATGAACAATGCGACCTTCCTCAACACCTGCTTGAACCCGTTCTTATCAATGCTGCCGCTTCAAGAGGAAGCACTGTGCGTTTCCAGACGGAGTATGTGTCACATCAGCAGGATAAGGACGGGGTTACTGTGAGAGTACTTGACCGCCTGACTGGTAATGAATTTGACATACGGGCTAAATATCTGATTGGCGCAGACGGGGGCAACAGTAAAGTCGCACAGGATTTAGAACTGCCGATGGAAGGAAAAATGGGGCTGGCAGGAAGCCTGAGTTTCATATTACGGGCGGACCTTACTAAATACGTTGAACACAGGCCCTGTTACCTTTGGTGGATAATGCAACCTGGCGCAAATGTTGGCGGTATAGGTATGGGCCTTCTGCGAATGATTCGTCCCTGGAACGAATGGCAGGTGATTTGGGGGTATGATATCAATCAGGAAGAGCCTGAAGTCAGTGCGGAAGAGGCTGAAAAGATTGCACGAACTTTAATCGGAGATTGGGATATTCCGGTCACTGTTGAAAAGGTTTCCAAATGGACAGTAAATCAGATGCATGCAAAAACCTATTCCAGAGGCCGTGTTTTTTGCATGGGAGATGCGGTTCATCGGCATCCGCCCTCAAACGGTCTGGGATGTAATACTTCTATTCAGGATGCGTACAACCTTTGCTGGAAAATTGCATACGTACTGCAGGGTAAAGCAAACGTAAGTTTGTTAGAAACTTATGATATTGAGCGAGTTCCGGTGGGACGTCGGATTGTTGAAAGAGCAAACAAGAGCGTTGCTGAATTCACGCCAATATTTGATGCGCTTGGGATAACCGGACACGATGTAGATTCGGAAGTTACAGGTCTTTCACTGTTAGAAAGCTGTTCTGATACAGCAGCTTCGGTACGCGCTTCTCTTGCCGCGGCAATTTCATTTAAAGAGTATGAATTTGCCGGCCATGGTGTTGAATTTAATCAGCGTTATTATTCCAAAGCTGTTATAGATCCTAAAGAAATCATTTACCAGCGTGACCAGGATCTTTATTACCAGGCATCCTCAAGCCCCGGTGGAAGAATCCCTCATATTCCGTTGCTTCGCTCAGGCCAGCGTATTTCGACCCTTAATATTGTGGGTCATGGGCAGTTTACACTCATCACAGGACTGAATGGCAGGTTCTGGGCAGATGCCGCTTTATCGCCTGAATCTATTGTTCCAGTAAAATGCTACATTCTGGGGCCTGGACAGGAGATTGAAGATATATATGGAGAATGGTCACGTGTCACAGGCCTGAAGGAGTCAGGTTGTCTGCTTGTCAGGCCGGATGGCTATATCGCCTGGCGCTGTGAGGAAATTCCTGCAGACCCCTGTTTCGCACTGAACCGGGCTTTAAAACAAATCCTGGGACTGGAAATCCAGTCAGATTCAACTCAGGAAATTCATCTGGCTGAGAACGCTGAAGTGTTGTAATTTATTAGGACATGTCCTCTTCCTAATTGGTTAAAATGGAAAAGAAACGGCGCGGCAGAGTATCAAGTATTGCAGAAAACCGTGGAAGGCCACGGGAGTTTGACCTCTCAAGTGTACTTGACGGTGCGGTGCTCGTATTCAGGGAAAAGGGATATAATTCCGCTTCCCTGAGTGATCTCTGCACGGCTACCTCTCTTTCGACCGGTAGTATTTACAAAGCTTTTAAGGACAAAAAAGGGCTTTTCCTTGCGGCTTTTGCTCACTATCTCTCGCAACGTAATGAAGAGTTAAGCACTCGCCTCGCCGGAATCACTACAGGAAGGGATCAGCTTGAAGCTTTTATAAAAATGTATGTTGATTCGAGTAAGGGCAAGGAAGGTCTCAGGGGGTGTATGGTGATTTCTGCAATGACAGAAATCACGACTCTTGACCCAGAACTGGCATTGAAAGTCAGGGAGGCTTACAAGCGGCTTGAACTAAAACTTCTCCAAATTTTTCAGGCAGGCAAAGTCGACGGTTCACTTTCGGTTCCTGATAATCCGGAATCAATGATTTGCATGCTGCTGTGTACATTACAGGGTATGCGCCTTGCAGGAAAAGTCGGTTATGTTGATACCAGTTCTGAGACGATAGTCGAAGAAATCATGCATTTTTATGTTTAGTTAGTTACAAAAAGACGCTCAGGTAATCTCTGTGCATATTTAGGAAACGATCATTTTATTTTAGGATGTCTTATGTCAGAAAGTACAATAAATCCTGTTTCAGGCGCTCGATCACCTAGCGCTGCAGTATCCTTTCTCTTGGCGTTGTCATGTGGTTTGCTGGCTGCAAATATTTATTATGCACAGCCACTCGTTGCGCTAATATCTTCTTCTTTACATATACCTGATCATTTTGCTGGTCTTGTTGTCACTTTAACTCAGCTGGGTTACGGGCTGGGACTGATTCTTGTTGTCCCGTTAGGAGACATCTTTGAAAACAGACGACTGGTATTGACACTGGTTGCGCTAAGCGTACTGGCTTTGCTATCAATCACCATCGCGCCAACAATTACCCTGTTTTTTATAGCGGCATTCTGTACGGGTCTTGGCGCAGTGGCTGTCCAGGTACTCGTACCCTACGCAGCGCACATGGCTGATGAAGCCAGCCGCGGGAAGGCGGTCGGAAATGTTATGGCCGGTCTTATGACGGGAATCATGCTTGCACGACCCGTTGCCAGCGTCATCGCGAATTATT
Source organism: Pantoea sp. JZ29 (assembly GCF_035190385.1). NCBI lineage: Bacteria > Pseudomonadati > Pseudomonadota > Gammaproteobacteria > Enterobacterales > Erwiniaceae > Pantoea > Pantoea sp. JZ29. Next base: position 99,072 of record NZ_CP045243.1, on the reverse strand, counting down.
TTGTCTGGCAGGGTGTATTTATACTGGCTGCGCTGGTCTTGTTGATCCTTGGCGTTATCCTTCGGGCAAAACTTCCGGAACGACATCCTTCAGGTAAAATTACTTATAGCGCGTTGATGCGCTCAATTGTTCATATTGCCACGACAACGCCTCTTTTACGACGTCGTGCCCTTTATCATGCGGCCATGTTCGGCGCTTTCAGCCTGTTCTGGACGGTAACCCCTCTCCTTCTTGCAAGTCCTCATATCGGCATGACGCAGAGAGGCATCGCTCTTTTTGCACTTGTTGGAGCTGCAAGCGTGGTGGCATCACCGATAGCTGGGCGCCTGGCAGATCGTGGCTGGGTTCGCCCTGTCACGGGGCTGGCACTTGCGGGCGGCATATTTACATTTCTGATTTGTTTGTTTATTCCATCAGATTCTAAATTAGCGGTTGCCGCACTCATGGTTGCAGCCTTACTTTTGGACTTTTCAGTTACGACTAACCTTGTGTTGGGACAGCGAGAGATTTTTCTTCTGGATGGCAGTATACGTGCAAGATTGAATGGAATTTACATGGCTACTTTTTTTATGGGAGGGGCTATGGGGTCTGCACTGGGGGTATGGGCTTACGCAAGCGGTGGATGGAATTTCGCATGTGGCATCGGCATAGCTGCTCCAGCGCTGGCTTTTGTTTATTATTTAAGTGAGAAACGAAAAATTTAATGTGCGCATGGGTTAAATATTAAATTTGCCGGAATGCCGAATAAATATCGGCATCTGTCTTATCGAGGCGATTCACACAAAAGAAGAACCGCCCTAAACTCCATGAGAGATGGTTCTGTCTATAAGGCTGGTTCCGCTGATTCAGTATGAAAAAACAGAACCATCCTCCATTTTTCATCTTATATCTGATAAAATTGACCGGGAAAGATTAATAAAAAAACCGTTCATTTTTTCACTAATCTCCACACTGATAACATCTTCAAGTTTGCGAAGCTGCCGTATGACCTGCTCTAGGGATACACTTTGCGTAACCTGAATAAGTATGATGCTCGTTCCGTCCCTTTCACTGGGTATACAGAGAATTCCCTCTACGTTAAATGCTCTTCGGGAAAAAAGTCCGCAGATGTGTGACATTGTGCCCGGATGATTTTCTACCTGGAGTTTCAGCGTACTATAGTGGTTAACGGACATGTTTTATCCTCCAATCATATTTGTATTAGCTGAGCCAGGAGCCACCATCGGATACACTTTCTGGTTAACGTCAATCAGTGTGTGAATAAATACCGGACCTGGAGTATTTATAGCGTCAAAAAGTGCTTTTACGGGGTCGATTTGTTCATTAAGGTTGACCGTGTGAAAGCCAAAGCCTTCAGCAATTTTTAAAAAATTAACCTGATGACTATAATCGGATGCAAAAAGGTTGTTACTGTAGAACAACTCCTGCTGCTGATGAACGAGGCCCAAAGCATTGTTGTTCATCAGGATAATTTTTACATTAACCTTCTCTTCAGCCGCGGTTGCCAGTTCCTGAATATTCATCATAATGCTGCCGTCGCCAGTGAAACACAGAACTGGCACTTCTCCGGAGACAAGTGACGCACCTATTGCAGCAGGCAAACCAAATCCCATGGTTCCCAGCCCACCGGACGTTAAAAACTGCCTTGGGGAGCTGAAGGGATATGACTGGGCGACCCACATCTGATGCTGCCCTACGTCTGTAACCACCAGCACGCTTTCTCCGGCGACCTCCGCTGCAGCGCGAATAAGGCCATAGTGGCTCAGCGGGTTTTCAATATCTGGCGTCTGAAGCGGAAACTCGGTCTTGAGAGCATCTATGCATGCCAGCCAGTCACTCCGTGATACAGTGGACACACGGTCATTAATCTTGACCAGAAATGATCTGACGTCACTTTGTATTTCCAGTTCGGGTTTACGTATTTTACCGAGTTCAGCATTATCAATATCTACGTGTACAACTTTTGCATTTGGACAGAACTGGGATGCTTTTCCGATTGCCCGGTCATCAAAACGGGCGCCAAGAACAAAAAGCAGATCAGCTTTTTCCATAGCGTAATTTGTGGCACGTGTTCCGTGCATACCCAGCATCCCAAGGTATAAAGGGTGATAAACGGGTATGGCCCCAAGCGCCATTAATGTACAAACAACAGGCGCATTGACTTTTTCTGCAAAACGCACTGCAAGCTCGGCGGCATCAGCTGAAATAATGCCGCCGCCAAAATAAATAATGGGGGTCAACGATTCTGATAACATTTTTACAGCATCATTAATCAGAGAGTCTTCGAGTTCAGAAGGTATTGTTGTCTCAGGGAAGAGTAGGGATGAGGTATATTCAATTTCTTGGAGCTGGATATCTTTAGGTACGTCGATCCAGACGGGTCCGGGCCTTCCTTCCGTTGCTATCCGGAATGCCTGAGACATGATGCGGGGCAAATCATTTACGTCCCTGACCAGAAAATTGTGCTTGGTTACCGGGATCGAAATACCGTAGGTATCTACTTCCTGAAACGCATCTGTACCGATCATAAATGACGATACCTGAGCGGTGATGCATATGAGTGGAATCGAATCGAGCTTTGCATCAGCAATTGCGGTGATGAGATTGGTCGCGCCAGGTCCGCTTGACGCAATACACACGCCAGGCTTTCCTGTTGCTCTGGACATACCCTGTGCAATAAATCCAGCACCTTGCTCATGTCGGGCAAGAACATGATGAATGGTCTTGCTTTTAGCCAGTGCATCATATAATGGAAGAGCTGCGCCCCCTGGAATACCGGAAACCAGCTCAATTCCTTGTTCTTCAAGGATGCGGACTATAAGTTCTGCGCCTGTTAATTTCATAAGTGACCTTGTGAGAGGCCAGCGCCGTGCGGAGATCCCGTCCGGCTTACGCCGGCAGGGTTAACAATATCTATCCCTTTGGCGCAGGCGTCATCACCACGACTAGCACGGTGACGTTGACAATCTGCACAGCTACAGGGATAAAGTTCATAGTATGTAGTGGGTAAAATCCTTTGTAAAAGTAACATTAACCTAACATCACTCAACACAAATGCAAAGTATTTAATCAATGGGGAAATGATGAAATTCATGTCACCGTAACCACTTGTGGTTGACGTGAAGGCCGATGCGCCGGTAATCAAATCGGCAGCGCTCAAGAGCCTGTTCTGTAATTCGTAGAGACAGTTGCGCATCAGCTAAGTAACGCTGAGTCTCATGGCGACAGGTGGCTAGGGATAAACCTGGATGCCTGTTGGCATTGCATTACGGCAATTCTGTAGCTCGATAAATGGCCATCACAGGCGTAAATAGTGTTAAAGAATGTCTCAAGCGTAAAAAGCCAGTTAAAGATATTTTAATATTTTCCGATAAGTCACTGTAACTAACTTATTGAGTTTGCCTGCTTTATTATAGCGAAATGGTTAAAAATGACTTTATCTTCTGTTTCTAAAGTATGCTCAGATCGCATCATTAAAATTAAAAATCACTTAAGAGACGAACTGGAGTGGCAACCTTCGGAAGAAGATGTCAGCAAATTAGCTCGTCACAAGACCTTTTTATGGGTTTTTTCTACCATATGCTTTGTATGCTATGGTTGCAGGCCTACCAATACAGCCATTGCTTAAGTTTGTAAACCCAGCATATTTGTCGTTTACTGGCACATGGGTTGCGACAAATGTTGTGTGTGCATATCGTTTATTAGTGGTAAGCGCGGTAAACCGTTATATAAAAAGAAGTCGGCTTTTTTTATCATGTTTTTTATGACGTTAATATCTGTATTATTGGCATTGTATCTTGTTATTTCCGCATACTATACGTCTTTGAATCATGATGAATACTGCTACTGACTGCAGATTTTAGTGGAGCGAGGGACGGATAGTGAAAAAAACAGCAATATTTTCAATAATATACAGTGCAGGATTCAGCCGCTCAGTTAATTAAGTAATTCTTTTATTATGATATCAGGCTTCATCTAAACTATTGTTTAAGCAATAGCGTGGGACCAAAGTCGGCATTCTTATCGTGGATTATACCCATAGCATGTTCAGCAAGGGCCGGCAGAAGCTGATGATTACCACGCAATCCCCGTCGGCGGGTTCGCCAGAGCCAGCAGTCCGGACTCTCGATAACGAGCTAGCAGACGCTGACAGTGCCGATCCGTTATGCCAAGTCGTTGTGATATAAGCGAGGTTGTAAGCCGGCCATCAATGACGTCCTGCAGGATCTTGAGGCGGTTAACTTCATTCATCGTAAAGCACGCCGAACCCTAAGCCGTCATCAGTTGCGTCCTCAGCCGGGAAACCTTGGAAAAAGGGCGATAATGTGGACATCTCAATACATCCAGAGGCGGACATCTGAATTTAGCCACTACAGTAAAGTACGCATAATGCTATTTATGTTAAATATGCTGGATTTGATCTTAAGTCCATGAGTTCCTCTCTTTCAGGATGTTACTGATGAATCAGAAAGTTGCCAAAGTTTAGTTGTGGACTCACGATGATTGAATCGCCACGGATAATCTAGACACTCCTGAGCCGTTGATAATACTGGTTTTCCTATTCTGTCGGTGACATCTGATCGCTCGAACCATGCCGACGCTTACTGTTATAGAACATTTCGATGTAATCAAGCTGCCGGAGTGGCCGTCGAACAAAGTGGCTGAAATCCTGCCATGGTGTGGATCTCACCAATAAATAGCCGTCAATACGGCGCTCACTTAACGCTTACCACCGGCTAGCAGGCGCTGAAAATCTGTGACGCCGTGGTGCTTTCCGGCGCCGTCGGCGTGGTGGTGGTCGATTCTGTCGCCGCCCTAGTGCAGAAAAACGAACTTGAAGGGGAGACCATCATTGGGCGGGATACAAAAGTGAAGGTGGAAAGGACTTCCGCTGCGCCGCAGGCGTGCTACCGTTCTCGCAGAAAATCCTCACCGCCGAGTTGCATCAGGGTATTGCTGAATGTCATGGTGTTGTCAGCCATCGGTTTGTTCCTTTTAAGATAATTGTCTTCACAACCATTAACTTACCGGATAAGCCGATGGCCTTCACCATCCTGCAGAATTTACACCACGCCCTCAGACTCTACCCTCCAGCTCCCTAACTTTTTTCAGTCAGAGGCAGCAACTACCCTGACATGGGGGCTTACTAAAATTACATGATGACTACTCTGCGCATAATACGTGCCTGACCTGCCGGCACAGCCCCATCTCCGGTGTGTAATGTCGAACCATTATCCCATATGACTAAGTCCCCCTGCTTGTACTGATGCGCGTAAATATAATCCGACTTTTCACAATGCGCATAAACGGCATTCAGGCAAGATTGGCTCTCTTCTTCCGTCATGCCTGATACAGTGTCTGTGTGAGTCCAGTTAACATAAATTGATTTACGCCCTGTCTCTGGATGTGGACGCAACACAGGATGCAGAGTATCAGGTCTCTGATCTTCAGGTTCAATAGTTAACATGAAACCACGTTCCTGACAGCGCTGCATCAGTTTGTGAGAAAAACCGAAAACAGCCTGCTTATCCTCCAATTTTTCCTTAAGTGCCAAAGGTAAATCATCACAAGCTGCCAGAGTATTACAGAATAGCGTCTTTCCACCTTGCTCAGGAACTTTCTCAGCATAAAAGGTAGTAAACCGTGGGGGTTCTTTTTCATAACACATATCGGAATGCCAGATAGGAAACCCGGGGCCTGGATACCCTTGCGCCTCACCATTTTTCTGAACGTTAGTCACATAAGTCATTTCCGGCCATGGGCAGGTATTCTTTTTCAGCGGGTGCGGAAAAATGTTTCCTAATTTACGACAAAAGATAATCTGTTCTTCAGGTGTTAATTGCTGCCCTGAAATAACCAGTACCTGATGATTTATCACGAGCCTGATTAAGGACTCGACATCTGACTGATCGATTGACTTTACATCAATTCCGGTTACTTTGAGCCCAAATCCCAGACTCAGTTCTGTATGTTCAAATCCCATATCATACTCCGTATTTAATTTTAACAATTGAAACAGCACTAATAGCCAGAAAAGAAACAATGAGAACCATCACACTCAAATCGTAAATTTCGTGTCTGAAAAAAAACAGCAACAGGCCAGCGATCAGAAAAGTGATGGAAAATTGCTGAAATCCCTGAAAAGCAGCCGCCTGAACCGGTATATCGGGAAATGTTTGTAATGCAGCAGAAATGGCAGGTCCGAAATAAAGGCCACAGTTTACTTGCATCAACATTATCCAGATAACAAATCCATAAAAAGGCAATTCATAAAAAACAGTGAGCGTTGCTAAAAAAGCAGACAATGCTATCTGGGCTATCAGGCAGTACTCCAAAAGCAGCCCTGAAGGCTCTTTCTGCCGTGATACGGCTCCCATGTAGCTGCCAATCATGAAGCAACACGAAGCTATAGAAAATAATAAGGCAAGCGCCCATTTTTCCTGCAGATAGACCGTATGCACAATAAAAGGCGAGGTAGAAAAGAATAAAAAGATCCAACTCATGCCTGCTGATGAAAATATAGCATAGCGCCAGAATTGAGGACTCCGTGCAATCTTCCCGTAATATTGCCGAGGCGCGGGCTGCGTGCGCCAGTAAAATAAAGGGTTAACCCGAAAAAATAAAATCAGAATCAGGCAGCCCGTCAGCGCGAGCATAAAGAATATGCCACGCCAGTTAGCCCCTGTGTTGAGAATTGCCACACCCACCAGAGGTGCAAGCAATGGTCCAAGACTGGTTATGCCTGACAGAATACTGTGACCTTTGGTTACCTGAGAAGCGGAAAAACTTTGTGTGATTAATGACATTGATATAACCAGTGTTGTACAGGACGCCAAAGCCTGCATAAAACGCAACACGAGTATTCCGGTATAAGATGTCATGAAAGCAATAGCTGCTGAACTCAAAATAAACAACACAATTGCCAGCAAAAATAATTGATGATCGCTGAAACGGGTGGCTCCCAACCCGACCAGGAGCTGGCAAAAAGCAAAACCCAGAATAAAAATATTCAGCATCCACTGAATCTGGCCAGCGGTTAGCTGGAGAGACACGGCCATGTCAGGCAGCGCTGGCAAGAGCATATCCATTGCCAGCGCCCCCAGAAGCGATGGCAAAGTCAACATTAGCATGATTAGCCAGAATCTACGCTGATGGTTCATAGCTTATCCCTGCTTATCTCCTGTAAAGCCACTTTGAGTAACTGAAGCATGGCATCATAATCCTGCCGCGCCATAATTCCCCATTGACTGTGAGCATAACGTATCGGTAGAGCCAGATTAATGGCTCGGACACCCTTTCCAGAAAACTGTAGCGAAGAGGCATCCTGACCGTAACTGTGTTCACTTTCCCACTGATTCGGAATATGGTGATCACGGGCTACATCATGAATAAATGTCACTAACCGGGTATCAGGTAACATACTTCCGTCGTAGACGAACAAAGCCGGCCCGGCACCCAGTATGGGGGTAGTTTCCTGGGTAAATTGAGTGGGGTAATCTTTTGCAATGCCCGCTTCCAAATTCAAAATCACATCAGCATCGACCTGCCCAGCCAGCGCGGCAGCGCCTCGCATGCCGACTTCTTCCTGTACGGTTGCAGCAAAGGTGAGATTGAGATGTTTATAAGTTTCAGGATTTTTACTAATGTCAACCAGCAGTTCGGTCATCATGGCAAGAAGAGCGCGATCGTCAAATGCTTTAGCCGCATAGCGTTTACCCGGATCCAGAATCGTGAAATTGGCGGCTGGCGTGATAGCTAAACCAGGCCTGACACCTTTATCCAACAGTTGCTGCCGAGTAAGCCCTGTATCAAAGAATAGTTTTGCCGATGTGACCGCTGGAGGAACGCTGAAATCATTGAGTACATGCGGTGCATCCATTCCTGTGAAAGCAGGCAGCGTTTTATCGCCAATCGAAATATTCCAGCGATGCCCCCATAAAACATGATCTATCCAGCCCCCTAATGGTTTAGCTTTAATATATCCTCGCTCATCAATATCTGTGATGATAAAACCCACTTCATCCATATGAGCCATGATCAACACATGAAGATTGTTTTTTGATTTTTCTGATTCTTTGTTTTTAATCCGCGCAATAACATTGCCTACATTGTCAACAGAAATATCAACATTATTATTTTTCCACAGTTCGGTTATGACATTTCGCACAGGCCCTTCAAAACTACTTGCGCCTGGAAGATTCGTTAGCTTTTCAATTAAATTTTCCGTTTCATCCTGTGCGTTAATCGAAAATGAAAAGAAGTATGACATTAAAGTCAAAAATAAAAATATAGTCGTATTCAGGTGGCGATACATATCATCTCTCAAAGAATAAAAATCACAAACGGTATTTATATGCCCTTGCATTAGGCCGTAGTAGACAGATTCCATACTTCAAATTTACCGGAAATTTTGAAGCCATATTTCTTGTAAATATTTAGTCCGTCAGGAGATGCCTGCAGCACGCAAATTTTTGCTTGTTTTTTCTGTGCTAACTGTAAAGCACTGTGAAACATCTCGCTACCAAAGCCTTTCCTGCGCCACTTTTCCGGAGTCGCAATATCAAAAATCCCTGCAACATTGTCTTTTAAATACAGGGTGGCCGTCGACACAGGTACCCCATCCAGATACCCTACCAACTGAATAAGATGTTCATCCAGACGAGTACAATGTTCACCTGCTGCCTGATAAATTGCACGGATGTTTTCTGCTTCAACAGGATTACCCGGCTCGAATATAGCTGATAAAACCTCTCCAAAATCCCGAAAACGCACCGGACTATCACAATATTCGATGCAAGATAATACTTTTTTCGGACAAGCTGATATCGGTGCAGTCAGAGGAAAATACATTCCTACATCGTTTTCTTCATGACACCAGCCTGCCTGTTCCAATAACTCTGCAATAACCGTCGTGGGTTCAGCAAACCACCACGCTGCTGGCATATTTCTTTGACTATAATATTGGGTAATACGCGTAATATCTTCCTGAAATGTCGGTGTTCCAAAAACGGTATTAAAGGTATCAGAGCGTTTACCACAGTCGATATACTGAAGTCCGTTAAGGTAACGTACCTGCATGTCCGGCAACTGCCGAGCTAGGGAGGAAAATTTTTCAGAAATATTACCCGACATATAAAGACTGACATTCACTTCATTGATGTTAATCATATCTTCCTCTGTATTTTTAATGTCCATATCGTGCATGCGTATTTTACCCATCGTTAAGTTAGGTGAGTTTATTAATTATTTTCAATCGGAGTTAAGATTATCACATATAAGCCTAATTACATTTTCTGATTGCTGGTGATGATAAAAATGATCACCTTTATGAGGATAAAAGGCGATGTTCTTTTCGCTGGAAAATCGCCTCCATCCGTCAATCATCTTTTGTGTGATCAAATAATCCTCCGTTCCCCATAAAATATGGATAGGGGTCCGCAAAGGTTCAGATATCGGACTGACATACTTTTCACACAAGCAAATATCCTGGCGTAATGTGGCCAAGAAGGGGTACAACAGTTCTGGCTGCTCAAGTAAGAAAGTCTCTGTCCCTCCCATGCCTGCCAGCTCCCGGATTAATTGCTTATCACCCAGACCAGTAAGGCTTCGGATAATCGGTTCATCAGGTGCCCGGCAACCTGAAATAAATAGAGCATGAGCAGGCTTATCCCAGTAACTTTCCATTTTACACGCCAGCTCAAATGCAATCAGACCTCCCATGCTGTGACCAAAAAATACTATCTTTTTATCCATGAGATTTTCTAGTTCAGGCAATATCAAATCTGCCATTGACTGGATACTGTCGGGCATAACGTCTTCCCTTCTGGCTCCACGGGCTGGCAATTGCAAATATCGGCAATCCGCATGCTGAGAAAAATACCTGAACCAAGGCATGTAAGCCTCACCGCAACTGCCGGCATGAGGAATAAAAAGGATGACAAAATCTGCTCTGTTATTGCGTACCGGGCTGAGATACATAGTCACATCTCCTTATAATCAGTATTGACTTCCTGTGGCACTACGTCAGCTTTCTCACTGTCCTTCTGTTTCAGCCGCCTGACAAAATGGCTTAGCTTTGGCGCAGCGTAGATATCGGCGATATTCACAGTGGTGAAGCCCTGCTGCCTTAATGCCTGTATAAGTTGAACAGAAAGCAGAGAATTCCCGCCTGCTTCAAAAAAATGGGTGTCAGTGGTGGGTTTATCACTGAACCCCAAGCATTTTTGCCAGGCCGCGACAATCAGGGTTTCGGGATCGCTATCAGGTTCCCCTCCTTCAGGCTGAATGAAGTTCTTGCCGGGCTGCTCAACTGGTGACGGGATGCTGTGGCTGTCAAGAGGTGTCGCTGGTAGCGCGATTCTGTACAGCCCCTCATTTTTATTCAGTACTGGCGGAGCATCCTCACAATGCATAATGCTCAGAGGAGCCCCGTCAGCAACCTGCTGTAACTGCTGCTGCCAGTGCTCCCAGTTCTGTACAGCCAAATGACAACGGTAGCTGAATTTTTCAGAAAGATAACGTTGTTGAAGCGTCCAGGCGCAATATGGCAGTGTGTCAGGCGACATGGATTCAGTCGCTTCGCGCAACTGACGTGCCAGTTCCTGTACCCTCTGCCCAGTGGATGCAGCTAAAGGGATAAGGAAGGGCCCGGTTATATGCTTCATTTCTCGTGGTGGTGCCTCGCCCAATACCATATGCACATTTGTTCCACCAACGCCAAGCGACGTGACGACGCTCATGCGTGATGCACCACGCCATGGCAAGGGCCGGGCATGTAAAGCAAAAGAAGACGTGCCTTTGAGGATCGTGCCGGTCTTGTGAGGCTGCGGATAGATCAGTTGGTTGTGGAATGACAGCAGACATTTTGCAACGCCCGCAAGGCCACTTGCTGCATCCAGATGACCGATATTTGCTTTGATACTCCCGAGTGAAGGAAGCGGCATCTGGCGACCATAGACTTCACTCAACGCAGCCAGCTCAATCGCATCCCCCATGCTTGTTGCCGTACCATGACCTTCTATAAAGCCAATATCGCTGGCTTTTACTCCCGCCACTTTTAACGCACGCTGCATAACGGCAATCTGTTGGTCAATACTCGGTGCCGTGAAACTGACCTTTTTTCTACCATCATTATTTACTGCGCTGCCCTTGATTATGCCCCAACACGGGGCTCCCTCCAGCAGTGCTTGTTCCAGCTGTTGCAGTACGAGCACAACCGCCCCGGTCCCGCCAATAGTGCCATCAGCATCTTCAGTAAAAGGGCAACAGGATCCGGATGGAGAAAATATCATTCCTTCACTGACAGGATATGCTTCCTTTAAAGGCAATGTCAGTGAAACACCTGCGACAAGCGCAATAGAGCACTCTCCCATTCGTAAAGCCTGGCAAGCCTGATGCAAAGCAGCAAGACCACTGGAACAGCCGCTTTGTACCGTCATTGCAGGCCCTGTGAGATCAAGATGCCAAGCAATACGCGTCGCTAAAAAGTCTTTATCATTGGCGAGCAACAGGTTATAGCGGGCAATGGCATTGTCTGCATCCTGTTCCAGACAGGCCTGCCAGTGGGACTGATTAGCGGAGCAACTGGCAAACACGCCGCATTCAATAGCCTGTCGGCTACTAAGCGAACGATATCCGGCAGACTCCAACGCTTTGACTGCTTCCTCAAGCGCCAGTCTGTGTTGCGGGTCCAGACGGCTGGCCTCCGCTTCAGCCAACCGAAAATACCGGGAATCAAACCAGTCGTGCCGTTGAATTATTCCCCTGGCTCCCACTCTGTCAGGATGCTCGTTATCAAATCGTTCAATTGCCGACCCAGCATCAGCCAATAATTCATGAAGCTGCCAGGGTGTGTCACTTGCGGGCAGGCGAACACTCATTCCTGTGATTGCGATATCCATAGTCATCAGATCGTTTCTTCCTCAAAAAACTTGTCAACCAACCGTTGCTGGTCACGGATGCAGGGGTGGCGAAATATGTCAAGTAAAGTAATAACAGGTTGCTCCAGCAATTTATTCAACTGCTGAACTAGCAATGCCGCCTTGATTGAGCTGCCACCCGCTTCAAAAAATGGCAAATCATCTGGCAGGCTTTTGTGGCCAAGGATTTGCTGCCAGATGTACTGTACCGGTTGTGTTGGATGCTGTTGAGAAAGGCCGGTGTCCGTTAACGGGTCAGGCAGCTGACTTTCGTCTATTTTGCCGTTTACGGTTAGCGGAAGGGCGTCAATACGCATCAGCTTCTCGGGGATTGCCCATACAGGCAGCGTTTGTGACAAAAGTTTTGTAACCGTTTGCGGCGTAATATCCTGTTCCGCGACATACCAAGCGGCCAACATGCGTGTACCACCGCCTATGTGAATCGCTCTTACGACACAAGCTTTTATGCCCGGAATCTGTCTGAGTGTGATGCTGATTTCATCCAATTCAACGCGATGGCCGTTAATTTTTACCTGTTGATCTAGCCTACCCAAGTAATACAGTTGCCCATTGCCATCAGCAACAGCCAAATCACCACTAAAGTAATAGCGATTTGTCTGACTGACCAGTGTGCCAAACCGCTGCTGATTGAGCGCCGGCGAGTTAAGATATCCGGGACTCACCCCATCTCCAGTGATACACAATTCGCCAGGAACGCCAACCGGGCAGAGCAATCCTCGCTTATCCCGCAGTACAATTCCATTATCTGCAAGCGGCTTGCCGATACATGACATTGTGTCGTCGGGGGACATCTCATGCACAGTGGCATGAACAGTAATTTCAGTGATGCCGTACATATTGATCAGGCGAGTTTGTTCTGAGCCGTAACACTGCCACCATGGATTTAAATCTGCCGGACGTAACGCTTCTCCACCAAAAATAATCATCCTCGGGCTATGATTTAACGTCGTACCCGTGGTCCCAATGAAGTTACGGAACGCAGTGGGTGTCAGACTTAATACCGTAATACAATGTTGATCCAACAAGGAGGCGAAGCCGACCATGTCAGTTGCCAGGGCTGGTGGAACGATGACTAGACGCCCACCATAGAGTAAGGCACCAAATATTTCCCACACTGAAAAGTCAAATGCAAAGGAGTGAAACAACGTCCAGCTATCCTGCTCACCAAAGTTGCCCCATTGTTGACAGGCGCTGAACAGTCTGCAGACGTTATGATGCGTTACAGTGACACCTTTAGGCTGCCCTGTTGTCCCAGACGTAAATATGACATATGCCAGATCGTCTCCGGAAACCGATACAGGTGTCATACTCTGATTCGGGCGTAGGAGCACGCTGTAATGAATGTCTTTCGGCGCAGGTATGACCGAATCATCCACCACCGTCAGGCAAACTTTACTTTGTTGAGCAATATAGTGATTTCGCGCAGACGGATTACGGGGATCAAGCGGCACATAGAAAGCACCTGTACGCAATACCGCGCATAAAACGGCAATCAATCGCCAGCCTTTTTCCATACTGACACCGACGGCATCGCCCGGTTTAACCCCTGAAGCCTGTAATCCAGCGGCTAGGCTTTCCGTTTCCTGCCACAACCGGGCATACGTTATTGCGGTATCGTCATCCTGAACAGCAATACGGCTGGAAAAGATTTCTGCACTAGTGGCCAGCCAACTCGCCAGCGATGTAGCAGTTGCCACAGGGGAGGATTCCTGCAATGCCCGTAATAAAGGCTGCTGCGCCAGGGGAACTGGGTTGATTTGACGGAGTACCGTGTCTTCCATCGCGCAGCCCTGACAGAGGAGTTGTTTGAACAACTGGGAGAGTGTGCTTACCCATTCCGGATAAACCGTGTCTCCCTGATATTCAAAAATAACTCTTAAATCGCCCTCTTCAGTCACAATAGCGGAAACCACCAGCGGTGCTTTGGCTTCCTGAGGCTGATAAAAATCACAGCGAACAGACAGGTCAAAAGATGTTCCCATGCCCTGTAGAAAATCCATATAGCTAAATAGCGTACTGAACATGGCATCTTTATCTGCCACACCTTCCAGATCGGCCATTATTCCGTCTATGGCTACGTCCTGCCAGGCCAGACTATCACTGAGCTGTTTCTGAATTTTCCTGAGCACATCCCCCGCGTTGCTCTCATCGTTCAACTGACAACGTAAAGGCAGCGTATTGGTCATATTTGCAACACAACGCTGTAACTCTGATTGCTGGCGGTTTGCCACAGGAGTGGCGATCACTATGTCCTGATTTCCGCTTAATCGCTGAAGCGCGATAAACAATGTCGTCATGAGTAATACCGGCAGCGTGACGCCTTTTTCACGCCCTTTATCTACCAGCTCATGATGTACCTCACGGCTGAAAGTCCAGGAGAGTGAGCCATCGGGTACATTACATAACGCCTGAGGCCAGACAGGTTTTGACTGAAATCCGTTCAAAACGTCTTGCCAGTAGGAATGGGCGGCCCGCCGACGTGCCTCATCGGGCTCAGTTATCACATAAGCTTCCGGTGCTGAATGTCTCTCATCCCGGTAAAGTAATGCGATATTCTGAAGCAACGCACGTAAGCCAAGCCCGTCCACTGCGGTATGAGCGATTGAAAGCAACAACGTGCTGCCCACAGCATGATCATTGTTAAGCAACAATGCCCGAACAGGAGGCTCAGATTCCAACTGAAACGGAATCCCATAAAATGCAGACAGTTCACCGTCTGTGCCTGAACCACATTCCTGCCGCCACACGTCATCCAGACATGCAGGACGATAGCAGGCCCCCTGCTCATCCGGTTCGATACAGCAAGATAAAGCCCGACTCCTGTGAAGCACAGTGAGAAATGACTGTTTTAAGCGAGGAACATCGACGCCCTCATCAAAATATAATGTTACTCCGATGTTGTAGCAGGCCTTGGCACGATGCGTTTGATACACCTTAAACATGCGGTACTCAATTGCACTGAGGCGATCAGCTTCAAGCATAAGTGGCGCCGAAACTGCCCCAACAGACACTGGCATGCTTTGAATCTGCTGTTCCAGTTCCCTGAGCGTGACGTTCTGGCTCAGCAGGGTATCAAGACTCATTAACTTACCGAGCTGTGTGCGGAGCAGTGTCTGAAATCTCACAGCAGATAGGGAATCCCCACCCTGCGCCATGAATGCCGCATCTTCATCAGGAACTGATCCAAGCGCCTCTGCCATAATCTGCATAACTGGAGACAACGGGGGCTCACCTGAGCGTGATAATGTCTGACTCCATTCCTCACTGAGGGTGCGTCGACAAATTTTGCCACTCGTTGTCCGCGGCAGCGCTACTGAACGGATATGCCACACATGCGGCATCATATAAGGAGGAAGCATTGCCTGTAATCGACTTAGGCAATGGGCAGTAAAATCGCCGTCCGGCTCATTAATATCGCTTTTTACCACAACAGCAATCAATTTTTGCTGTTCTTGGTGTGTGTTATCTACAATGATGGCAGCTTCGCGTACCTCATTGAGTGTCAGTAAGGACTGTTCCAGCTCTTCTAGCTCGATGCGGTAACCACGAATTTTGACCTGGAAATCCATACGTCCATGGAAATGTAGAATGCCATTGCGATCCTGATGTCCCCAGTCACCAGTCCGATAGATACGCAGCAATTGTCCTTCCAGCCCACGGATAAAGGGGAAGCGTTCGGCGGTAAGGCTGGGATTATTGTGGTAGCCTTCAGCTAGCCCGTTGCCCGCCAGACATATCTCTCCCGGTTCACCAAACGCTACCAACTGCAGTGCATCATTTAAAATAAATGCCTGGCTTCCCTCAATGACCCGGCCAATCGGTACAGGCCCGCTTTCCGGCCGTTCCTCTTCCCTCAAGCTTCGATAAACAGTTGAGTAGGTTGTATCTTCTGATGGCCCCCACAGGTTGCATATACAGCTCACTTGGCTGCACTGGTAAATGTCATTAACTAGCTTCCAGTGCAGTGCTTCTCCCGCCAGATTCAACGTCGTAACCCCCTTAGGGATCGCCTGTGCTCGCACTAGCTCACGAGCCGCTGAAGGCACCGTATTAATTAATGTCAGTGCAGCGTAGCTGGACGATGGCGTCAACAAGTCAAGTGCAGAATCAACCAGATAGAGAGACGTTCCCGCAGCAAGAGGAACAAAAATCTCAAAAATAGCCAGGTCAAAGGTGATGGTTGTGGAAGCGAGTACACATTTCAGCTGTTTAGGCGAATAAAATGCCAGAGCCCAGTCTGTTAATGCCTCCACACTGGGGTGGCCGATAGCAATCCCCTTAGGCTTGCCGGTGGAGCCTGATGTATACAGTAAATAAGCTATATCATTAGAATGTTGTTGAGGCAGCATGTCGGTCATGGCTGCATTATTTTCTGTCAGCTCGCTAATATGCCATAGCTGGCAGTCTGTTGCAGTCGGAGGCTGTGTGTCATAGACAATGGCTGCTGGTGCACTTTCGACAATAATACTTTGTCGCCGTGCCTCCGGATGCCGGGCATCAAGCGCAACAAATGCACGCCCACTGTGCCAAACTGCCAGTAATGCTGCAATTAAATCGGGTGTTCTGGACAGATGAACAGCCACAGGTCCCGGCTGCGGGATCTGACGGAAATGTTCCGCCAGCGTTAGAATTTTTTGCGCCAGCTGGTAGTAACTAATTTTATCCTGCTGCCAGTAAATAGCAGTCGCATTCGGCCGAAGCTTTGCGTGCTTCAGCACGCGCTCAATAATGGAACCATTCATTTCTTATCTCTCTTATCATCCGTTGATACAGATTAAGCAATCTGGACTTTGTCCATATATTCACGCGCTAACTGTTCAACGTGAGCTGCAAATTCCCGCACGGTTGGATGTTCATAAATCGCCATGGCGTGCATCCTGATGGGATAGTCTTTTTTAAGAAGACTTATCAGTTGCAGAACGATTAAAGAATTCCCGCCCAACTCAAAGAAATTGTCATCATTACCAACCCGCTCGATGCCTAACAATGCTTCCCAATGTTTTGCGACGGTAATTTCATACGTTGAGAGAGGATCTTTCCACGAGGTTTGTACAAACTCATCCCTACTACGTGAGATCAGCGTTACTTTCTGCGTCAGCGACGCAACAGATCCCACTCGTGACCAGTTTTCAATAACTTTGTTGAAATCAAGTGTGGAAACCACAACACGGGAACCGAAAGTAGTAGAGAATAGTCGGCGATAGACTTCAAAAATTTCATCCTGAGACATTTTGTTTTTAATATGCTCACGGCTAAGTTCTTTGAACTGTGGCTGTGCAGAATAGTTTCTGGCCCGCGCTTCGTTCACAGCACCCCAGTTAATCGCCAGCACCTGCGTGTAGCCGCGTTGATGGCAGTGCTCCGCCCAGGCATCCACAAAAGCATTCGCAGCCGTATTGTCAACCTGACCCAAGCCACCAATGATGGCATTCATGCTGGAGCAAAGCAGGATGAAATCAGGATTAAGTGGCAGGAAAACATCACAGAGATTCATTGTGCCGGCAATTTTAGGCGAGAAGACCTGTTCCAGCGAATCGCGCGTCTTTGTATGGATCATTCCGCTGTCAACCGTTCCGGCAGCATGAATAACGCCATCCACACGTCTGTGACGCGTCTGTAATAATGTATTAATCTGGACTAAGTCTTGCCGGCAAGTAATGTCCGCCGTCAAGATCTCGACTTTGCCCCCCAGATTTTCAATTCTCTGTAAATGCAGTATTTTTTCGCTGACAGTGTTCTCACTTCCGTGCTGTTCCAGCCAGCTTTGCCACTCTGAATGGGCAGGAAAACGCGTGCGGGTAGTCAGGTAGACCTGTGCCTGATAATTCAGTGCCACAAACTCCGCCAGTTCCAAACCAAAATTGCCAAGTCCGCCCACAATAAGGATGGTTTTGTTACCAGACAGCAGACTTTCGCCCAGCTGTGTTTCTGACACGCTATAACGTGCATAGTCTTTTACAAATCTATGGACACCTCTTATGGCAATTTCACTGCTGCTGCCACTGCCCATCTCAGCCAATAGCATCCGAATCGTTTGTTCGGCCTGAAAATTAGGCGCGATATCCACCAGATGACACTGGATGTCCTGATATTCTTTGGGCAACACTTGTGAGATGCCAAGCAAAGTAGACTTTGCTGGTTCAATATCCTCTTCACCAACGATGCTGATCATTCTGTCTGCAACCAGTAACGTATGAAAATTCACCGTTAGCGCTAGCTCATTATACGCCTTACACCAGGCAACCATGGTATACAGCCCTTGAGACTGAATGCGATCTGTTGTCTCATTTTGATTACCCAGACACCACAGATGAACCACCCAGTCGGGCAACATAGCTGTTTCAGCCAAATCCTGAATCAGCAACTTCATGTGCATTTCATTTCCGGGCTCTATACGATAATGATCGTCGCCCAGTCGGGCATATTTTTCCCCAGCGACTACATGTAACAGACTCGCACCCTGTTGGATTAATTCCTCGCTAAACTGCCCGGAAAAACTATCGTCATGATGGAACATCAGTATGCGTTTACCTGTTATATTAACAGTCAAGGCAGAGATGCGTTGTTTTTTCCAATAGGGTGTATAAAACCACTGGGAAATATCACTGATTTTTCTATTTTCAGTTGACTGTCCCTGTTCTGTATTGAATGGTTCCGCATCGATCCAGTGATCATGAGCTTGAAAAGGATAGCCAGGCAAAGGAATACGTCGACAGCTCTTGGGAAAAGACGTGTTGGTAACAATGTTGCCATCGCTTAACCAGAAATCAGACAGTTGCACCGCCGTCGCCTGCTGAGCTTCCTCTAGCGTCCAGCTACGACTCGCCGTAACGGTCATACACTCAACAGAATCAGCCATTGACAGTCTGTCGCACAAATCACTCACTGAATCTACGACACAGCCCCACCGATATTTAAATGCGCTACGCCCACTCAATAATGTCCAGGCAATGTCGGCTAATTGACTTTCAGGATGCTCCTTTAGCCAATCATGCATCCGCTTAACCTGCTGAAATACGACGTCGGGAGTACGAGCACTAAAGCCGATAAAGACAGGTGTACCTGCTACCACTGTCGGCCTGACGTCAGCAGGTGCCTGCTCGAGGATCAATGCCCCGTTTGTTCCACCTACGCCAAATGAGCTGATGGCAGCAATGCGTTGGTACGACGCGGAGGGTTGCCACTCAGTCAGACTTTGCGGGATGGTAAAAGGAGACTGATCAAGTCTGACAGCAGGATGGGGCTGGGTATAATTTGCCAGAGGTGAGACAGATTGATGCTTCATGTCCTGAATGACTTTGAGCACAGCTGCAATCCCAGACAACGCGTCCAGATGTCCGATATTGGCTTTAACCGTACTCAGCGACACCGATCCCGCAGGCAGCCCGTCAAACACCTTTGTAAGCGCTTCAAATTCAATCGGATCACCAACACTGGTGCCAGTACCGTGCGCTTCTATATAGGTAATATCTTGAGGCTCCAGTTCCGCATTTGCCAGCGCACCAAGCATGACTCTGATCTGACCGGACACCGAGGGTGCCATGTAGCCAACTTTATCGCAGCCATCATTGTTTATGGCTGTAGCGAGAACGACTGCATGAATGCTGTCACCATCCTTAATGGCATCTTCATAGCGCTTGAGCACAAGAAAGCCAACACCATTGGTAAAAATCGTACCATCCGCATCTGCGGAGAAAGGTGCACAATGGCCAGAATCGGACTGAATACCATCCTGTTCATGGTGATATCCATATTGATAGCGTGGTTTAATAACCGCTCCTCCTACCACCGCCATATCGATATCAAACTGTAATAAACTCATACAGGCTTCATGAATGGCAACCAGTGAACTCGAGCATCCACTACGAAGATTTACTGCTGGCCCTTGCCAGTTAAAATGATAAGCAATCCGCGAAGCCATGAAATCGGGTTCGTTCAGATAGAGAAGTTGCGTTTGCTCATGTAAATCAGCTCGCTGGTGATACTGGACAGCAAGGTTTTCATTAAAGTAGCTGTTTACAGCCGAAACGGTATAGACGCCAGTTGGCGCGGAAATCTGATCGGGTGCATAACCTGCGTGTTCACACGCCAGCCAGGCATATTCCAGTGATTTTCTGATCTGCGGATCCATATAAGCAGCTTCTTTAGGGTTATAACCAAAAAAAGCAGCGTCAAACTGACGATAATTTTCGGGGCCACCGCCAACGGGACGGAAGCTGGGTAGTTGATAAAATGAGGCAGGCAGGTGTTTGGCAATCTCTTCCTGTGTATAACGTCGGATACCTTCTTTTCCCTGTGAAGTCAGTTGCCACAGTTGCTCTGCATCAGGACAACCCGTTAATGAGCCGGCATAACCAACGATCGCGATTTTATTACTGTCATTCATGGATATTTTTCCCGATAGTTCCGTTAAAAAGGGATGAAACGTGAATTAAGCGCGTTTGCTGTTGTGGCTCTGGCGACGCCTTTGAGCTCGTTGGGCAGCATCGGCACGGGCCGTGTCGAAACTTCTGTTGCCGGTAATACTCGCAGCCAGTTTGCGGACTGTGGGATATTGAAAAATATCCACCATGGACATAGAGGCATTGACAGATTGATTCACTTGCCCGGTCATTCTTAAAGCCAGTAATGAATGTCCGCCCAATTCAAAGAAATTGTCGTCAATACCTATTCCATTCAGACCAAGTAATGACTCCCAGACCGCAACAATTTTTTCTTCGGCAGTCGTTTGGGGAGGCTGATATTCGCTCTTCATGTCAGGACGAGGAGCTTTTTGTGCCGATGCATCATCTACAGAACTCGCCGCTTCGTGATGGTTTTCGACCCATTCCCGATAACGCTGTTGAAAGTCAACACTGGAAATGATTCGCTGCCCCTGCAGATCCTGCCAACATTGCCAGAGAAACCGGCGTCCCTGAGCTGGCTGCATTGCATAGCGATTAAGTTCAGAGCCAAATGCTCCCTGACGGAAATGCTCAGGCACGTCTTCGTCATTTCCAAATTCCCATGCTTCCCAATTCAGCAGTGTCCAGCGCGAAGAGTGATGCCGACGAAGCTCGGCAACGGCAGCATCGAGCCAGGCATGCATGGCTCCGTAGATATACATACCGATACCGCCAAGCACAGATGAAATTGATGAAATGACATGGCAATGCGGCACCTCAAGCGAAGAGGCAACTTCTGCCATGTTGTGCAACCCTTGGCTTTTTGCCGCAAAGCTCAGCTCACAGAATGGTGCGTCCACATCGCGGATTAGCTGATAATGCATAGATGCATCAATACCGGCTGTATGAATAAGTACGTCCAGACTCCCCATATCCGTTCTGGCTTTCTGGCATGCGGTCATCAACGAGGAGACTGACTGCACATCTGCTTCCCCCAACGTCAGACGTCCCGGCCACCGTTGCATCAATGCTTCAATCCGGTCAGCGCGTTGCATTCCTGCCTCAACACTCTGCTTTCTTAGGGTCTCGAGCGAGCTACGCTGTAGCAGACAGACATGTGCCTGACTGTTTTCAAGAAAGACCTTGGCATACTGGAGCCCTACCTGCCCACCACCGCCTAGGATGACTACGGAACGGGGCGGTGTTATTTCACCACTGCTTTTTTCCGTTAGCGGTGCAGCGAGAAATCCTTCACCAAACCGATCAGCATCTCGCAGAGCGACCACGGCAGGCGACCGGGCAGTCACTTCATGTGCCAGTAGCAACTCATTCTGCCCGTCTGTATCAATCAAACGGGTCGTCAAGGCAGGGTACTCTTGGTTGAGTGACTTGACAGCAGAAGTCAAGGCTACCAGTGCAGGGCAAGGGGACGCCAGCAAATCGACGGCAGACTGGGTAATGATCCGCAGGCAACGAGCCCCCTGTCCCCGCCAGTTTCTTACCATATCCAATAAGATCAGCAATGGTTTGAAGGTTTCCCGGCGAAAGGTCTCAGGATGTAATAACAGTAAGATATTGTCAGGAGCCTCTTTCATCATCTTGTACCAGGACTCTGCATCAAACGAAATGATGCGCGTTCTGTCACCTTGACAGTTCAGTCGGCTGCATAACATGTCAGCCATTCCGGCTGTAGCAGAGGAACCATCCGTTATGAATAACCATTCACCCGTACTTTCCGCCACCCTTTCCGGCCGAGTTAGCGGCACCCAGCAGCGCTGATAACTGTTCAGAGTCAGGCGTTCAGTACGCTGTTTTTCAGTCCAGCATTCAGTTAACTCAAAGGGATAACCGGGTGGCACAGGTAGAGCAGGTTCTGGCCGACGGTCATGAATGTTCTGCCACTGAATGTTTATCCCCTGCTCCCACAACCGACCAAAAGCTGTCATCAATACTTTATCTGCCTGCTCTGACTCTGCCGGATGCGGTAAGACGTTAATACAGGGATGATGCGTATTCTGAGAAGCCAGTGCTTTCAGCGTATGTCCGGGACCTACTTCAATAAAGCAGACCGCCTTGTCCGTGGCAGCAGCCCTTCTGACCGCCGCAGCAAATGCGACCGGTTCACGCATCTGACGTACCCAGTAATCCGCCTGACTGATGTGTGCAAAGGGTTCAATCTGTGCAGTAAGTGTTGATATCACCGGTATTTGTGTGGCTGAAAAAGATGCGTTCTGAAGAGCCTCACGAAATGCAGGCAAAATTGGCTCAAGTAGTCGGGAGTGAAACGCACGCTTAACTTTTAAAGGTTGATAAAAAATTCCTGCCTGCTGAGCACGGGTCATAACCCGGGAGAGTTCATTTTCGCTACCGGAAACAACACTTAACATGTCACTGTTGAGCGCGGCAATATCCACTTCTGTCCCGTGCAAAAGTGAGGGCAACAACTCTGCGCCAGCCATGATGCTGCACATAGCGCCAGGCGCTGTCTGTTGGATCAACTGTGCCCTGACAACAACCAAGCTTGCTGCATCCCGAAAGCTCATTGCCTTTGCTGCAACCATTGCCGAATATTCGCCAAGACTGTGGCCCAGCATTAGGTCTGCCTTGACACCGCAATGGCTTAAATATTCAGCCAAAGCAACCTCCAGCGCTAAAAGTCCGGGCTGGGTATGTTCAGGCATATGGATTTCATTCTGCAGTTCGAATAATATCGCGCGATAATTTTTACCCGACAACTCACGCAGAATGGCTAATTTTTCATCTAGCCTCTCGCGAAAGTAAGTCGAAGATTCGTATAACTGTTTCCCCATACCTGCATACTGCGAACCCTGTCCGGTAAACATCATTACGATGGAAGGCATAGTGTCCGGAACAGTAACGCCGCTTCCCGCATTTTTCACACCCGCTTTCAATTCCTCAATGCTGTGTGCAATAACACTCTGACGTACAGGAAAGGCGGTTCTTCCGAATCGGGTCATCGCCGCTGCCTTTTCAATAGCACGGTCATCTCCCTGCCATCCTGCCCAGCTATTCCGAACTCTGCCCAAAGCTTTTTGGCTAGGTGCCGAAAGTAAAAAGAGATGTGGCGAAGAAGATAAAGCAGAGGATGCCGTCAACACAGGTGCCCCACTCAAAATTACATGGGCATTTGTGCCTCCAATACCCAAGGCGCTAATGCAAGCGTAACGAGCATTTTCTGCCAGTACCCGAGGCTCTGTGTTAATAAAGAAAGGCGAGTCTTCCAGCGTAATATGTGGATTAAGATGCTCAAAATTCAGTTGTGGGGGAAGCTGACGATGCTTCAACACAAGGCAAGCTTTAATGATGCCAGCAAGGCCACTTACGGTATCCAAGTGTCCCAGATTAGCCTTTACAGATTGCAATGCGCAGGTAGGTTCCGCAACTGATTTCGTGGGCCAAGCTTCCTGAAGCGCTGCAAATTCAACAGGATCGCCTAATTGGGTACCTGTTCCATGCGCTTCATATAAAGCAATGTTTTCAGGCGCAATATTGCTTATTTTCATTGCCCGCTGAATAACACGACGCTGACCGGATACAGAGGGAGCGGTAAAGCCTGCTTTATCCGCTCCATCATTATTCACTGCACTACTTTCCAGCACACCTAAAATGTTATCGCCATCTTCAAGTGCTTTATGCAGAGGTTTGAGAACCAGAACTGCAACACCATTCGTGAAGACGGTACCGCTGGCATCACGATCAAAAACACGGATCTTGCCATCTACAGACCGTATTCCACCAGCCAGATAATCGTATCCCTCACAGTGAGGGGCTGCCAGTGACACGGCTCCCACCAATGCCATCTCGGCCTGTCCTGTTAATAAAGCAATACGAGCCTGATGGAGAGCAGCCAGTCCAGAACTGCATCCGCATTGTACGGAAAATGCCGGCCCTGTTGTGCCAAGTTTCCAGGCGATTCGGGTTGCCAGGAAGTCTGGAAGGTTGCCTAGTAAGGCCTCATTTTCCGTTCCCGCCTGCAATTCACCTGCCAGATTTTGCAACAGATAATGGTTCTCACTAGCCGAGGCGAATACCGCCGTAACCGGTAACGATTCCCTGTTCATATAGCCAGCATTTTCCATTGCCCACCAACTATGTTGCAGCAGATGTCGATGCTGAGGGTCCATTTTGCTGGCTTCATGATAAGAGTAACCAAAGAAGTGATAATCAAAACCTTTCAGGTTTTCCACACCCCCCCAGGCATTTATGTATTCATCTCCAGGATAGGCATTATTATGGAAAAAACAGCGTTTATTTATCAATCCCATCCATAAATCATGATCATTACTAACTGATGGGAATTCGAATGAACTTCCTATAATAGCAATTTTATTCATAATAAAAACAACGTCCTTGTGATGATAAGTACTATCAAAAACAGTGAGTTTAAAATAGTAAGATATCATTATAATATAAGAATAACTGTAGTATTATCACAAATTAAAAATTAAATATAAAGAAATTCTAATGTATTTGCTTAATTGTGATCTGTGTCATCCTTTTGATACCCGAAAATTTGAATACCACTTTCCCACCGTTATTGCAGCAAAACTGGCAATTGCCGACGATCTGGCCATATCGCTGGCCAGAATGTCGGATGAAGACCGGGCGTTTATCGACAGTATTCTGACTGAGACGCTTAACCGTAGTGAAGTACTCGTCCGCATTAGAGACTATTTTCGTAGCAGACAATCAGGAGAAGACCATGAGGGTTGAAGTGATGGAGCATTATGGACTGACGCAGTCTATTGAACAGGCCGGGTATTATGAAACTGCCCACCATAAGCAGTTGATGAAAGACATTAAGGGTGCGATACATGGAAATGGTTGAAGACGGCGGTGGTCGGCTACCCGTCGTTCTGGCCGGTCACCCAAAACTGCGTAATGATCTGCATCGCCCGGCGATGGAGGAAATTGGTTGTCGCACCGATATTTTTACGCTGGACGGGAAAAGTTGGCCACCGACCGTACCAGACGCAGCACTTCCACGGCCTGAGACGGCTCCAGCCGGTCGAGATCATCGATGATGACGATAAAATTCAAGTCAAGCAGCCTGATTTTTTTATCAAGGCTGGCGTGCAGGTCACTTGCAGTCTGCTGTCGGCCCGATAGATCAAGCTTCGCAAGCGTCTCCATACCCTTTGCGGCCATCCCGAGGACTGGAACGAAGTTGCCGGCAAACTCTGCCAGAGGCGCAAGTCGCCCGGAGGTCTGCCGGAGATAGTTTTGCATGTCCAGCGCCGCGCCGGTTTTCCTGCCCCTCCGGATGCGGCGTTGGAATTTCTGCCAGAGATTACGTGGGGGCGGCTGGCGCCTTTCCTCTTCCTCCCGGAGAATTGCGGCTACAGGCAAGAGCAGTGAGTCAACCGGGCTCATGCTATTAGCTCGCAGCCACGGCGCTAAGTGGAGAACGTATGTGCCGTCGGGTTTAAGATCTTCCAGTTTATTCATCAGTAGGCGGAGCAGGCTGGTTTTCCCCGCGCCCCTTTTTCCTTCAATCCCGATCACTGTACTGACGTCATTGTCCAAGGCCAGTATGCTGCGGACAAGACCTGCTGCTACGCCTTCAAAACCATAGCGGTCTTCTTCAGCCCGGCTGACGGGCGCCTCGGTGCCTGCGCTGAAACCGCTGTCTCTTACCGTCATGTCATAAGCCCCCGTTCAGTGGGTGCAGTTCATCCAGCACGGATGCCACGTCCGGCGCCGCCACCGTCGCCAGAAACCCCGCTTACAGCTGCAGATACTCTTCCGGTTTTACAAAAATCCAGAATATGAGCGCATCCTCATATTAATAATGAAGGTTGTTAATGGCTACTCGCATTCCCACAGAACACCGCGCGATGCGCAAACGCCCCAAACAGCAGCGTTCCCAGAGTACGGTGGAGAGTATTGTCGAGGCAGGTGCTCACGTTCTGGCGCAGAGAGGCTGGGCAAACTTCACGACCAACGAGGTGGCGCACACCGCCGGCGTCAGCATCGGTTCGCTGTATCAGTATTTCCCGAATAAGCTGGCGATCGCCGAGGCTGTTCGCAAAAGGCATCTCGATGAAATCCTTGACCTGCTCCCCGTTGATTAATACACCGCGATGCTAGTAATGTCTTCATAAGCCACATGAGGACACCCCCATGAAGAAGCGTTTTTCCGACGAACAGATCATCAGTATTCTCCGCGAGGCTGAAGCCGGCGTTTCTGCCCGGGAACTCTGCCGTAAGCACGCCATTTCCGACGCCACGTTTTATACCTGGCGTAAGAAGTATGGCGGTATGGAGGTGCCTGAGGTTAAGCGCCTGAAGTCATTTGAGGAAGAGAACGCCAGGCTCAAGAAGCTGCTCGCCGAAGCCATGCTGGATAAGGAGGCGCTTCAGGTGGCTCTGGGGCGAAAGTACTGACGACAGGCCAGAAGCGGGAAGCCGTGGTGTTGATGTGTGATGCCACCGGTCTGTCGCAACGTCGTGCCTGCAGGCTTACAGGTTTGTTCCTGTCGACCTGCCGTTATGATGCTCAGCGTCCGGCTGCTGATGCACATTTATCAGGGCGCATTATTGAACTGGCACCGGAGCGCAGGCGTTTTGGCTACCGCCGCATATGGCAGTTACTGCGCCGTGAAGGGCTTATGGTTAATCACAAGCGCGTGTACCGCCTTTATCATCTGAACGGGCTGGGCGCTAAACGCAGGCGTCGTCGTAAGGGTCTGGCGACTGAGCGGCTTCCGCTGCTCCGCCCGGCGGCGCCCAACATGACCTGGTCGATGGATTTCGTCATGGATGCGCTGGCTACCGGTCGCAGGATCAAGTGCCTTACCTGCGTCGATGACTTAACAAAGGAATGTCTGACGGTCACTGTTGCCTTCGGGATTTCAGGCGCGCAGGTCACGCGTATTCTGGACAGCATTGCGCTGTTTCGCGGCTGTCCGGCTACGATAATAACCGTTCAGGGCCCGGAGTTTACCTGCCGCGCACTCGATCAGTGGGCCTTTAAGCATGGAGTTGAGCTGCGACTTATCCAGCCCGGCAAGCCGACACAAAACGGATTTATTGAGAGTTTTAACGGGCGCTTTCGCGATGAATGCCTGAATGAACACTGGTTCAGCGACGTCAGTCATGCCAGGAAAACCATCGGCGAATGGCGTCAGGATTATAACGAATGTCGCCCGCACTCCACGCTGAATTATCAGACGCCGTCTGAATTTGCAGCGAGCTGTAGAAAGGGCAATTCTGAGAGTGAAGGATCCGACATTACTAATTGAGCCTTGTATTTAATTCTAGGGGCAGGTCAACATCATGTGTCATTCTAAAAAAATATCCCCTGAGGCCAGTCTATGAAATGTACAGTGGGTAAGGTATGATTGTACTTCTGTTTAAAATATTACAAATAATTGATAGATTTTATGTTTACTGAAACGAAAAGTGACTCCGACCCTCCTTTCATCCAAAATATTAACATGGGTTGGGTTGAACCATTTCCGTCTATGTTTTATTGTCAGGTTAAATTTTCAGTTGAGCAATATGATGACGAACTTTTTACTGAATTTTCAATTCCTTTTCCGGATCAACTGATTCTGGCCGTTGTGAAACGAAAAGCTGAATATCTTGCAGCACGTTATGCTGCGCAAAAAGCTCTCAAGCTATTTGGTTGTAACGAAACACCAGGGACGTCATCAAACCGCTCTCCGGTTTGGCCATCTGAGTGGTGCGGAAGTTTGTCGCACTCTGATGAATGCTCCATAGCAGTAATTGCTCCAAAGAAATCGGGTATGACACCTGGTGTTGACATAGAGTTTTTTGCTCCGGAAACAATGAGGGATACAGCAGACATGTTTGTGTCGGCGGATGAAAAGTATGTTCTTTCAGACAGCGGCATTGACTATACTACTGCGTTATTACTCATCTTTTCCGTGAAAGAGAGTCTTTTTAAAGCGCTCTACCCTGAAGTTGGACGCTTCTTCAATTTTGATGCAGCCAAAGTTTGCAGAATCGATACTTCAAATAAGAAGATAACATTAGAATTGACCCAAAACCTTTCGCGTAATCGCATTACAGGTTCTCGTATAGAGGGCTATTATAGTATTTCAGATGGCAGAGTTATTACAGTGGTAGCCTGAAGGTTTTCTTTGCTGACCTAGTAAAGCTCTTAGAGGGATGTTCTAGATTTGATGATTTAATTTATGATTGTTTTTTGTGCTCTCTATATCCTGTTGCTACTGTTCTTATAACGGTGGCGTGATATTTAACGGTATAATGGTACTGTCAGTAACCAAGTTTATCTCTACTTTCGTGGGTCCTGATGTAGGTTATGTCCGTCACCCAACGCTTATCCGGAGCATCCGGATTGAACTGCCGCTGGAGCCTGTCAGGTGACACGATACTGGCTTCGCCTTTACGTGCCCGTGGGCTACGGTACCCAACCTGAGCTTTTATTCCGGCACGCTTCATCAGCCGCAAGACCCGGTTCACTCCGCACTGCTGCCCGGTATCACGCAGATCGAGATGGATCTTGCGATAACCATAGACGCAGCCAGACTCAAGCCAGAACTATTTGAAGCATCTGGTCTGCATGGTGGCGCTGTGAATGTGGCTGCTGAAGCCAGAAATAAAGTCCACCCGGATTTACATCCAGAACCCGACAGAGCAGGTGAACAGGCCAACAACGGCTGTTGTCGCGGATAAAGGCGTACCTCAGTCGGACAGCTTTGCGAAGTACGCCGCGGCTTTTTTTAATATGTCCCGTTTGTCGGTGACCCGCTTCAGCTCTTTCTGAAGACTGCGGATCCCGGCCTGAGCATCCGACTGTGCATTATTAGTGGAAGAATCCGGACCGTACTTCATTATCCAGGCGTAAAGGCTGTGGGTGGTGATATCGAGACGTGTTGCAACGCAGGAAACACAATGACCACGATCAACAACCTGTTTGACTGCTTCAATTTTAAACTCTTCTGGATAACGCTTACCGCTCATGGGCACCTCTCTTTAAGTCATCTTAAATGACTCTGAGGTGTCTGTTAAACCCGTGGCGATTCACTTGTGAACTTTGTGATTATGATTTTAATTATGTATTACCCTCAAACCCAGAATAGTTAAATAAGGTATTCCTTTACGTACTCAGATGGCATCACTGGCTCCTCACCTGCGGCTTTCGCAAAATTCACATAGCGTTGTCAGCCGCGTTAATAGATATACAATCTGGTGATAACCGTCTCAAATCGTTGTATATGCGACCTCAGCTTTCATATCATGTATTATATTTCAAAAAAACGACAATGTTAATTCAACCTCCAATTGCTAGTTTCAAAAAATATAAGTAATTAGAAATGCATGACTTGGTATTTTCAATAAAGTCGCAAAGCCATCCCCATCCAAATATAATATCAATTCCCATCATGATAAGGAAGAAAAACATTGAAAACGCTATATATTTTATAATACTTGCTATAATTTTATATTCAAAAAATTACTTATTCAATGCAGATCCTGCAATTTTGTTATATTCGTCCTCATCGAGAAAAGAATATAGCTTACTCTTCCACACCTCCCGACTCTCATTCATTATGGCAATATGCTTGGTATTGATTCTCAATGTTATGAAGGTTGATAATAAAATATAAATTGAAAGTGCTATAAAAACATAACCATAAACATGACTATTTCCAGCCATTCTGGAATTATCCATGGCATATTTAAAAACTATAGTTGCAAGAACAAGTGCGAGATCTTTCCATAAAGTGCTAGCAATATCTTTTGTCTGTTGTACAATCTTCTGAACTTCTTCTACCAAATTCTTTCTCAGGTCACCTAGCGTTTTCAACGTTTCTTTACTAGCCGAAAGTAAATGAGCCCTGTAAAGGAGGCGTGCTGATTCAAAAGCAGAATTCATTTTCTTAACGATCCCAGTTTCGTATGCAACAGTCTCAGGCCATTCACGAGCAAGCTCACATGTAAAAAGTGTGTGTTTTATCTCGATTTCATCACCTGCTAAATAGATCCACCTTACTATTTCATTGAGGACGGGATAGATATGGATTGGAGCATTACTTGGAGTAAATAACAAGTTCTTTGGTGGTTTACCACTTATTTTTACATATAATTCTTCATCAATCTTATCCACTTCATTAACAATTGTTAAAAGAAGGTTCCTTACAGCTGATATTTTCCACTCATCAAAATAAGGGTTTTTAATATCAACATTGTCCATTATCATCCATGGTGATATATTAGTCGGAAATTCAATGCCAAATGTAGACACCTTCACGAAATGGCGAACTTTCAACTTGACATTTTTTTCACCATCTTCACCTTCCACTGGTTCAGACAACCATGGATGTACAGCAAAAGAATTGGTACTGAAGCCAGAGGTTAAACCCAGTAAGAAAACATTGCTACAATTATATGGCGAAGTAGAATCAGCCAAGAAATCAGACCAACCTTCAATCGAAAGGAAGTAATAAGAGTTTTTATGTTGTTTAAAACTTAGGTATACCGTGCATTCAGTACCTGGGCAAGCCTTCTTAGGCTCAACATAATCATCAAATGAGTCCTTAAAACTAAAATTGAGCCAATCTTTTTTTTTGTAATCATATATATTTTGCCATTTATTGAGACATATTTTCGTCATTGTTCCAATAACGATTGCAGACTGATTGACTTCATCATATGTTTCAGTCACTGTTGACAGCGGGTCAGAAAGTCTTGTAGAGCTAATCGCCTTATCAATAAGTTTAAGAAGTGAAATCATCCTGTTTTAATCCTGTAGTTATGATTTTTATTTCATATTTACCATTAGGTAATGGTTTGCGTTGAACTTTAGAGTTATCGTCAAAGATTATTGTAACACCCTCTTTTGTAACCCATTTATAGGTTGCTGGTTTTTCTATGTATTCTGGTTTAACCTGAAACGACTCACCGAGAAACCCTGACTCCTTCACTTTTTTATTAAAAGCCTCCTTGATTTTTGGTATGTCATCGAGTGGACCAAATATTGCCGTTAGAGTTGTATCAGGATCAACTGTATCAAATGAAAACTCTTTAGTCCCTAAGTGTTTATATATTCTTTTCACACCATCTGTGGCAACATGCTCCGGGAGAAATGAGCGATTTTCTTTGAATACATCTTTTAAAGCATCAAGCAATTTTACATTAAGGTCAACTATAGAATTTGAACGCTTAACCTCTAAAAAAACCTCGAAATATTCTGATATATGCGCCCGATTACTTCGGTCAAGAACAGTGATATCTCCACCCTGTACTGGGTCGAGTTTTACCAATGCAACCTTCTGAATAGAGTCAGCTTTACGTGTAAATGACTCGGTAAAAAACTCTAATTTTGGTTTGTAATTTTTCTTGTTTGCATCAAGATAATATCTTACTACTTCATCATTCTCGTACTTAAGTAATGCATAAAAACGTTTAACACCTGAATTAAGTTCAAAAACAAAGAAAGCACCTTTACTAGCATTTCCTTTATGTTTAGTGTGAAAGTCTACCGCTAATTGCTTGGATTCTTCAGTGAAATTCGTTTTCGGGTGCTTATTTATTTCACTCATAATCCTGAGAATTCTTTCAACGTTAGAATTAGCCTTAAATTTGAAAAGATTCCCTTTGAGACTGCTTTTTATCCTCGCCAGAAAAAATTCAGTATAAATCAATGGGGTTATTTCTTTCAAAGTTATAGGGGCAGTTAATCCTTTACCTACAACATGAAATATCATCTTATTAATAGTGAGTTGCTGAATTTCTTCTTCAGTTAGTAAGCTCATTTATTTGCCTGTGTAAAGTAATAAAAATCAGTCCCAATACGTTATCAAGCCTAATGATAATTCAAAAAAATCATGCAGCAATAGATAAAATTAAAACAAAAAAACATATTATTCAGATGGTTATGAAAATACACATCTCAATTGTAAAGATTTAAATTTAAAAAAGTTCAATTAGGCTTATACCTCTTAGAGCTTCACATTTAAAACCATTCCTTATGTCAAATTATCACGGTAGCTCAAGGTAATGAGAATGTTTTCAAATGATTATGCCTGTGACCTGCCCCAAGATTAGATACAACGCTCAGTTAGTAATGTCAGTTTGTTTACCTTCTAATTTTCCATTTCTCCAGCTTGCTGCAAATTCAGCCGGCGTCTGGTATTTCAGCGATGAATGAGGTCTGGACTCGTTATAGGCCCTCTCGACGTAATAACTGCCAGATGCGCCGGTACCCAAAACGCCATCGTTCGGGCGCCTGTTCTGTGAATAGGTGTTTTTTGAACCTTACGCGCTCGGGGCGCCCCGCCTCTTTCTGGTTACTAACCTTGCACGCCTAACTTCATATAATTGTGTTTATATGAAGCTGGGATCCGCCTGAGGATCGATGTATGATTAGATCCTGAACTGAGATCATGAGGGCACGCCCCTCTCAGACTTATGCGGACAAATTAACAGGCATCGCTACATGAAATCTGCAGGGCTAACCCCCTCATTTTTTCTCAGAATTCACGTAGCGTTGTCTCTGGCAGGGACTAAAATGGACAATTCCAGACCACAGTGGCTCGTATCCGACATGCAACTGCCAGCCCGGGCTGACATAGTGGCCCAGCTCCAGGCGTTTATTCAGGACCGTGAGGCCTTTTCTGACAATACCTGGCGTCAGCTGCTCAGCGTGATGCGGATCTGTGCGGGCTGGGCGAATGAATACGGCCGCACCTTTCTGCCCATGGCGCCAGACTGTCTGCGAGAGTACCTGTTTTGGCTGCAGGCAAACGGTCGCGCATCTTCTACCATAAGTACGCACCTTGCGTTGATCAGTATGTTACACCGTAACGCAGGACTGACCCCGCCCAGCGCTTCGCCCGCAGCATTCCGTGCCATGAAAAAAATAAACCGCACTGCTGTGGTAGGTGGCGAGCGTACAGGCCAGGCAATACCGTTTCGCCTGACCGACCTTCTCAAGCTTGACGCACGGTGGTCGGGGTCAGATTCTCTGCAGCAGAAGCGGGACCTTGCGTTTCTTCATGTGGGATACGCCACTCTGCTGCGTCTGAGCGAACTGGGACGTCTTCGCGTACGTGACGTTTCGCATGCTGAAGACGGCAGGATTGTGCTGGACGTCGGCTGGACGAAAACAATTGTGATGACCGGTGGTCTAATCAAAGGACTGGGTGCGCTTTCGTCGCAGCGCCTGAGCGAATGGCTGAACGCGTCGGGCCTGATCAACGTGCCTGATGCCTATCTGTTCTCACCTGTTTACCGTACTAATCGTGCGAAAATAAATACTGACAGGCCGCTGTCAACACGGGCACTGGAAGATATTTTTGCACGCGCCTGGCACGAGGCGGGTCCCGGCCCGGATGCCAGGCCTAATAAAAACCGATACCGGAGATGGTCAGGACACAGTACCCGGGTCGGCGCTGCCATCGACATGGCCACAAAAAAATACAGTACCGCACAGATTATGCAGGAAGGAACCTGGAAAAAGGCCGAAACGGTGATGCGCTATATCCGGCACGTTGATGCCCATGCCGGTGCGATGGTTGACTTTATGGATGCGAATACGGGCAGGTGAAAGGCTGAACGGGAAATTTTTCCTTGTGACAGTTTACCCTTAAGCTTTTTTTTACTTATTCTTTCTGTCGCACCAAAGCATCCACCTGAGTTGATATCAAAAAATCCCCGCGAGCGCGACGCAGTCAGTAAGGCTCGCCTTGCTTCTGGTGCCCCTGTTTTTAGGCAAAATCGGGGAGAAGGTGGCTCCTGTCCCGGTAATGAGCGCTCTGATTATCTCCCCCAGTCATGCTTATCGCAGATTAAATTTCCCGTAAACTCAGTGCCGTTACCTGCCACAAAACTTAAGCTGATAAAACCTGATGTGAACTTTCACAACCTGCCTAATC
This sequence comes from Pantoea sp. JZ29, assembly GCF_035190385.1. Classification (NCBI taxonomy): domain Bacteria; kingdom Pseudomonadati; phylum Pseudomonadota; class Gammaproteobacteria; order Enterobacterales; family Erwiniaceae; genus Pantoea; species Pantoea sp. JZ29. The sequence goes on along the minus strand of NZ_CP045243.1, from coordinate 64,860 downwards.
CTCTGACCTGCGTTGTTATTACTCCATTCGTGCAATCCGCATACATTTTTATGGTTTTGCAGGCATTCCACATGGCATCACCCAGGGCTTAATCAAAAGCAGTGGGTAAATATGTACACAATTGTTCTACTCAGATTATACTCTCAGTTGCCCACTTCAAACAGTGGTACACCGTGTCGTTCGGCCGAGCAATTCTGTGAGGCTTTTTAAAATTTTAAGGCACAATTTGTCCTGCTAATCGCGTATGAGGTCCCTCTATGTCACAAACCATGTCCCAGAAACTTGCCCGAGACAGTCTCGGCAATGCAGGAACGTTCGAAGGCGGCGTATACGTTACCAAAAATGGTGTTGCTGAACTGTTCATCCAGACCGCAGCTGAAAGACAGGCTGAATTAAAGGAGCTTGAGCAGGAAAGAAACATTAACGCGCTTTTTAAGCTTGCCATGCAGGCGAAAAAAGAAATTACTGACGGCAAGGGCATGAATCCTGAAGAAGTGCTGGAGAGATTACGTGCGGCCAGAAACTGAATGTGAGGTGTTGAGTGTCTCAGAAGTATCAGGTCTTAATCTCACCTCTGGCAGAGCAGTGCCTTAAAGACATTGAGTCCTATAAAAGTGGGACAGTAGGGGCGCAACAGGCGGCCACTTTGGTGGATAACTTGCTGATGGAATCCGTAACAAAAATCGTTCAGGACCCGGAAAGATACCGCTATAACGCTTATCTGTCTGACAGGGGACTGATGTTGCGGGAAAGACTGGATGTGGATGGCGAGTACCGCGTGATTTATGATTTTGACGGCAGCGCAGTTCACATACTGCTAGTCATCAGTATGAAGCAGGATTTTGGCAAGATGCTTTACCGGTATAATATCTTGAAGTGATACTCAATGCCCGGATACCCGGGCTATTATATATGGTCAGTCATAGGTGCAACTTAAGTCTGTTTACTACTGATGAACACTGGATTCATTATCAGCTTCGCGAGTCCTGTGCTTGGTTAATTTTGTTCAACGTAAGCAATCCGAACTATAAACCGTCCTCAGTTTCGTTCTCAGCGGGCCACCCTCGGAAAGGACTTTAGGACATTTCAATACGTCAGAGGCAGACATCTAAAAGTTGGCACTATAAGAAAGTGCTCATAACATAGATTGTGTTAAATATGCCTGTTTTCCTGAAAATATCTGATGGGACCGCCGCCGTTATGCCTAGCTGTAAGTTATTGACCTGCTGTGATATAACTGGCAAAACATTACTCTGGGATTAGAAAATGAAAAAATCAGTTGGCGTTTTTCTCGTCATAGCGTTGACCGGTTGTGCAATGACACAATCAGACCACAGCCAAACAAACTACAAACCGTTACCAGCCTCAGCGCCCGCATCGGAGAGAATCGCGCAGATTAAACATAAGTGTGAATCCGAGAACCATTTTGAGGGCGATAAACAAGAAGTTAATATGTGGCTGTGTGAGTATACCAACGCCGTTTTGTCTCAGTTTTATGACGTCAATTCCTACGCCGGTAAGTATTGCAATGTACGAATTAAGCAACCCGAAGGGCAGATGCCTGTTTCAATAAAATCTGAGGGTGGCGATCCTGGACTCTGTTCAGCGGTTATCGGTGTTATCAAAGAAACGATCAAGGCTGGCATATTCCCCAAAATGCCAAAAGTTCTCGGCGGCGAGGTAGCGTCGAGATTTGAGCCGAATTGATTTAATCCAGAAAAGATAACCCGCTACGGCGGGTTTTTTTATGTCTGAAAATTGAGGTGAACCGATGGAGCAAAGTAAACAAAACAGCGGCCGCGGTCGCTCACGTCTAACCAAAATCATGTTCACTAAGCATGGGGCCTTTGAACTCCCCCTAGCTTAATTTACCCAGACAGACCGTTTACGCCTTTTCCGACTCACCTCTTCTATAGTCCATCTCTGACACTGTCAGCATCCCTTTAGCACAGCAATAAGGGTGCTGGCACAGAGTAGTTATAACCCCTGAGAAACGCTCATTCCTTTCCGGATTGTCTGTGCCGCCAACATATCAAAGAATTGCTGAAAAGTGCTGGCAACCAGGTACAGGTGCTGGGTTTCTTCTTCATCTTCATCAGCAATGGAATAATCCTGTTTAACATCTTCCAGATGTAAACAGGTCCTGTCCCAGTAATAGACACCTGACTGTCCGCCTTCAGTTATCAGAACACAGTAATTACCGCCGGGATCCGCACCGATGATGACAGCATGTTCAATGAACGACAGTTCATCAAGAAGTTCGTCATTCATAGTGGAAAGGTCAAAATACATGTTGCTCACCCCGTGACCGAACAGCACATCGAATGATATGAAACCATTATCAACCTTATCGAAGGGTATGTTGCAGTAGTCTGGTGACTTAACCCTGAACCCGTTATATGTTTTGAGAAAATCAGAGTAATCGTCGGGGAAAGTAACTGAAGATTTTTTAGCGAGATTATCAATATTCGTCTCACCAATGCCCGTACCAGTAAAAATAGCCACTTTCTGCTCCTGAGCTTAACAATTGGGTTTTCGCTTGATTGCAGATACCCCCCTGTGTCTGAACCGTTCGTGTATGTCCTTTGGCACTTCCTGCATTGTGACGCCATTTTCATGATGGTGCCAGGTATTCACGCCATAATTTGCCCCGCCATTACCCGCTCTGGCATCGGCTTTACCAAAGTCTCCGGCTGGTCCTTTATCGTGATTGCCTTTTAAATCCGGAACATCCACGCTTTGTATAGCGTAAGGTTTAAAATCAGGGTATCCGTCTGGATAGCGTACCACGTTACCTTCCCAGTCCTGATAAACCCACGTTCTGGTGTCTTTTTCCTGCCGGACCGTGCCACCTTTACCCATCCATTTAGACATATCTGGTGAGTTCAGCGGTTTTCCGGTAAGGCCTTGGGGGGCAATCCATTCCTGCGGATTAGGCGAATACTGGTAGAGGTTCAACCCTCTCTTCAGCCCTATCGGGTCCTGTACAGTAAACCGGCCGGTCTGTGGGTCGTAGTAGCGGAAAAGGTTGTAGTGCAGGCCTGTTTCCCTGTCAGAGTACTGACCCGCGTAGCGCAGTGGCTGGTGTGACAGCGTTGCGTTTTTCACCTGACGCAAAAACCCTTCCGTCTGGTAATTAACCTCACCGAAACTGCCGTAATGTCCGCTCCAACGCAAATCCCCGCGTTCGTCAGTCACCTCCAGTGGAGCACCGTTAATGTCGGTGCTGAACCAGTATATCTGGCCATACCCCTCATACTGATGGTGGTCTATACGGGCCAGCGGACTCCAGGTTTCAACGGGATCGTAAATGTAGGTGCTGCACTGGCCGCTTTCGTCAATCTCCTGAAGCAGACGGTACCGCATCAAATCTTAAAGGGGAGAAGCTTCCTTTTTTGTATCTTCATTACAAACGTATGCGTACTATCTACGAGTAAATATGTCTTCGGGGCAAACTTAAAATGGTGGCCGATGTTAAAACTGATTCACTGGTGTTATGGCGTCCTGAAGACGGGAACTGCTTATTGTGACAGAGGCCCCATGCTGCGTTGAATACCTGACTCAGGTTAAGTTGACACTTTACTGACCGAAGTGATGATGAGGGTAATCGGGCTTAGTCCGCTATGAGCGAAAAACGGACTTCAACATGATGGCGACCGTCAAATGCGGTCAAATTAAACATGACAACCCGGACACGCATCATAAAAGCGCATTCTCAAATCTGTCAGGGCTGCACGTTCTGGTAGAGATCCCAGCGGTTGCCGTAAATGTCCTCAAACACCACGACCATTCCGTAATCCTCCTCGCGCGGCTCATGGCAGAAGTGGACACCCTTCGCCTTCATGGCGTTGTAGTCACGCCAGAAGTCGTCAGTCTGCAGGAACAGGAATACCCGTCCGCCACACTGATTGCCGATAAAGTCTTCCTGCCGCTCGTTTGAAGCACGGGCCAGGAGAAGATTACAGTCGCTCTCTGGGTTCGGCGTCACCACAACCCAGCGCTTGCCAGGCTGCGGCGTGTCTTCAACCAGCGCAAAGCCCAACTTGTCGGTGTAGTACTCAATAGCGCGGTCATAGTCGTCGACCACGATGGCCACATAACCCATGCATCGTTTTTGCGTTCTCATTTTTGCTCCATCAGGGTTCAGATACAGCTGTCTTAAAACAACTTTCTAACACAACCTAACTCTACTAGCTGCATAGATGAGGCCAGAATAATAACATCCGCTTATGGCACAAAGCGGACTGATACACTGGCTTAAGTCCGCTATGAGCGAAAAGCGGACATTAGAAGTTATCCAACACTAAATGAAGAATTGCTACTGAGGCAGCGAATTAATTTACAGGGAGCAGGTCACTGAAGAAAAACGCAACCGTAAACAAGCACGGGCAATATCGCGGTTACTAAAACAGTTTAACAAAGCCAATTTCAGGTGGCTTTTAGCTTCCTGACCACCATTCGTATCAGGCCGAACAGAATCGCGGCGTATAAGGTGATAACCGCAAGCAGAGCAAAGAAGGTCACGGGATCGGTGCCAGCCTCATAAACGTCAGCCTGGTAACGGCCAAAAACCAGATGAGAATGGTCAACAATCCACGCCGTCAGCGAATAGAGCGGCATCCCGTAACGCGACATCATAAATGCCACTACGAAGCACAGTGCGAACCCCGCCGCTTTCTTAACGAATCTTGCAGTCTGCAAAGTTGCTGTCTCCCTGAACGTCAACGTAGCCATAGGCCATCAGCCCGTTTCGCGACCCGGGCACGCGGATCTTTTGTGTGCGTAACAGTGCCTGCCTGACCGTGTAAAAGTCAGTGCGCCGCACAAAGGTAATACATCCCTCACTTTCTCCTGAACCGTCCGGCCGTAGAGGGTGCAGGCGAAAACCGCCACGTGCCACGCCGTTGATGAATATCGAGTCAGTCATAGTCTGCGAATTAAACAGCGCAAACCACTCTGAATGGTCTGAGTTATTCCAGAAATCAACAACCCATCCCCTGATCTGGTTTGCGATACTGCCTTCGGGCCGCGGGACAATCCAGTAACGGCCAACCGGAATGGCACTGTTCGGCAGGTAAGCGCAGTTGGGATCGTTGGTGTAGGGTTTCTGGCCAGAAAAGACCGGAAAGTTACCCACGCCGTAGACCTGCAGCTTTGCCTCGCCGCCCCCCTTTGCCAGGTCGTTGTAGCTCATTGTCATCTTCAGCATGAAACGCTCCCTGTAAGTTGTCAGGCCGATGCTATCACTCCTGCAGAGCAAAATTAACGATCGGCCTCCGGCTTTGTCACCCAGTATCACCCGTGTCTGCCCTACGTCCGGATTTACCATAACATCCCATCAGTGACGGCTTCCAATATTTAATATAGGAGTTCGTTTGCAACGTCTGTTTTTGGCACAAAGCGGACTGACGCGGGAATGAAGTCTGCTAAGAGCGATCTGCGGACATTGCTGACAGTGTTCTGTATGAATCAACGGGGAGCAAGCAGGTCACGGTCTGCAACGTGTTCCTCTTTAAAGTTATTTCTGTTGCACGCCGCCTTCATACTTTCTCTTGTGCCGGACGGCGCGTTACAGCTTCCCTCTGGGGCGCTGTTCTGCACCCGCGCCATCCGGCCGTCCAGTCAAGTTCTCACTGCGCAATTTAATCAGGTCGATTTTTTCAAACGGGTTCTTCTTAAACAAATTGATTTTCAGAGCCTGGGCAGTTCCTCAGCTAAACAGATTCAGAGCCTGAGCAGCGTCAAAGGTGGCGACAAGCTAATCAATATCCACCCTTATACAGCTAAACCGTTTCTGTTTGTAGGTATGACAGCATTTCATTCATCATCAATTTGTACGCTGCTTTAAAACGAACAACTCAGATGCATAACCCGAAACGTAAGGATGTACCTATGTCAGATACCGACGACGAGATTGAAAAACTGCAGAATTACAGTACGGTGCTCCGCAGTGCCGTTCTGGACAGCAATGAAATGCTAGGTTTAGGCATTGAAGTGCTCACGCTGGTCAAAAACGATATTGATAACGGCGCAGCTAAAAACATGGAAATTCAGACGCAATATCAGGTTAGACAAACGCTGATGTACATGAAAGAGCATAAAAAACAAAATGAGCAGTTCCGAGAGGACGGAGACCCGCCACCACGCAACTTCCAACAGATCGAGCATCCTTTTTAAATGAATGAGCGCCTGCGGGCGGTTTTATGACATTATGCAGCGCTATAGACTTGCTCATGGCCGACAATCTTTACCCTTTACTGTGATGAGAAAAATCTTTAAGGCGCTTTTCCTCCAGCTACTTTCAAGAGCATTTACTCCGGAGAAATTACGCCTTTGTGACCGGCTCCCCGTCAATCATAACAGAGTGGTTCTGGCTTCTTCCGCTAATGGCACTAGGTGGACGATCGGCGCTGAAGGTTCGCTCTGAGCGAAAAACGGACTTTAGGATGATATGTAAGGTAACATAGAAATGAAAATCTAATAACGGATGACACTTCCAGTGAAAGAAAACAATTGCCTGACCTGTAATCAGCCAATGAGTAAGACACCAGACACATTGAACTTTGACTGTGGCGGAGACTGTGTAAGTTGCATGGCTTGGTATGGCGATCCAGACGCATTGGAGGTGGTTGAAAGACTTACAGATGAAAAATTTGATGTCCGTGGACATCGATAGCTTTCATGTAAGGTTGAAAGTCAGCCATGAGCGAGGAGCGGACATAAATTCTCATAAGCCGATTGCGATGCGTTAAATTGCAGACTTAACAATAAGCTGAACACTTTAGGATAGAATGCTCTTGTATAGGGGCAGAATGTGAGCCGTTCAAGCAGCTAATAGGTACATTATTCATGAGTAGACGACTTAACAGAGATCATAGAACCAAAGTCAGAAATATTCCCCGACGCATAAAAGCCCTTAATCGTTGGGCTGGTACTTTTCATAGCCCTGAACGTAGCATTTTTCCAGAAGAAGAGCATTACTGGAATTTCAAAATTCCAGTAGAAATAAATCTCGTTCAGGGGAAATACAGTACGCTAAAAACCAAAGCAGCTTGTGCACAAGCTTTAATTAATGCCTGTTCAAACCTCATAACGGCTACTGCCAGTATGAATTACAGCCCTCGAATTACCGCTGTGGTATGTCTTCCAGATATGTTTACAAGTGAGGTCTGTCTTTATCGCTCCGAAGAATATTATCAGAGCTTCATAACTGAAGATCGTTCTGAAAATGGTGCTTCTGCTTTGATCAAAGAACGTAGCCTTGCTGCTGAATGGGGACTCGTTCTGCCAGATAACGTACAGGAAATAGGCATCACACTCGAATATTATGGAAGCGAGGATCGGGATGAATGGTTCACGGGAGAACGCTGGTATTATGGCCAGGTGATTTAAGAGAGCTTCATCCATTTGATTAAAAATAAGGCACTTATAAAAAGTGATGTTACTTTTGTCTAACGTCTAGTTCTGGCACAAGGCGGACGGACGGCGCTGAAGGTCCGCTATGAGCGAGAAGCGGACGTCAGCATTCACCGATTTTTAACATCAGGATGACTGGTAATTAGTTTCTGCCGATAGCCTTCCAGCAAGGTGTTCTTGCTTCAGGATGCAAACGGAATAAGCAAAAATTTATATTCTTACTTCTGTAAGCAGAATCTCTTTAAATTTTCCTATTCAACGGATGATGATTTCATAGAGTCGTTTTATGCTTCGTCTTATTTATGGTTACCTTTGAAATTTTCTGAAGCTTGTCGAGATAGTGGAATTTTTTCTATCCACATATAGTCCATAAAACTAACATACGCTGTGCAACTCGCTGTAGTAGACTGAATCATTAGTTTAAAATTTTTTAATAAAGAATATGCTTAACAATAACACTGATGGTCAGCCAGGTTTTGCTGGAGTTAGCCGGACTCTTAAGTACCTCGCTATCCGGCACAAAAAAAAGCTGTTTATCACTTTCTTCTTTGTGATTGCTGAAAATGTAACTTTTTTGCTTTATCCGGTTTTGGCAGGGGTAGCAATTAATGCCATTCTGGAAGGTAATACAATCCGTGCGGCTATGTATGGTCTCATGGTGCTCTTTATCTGGCTTATTGGTGCGGTAAGACGAAGCATTGACACGCGAACATTTGCACGAATCTATGCTGGCCTGGCTGTGTCAGTGGTTCTCGCGCAGCGAAAATATAATCTGAACCACTCTACGATAGCGGCCAGGGTTACATTATCCCGCGAGTATGTGGATTTTTTTGAAATGCATCTTCCGATGCTTGTTACTTCGGTAATATCTCTTTTCGGCGCTGCAATGATGCTGATGTTCATCGAATTCCGTGCCGGTGTTATATGCTTCGCGATTGTCGCAATTCTAATGTGTTTTGTATCCGGCTATTCTCAGAAGAATGAGTCGCTATTCAGACGCCTTAACAATCGTCTCGAAAAAGAAGTGGACTATGTTCGCAAGGCCTCACCAAGTTTACTGGGGAGACATTATTCTGTCCTTGCTCGTATGCGTATTGCATTATCAGACCGAGAGGCAGGCGGATACCTGTCGGTAGGTTTACTCGTGGCGCTGCTGTTCACAATGACTATCGTGTTGATGAGTCACACAAAGGGAATCAATGCAGGACATATTTATTCAGTAATGACTTACATGTGGATGTTTGCCACAAGTCTGGATGATGCGCCGCAACTTCTTGAAAAGTTTTCTCAACTCAGAGATATCGGTAAACGGGTTACAACCGAAGAGACATATTAACAAGGCGGCAGTGCTTAGCCGTTAAATTAAACTTTTTTAAGCATTCATATACGCATTCTGTCAGAAACGCTGTGTTAATACATTTGTAAACCTGAGATTGCCCGACATTTTTATAAGGGTTTATATGTTATCAAAAAAATTATCCTCTTTACGCATAAAGGCCCTTACTGCGTTGTTGAGCATGGCAGTCATTGCGATGCTGTTCTTTTTAATGCGAAGTCCGAAAGAACCGGAGTATGTCACCATACCCGTGCGTAAAGGGAAGATTGACAATTCGGTGCTGGCTACTGGTCGGATAGATGCGATTGAGCGTGTCAACGTCGGGGCACAGGTTTCGGGACAGGTTAAGTCTCTTAACGTCAGGCTTGGCGATCGTGTCTTAAAAGGTCAGGTCATCGCCGACATTGACGATTTACCCCAGCGAAACGAACTGCGTAACGCGGAAGCTGCACTGAACGTGGTTAAAGCGGATATTCAGGCTAAACAGGCATTATTAAAGCAAGCCGAACTCCGTTTCAAACGTCAGAATGTCATGATGAGAGCGGATGCAAGCTCTCGTGAAGAACTTGAATCTGCTGAAGCAACGCTTGCCACCACTCGTGCAGAAATGCTCTCGCTCCGGGCGCGTCTTGTTCAGGCGCAGATAGACGTTGACAAGAAAAAAGTCGATTTAAGCTATACCCGCGTTATTGCGCCGATGGATGGTATCGTCATCGCGATAGTCACAAGGCAGGGACAGACAGTGAACGCCAGCCAGAGCGCTCCGACTATCATAAAGCTTGCCAGACTCGACAAAATGACTGTACGCGCACAAATCTCTGAGGCTGACATCACCCGCGTTACTGTCGGTCAAAAGGCGACCTTCACGATTTTTTCTGAGCCAGAAAGACACTACGAAGCCACGCTGCGTACCGTTGAGTTGGCTCCAGAGTCCGTGATGAAAGACGATACACTGGCTAACAACAGTCAGACCTCAGGCTCAGGTACTTCTAACGCCGCTGTCTACTACAACGCACTGCTGGATGTACCCAATCCGGAAAACCATCTGCGTATTGCCATGACCGCCCAGGTAAAACTTTTTACTGGTACACCGCAAAAAGCTTTTCTGGTACCAGTCCAGGCCATTCAAAAGGTTGGTGGAAATAAACAGCATGTCCGCGTACTGAATGATGACGGCAAAGTCGAAATTCGCGAAGTAAAAACCGGAATAACAAACAATATTGATATCCAGATCCTTGAAGGTTTGAATGTTGGTGAAAAAGTTGTGCTTTCACACAAAGAAGACAGTGCGTCCCAGGAAGGATTCATGCTTTGAGAAAGGTCATTGAACTCAGAAATATAAGCCGGACCTACCTCAACGGCGGGCAGTCACTTACGGTTCTAAAAAACGTAGACCTGACTATCACTGCCGGTGAAATGGTGGCCATTATTGGTGCCTCAGGTTCGGGTAAATCTACGCTGATGAACATTATGGGTTGCCTGGATGTGCCTGACTCCGGGAATTATTTTATAGAGGGGCAGGATGCTGCCTTACTTTCACCAGATGAGCTGGCCAGAATCAGGCGGGAACATATTGGATTTATTTTTCAGCGATACCATTTGATGCCAGATCTAACCGCACTGGGCAACGTTGAAATTCCGGCTATCTATGCCAGTAAGAGGCGTGAACAGCGTCGTCTGAGGGCCAAAACACTTTTAGGACGACTTGGGCTGAAAGGCCGTGAACACCATAAGCCCGGCGAATTGTCAGGGGGCCAGCAGCAACGTGTCAGTATTGCCCGCTCACTGATTAACGGTGGTGAGATTATTCTTGCGGATGAGCCAACGGGAGCGCTGGACTCACGTTCAGGACAGGAAGTCCTGACCATACTCTCTGAACTTAACCAAGCCGGCCATACTGTCGTCATAGTAACGCACGATATGAACGTGGCACAGCATGCTCAAAGAATTATAGAACTGCGGGACGGAGAAATTATCGCCGACACTGGCAGTTGCGTGAATACAACGACGCTAATGGAGCCTCATGACCGAACCCGGCAAAGTCCCTGGCAGAGTATGCTTGATCGCCTGCGCGAGTCTTTGCGTATGGCAATGAAAGCAATGAACGCGCATCGTTTACGGACGACTTTGACTATGTCCGGAATTGTTTTCGGTATTGCGGCAGTTGTGTCTGTGGTTGCACTCGGAGAGGGGGCAAAGCAACAGACACTACAGAATATCAAAGAGCTGGGCACCAACATGGTGAGTATCTATCCGGGCAAAGATTTTTTTGACGACAACATTGATGGTATACGCACACTTGTTCCGGCTGATGCTGAAGCACTGGCTAAGCAGCCATTTATTGACAGTGTGAGTCCAGAGGTGAGCGCCTCGGACACCATCCGATTTCTTGGTAAAACGGCAATGGCCACTGTCAATGGAGTCGGACGTGAGCATTTTCGCGTTAATGGTATCCAGCTTTTACAGGGGGCCACTTTCAGTGACGACAGTAGCGCACGACAGGAGATCATCATTGACGAAAACGCCCGCAAGGCATTGTTTGATGCGGCCGGATTAGAGGCTCTCGGTCAGGTCGTGTTATTGGGTGCAGTACCTGTGCGTGTCGTAGGGATCGCCAGAAGCACCAATCGTGGTTACGCACCCAACCGTATCACTGTCTGGATGCCATACAGTACGGTGATGTACCGGATGACGGGTAAACCCATACTGACAGGTATCAGTGTCCGGCTGGAAGATAATGTGGCTAACCAGGCAGCAGTCAGTGCTATCTCAGACTTGCTGGAACAGCGGCACGGTGTAAAAGACTTTCAACTCTTTAATTCTGAACAGTTCAAAAAATCTGTTGAGCGCACCTCAATGACCTTCAGCATTCTTATTTTGATGGTTGCCTGTATCTCTCTGATGATAGGTAGTGTTGGCGTGATGAACATCATGCTTGTTTCTGTGACGGAACGTACACATGAAATTGGCGTCCGCATGGCCGTTGGTGCACGACGTGGCGATATCATGCAGCAGTTCATCATTGAAGCCGTGCTGGTATGCCTTACTGGCGGGGCAGCAGGTATCGTGCTGTCTTATTTTGCAGGTACGCTGTTTACAACACTTGCCGACGGAATGTTTACTGCGGTGTATTCATGGAGAGTAGCCGTTATTGCGTTCTTGTGTTCAACACTGATTGGCTTGATTTTTGGATATCTGCCTGCACGAAAGGCTGCAAGGATGGACCCGATCGTGTCACTGGCCAGCGAGTAACCTGTGAAAAGAATATTATTACTGGCACTGTGCCTGGTGGCCTTACTGTGTGCGGGCTGTACGAACAGGCTCACAAGCCAATATCGCATGCCTGTTCTGGATTACCCAGTTGGCTGGAACCGAGTACAAACTAACGAGGATCCGGCACCGTTTGACTGGAAAGCGTTTAACGATCCCCGACTGGAAAACTGGCTGCATAAAGTTTTGGCAAACAATGATGATGTGGGACTGGCTGTGTTGCGCGTTTATCGCGCAAAGCTTGAAGCAGAGAGGATTGGCGTTGTCAGCTCACCCGGCTTAACGGCAACCCTGAGTGTAAACGGCACAAAAAATCTCGACGGGGCAACAGAGCTTGAAAAAAGGAGCTCCTCCAGCCTGAGTACGCTATACGAGCTGGATTTATGGGGTAAGATTGCCCGTCAGAAAGATGCTGCTCTTTGGGCTACTCAGGCCACAGAAGCAGATTTGCGTGCTGCACGACTTACGCTGCTCTCAGAAGCAAGCAAGAACTACTGGCGTATTGGTTTAATCAGTCAGCAAATAAGCTCTCTTCAGCAAAGTATTACCTACGCCAAGGAGACATTGCGCCTGGCGACGGCCCGATATAATGCTGGTGCGGCGTCATTGCTGGATGTGGTGGACGCCCGGCAGAGTCTGCTTAGCCAACAGAACAGGTTTACAGGGCTTCAGAACGAACTCAGTACGACGCTGAACCAAAAGGCTGTGCTGACAGGGACAGCACCAGACAGTAACGAGGTTGTACCAAAAAATCTGCCTCAGGGAGATTTACCGCAGATCAGAAACAATATACCAGCCAGTGTCTTAATGAACCGGCCTGATGTGGCCGCAAGGGAATGGCGCGTAAGAGAAGCGTTGGCTACTGTCGATGTCAGACGAGCAGAATACTATCCCGCAGTCAACCTGACCGGTTCACTTGGAGGCAGTAGCAGTTCACTGCTGTCGTTTCTGCAGAACCCTGTGGGGGTAACAGGTGCAACCCTTACGCTGCCTTTCCTTGAGTGGCGACAAAGGGGACTGGACGTAAAGATTGCCCGCAATGACTACGAACAGAGGCTCATTGAGTTCAAACAGTTGTTGTATATAGCGATGAGCAGTATTGAAGATGCTCTTTCTCAGCACAGTCAGTTGCTGGCCCAGCAATCAATGCTTCGCGAAGGACTTGTACTCGCTCGTCAGTCAGAGCGAATCAACGAGGTGCGTTACCGTCAGGGTGCCGTGAGAATCTCATTTTGGCTTGATGCTCAGGAAAAGCGACGTCAGACTGAATTGTTGCTGGACGAAAATCGTTTTAACCAGTTACAGAACCTGGCGAAAATTTATCTGGAATTTGGTGGTAGTCCTGATTTTCCGTGAAAAAATTCTGAAAGAGTCTTTTTTAAAAAAATTTTATTAAATTATTTAACGTAAGTCAGTAAGCAAATGTGGGGTTACTGGTTCTGGCGTGAAGAAATCTCGGACTGGATGATGGGATTGGAACCGTGACGAAAATATTACAGACATCACCTTATGAAAGTAAAGTCGTTACAATAAATACTTACATGAATTTTCCAATGCTGAAATGCTACACTTCAGATTCATTAAAAATCTGAATAACCAGTTTTCAATACATTCTATGGACGGAATGGTTGTAATGAAACTAATCACTATATTTTTTGTGGTTAAATTATAAAATGGGATTACCATGAAGTGCCTGATTGCTTTTCCGCCTTTATTTTTCATTGCTCTTTTACTCACTGTTGTGCATTCTTTTTGCTTTTCCATTGAAAGCAATAGTAATCAGGAAAGTCCAGTCTTCAGTCGCCACTACGATGGCCTACACGAATCGTTTATCCCGGTTATGAATGTGATTCAGTCTACCAGAGTCATGGCGTTTGGAAGGAATGGTGTACAGAACAGTTGGGCGGATAATACCTTTACAAAACCTTATCAGTTACATATCAGCCCTGAACATATTTATTTCCGCAAAAACCCTTGCATGGTCGAAAGTTGTGATGATAAGCCAGGAAAGAATCGGATTAACCGCACACAGCGATTAGCATGTTTAAATAAAATTAGCGCTGGACAATTTGAGTTAAAAAAAAGGTCCTTCAGGCACTCAGGAGAAGCATGTACAGACAGGGTTGTGACAAAAGTCTGTCGCACAATTAATTCTGAATTTGTACTGTTTATCGACCTCGAAATCAGATGTGAACATCAGCCGTTCTTTTTCATTGCGGACTGGGATGATTTTGAGGGGGGCTGCTTTTCTGACATAAAGAAAATTATAAAGCGCATGGCTAGATTTTTAAGTGAACAGTTCACCATGGCGGAAGCAAGAGCTCCTGAGTCCTTACACCCGATCCTTTCCTCTTCAATAAATTTAAGTCAATAAAAACATTTACCATCTGTGAAAATGTGAATTCTGGCATTCAAAACTAAACGTAACCTAAATTTAGCCCGCAATAGGACATTACCGATTCCAAATGAAGGTCGTACTGTGTTTCAATTTCACTCCCGTTCAAAACCATCTTCGAGAAGGCCTAAGCACTCTTCGAATCTCAGATATAAAATTATGGAATGATTTTGTTAAAGAAGCTCCCTTTTCTACTAATACCCGCACTGCTTTTGACAGGATGCATTTCTTTTACAGGAAATTATCTTCCTGTAAAGGATAAAAATCTCATCATGCAGCCGGATTCAGACTATGACTTTAACAAGTATGTTAGTGTAATACCGCTGACGCCTGCTTTTGTACGGAGCCTTAAGCCATCACCGGTTATGGCGAGGTCTGACAAACCGCTTCAGAAATTAATCGATGAATATGAATACCGGATAGGCGTAGGAGATATTATTTTTGTCACTGTCTGGGGACATCCAGAGCTCACCACTCCTGCTGGGCAATATCGCAGCCCGGATGAAAATGGAAATCGCGTAGATTCTCAAGGTTTCATTTTTTATCCTTATATTGGCAGAGTTGAGGCTGGAGGCAAGACGCTGCAACAGGTCAGTAAAGACATCAGCTTCCGTCTAGCTAAGTATATTGACAGGCCGCAGATCGATGTGAAAATTTCCTCTTTCAGATCACAGAAAGCTTATATTACTGGCGCAGTGAAGAAACCGGGCCAGCAGGCAATTACTAATATACCTTTAACGGTATTAGATGCACTCAATGCAGCGGGCGGACTGAGTCAGGATGCGAACTGGAAACAGGTCATACTCACGCACAAAGGCCATAAAAAAATACTTTCACTACAGAGTTTGCTGCAATATGGTGATCTGACTCAAAATGTAATCTTGCATTCAGGTGATATTTTGCACATCTCTCATAATGATGAAATGAAAATATTTGTTCTGGGAGAAGTTAAAGAACAGAAGACACTGAAGATAGACCGCAGTGGGATGACTCTTGCAGAGGCTCTGTCAAAAGCAAGTGGAATCGATGAAAATGTGGCAAACTCTACAGGGATTTTTATCATCCGTAAAAGTAAAAGTGCTTTTTCAGGCAAGAGCGTTAATATTTACCAACTTAATTCAGAAGATGCCTCTTCAATGGTCATGGCAACAAATTTTTCACTTGAACCTGACGATATTGTCTATGTTACGGCGACCCCTTTATCAAGGTGGAACCGTGTAATTCAGCAACTTGTTCGTTCTATAGGTGGTGCATACAACGTTACAAAAACAGTCAAATACCTTAAAACCCTTTAACTCTCTGAGTTCTAATCGGGCTAAGAGCAGAAGCATAACCGAGGCACAGACTGTTTCAAAATTATAAAAGTCTGTGCCTTAGTTGGTAAATTAATACTGTTTTAAAACAATACTCTGGTCTGGAATGTCATCTCATCTCAGGCCAGATGTATCCACGCCAGTATTTCATTTAACTTATGAACATTTATAGAAATTTATAACCGAGGCGAAGAAAGATTTATGAATTTTATGAGGGCTCAGACTCTGCTCAAAAAGACAGGAAGTTAAAGCCTGTATAGTTATATCATTTTTCATTTAGGTTTTGTGCAGGAAGCTCTCTCTCAGGGCTTTTTCTGCACAAAACCTTCTTCTCTCAGATTTCAGAGTCAGTACACACAAAAGCTGGCATGGGTCCTGCGCCTGTTCATAGCTAAATTGTCAGCTACGTATGTTGAGCTTGGCGAACTGAGACTTAAGGTATGTCGAAGTTTGAGTCATCGACGATACCATTTTACTCAAGGCCGTAAACTGGGTTTTATAACGCGCCATCGTTGCTTCAATCCGTTCATTCATGCGTGTGTAATCATCTGATACTTTCTTGAGTGACCTGTTTATCCCATCAGTTGCATTGTTTAACGTCCCTCCCGAGCCGATCATGTCATCGATTTTTTTGACAATTTGTGTAGCAAAACCGGTAGTTTTACCGTCACCTGCAAAAAACGTCACAACATCTGCACTCTTATCACTAAGATGCTTATCCAGCTTTTTACTGTCAACGGTGAGTTTACCGTTGACATCCTGGGTAATTCCAAGTGCTGACAGTGTCGAAATACTGCTGCCAGTTTGAGTCGAAGAAAGCAGTCTGCGCAGGCCGGTTTGCATGTTGCGTAGTGCGTTGTCACCCAGCAATGCACCGTTGCTGTTATCCTGTGCAGCACCTGCTTTGACCGCTGTATATTTAGTCTGGCCGGCGATGGTTGTCTGAAGAGAATTATAGGCATCTACCCAGGCCTGAATGGCGGTAGTCATCGGCTGATTATCTTTGCTGACGGAGAGCGTTTCAGGGGCTGAAGCATCAGTTTTTTTTATAAGATTCAGCGTTACGCCTTCTGGTGCATCCGTAATTGAGTTGCTGCTGCGGGTAACAATAACGCCATTGATTTTGACTATGGCATCCTTTGCTGCGGTCTGCTCGGTCATGCCATTACTGCTTCCCCCTTTACTGTATGTAAGGATCTTACCAAGAGAACCATCTGAGGTACTGACTGCCATTGCATTCGATGTTCCGGTATCGCGCGACGTCAGAGAGAGATAGAAGGTTTTGTCATCTGCCTTAATGATACTGGCGTTCACACTTCCCTGTTGTTTGTTAATTGCATCCCGAATGGCGGAAAGACTGGTCTGGTCCTTTCCAAGTGTCACCGTGAGAGGCGTCTTATTGCCACTTTGAGTGATTGTAATGGTTCGGGAGGAAAGGCTGCTGTCTCCAAGCTCTGCGGTTTTTGATGAAACCGATCTGGACAACAGAGAGTGTGCAGATGCCAGTTGATTCACATCAACTGAATATGTACCTGCACTGGCAGTACTCGATAGCGTGGCGCTGAAGGCTGAATTTGTACTCGTGACTTTTGCAGAAGCTATACCGGCCGCATCTTTGAGTGCGGCTGCAGCACTCTTAACTTTGCTGAGTCCTGTCTGTACTATTCCCCACGAGGTAAGCTTGGCTTTATATGAAACCTGGCGGGCTATAAGAGGCTTAAGCTTTGTCTGTTCAGCAGCTTCAAGTTTGTTATAGAGACTGTCAAGATCGAGGTTTGTTCCTGCCCCGAGCGCGCTTATACTGGCCATCGTTCATTCCTTAAATATTTTACAAGAAATTGAAAACGGTCGTTGCTACAACAATCATTTATTATTTACAACGACTGAGGGGGTCCTGTTTAAAAGGTTTGTTCGTCCTTATTTTTTCTGAAATTTTTATTTATTTAAGTCATTGCATAATTTCCACCTTGAATCTTCATGTGCAAAGCGATGGTTTTACAATGTGCTGACTCTTATTTCAGTGATGTTGCATATTTCATTTCCTGGACGATATCATGCATTCGAACCTTTACTCCTTTACAGGCGTTAATTAAGGGTTGTGAAGTTAATGGCAAATTTCAAATTATCCTGTAACGTAAAATGATAAACAACAGACTTCGTCTAATTCCCCTATATCAAATGAATTTTCCCATGATGAATCTGCCATCATTAAAGACCTGTTAAAATAATAATTTGATAGAGCTAATTTCCTTATCGCACTTACAATAACACTTAGTATTGTACCTTATGTTTTCGAGAGTTAGTAAAATTCATTTTGGATGTTGCTTTGAACGCGTTTAGAAAAATATCACATAAAAATTTACAGGAGGAAGATAAAACTATTTTCTCAATCTTGCAACCACCCAGATAATTAATAAAACTTAAACAGGATAATCCATACACGCTCCATAAAACTAGCACACTCTCTACATAATTATGTAATAGCATTTTTATTCAACTAAAGATCAATTGAAGAAATGTGATTGTCAGGGTTGTGAAATTGTAGTTGATTTAGGTGATTTTCTAATTCTGAAGAATTAAAAACTCCTGCGACAGTGATTTTTAGGCGTTTTTTATGTGACTGACAGACTTTCGGGGCAAAAAAAAATAATTTTAAATTTAATTAAAGTTTTCCGAAGGACAGCCGATTAATCTTGTGTCACTCCGACAAATGGATTTAATCATCCTGAAAATTTGACTTAAGGAAAATACTATGGCTGTTATTAATACCAACACACTGTCTCTGGTAACGCAAAATAATCTGTCTAAAGCACAGTCTTCTTTGGGTACAGCTATTGAACGCCTGTCTTCCGGCTTACGTATTAACAGTGCCAAGGACGATGCCGCGGGTCAGGCTATTGCAAACCGCTTTACCTCTAACATTAATGGCCTGGGCGTTGCAGCCCGTAACGCTAACGACGGTATTTCCCTGTCACAGACCGCTGAAGGCGCACTGACCGAAGTCAACAATAACTTGCAGCGTGTCCGTGACCTGACCGTTCAGGCACAAAACAGCTCTAACTCAGCCTCTGATATTGATTCAATTCAGTCTGAAGTCAACCAGCGTATGCAGGAAATCGACCGCGTTACCAAGCAAACCGACTTTAACGGCATCAAAGTACTGAATACCGGTTCAGGCAGCACCACCTATAACTTCCAGGTTGGTGCAAAAGACGGCGAGACCATTGGCATTGCCTTAAGCGCAAGTGACGGGTTTAACCTGGCAGCAGCCGGCCAGTCTGGCTCCACGCAGAATACCAGTTCCACTTCCGGTCAGACAGTTAACGGTAATGCGCGTTCGACCTCAGCTGTTGGTTTCGACGTGCTCAAGGGTGCAGTAACAGGCGGTGCAACTGGTTCTGCAGGCGGCACCACGCCGCTTGCAGATATCGATAAGGCCATCAAAGCGGTCGACAATCAGCGTAGTTTGCTGGGTGCATCTCAGAACCGCTTCCAGTCCACTATCAGTAATCTGAACAATACCGTGACTAACCTGACCGCTGCCCGCAGTCGTATTCAGGATGCGGACTACGCGACGGAAGTATCGAACATGTCCCGCTCGCAGATCCTGCAGCAGGCTGGTTCTTCAGTGCTGGCGCAGGCAAACCAGGTACCACAGACCATGTTGTCTCTGCTGCGTTAATCTGGCAGGTCGTAACGTTGATGCAGCCCGGCCGATAAACAGTATTCTATCGGCCTTTTAAAAGAATTGATTTTCAATTCATGTATACGCAGCGGTGAATCTCCCTAAGCGGCGGGGCACGCGGTCAGGAACTGCCATGGTGCGAATAAGGGCGACCTCACTTTATTCACCGGGAGGCACCCGGCATCGCTGCAACTGTAAATGCTTCACATTTTGTGAAGCATTTATTTGCTTTTCGCTTCTGCTACACAACGGACAGCCAATGAAAAAGAACTGTGTAATGGCAACTGGGCATTGGCTAGATTAGATATTTTCAAAAAGACTGAGGGCTCAGTTAACCCGATGGATATTAAATTATTACGGATAATACAGGGATTTCCGAGCCAGTGAGAATATTATCTTTCATATTCTTCCTTCGACACCCTCATGAATTATTAAGACTAAGTGCTCCCAGGGTGGAGGTCAGGAGTGGAACGATGCGAATGAAAGAGGACCTCTTTTAAAGTCACAAAAATGCCTTTATTTCTGTACAGCAGCAAATGTTTCAGGACACATCTGAATGTATGGAACAGGATATTCTTTGAAAGTAAATACAGCAGTCGAGAAATGTGCTAAAAAGATCAGGCAGACAGCAGGGGCTTACCAGTCTGATGGAAACCTGATTGCTGCAAAACGAAGCGTCGACCTCGCCCTAAGTGAGCTGGCAAATCTGTACTGCAAACAGCCTGATTTGCAGATCATCAACTGGGGAAAGTTGCTTCTATCGCTTGAGTCATACTATAACCCCTGCAGTGATAAGCGCTGGCTGACAGTCATAAAATATGCCAGAGCAAAAGCATGTGCACGCAGGGCTGACAGGCTTTATAAGCTGAAAATAGAATGACAGCCCGTTACTGCACCGGACGTGGGCAGATCCCCTGTTTAAATTCCCCCCGGCCCGGAGCACGTTCATAAAATAATTTTATAAATAAAAATGCTGTAACATAATCCGCCCTTGACACTAAGCAGACTTTGAAAGGTAGGATAGTTTGTAAGTGAAAAGTAGACAGCCCGGATTATCAGTATTTAATTGTCTGTGACTTTTTGTCTAGACTTCTGCATTAACGCTTCGCTAACCCCCTCTCCTGTGAGCACAGCGGTGTTCACCTCCTAAGCATTTTCCATTGGCATGGCGATAATCCTTGGAGCCCTGTCAGGCAAGGCATCCCAGCCAGCGCGACATTGTTCCGGCTGACCGCATCGGACTTAACCTTCTCCGCGCCGCTCCTCTTTCTTTTGCCGCAGACAGGAGGGGTTATTGTGTGGCTCCGCGTCCGATGAATGGAGTGTACTACCTGAAGCGGAGCCTGACGCAAAGGGACACTGACAACGTCATGGACGGTTTTGCACTTACTCCGCACCTCCAGCATTGATAAACGTCACTGAGGTCTGGTAGAACATTTAAAAAATGCGGAGGCACATCTGAATGCTGAAAATTATTGTAGCCGGGGCTACAGGTTGGGTGGGGCGTGATCTCATCGCCGAAATTTTATCCAGTAATGATTTGATGCTTGCTGGCGCCATAGCCCGTAAGGGTGCCGGAAAAGACATCGCCAGCTACCTCGGAATGGACGAATGTGGCGTCGTGATTTCTGACGCACTGAGTGATGAATTAGCCGCTTCTGCTGATGTTCTCATTGACTATACCGCCGCAGCGGTCGCCAGAGAAAACTGCAAAGTTGCCCTCAAAAATGCCTGCGCCGTGGTGATTGGCACCTCAGGGCTTCAGTCGGACGACTTCGCTGCGATTGACGCCAGTGCCAGAGAGTACGGTGTGGGCGTCATCGCCGCCGGTAATTTTTCAGTGACGGCCGTATTAATGAAACGGTTCGCACTTGAGGCCGCCCGTTACCTTAACGATGTTGAAATCGTGGAGTATGCATCGCCAGGCAAGAAAGACACGCCTTCGGGCACCTCTCTGGAGCTGGCTGACGCCTTGTCTGCAGTCCGCCGACCAGGGACCAGCCTTGCCGTCGATGCGCTTGAAGGGTTCCGGACCACCCGTGGGGCGGCGCTTGGTCGGGAAGAGCCGGTGCAGGTACATTCCGTGAGGCTTCCTTCGTACTCCCTGTCAGTTGAAACACTCTTTGCTGCCGACGACGAAAGGCTGAGTATCAGGCATGATGCCGGCTCTTCAGCCCGTCCCTATGTGATGGGGACGTTACTTGCGACGCGACACGTCATAAAAATCAGCGGCTTAATCAGGGGCATCGAAACGCTCATGTAGGGCAGGAACAGGCTTTTTGTCTGGCTTAAAACCCAACCGATACGTCCGGCAGGCCTTATTCCTGGAGTCCTGCTCTCAGAGCCGGTGAACCTTTCACCGTCCGGAACGGCTGCCCCTCTTTTGTCAACACCGTCACCGGCTTGTGTTCGCCGGGTGCGTCGCACTGATGAGGGCGGTCACTGCCTTCAGTAACGCCTCCGTACAGGTTTTTTGTCCTGTCAGGGACGGCGTGCAGCCATCTCCTTCCCCTGTTATCCACAGCCCGGTGCATAAACCGGCCGAAACCCTGTGGACAATCGTCTGTGCATCCTGAAAATTACCACAAATTAAGATTGTTCGCAAAATAACCACCCACACTTCAGCGTATCAGTTCATGAGTCTGCACAGCCGGGCGGCACGCCTGTAAAGGCCTGTAAGCTGTAAATCGAAGCCCTCAGTTAGTCCTTCCCAGCCCTTATGGTGTTCTGAAGATGATGCCATAGCGCCGGTTAGAAGCGAAACGCAGGGACGTCCGCGAAAGACGGTTATGTAATACCGCTAACTGATAAGAAACATTTGCCACTAAAACCATGTAAAAAACAGAACCGCTTGCCGATAGTTACCTGTGGTTAGCAAATACAGACACAGGCAAAAACTTACAAAAAAGAGCGTTTATGAAAATTTCCACCCGTCTTGCCGCAGGTTTTGGCCTGCTCATCGTCCTTTTTATACTTTTTGCAGGCGTTGCCCTGCATGCACTCCGCCAGGCTAGTGAAGAGATGGATACTGCCGTAAGAATCCGGGTATACCGGCTTACTCTGCTACGGGATATGGGGAATAGTTTCCGAGATATCTCTGTCGCCGTCAGGAACATCCCCTTACTCACCGATCCTGAAGATAAAAGGGCCCAGATGGAGCGGGTCAGCAGTCTGTACAGGCTTTACTACGGAAACCGGGAGCTGCTGATGAAAAGCATGTCTGAGAACAATGCTGCCGAAGAAATAAAGGCACTTAAGGATCTGCTTGATGTGGATGACCCGACGATGAAAATGCTCATTGTCGCGTCTCAGACTGCCATTAACGCCCCTCTGACGGAAACCGTGGACTATCTGAAAACAACCGTGCGGCCACAGCAGATTAAGATGCTTGGCGCGCTGAATCGTCTTTCAGACATGCAGAAAAAGGCTACCGAACAAAGCGTCTTCGACGCCAGAGCATCGCTTTCACACATGGCAATACTGATGGCGGTGATGGTGCTTTTCTCCGTTCTTATCGCCCTCCTCATTTGTGTTACAACGATTCGTATGCTGATGCGCCAACTGGGCGGTGAGCCCGCGCAGGCGCAGGCGCTGGCCGCCACCATCGCGTCCGGTGACCTGACCACCCCGGTCACACTCCGCAGAAATGACACAACCAGCCTGCTGGCTTCACTCGATACCATGCAGGCCAACCTGCGCGGCCTGGTGTCGCAGATAAAGGACGCCTCGGCTTCCGTTTCTCGGGCCGCCAACGAAATCGCGCAGGGCAACACCGAGCTGTCATCACGGACTGAAGAGCAGGCCGCCGCTCTGCAGGAGACCGCCGCGAGTATGGAGCAGTTGACGCAGCTCGGCATGACGGTTAAAAACAACGCAGAGAACGCCCGTCAGGCAGGCCAGCTGGCGGTCAGCGTGCGTGACGTGGCAGGCAAAGGCAGTGAGGCTACCGCAGCCATCAGCGGCACTATGAAATCCATCAGCGAAAGCTCCGGGCGCATCGCTGAAATCACCTCCGTCATCGACGGCATTGCCTTCCAGACCAACATCCTTGCGCTGAATGCCGCCGTTGAAGCGGCCCGCGCCGGTGAGCACGGCCGGGGCTTTGCGGTGGTGGCAAGCGAAGTCAGGTCTCTGGCACAACGCAGCGCCTCTGCTGCGGGTGAAATACGCCAGCTGATTGCAGCCAATGCCGATACTGTGGGACAGGGCAATGAACGGGTGGTTCACGCTTCTGAAACCATGTCAGGTATCCTTGCGGCGGTCGGGAAGCTGTCGGATATCCTTGCGCTAAATGCCGCCGTGGAAGCGGCCCGTGCCGGTGAACACGGCCGGGGTTTTGCGGTGGTGGCAAGCGAAGTCAGGTCACTGGCGCAGCGCAGCGCCTCTGCTGCGGGTGAAATACGTCAGCTGATTGCAGCCAATGCCGATACGGTGGGACAGGGTAATGAGCGGGTGGTTCACGCGTCTGAAACCATGTCAGGTATTCTTACGGCGGTCGGGAAGCTGTCGGATACGGTGGAAGAAATCAATGCTGCCAGTGCCGAACAGGCGCGCGGCATTGAGCAGGTGGGCATTGCCGTCACGGAAATGGACGCGACCACCCAGCAGAACGCCTCGCTGGTAGAAGAGTCGGCTTCCGCGGCTGCGAGCCTCAGGGAGCAGGCGGAGTTACTTCTGCAGGCGGTGTCTGTGTTCAGTCTGGGCAGCCAGTCCATACCTGCTGCTGTTCATGCGCCCACTCCATCTGCGAGTGCGGCAGTTAAAGCCCACGTGGAGACTAAAGACGACGGCTGGACACATTTCTGATTACAGCACCGCGCCTCATTCAGCAGATTCTGAATAAGAACGGAACCCTCTCCGGTTCGACGGAGGGGGGGCAGGAGCTCAGACCAGGTGACCAGTACCCCGCATATCAGTACATTCTGATGTTAGCAATGTCCGCTTCTGGCACAAAGCGGACGCTAAAATCTCTTCCTTTGTCCGCTATGAGCGAGGAGCGGACATTGATATGTGGTCTGTGCTATGTAGATTGTTCTTGCTTCACTGGCGGGAGAGATATCCTCGCCTCCGAAATCAGTTTTTCCACTGCTTCTAGAGGGATATTCTCTTCGTAGCAGGTCAAAAAGAATTCGTGTGTAACATCCGAATAGAAAACTTCAGCAATTTGCCGTAAAGGAGATGTCTCGCGGACAGATAATTCCAGAAACATGCCATTACGTAATATGTCGCTTCCAAGACTCAGTTCAAATTTAATTTGAGACATATTATACGAATTCCTTCTTTTCAATGACGCAAAACATTTTGCGTTAGTGATATCAAAAACAATTTGGTCAGGATACAGCGGAATAATATTCCGATCACGTTAATCTCAACTACAAAGCCATTCTATGAGTAATCCTGAAATCGTCATAACACGCCAACGTCCGCTCCTGGCACAAAGCGTACATGCTGACTGAGCTGTAGGTCCGCTATGAGCGAGGAGCGGACCTTTACAATTTCTGCAGCAGACAGCGATTTTGCTGAAGTAGTTGAAAATTGATTGAGCTGAAGTTGCTCATTTCATGCTCTTCACATAAAGCAGCAACCTCAAGAAGGGGGGACTTAACTTCACGGGTCATACGATGAAATGAGTCATTGGCACGTCAGTTTCCGGACCATAACTGTTAACAATTCACCAGCAACTACACGTTGCTCTTGCCGTACCCATCCTGAATTTCTATATAATCTTTAATCTGCACGCTTTATCCACAGGAACGGCGCATTATTCTCAGTTATCAGCGCTGTGAGGTGACTCACCCCCCGGCAACCTGTCATCAGGGCCATAGAATAAAAATCGAAGCAGTATAAACCTGCCTCGATTTTTGAGAGTGGCTTAACCCACGTGGTTACTGCCCCAACCGGACGGCATTATTCAGGAATAGTATTCAGGGGCTTTTTTGAGTTCAGACCAGGCGTCAGGATCGTGACCGGTCACCACCAGCGCACCGGCACGTTCGGCCACGGCACGCAGTTTTTGCACGGAACGCACGGAATCCACCGCTGAGGCCAGAAAACCCGGCAGCGCTTTTTGTTCCCAGTGATCGCGGGTATAGGCCGCATCGATAGTCAGTAACAGCGGCTGGCTGTTGGGCAACCGCACCAGAAAAGACTGATGGCCGGGCGAGTGTCCTGGCGAAAATACCGTGGTCAGCGTGCCGTCACCATAGATGTCATAAAAATCATCGTCGGTGCCGTTCAAAAACTGCCAATCAAGTCCAGGGCGATCGTAATCTTTGCGGATGTAGCCGCCGGCCGCGAACCAGTCCGGGGTAAAGGCATATTCATATTCGATGCGCTGGACAATATGGCGGGCATTTGGGAAGCGGCCAATCGCACCAGTGTGGTCAAGATGCAGGTGAGACTGCACTACGTATTTAACATCTGCCGGGTCAATGCCCAGAGCTTTGATCTGATCGACACAGCCCTGATCTTTATCGAGCACCGGCCAGTAAACATCACAGATGCCTCCCCAGTAGGCTCTGGGATCGGTTGCCACTTCAACGGCATTGCCACCATCAATAATGGTATGTCCGTCAGGATGGGTGATCAGGAAAAAGGGAACCGGGATTTCATAGTCCGCTCCCGCGCCCTGATTCATCTTAATGTTATGCACCTTACACTTCAGCGTACCGGACTGGAGCATGTAGAGACGGATATCTTTCATACTGAATATTCCTCTGGTCGTTAGCGTGGTTAAAGTGATGCGTTATTTTTAATTATTGAAATCAGAATGCTTCGCGATACAGATTTAGCGCGTCGTGCTCATGAACCTCGACAGGATTGTTGGTCAGTAAACGCGTTTGCAGCATGGCATCCGCAGCCAGACGTGGCAGGCTCGCTTCCGTTACCCCGACATCCCTTAACCGGCGAGGCGCGCCACTTTGCTCCATCAAATGCAGCATAAAGTCGACAAATGCGGTTGAGCGAGCTGCTGCACCACCGCTACCGGGTACATTGAGCACGTCAGCCAGTTCGGCATACAGCGGCGCGGCCGCAGTGGCATTAAAACGAAGCACTGGTCCAAGCATCAGCGCGTTAGAAAGACCATGCGCGATGTGATAATGCCCACCCAACGGATAAGCCAGAGCATGCACGGCGGCGACCGGCGAATTGGAAAACGCCTGCCCGGCCAGCGTAGCACCCAGTAACATCCCTTCTCGTGCGGCGCGATGGCTCCCATCCTGACAGGCGTGAATCAGATTTGCGCCCAGCAGGCGTAATGCCTCACGGGCCAGCGCATCAGAAAGCGGGTTTTTCTTGTGCTTACTGGTGTAGGCTTCGATGGCATGAACCATTGCATCAATACCGGTTGCGGCGGTGTGAATTTGCGGCAGTCCGAGCGTCAGTTCCGCATCAAGCAGCACAAAATCTGCGTAAAGTTGAGGTGAAACCACGCCCATCTTGGTGGTTTCGCCAGTAGTGATAATGGCAATGTTGGTGACTTCTGAGCCGGTCCCGGCGGTGGTTGGAATCAGCACCATTGGCAGACGCGACCCGGTGACCTTGTCGATGCCGTACATCTCCGCCAGCGGCTGATCGCTGTGCGCCAGCACCGCGGTGACTTTAGCAATATCAAGCGAAGATCCCCCGCCCAGCCCGATAATAATATCGGCCCCGACCTGTTTAACGACCTCGACGCAACGGTATACGACGGCTTCCGGCGGATCGGCCACAACCTCATCAAAAACGGTGATGCTAAAGCCCGCCTCTTCAAGATTTTTTGTGATGGGTGCAATCAGTCCCGCTTTGATTAATCCGGCATCGGTAATCAGCAATGCGTTACGCTGAGTGAACCGTGCCGTCAGATTGGTGCCCAGTTGCTGTGCTCCTCCCCATTTCATTTCAATGGAAGACACCGTACGAAACTCAAATGTATTGATCGTCATATCGCCTCCTGTCAGTCACGTGTGGTTATCAGGCAATCTCTGAGCACAGATATTTAATTTCCAGATACTCATCAATGCCGTGATGCGATCCTTCCCGGCCAAGACCGGATTGTTTAACGCCGCCAAACGGCGCGACTTCGTTTGAAATCAGTCCCGTGTTATGACCTACCATGCCGTATTCCAGCGCTTCCGTAACTCGCCAGGTACGGCGCACATTTTCGGTGTAAAAATAGGCTGCCAGGCCAAATTCTGTATCGTTCGCCATCGCAATCACCTCATCTTCCGTGGTGAAGCGAAAAAGCGGTGCCACCGGGCCAAAGGTCTCTTCACGGGCTACTTTCATCTGCTGAGTGGCACCGGTCAGTATCGTGGGTTCAAAAAACGTACCGCCCAGCGCGTGGCGTTTTCCGCCCGTAACCAGCGTTGCCCCTTTTTCCAGCGCATCGGCGATATGTTCCTCCACCTTACTCACCGCACTGTCATCGATAAGCGGGCCGATCGTCACATCAGGCTGTTGTCCGTCGCCCACTTTCAGGGCCGCCACCCGTTCTGCAAATCGGCTGGCAAACGCCTCATAGATTCCAGACTGAACGTAGATACGATTGGAACAGACGCAGGTCTGTCCGGCGTTGCGGTATTTTGAGGCCAGAGCCCCCTCAACGGCGGCATTGATATCGGCGTCATCAAAGACGATAAACGGGGCGTTACCGCCCAGTTCGAGCGAGAGTTTTTTAATGGTGGGCGCGGACTGCGCCATCAAAATGCGTCCTACTTCTGTTGAACCGGTAAAAGAGAGCTTACGAACAACATGACTGCCGGTAAGTACACCGCCAATCTCGTGCGCATCGCCGGTAATCACCTGAAAGACCCCTGGCGGAATGCCCGCCTGCATCGCCAGCCAGCCAAGTGCCAGCGCCGTGAGCGGCGTCTGTTCTGCCGGTTTGACAATCATGGTGCAGCCAGCAGCCAGCGCCGGTGCGGCTTTGCGGGTGATCATCGCGGCCGGGAAATTCCATGGTGTAATCGCCGCACACACGCCGACAGGCTGCTTGATCACCACAATGCGTTTGTTGGTTGTTGGAGCAGGAATGGTTTCACCGTAAACACGTTTGGCTTCTTCGGCAAACCACTCAACAAAGGAGGCGGCATACAGCGCTTCGCCACGGGCTTCTGCCAGAGGTTTGCCCTGTTCAGCCGTCATCAGCAGCGCAAGATCGTCAGCATGGGCAACGATGAGATCAAACCAGCGGCGCAAAAGTGCAGTGCGTTCTTTGGCGGCCCGTTGACGCCAGCCGTTGAATGCCGTCTGTGCAGACTTAATAGCGTTGGTGGTATCCAGCGCCGACATCGCGGGCACGGAAGCAATAATGTCACCCGTGGCCGGATTATTGACTTCAATTACGCCACGATCCTGAGCCTGAACCCATTCGCCATTAATCAGACAACGTGTCTGAAGCAGGTCTGGATTTTTCAGTTGAATCATCTACAATCCCCTTTAGCTGGTTCAATATATTGAACTTATATCTTGATACTGAACTTACTGCGAGGGATTATGTCAGGGGATTCTTTAACAAAAAGCGATCAACCACACAAAAAAGTTGACACAGTTCCTGCTTTGCGTCGTGCGGTTAATATCCTTGATTTGGTCGCTGCATCAGGTGGCGTGATGTCGGCTACCGACATCACGAGGACATTGTCTCTGCCCAAAAGTACCGTCCACGGCCAGCTTCATGCGCTGACAGACCTGGGTTTGCTGGTCAAGGCGGCAGAAGGCACTTATCGCCTCGGCCCTCACCTGATGCGCTGGGCTGAAGGGTTTCTGTCACAGATGGATATCGTCTCGATGTTTCGGGACTATTTTGCTGCGGACACTTTGCTGGCGGGTTACA
The DNA here is from genome assembly GCF_035190385.1 of Pantoea sp. JZ29. NCBI lineage: Bacteria > Pseudomonadati > Pseudomonadota > Gammaproteobacteria > Enterobacterales > Erwiniaceae > Pantoea > Pantoea sp. JZ29. Next base: position 35,631 of record NZ_CP045243.1, on the reverse strand, counting down.
CCATCACCCTTACGGTGCTGGACCGCAATGAAGTGGTTTATGTTGGCTGTCGCGATGCAGAGAAAGCGCTCGGTCATACCTTTCGCATCGGCATGCGTCTGCCCGCTCCTTTCACCGCGACAGGTAAAATGCTGCTTTCACGGCTTTCTGATAATGAACTCGATGCGCTTTTTACCGCGCACTTTCCCTCACCCATGACAGCGAACAGCGTGGACAGTCTTGAAACGCTGAAGCAGGAACTGGCTGTTATCCGCGAACGTGGTTTTTCAATCGATAACGGCCAGGTTCATGCCGCCATGACCTGCATAGGCGCAGCCATATACGATCATTCAGGACGGGCTATTGCGGGGATTGCCACAAGCTTCCTGAGCAGCGAGGCGAAAGATGGCTTGCTGGAAAGTCTGGGCCAGAAGATTCGCCATGCTGCTACACTGCTCTCTGCACGTTGTGGTTACGCGCCAGTCTGATTATTACGGCGCACAACTGAAACAGTTTGGGTAAAAGATCACTCTATTAATCTGCATCTCCACGGCACTGTGACCTGCTTACCCCGCAGATTAACACATCCCGATGTTTTATCTGAATTTGCATATAAAAATAACCAGAGTCTGTATCTGAATGTCCGTCCCGGTGCTTTTTTGCACTTTTCTCTTACGATTTTATATACGCTAAAGGTCTTATCCTAAGAGCAGAAACAGGAATTATGGGTAGCCTTTACGGTTGCAGGACAGCGCTCATTTGATCAGGACCCGCGCTTTGGGCTGAGTGTGCTTTCGGAGATTGCATCGCGTGCTCTCTCACCTGCCGTGAACGATCCGGGAACCGCCATTGACATCATCGGCCGCGCTGTGCGTCTTTTCTGCTCCCCGGTAGAAGCCGGGGAAGGCTCAACCCCTTATCCCCGATTATTCCTGCGCCCGGCCGACATCAGTAACCTGTTTGACGGCATATTCACGCCAATAGCACGCGATGGTGCTGCACTGGTAGAAGTGCATATCCGGCTTCAAAAGGCTTCTCTGGCACTGGCGCAGTATAAACCAGCCGTGTACGCAACCCATGCCAGGAGACACTCACGGCAGGCTCTGAATCGGGCAAGAAAGGCGCTTGTTCTCAGGGACGATATTCTCCGACTGGAGGAACTGGCTGTCGGTATTATCAAATGCTGATCTGATGTTAAACAGTGGCTGATATTCCGCTTTTAATGAGAGGGACGTGTAAAGATGCGTTGAAAAACTGCGCGATCGGGATACTTCGCTTTTACTGCTTTATACGGATTGTTACATTTGGTGCTCATTCAATCAAAACAGGAACGATATGACTTCTCACGAATCCGACATAAAAGCTAAACGCATTCACATAAACCCGCCTGTTTTCTTCACGTCTGCAGCACTGATAGTTGTACTGGTTGTTTTTGCCGCTGTGTTTCCGGAGCAGGCAGAAATCCGGCTTGGAACCCTTCAGAATGCCCTTTTTGCCAATGCCAGCTGGTTTTACATTCTTGCTGTTGCAGTCATTCTTCTCACAGTCGCTTACCTGGGGCTGTCTCGCTACGGTGACATTAAACTGGGGCCGGATCATGCTGAACCGGATTTCAGCTATCACTCATGGTTTGCCATGCTTTTTTCTGCAGGGATGGGGATCGGGCTGATGTTCTTCGGCGTGGCGGAGCCTGTTATGCATTATATGTCGCCACCAACAGGTACGCCGGAAACGGTGCAGGCAGCGAAGGAAGCACTGCGCATTACTTTTTTCCACTGGGGACTTCACGCATGGGCCATCTATGCCATCGTTGCTCTTATCCTGGCATTCTTCAGCTATCGTCACGGCCTGCCGCTTACGCTTCGCTCCGCACTATACCCGATCATCGGAAATCGCATTTACGGCTGGATGGGCCACGCTGTAGATATTTTTGCGGTGATTGGTACCGTGCTGGGTGTGGCAACATCTCTGGGTTATGGTGTGCTGCAGGTAAATGCAGGACTGAACCATTTGTTTGGCGTGCCCGTTAACGCAACCATGCAGGTCATTCTGATTGTGGTCATTACGGGACTTGCCACACTTTCGGTGGTATCTGGTCTGGATAAGGGTATCCGTATCCTCTCTGAGGTGAATCTTTCTCTTGCTGTACTGCTGTTGATCCTTGTAGGGGCGCTCGGGCCAACGGTATTGCTGCTGAAATCCTTTGTTGAAAACACCGGCGGCTACCTTTCTGAACTGGTGACCAAAACGTTTAACCTTTACGCGTATGAACCGAAATCCAGTAAATGGCTCGGTGGCTGGACGCTCTTCTACTGGGGATGGTGGCTGGCATGGTCACCGTTCGTGGGAATGTTCATTGCGCGCGTTTCGCGGGGGCGAACCATTCGGGAATTTGTCACGGGTGTGCTGTTCGTGCCTGCTGGCTTCACCCTGCTTTGGATGACTTTTTTTGGTAACAGCGCTATCTGGCTGATTATGCAGAAAGGTGCAAGCGATCTGGCGCAGACCGTGCAGTCTGATCAGACGCTGGCGCTCTTTAATTTCCTTGAGCACTTTCCGTTCAGCTCCGTACTGTCGTTCATTGCTATGGCGATGGTTGTGGTTTTCTTTGTCACTTCAGCGGATTCCGGTGCGATGGTTGTGGATACGCTGGCATCAGGTGGTACAGACAAAACGCCTGTCTGGCAACGTATCTTCTGGGCAGGGCTGATGGGCATTGTGGCCGTAACGTTGTTGCTCGCCGGTGGAATGAAAGCGCTTCAGACTGTCACCATCGCCAGCGCACTGCCGTTTGCCATCATTCTCATGATGTCGATTTACGGCCTGATTAAAGCACTACGTGTTGATGTATGGAAGCGTGAAAGTAAGCAGATAGCGACCATTGCGCCCACGGCGGCACGTAATCCCATTACCTGGCAGCGTCGACTGCGCAACATAGCCCACTTTCCGAAACGTTCACACGTTAAGCGTTTTATGACCGAGGTCATCTATCCCGCTATGCAAATGGTGGAAAAGGAGCTGGCAAAACAGAATACTGTTTCGCACACGAATGATGACGCGGATGACAGGATCCATTTTGAAGTAGATCTTGGTAATGAGCTTAACTTTGTTTATGAGATACGCCTGCGTTCATATATGCAGCCAACCTTTGCACTCGCAGGTATGTCGGATAACGACAGGGATGAAAAACATCGTTATTACCGGGCCGAAGTGTACCTGAAAGAGGGGGGACAGGATTATGACATTATGGGATGGACACAGGAGCAGATCATACACGATATCCTTGACCAGTATGAAAAGCACCTGCACTTCCTGCATATTGTACGCTAGCTGTCATTAACCCATTAACGCCTGAAAGAGGCGCTAAACACCTCTTTCAGGACGTCCGATTCACTCTCATCAGGCGTCCCGTTGTTCTCACGATCGCCAGAATAAACGAGAGCAAAGGATTAATACTGGATAGATTTCAAGTCGCCCTATCAGTATTGCTCCACACATCAGGTAATTGGCTGGGTTGCTAAGTGTGCCAAACGGCGAAGCGGTCTCGTCAAACCCCAGATCCATGTTGTTGATGCACGCAGCGACGGTCGCAAATGCAGTCAGTAAATCGTATCCCATCATATTCATTAGCCTCATAAGTAATGCAGTTATTACGGCATACAGGAATAAAACTGCTGACAGCTCTCAGCAACCTGACGCTTACGGCCGCAGAACCGACTTTGATGCTGAGTACAGCCGGGCATGTGCCAGCTGATGAAGTTCGTGCCGGCTCGGCAGAAAAGCACCAAGAAGCGCAGCGCCTGCGCCCGCAGTGAGACATGGTGGTCAATCAGGATCCCCATGATGGCCCGCAATGCGCCGCTGGCGATAACCCTACCGGCCTCCAAAGCCGAGCACCTTTGCCAACAGGGGCGGCTCAAAGAGCTGGACCCGCAGCGCGGTGGCCAGCTTGCAGGCATTGGCCGACGGAGAAAATGGTGAGCAGGTTCTTGATGAACAGGGAAAACTGCTCGACCCCAGACACCTCCCCGCTGAGCGGGATACTTATAATTTAAAACCGGCCTGCGCCGGTTTCTTTATGTACTGCGCTGGTTGACCCGCTAAGAAAGCTGGCCGGCAGTCTCTTTCATTTCGCTGTAACGTTCAGTGAGTTTATCACCCACCTCGCGGGTCAACAGGGTGAACTTCATCAGTTCCTCTGTCACACCCACAATGCGCCAGAGCTTCATGCAGCTGGTTTCAGTTTACTGCTGACGCTTAAGCAAAAGTATTAGCGCCCCAGCTGCCGCAGAGACTATGGAGCCAGCAAGCACGCCGACTTTTACTTCATCAACAAGCAGCGGACTTCCTGCAAAAGCAAGATTGCCGATGAAAAGGCTCATGGTGAATCCAATCCCGCACAGAACAGATACGCCGTATATCTGCAGCCACGAGCTGTTTTCCGGTTTTTTAGCCAGCCCTGTACTGATGGCAAGCAGTGAAAGGCCAAACACACCTGCCTGCTTGCCAAAGAACAGCCCTGCAGCGACGCCAACGGGAACGGGAGACAGGAGGTCGTCAGTGGTCAGGCCTGCCAGTGACACGCCCGCATTGGCAAAGCCAAACACAGGGAGAATGAGAAAAACCACCCAGGGTTCCAGACCATGCTCAAGCCGCTCCAGCGGTGATTCATGATTACTGCCCGTTCTCAGTGGGATAAAAAGCGCCATCAGTATACCGGCTACAGTGGCATGGACTCCCGACTGCAGCATAAAAAACCACATCACGAAGCCTGCCAGAAGATAAGGAACCAGACTTTTTACGCCACATCTGTTCATCATAAACATCAACAGTGCAGTCACTGCCGTACCGCCCAGCATTATGAGAGAGATATGGCTGGTATAAAAAATGGCAATAATTGCCACGGCACCCATGTCATCAAGAATGGCCAGTGCAGAAAGAAAAATCTTCAGTGATGCCGGAACCCGTTTGCCCAGTAACGTCAGAACTCCGAGCGCAAACGCAATATCCGTTGCAGCCGGTATGGCCCATCCGCGAAGCGTTTCCTCGTTGCCGCTATTGAAGCCGGCATATATCAGAGCGGGCAAGGCCAGTCCGCCCAGCGCGGCAAAACCCGGCAAGGCGCGCTGGCTCCAGGTGGCCAGTTGACCTGCGAGAAGTTCCCGTTTTATTTCCAGACCGACAAAGAGAAAAAAAATGGCCATCAGGCCGTCGTTCACCCAGTGTTCGACAGACAGCCCGGCTGCGTTGAATTTCAGTGCGGCTGCATATCCTCCACGCAGGGGTGAGTTAGCTACAGTGACAGCCGCTGCGGATGCAAGAATGAGAATGATGCCGCCTGCAGCCGGCGAGCTGATAAACTCACTGACAATCCCCGGGACATTTTTTTTACCTTGATTCATGGACTGTGGCATTCTGCCTCCCTGAATGGTCGTGAACAGAAAACTTCATGGCAGATATTCACAAAGCGATTATTCACAAACGTTTTGTTGCGATTTTGAAATTTTCCGACGCAGGTCTGCTACCGGAAGCCGTTGATAGATTGCTATTTTATCACGCCTTGCGCCCACTTCTTTTGCATCAGGGGTAAAGTCCGGTAAACACCGGCTCAGGTCTTAGCAAAAACACACTTGCAAAGAAGTTGGTCAGCCTGCTGACTTTTCCAAATCGTTGTTCTAAGATGAGATTAAAGGTGATGGCGTTCCACCTTTCCCAACCGCCCCTTTGTGGGCTGATGACGCCTGATATAACTCTTTAACCGGGGTATGTCAGGCCGCATTCCAGTTTTGCCTCTCATACCTCCCTTTCCGGGGAGATGCACATGATAAACGTTTTTGGTCACATCAATCCTGACAGCGATGCCATCTGCACTGCGGTGGTGACGGCGCACTGGCTTAATGCCACCCACCGGGAAGCCTGTGCCTGGCGGCTGGGCGAAGCAAACCGCGAGACCTGTTTTATCTTTTGTGAAGCAGGCCTTCAGCTGCCTGCTCTGTCACCGCCCAGGGCAGAGGGCACTGAGGTATGGCTGGTCGACTTTACCGAGCCAGCACAGGGGCCGGACTGGCTGTGTCACTGCAACGTGACGGGGATCGTCGACCACCACCGTCTGGGCGGTCTGGCCACGCGCCTGCCGCCGGAAGTCTGGATAAAGCCCGTTGGCAGCAGCGCCACGGTCCTCTGGCTGCTCATGAGCGAGGCCGAACGCAACAGTCTTCCACCTGCATTCAGCGTGTTACTGCTGGGCGCCGTACTCAGCGATACCGTCAATCTGCGCTCACCCACCACCACGGAAGACGATATCCGCACGGTGACCCAGCTCTGTGTCAGGTCAGGTGTGGACCGCAAATCTTTCGCCCGCCGCCTTCTCTCGGCCAAAACCGATACCGGCGGCCTCTCACCGCAGACCCTGATAGACAAAGACCTCAAGGGATTCATCATCGCAGGTACGGACGTGCGCATCTCGCAGGTCGAGGTCATGGACAGGTCGCAGCTCAGCGCACTGACTGAGCCTCTGCGGGCGTCGCTTTCATGGCTTGCCGGTCAGACCGGGGCGGGACTTGTGGTGCTGATGCTGACGAATATCACAGACAATTATTCCACGCTCTATTTTGCAGGGCCGGCGCTCAGCCAGACGGGCGCCTGCTCTGTTCCGGGTATGCTCAGCAGAAAAAAACAGCTTCTGCCGTGGCTGGAAACTCAACTCAATGAATGTCAGGAGTAATGATGAAACGTTATACGCATGCGCTTGTGCTCGTTCACGGCCGGAAAGACGGTGAGGTGCTGGTAAACACCGCGGCGGCGCTCGCCTGCCAGGCGGGTATTCAAATCACGCTCGCCCACGTCAGCGATGACTACCGGATGATGAATTACGTCTCCGACAGCCTGATGGATGACGTCGTGGCAGAGGCGGTCATCGGGGGGCAAGCGATGCTGAATGCACTGGCTGCATCAATGCCTGAGAACGTTGAAACGCGTGAACTGGTAACAATGCACCGGTTTGAAGATGTCGAAAAATGCATTGCTGAGCTCGGCATAGACCTCGTGATTGCTGGTCACCGCAACCGCTTTATGGGCCAGCTGACGTCGGGTTCTCTGGAGTATGTCAACCACCTGAACACCGACGTGCTTGTCACGCACCTGCCTCAGTAAGGAGATGAACATGAAAAGTTTTGTTCTTGATAAAGTCACTGCCCGGGAAATCCTGGATTCACGCGGGAACCCTACTGTCGAGGTTGAGGCATTCACCGCAGACGGCAGCCGTGCAAGGGCATCGGTGCCTTCAGGTGCCAGCACCGGCTCGCGCGAAGCGCATGAGCGACGGGACGGTGATGCGCACCGTTATGGCGGAAAGGGCGTACTTCATGCGGTCAATGCTGTGCATCAGGACATATCACCGGTGATTTCGGGGATGGACATCCGTGAGCAGCGAACTGTTGATGACGCAATGAGGGCTCTCGACGACACTGATAATAAAGGCCGGCTGGGGGCCAATGCCTTACTCGGCGTGTCCCTTGCCGTGGCCCGGCTGGCCTCAGACGTTTCCTGTCAGCCGCTGTACCGCTATCTGGGTGGACTGCGTGCAAACCTGCTGCCTGTCCCCTGCATGAACATCATTAACGGTGGCGTGCACGCCCGCGGCCAGGGGGCCGACTTTCAGGAGTTTATGATAGCCCCGCACGGTGCGGCCTCACTGACCGAGGCCGTTCGTCAGGGCAGCGAGGTCTGTCAGGCGCTGCGCCAGCTGCTGCTGTCAAAGAGCCTGTCAGCAGGGGTCGGGGATGAAGGCGGCTTTGCGCCACCTGTACGTTCAAACCGCGAACCGCTTGAGTACATCGTCCAGGCCATTGAGATGGCGGGGTATCGTCCGGGAGAAGACATCAGTATCTGCATGGATCCGGCCGCAAGTGAGTTTTACCGTGACGGCCGCTACCATCTCCGTACGGAATCAGCCTCGCTGAGCGCTGAGGAGATGACGGATTATTACCGCACACTGCTGGACGACTTTCCGGTCATCCTGCTGGAAGACGGCCTGGCGGAGGAGGACTGGAGTGGGTGGAAACACCTGCATCAGGCCCTCGGCGACCGCGTTGAGCTGGTCGGCGACGACATTTTTGTCACCAACGTAAAATACATCGAGCGCGGCATCCGGGAAGACCTTGCCAGTGCAGCGCTCATTAAGCTCAATCAGATTGGCACGCTGAGCGAGACGTTCGATGCCGTATCTCTGTGTCACGAAAACGGATGGGGAGCATTTATATCCCACCGCAGTGGTGAAACCATGGATACCTTCATCGCGGATATGACGGTGGCCCTGCGGGCCGGTCATCTGAAAACCGGGGCGCCCTGTCGGGGAGAGCGCATCGAAAAGTACAATCAGCTGATGCGCATCGAGCAGGAACTGGGGGCTGAGGCGCGTTATGCGGGTATTAACGCTTTTGTACGCCGTAAATAAAATAAGCCTGTCAGAGCGGGCATCCGTTATATTTTCGTGTTTATTTTAACCAGAGAAAAGGAGTGATGCAGTGAGTCAGCTGTTAGCAATTATGGTCGGTGGTGCGGTAGGGTGTGTCATCCGCTGGTTTTTTGGCATAAAGCTGAACAGCCTTTTCCCGTCACTCCCGCCCGGCACGCTCGTCGTTAACCTTCTGGGCGCGTTTATCATTGGGGCAGCGGTGGCGTATTTTCTTCGCCATCCGCATCTCGATCCGGCCTGGAAGCTCCTCATCGTTACCGGCCTCTGCGGTGGACTGACAACGTTTTCCACATTCTCAGTTGAGATATTTACCCTGCTCCAGGCGGGGAGCTACGGCTGGGCACTGGCGTCAGTTTTTGTTCATGTGACCGGCTCGGTACTTATGACGGCAGCCGGCTTTTACCTCGTCACGCTACTTTTCTGAGTCTGAGTAAGCCTGAATCTTTACTGTTACTGTTACTGGCCGCAGACGCTCCGGATACGGACCGAATCGTCTGTGGCCAGCCCTTTCAGTCCTGTTGCCGCTTTTGCTTTGTAGGTTCAGGATAATTCAGCTGTAGCAGGCTTTGTCACTGCGGGCCCGAAAGCACATCACTGTCGTTTAAAGTGTGCTGAACGTAGCGCTTCATAACTTACTGTCACGATAACCCGTTAAAATTTTCCCGCTCGCGGCCGATAACATCACTGCAGGCTCTGCGCGTTTCAGTGCCTTACGTCTATAACGCCCCGTTTTGAGGGGATAATTCTCTCATCCGCTTTCGCTTCGCCTGACGGGCGGCGGCTGACTTACGTCCTGGGAAAAATATGAACAACATCAGAATCGGAATCCGTCTCGGAGCCGCGTTTGGCTTTATGGCGCTTCTTGTCATCTTTATGGTGCTGATTGGCATCATTAAGCTGAACTCACTCGGCCAGATCAATGATGAAATATCGGGCAGTCTTTACAGCAAAGCCTCTTCCTCATCATCATTACGCTATTACACTTCAGACATGAGCCGGCTGGCACGAAATGCCATTCTCCTGAAAGATGAGTCTAAACGGGAGAAGGCCATCAGTGATTACCGTAGAGAAAGAACTGAAGTAAACGGCCTTATTGAGCTCATCGGGAAACAGGTTAACTCACCACAAGGGAAAGACATCTTTAGTCGGCTTAAAACCAACGCTGAACTGTTCCTGCCTTTCATTGATGACGTTGTTGCCCTCGCTCAGCAGGGGAAAAGCGATGAGGCTACGCAGCTCCTTTTCGGACCGCGTTACCAGACGCAGGGCGACTACATGGCTTCGCTGAAAGAAATGCAGAATTTTCAGGAAGGCCGCATGAAATCAGCATCAGAGAAAGCGCGTGAAGACCGTTCGGGTGCGATTATGATGCTCACCGCCGCAGGGGTGGTTGCTCTTCTTCTGGCAGCGGTTTCCGCCTGGTTCATTACCCGCAGCATTACCCGCCCGCTTCTTGAGGCTGTTGAGGCCGCGGGACGTGTGTCACGTGGTGACCTGACTGGAACAGTACATGCCGAGCACAAAGACGAAACAGGCCGCCTGCTTCTGGCCATCCGTGATATGCAGGACTCACTGATTAACACGGTGAGCCTGGTCAGAAATAACGCGGAAAGCGTGGCATCGGCGAGCACGCAGATTGCACAGGGCAACGCTGACCTTTCACAGCGGACGGAGGAGCAGGCCAGCGCACTTGAGCAGACGGCAGCAACCATGACGCAACTCGGGATGACGGTTAAAAACAATGCTGACAATGCGCGTCAGGCAGGTCAGCTTGCTGTCAGCGTTCGGGACGTAGCGAACAAAGGCAGTGAGGCCACCGGTGCCATCACCGGCACCATGAAATCCATCAGTGAAAGCTCCGGACGCATTGCCGAAATCACCGCAGTAATTGACGGGATTGCATTCCAGACCAACATTCTTGCGCTGAATGCGGCGGTGGAAGCGGCCCGCGCGGGTGAGCACGGCAGAGGATTTGCGGTGGTGGCGAGTGAAGTCAGGTCACTGGCGCAGCGGAGTGCAACGGCTGCCGGCGAGATACGTCAGCTCATAGAGACCAACGCACGCAGTGTCGGTGAAGGTAATGAACTGGTGTTAAACGCCTCAGAAACCATGAAAGACATTCTGTCTGCGGTCGGCAGACTGACGGATACGGTCGAGGAAATCACTTCAGCCAGCTCAGAGCAGGCTCGTGGTATTGAGCAGGTAGGAATAGCGGTGACTGAAATGGACAGCACCACGCAACAGAATGCGTCACTCGTTGAGGAATCTGCGTCAGCTGCTGCCAGCCTGAAAGAGCAGGCTAACCTGCTGCTGCAGGCCGTGTCAGTATTCAGCTTGGGCGGTCAGAGCGGCCCTTCGGTTTTATCCCCTGTCGCTCCGGCACGTCTTCCGGCGGCGGTCATTAATAAACCTGAAACAACGGACGACGGCTGGACACATTTCTGATTAAGGCACTGCGAATCATTAAGCAGATTCAGAGTAAGTACGGAACCCTCTCCGGTTCGACGGAGGGGGTGCAGGAGACCAGACCAGGTAACCAGTACCCCGCATATCAGTACATTCTGATGTTAGCAATGTCCGCTTCTGGCACAAAGCGGACTTTTTGTTCTGAATTACCCCCTGTAGTTAGAGCCTGCATTCACTGTTACGCTTAAGCAGCATGAAGGTCCCAGATGACGTAAAAGATGGCTCAGATGCTGAACGGTGCCGTACACCCGGCGTAGCCGGTTAAAGCTGTATTAAACCAGCCTTACGTGACCTTTCCCTGAAGAGACCTGCATGCCATCAGCATCAGTTATTTCATGTATCACTATTAACCGCATTGAAAGGACTTTACGGGGCTGGCGACCTGAAGAGTGTGTTTTCCGGGGCACAGGCCCTGGCAGCTTTCTGCTGACGCTTAACACAGAAAAAATTGCTAAAGATGCTTATAATCGGGACGATAGTATTCAGTGAGATAATAACTCGAATTTAATAACACAGTAGTAATGGTTAATTGCGGCTGGCAGCTCTTCCGGACTGCCAGCCTTTTTTTCGCTTCTGGCACAAAACGGAAGAAATCATCAGACAAGTCCACAATGAATAAATTGTGGGTACGGCAGGCTTTATTTCTGCCCGTAGAGATAAAAGCAGTATTATGTGTCTTACTTTTTCGCTGGTCCGTCCCTGTTTAACGCTGGCCCATCAACGGTCTCGCTCCCTCCCGCCTGCCAGGTTAAGCCCTGTCAGAATGAACATTCTTTAATCGCTGCCGATAGTAATAATTCCGTCATAAAACCAAACGGAAATGTATTACATCGTCCTTCTGCGGCGCAGGAGAGCTTCTGTATCAGCACTGACGTCTCCATACATCAGTGCTGATACCCGACACCAGGGAACCTGTATGAACAATATTAAAATAGGTATAAGACTCAGTGCGGCCTTCGGCTTTATGGCATTGCTTGTGATTATCATGGTGCTGATTGGCGTCCTTAAAATTAACTCGCTCGGCAGTGCGAACGATGAAATTTCAGGCAGCCTTTACAGTAAATCCTCCGCCTCCCAGTCTCTGCGCTATCTCACATCAGACATGAGCCGCCTCGCCCGCAATGCAATTCTCTTCAAAGACGAGTCTCAGAGAGAGAAAGCCATCAGTGACTACCGCAGCGAAAGGCATGAGCTTGACAGCCTGCTCGAGCTGCTCCGGAAACAGGTGAGCTCACCCACAGGGCTGGAAATCTTTAAGCATCTCACGGACCGGGCAGACCTCTTTTTACCTTTCCTTGATGAAGTTGTGGCCCTCGCGAAAAACGGCAAGAACGACGAAGCCACGCAGTTGCTTTTTGGTCCGCGCTATCAGAGCCAGGGGGAATTCATGGCCTCCCTGAAACAACTGCAGGACCATCAGGAAGCGCGGATGATTACCGCTGCTGCACAGGCGCGCGCAGACCGTTCGTCAGCACTGATGATACTCATTACCGCAGGTACTGTTGCAGTACTGCTCGCCGCCATATCTGCACTGTTCATTACCCGGAGTATCACACGGCCGCTTACGGAGGCTGTTCAGGCTGCACGCCGCGTGGCCCTGGGTGACCTGAGTGGCGCGGTGCATGCTGGTCATAAAGATGAGACAGGAGTCCTGCTGTCAGCCATTCGTGACATGCAGGATTCCCTGATTAACACCGTCAGCCAGGTAAGAAGCAATGCGGAGAGTGTTGCATCGGCCAGCAACCAGATTGCGCAGGGGAACGCTGACCTCTCACAGCGAACTGAAGAGCAGGCCAGTGCACTGGAGCAGACAGCGGCAACCATGACGCAACTGGGTATGACCGTCAGGAACAATGCGGAAAACGCACGGCAGGCGGGACAACTGGCAGTGGGCGTACGCGATGTGGCAAATAAAGGCAGCGATGCCACAGGTGCCATTACCGGGACCATGAAGACCATCAGCGAAAGCTCCGGCCGTATAGCTGATATTACAGCCGTGATTGACGGAATCGCATTCCAGACGAATATCCTTGCGCTCAACGCCGCGGTTGAGGCAGCAAGGGCGGGTGAACACGGCCGGGGTTTTGCCGTGGTGGCCAGTGAGGTCAGGTCTCTGGCGCAGCGCAGTGCAACAGCTGCCGGTGAAATACGTCAGCTTATTGAGGCAAATGCGCAAAGCGTCGAAGAAGGTAACAAACTGGTGGTACACGCTTCTGAAACAATGTCAGGCATCCTCTCTGCGGTCGGAAAGCTGACTGACACCGTTGAGGAAATCACCTCCTCTAGCGCCGAACAGGCCCGCGGTATTGAACAGGTAGGCATAGCGGTAACGGAGATGGACAGCACCACGCAACAGAACGCCTCGCTGGTCGAGGAGTCTGCCTCAGCGGCCGCGAGCCTTAAAGACCAGGCCGAACGGCTTCTCCAGGCCGTATCCGTTTTCAGTCTGGGTAATCAGGTCATTAGGTCTTCTGTTAATGCGGCCTCTGAACCCGTAAGGCAGAAATTCAGTACGCCGGAAACAGGCGCCGGCGTAACGAACAAGGACGAAGGCTGGACGCATTTCTGATCGGAGTACCGCGCTGCTGACTGGCGCGGTACCACGTGGAACTCCTTCAGTAAGTCAGATCAACATCCGTTTATGACCCCCTTGTCTTCATCAGGCAGTGTCCGCTTTGAGCGAGAAGCGGAGGTTTATCATCAGATAGATTCTGGTCTGGGGGAGTTCTACTTAGAGCAGATTAGAGCAGAAGACTTTTAGCTTTACCAACTGAGTGAATAAGGGATTGATGCGATGAAGACAACCTTGATGAGCGCTTACCGCGCCTTTTTTAAAACCTGAACTGGCTGACTACCCTCCCATTATCAGAATCCCGCTCGCCTGCAGCCAATGCAAGCGAGCGGGATTGATTGTCCTCTTAAGAACTAGGCACGGTTCATTCAACTAGATGGATTGCCCAGATATTCGACGCTTGGCACACAGCAATACAATGACACCCAAGATGGCGGAAATGACAGAACCCATCAGCACACCGACCTTCACTTCGTCGACCAAATGCTGGCTGTCCGGAAAAGCCAGAGCGCCGATAAAAAGACTCATCGTGAAACCAATGCCGCATAAAAGCGCAGTTCCGTAGAGTTGTAGCCATCCACATCCAGTGGGTGGTTTTGACAACCCTGAACTGATTGCTAGTGCAGCGAAGCCAAACACCCCGACTTGCTTCCCAAGTAGTAATCCGAGAGTCACTCCCAGTGGCACCGGGTCGACCAGGTTGTCAGGAGAAATACCTGCAAGCGATACGCCCGCATTGGCAAAGCCGAAGACAGGCACAATGGCAAGCGCTACCCAAGGATGAAGCTTGCCCTCCAGGCGTAAGAGCGGTGACCTACTCTCGTTCTCCGGGTCACCTAAAGGCATACACAACGCAAGAATGACACCCGCCAAGGTCGCGTGAACACCGGATTGAAGCATGAAGAACCAAAGCAGCCCGCCAGCTAATAGGTAAGGAAGAAGCCTCGTTACGCCACAACGATTGAAGACCACCAAAAGAACGATAACGGCCAGCGATGCTAGGAGCATGCTGACAGACAAATCACTCGTGTAGAACAGTGCAATAATTAACACTGCCCCCAGGTCATCCAGAATCGCCAAGGCGGAAAGGAAGACCTTGAGCGACATAGGCGCACGCTTTCCAAGCAGCGAAAGCACCCCGAGAGCAAAAGCGATATCAGTTGCTGCTGGAATGGCCCAGCCTCCCATGGTCACAGCGTTTCCCCAGTTAATAGCGAGGTAGATTAGGGCCGGTACAAGCATGCCCCCCAAAGCGGCAAATCCTGGCAGAGCCCTTTGGTTCCAGTTGGATAACTGGCCGACCAGCATTTCACGCTTGATCTCAAGGCCTACTAGCAAGAAGAAGGCAGCCATCAGGCCGTCATTAATCCAATGCTCAACCGACAGACCAATGACCTTGATATGCAGTGCTGAGAAATAGCCAGCAGACAGAGGGGAATTGGCGACAACAAGCGCAGCGAAAGCTGATGCCATGAGGATCAGGCCGCCCGCTGACTCAGCGGCAAAGAATCGTGACAGAAATGCAAGAGCGGAAGATGTTGCTGGGTATTCGTGAGCGTTTTTAAGGCGCGAGGGATCTAGGTTCATTGGGCACGGGAACTCCACGCGGCGGCCCGACCTGCGTTGAGTTTTCCTGCCCTGCCGCATTGTGCGGTGACACCCAGTATCCATCTTACCGCAACCTAACCACCAGAGTCTTCGAATAGTTCTCTCTCCAGACCTTTTTAATCCTGCCCCCCATTCTGTGGCAATGCGGTGACCGGCTCCCAGCAAACTAACATAACGCGATGTAAGCAAGTTCCGATTCTGGCACAGAGCGGACGTTCTATGGAGGATGCCGGTGAAGCACAGAAATGGTGTACTGTTGCTGCCGTGTGCTTACATCGTTTTTGGGGGCCTGCAAAAGACGAGGCGTACTGCTGTGTATTACTTTCAGCGGAGTAATTCCAGTCCCCATTGCTGACAGCAGGCACTGATATCACGGGATGACTTCAGCATCACTTTTGGAAGAGTGCTGTGGCAGAAAAGCTCTCTGTGACGGAGCTGGTTTTTCGGCGCAGTCAGCGTGATGTATTTGAGCATTTCCCAGGTCACGCTGTCCTTTCCGGTATAAAGACCACCGATTCTGGGACTCGACGAATAGCACCGCTTTATATATCGCAGCAGTGCCAGAGGCATCGAAACATTCAGCAGTATCAGCCCAGTGGCACGCGCAAGTCGCTGTTGTAAGCACTTCGTGTAATTGCCATCCATCACCCATTTTTCCGTATTCACGGCTTCGGCATGTAATCGATGAAAATCTTCTGGTTTTCTGGGGATCCATTTTGTACCCAACTGGTGATGGAGTTGGTCCAGATGGATTAAAGGCAGAGATGTTTTGGCTGCTATCGCGCTGGCCAGCGTGGATTTACCACTGTTGGAGGGGCCCAAAATGCAGATGCGATGGCCGAGTTCTTCCAGTGACACTGATATATCCATAAATCACCCCCGATCACTCGTGTCCCATGTAAACCCGGCTATCTTAACATATCTATCTTATCTGCCCTCTCCTGAGACACTGGCGAACGGGGCCTGAGCGGCTACCTCAACCCGGAATGCAACGAAGACCGTTGACGCCGACAAGTCTCAGGTGAATCACATGACCGAAACAATGCAGAGCATTCAGGAGCGCGCTGAAGGTACGGGATATTACGTCGGTGATTGAAAACATTGCCTTCCAGACCAATATCCTTGCGCTCAACGCCGCGGTCGAGGCAGGCGTATGAAGGCGCCTCCCTCAGCGTCAGGGGGCGTACCTGCCGATAATCAGGCCGACTATCTGAATCGATATCAGTCTTCCGTGCGCGAATTACTATAAAGAATGTCTTACACGCTATATTTCCGGAACCGGGCAGATTCAGATGCGACTGAAGAAGTGCCGGTTTATGCCGATATATTAGCTGCTTACACAATATTTACTGAACACTGGCGAAAATCATACATTAACCCATGCAGGACGATATGAAATCTAAAAGGCTGATACTGTTATGCCTGCTCTGTCTGGGACTGAATGGTTGCGCAAAAGTCCTCCCTCTTAATTACACAAACTATGAGGGAATTGACGCTGCGACACTGTATGTCCTTAACAGCCAGGGAAACGTGGGCACAATCTATCTGGCATCTTATGACTATAACAATAAAGACAGCTGCTACGACATGTCTGATCGTTACGAGCTCGACTCCAACTTCTTCAAAGCAAAAGGGAGCGTGATAACGGCCAGGATAAAACCCGGCGTTTTTTATTCCGTATCCCAGATCAGAAATGACGGGAGGTTTATTGAGAATACTGACTCTTCAGTCATTCCGGAGGCCGGGAAATCTTATTATGTATCTTCAGGCAGCCGTGCCGTTCAGGTTCCCGACAGCTTCAGACCAGACGCATCAGAGAGCCCTGATGAAGTTGTTAAAGTTTACGGAAATAATAAAGTAACTTACTGGAATGTAAAAAAAATCTGTTCCCGGCCTTTCTGGAAGATTGGCTGAGGGATTATCTCAGCCCTGAGATAACCCCGTACTGTGCGAATCACTGTCAGCTTTCTGCCGGCTCCGCTAAAATAGCAGAGCCGGCACATTCATTACAGACGCGAAACGCCTCCACCATACCCCGCAGGGGGGTGAGCCTGCTCTGAGAGTGAACGGGAGACCGGGGACGCCTCCTCAACCAGCGCCGCGTTGTTCTGCGTCAGGCCGTCCATCTGGCTCACGGCCACGCTGACCTGCGAAATCCCCTGCATCTGCTCCGACGAGGCCAGGGCGAGGATGTCTGTG
The DNA here is from genome assembly GCF_035190385.1 of Pantoea sp. JZ29. Lineage (NCBI taxonomy): Bacteria > Pseudomonadati > Pseudomonadota > Gammaproteobacteria > Enterobacterales > Erwiniaceae > Pantoea > Pantoea sp. JZ29. The sequence goes on along the minus strand of NZ_CP045243.1, from coordinate 18,331 downwards.
AACTCAGCCAGTTCGCCGACCATGCCCATTATCTTCAGGATGCTCTGGCTGGTTCCCGTGGCGCTCTCCACGCCGCTTTCCACCTGGGCAACGGCCTGCGCAATCAGGAGCCTGATGTCTTTCGCGGCCACGGCGCTGCCCCAGCGTCCGCACCTCTCCGGCCACCACCGCGAAGCCGCGACCCTTTTCGCCGGCACCACTGGTATATGGCGAAAGAACGTGAAACGTCGGTGGGCAGGCTTAGTCGGGAGGAGATTGCATAACTCAGAGAGGAGTGGCATTCGCTAAATACTGAATTTATCAGTAAAGAATATGCGTTTCACCAGAATCTGTCTCAGCTCGCAAGGCCGGTAATCACGCAGCTACAGACGACCCTGAACGCTGCGCCAGACTTTTAATGGTGATGGATAAAAAGGAAGCTGCACGGCGAATGAGTCTGGGTGCCGCCATGTTCAGAAGCCGGGCCAGGCTGAAAATGTCATCTGACTGGCCCTAAGAGAGGGCGTGCAGGGAAAGTACGGAATTGTAGGTTGATAGACTACAGGGTCGGTGAAAAAACCGTATCCCTGGAAGTCAGTCAGGTATGTTTCTCGCCCTCGGACCGGGACATCAGGCAGTAATTCAGGTTGCTCAGTTTAACAACGTAAACCCGATGAACGTCCGCTTCTGGCACAAAGAGTACGTTCAAAACTGAATTAATCCCTGCAGTGAGAGTCGTATTAATAATGCCGCCTGAGCGGCATAAAGGCGCCAGATGACGTAAAAGATGGCGCAGAAGCTGAATGGCGCCGTACGCCCGGCGTAGCCGGTTACAGACCTATAAATCGTGACATACCCTACCTTTCTCTGAAGAGCCCTGCGGGCTTTCAGCAATGAAGAAACTCAGGTAACTCCTTTTAACCCCGGTGAGCGGGCTTCACGGCGCCTGCGACGTGAAGGGCGTGATTTCCGGGGCCTTGGCGTCGGCAGCCTGCTGCTGACGCTTAGGGGGGTGTTCACTGTAAGCAGAAGCAACTCCACTCACAGCGATACAAATACTATTAGTTACAACACCCATTAATCAGCCACGCCTGTTCCGGCCCGAAGGGCCGGGCGGGGGCGGCTGGTCAGTGGGGGCGATGGGTTATCAGGTCCGGCTCCGGTCCCTGCCTGGAGGGGCACTCAGGGTGCAGGACTGCGCCGGTGCTGTTTACAGTGAATGAATGTATGCTGTAACTAAAATGATTGTGTCCGGGGCCCGCGTGAGCGGGAGCTACTTCTGACTCTGAGCGGCGCGGACGCCTGCGGCCGCTGCGAGCGAAGTCCTTTTCCACTTATCCACAATCTCGCGGGTGACAGAGATCGTTCCGGGTTTATCCGGAAGACCTTAAAACAGTGTTTACGAATGTTTTGCAGATTATCTGATATCCGTTTGCTGCTTTTTGAGGTTATCCCTTTGCGGATTTCTGTGAATAAAAGGACGGCGACGGGGTTTTGCGCACGCTGCCGGCGCATGAACGACGTCGCGGCCGGCATGAAACGGGAATAATGGCGAAGACGTGGCCGGAGCCTGAAAAAAAACCACGGCAAAAGCCCCGGTTAAGGGGCATGGTCTGTATGTCGGGTGTTATGCGTCAGACGTGGGTGTCGTGTGCCTCAAACAGCTGCATCTGGAAGAGCTGCCGGATAGCCAGCTTCTCAAGACGCTCATCCGTGCAGTACAGCAGCTCGCCTGCGGGCAGCGTTTTACGCAGGTGTTTCATCATCTCAAACACCTGCACGTCCCGTGGATGGCTGCTGAGCCGGTTTGCCCGCTTACGCATCGCCCCCTGCTGACGACGGTATTTCAGCGACTCGCTCCTTTTACGGTCGTACCAGCGACGTCGGGCGGCCTGTGGCGAGATGTCTTCATCCTCCCGCATCAGCCCTTCCGCTATCATCTGCCGGCGTTCCTCACTCCTGCGCAGCGCCTTTTCCTGCTCCTTTGCGAGTCTGGCCATGTCCGCGCCCAGCATCCGGAAACCGGCATCGGTTATCCAGACATACTTCGGCAGCCACTGCCCGGACTCGCGGTCCCACATTTTTTCTTCCGACACCGCGAGTACGCCATACCGGACCTGTTCGCTAATCAGGCGGGACATACGGCTCACCGTGACGGCCGTCTCCGGAATGACGTTGCCGTGTTCGTCTTTCGGACTGACCTCCTGAGCCAGCCGCGACGTGCACATGCCGACAGAATGTTTGCCCTTGTCGCAGAAACTGATCAGAACCGGCCAGGTGCAGTCCAGCAGCCGGGCTTTTTCCGGTTTGAAATGGTTTTTACGCCCCGCCTTCTGGCGGTTCATTAGGTAGTAAGGATGCAGCGACATACGCATGCGCAGCTCGCTGAGGCCGGTTTCCGGATCGGTTTTCACCAGCCGGTTGTAGAGGTAGCCGATCTGACCACCTACCGGCTTATAGCGCGCCGGCCGGAACCATTGCGGGTTTTCGCATTTTGCGCGCGTGGAGTGTTCGCCCCTCACGCGCCGGGTCTTACGGGGTACAGCGGGGACGAGAAAAGAGGACGTTTCACCGGCGTCGACGCCCTGCCAGAAACGTATCTGTTCTTCGGTGCTGAGCTGACTCCAGTGACGGGTCGGGTTGCGCTGTTTCATGACAGCGCCTCCCCGGCAGACTGAGACCACTCTGTTCTCTGGCCACAGGTATGCCGCAGAACTTTACAGACCGCCTGACGTGAAAACAGAGCAGCCGGAAAAAAGACGCGGGGAAACCCACCGTCATGACTGCCGGTGTCACGAGCGAACAATACCGTTCTGATGTGAAGAGGTATTGCCGGCCGGTTCAGCCGGAAAACAGACTTCAGCAACGTAGCAGGAGCCGGGCCACACCCGGTCGGGAGGCAAATGCCGGCAGCAGAATGGTCACTGCTGCAACGTCTGGCTTCATACGGGGTCGGGCAGTTTAACCCGGTTAAAATCTGGTCATTCACCCTGTCCCGGACTTATGGCGGACAGGGGTTGTCTTATGAAATGCATGCGATATAATCCTTCACAGGCCTGCGCCTGCTTTTGACCCCCTGATTTCTGAATCCAGCCCGCCAAAGTTGAAGACAGAATCAGGGGGTTTTTGCATTCAGAATCCGGGCACGCCGGATTCTGACCCTGGACGTTTTACGGATACGTCCCATCCGGATAGTCGGTGGCCCCCACGGCCGCGCATGTTCGGTCACGGAGGTTTGTGCTCTCCTCTCCTGCAGACCGCCACAGCCCGCCGAAAAGGATCGTTACGATCGCGCCACACGATCGTCCGAAAATCATACCCTCAGAAAAATCTCAGATCCAGCCTGATGTTAAATTTCGTCACCTTTTTGCCTCACAAAAAGGTCTCTGTCGCAGATGCCTGTTTTTTCTGTTTTCTCTCTGCATGGCGGTGCAAAAAGTCCGGAACAGATACGGTCGGGGATTAAAGCTGAAAAGGCTAAAGTTAGTGATAACCGAGACGATAACTGTCTCTGAACGCGGACTTACCTAAAAGAAAAAATGGTACTGGTTAATTCAAGCCGGCAGCTTTACCGGGCTGCCGGTTCTTTTTTCATATCTGGCAATCTGCTTTAGTGATGAACTGACGTTCTCTCACGGAAAATATAATGACTGAACGCCTGAGGCGATCCGGATACCTCCGGTTTACCCCTTAAATCTACTTTATTACCGGTATATCTTTTAATCGTGTCGTATAGCGCGGCGACAGCATTTCACGCTTCATCTGCCATGAACTGTCGCGCTCTCCCTGGCCCGCAAACCAGACCTTTCCTTTTCCTGAGCGGTTAATACCGTCCAGCGCTGCCATTAAAGCGTCTGCGTTGGCACGTGGCTGCTGTTCACTGAACATGTCAAACTGTGCCACCCCTGACTGGTAAAAATCGCTGAGCATCACACCTGCTCTGGCATACCGGAAACCATCCCGCCAGATGGTGGCGAGACCGCGAAGTGCTGACGCTATGATGTCCCGCGTGTCACTGGTCGGATAGTCGCAGACACACGACGCGGTGTTCGAATACTGTGGCTCACTGCCGTGCCTGGCGGTGGCGACGGACACGCTGACATGACGACAACGCGAATTCTGCTCCCTGAGCTTTTCCGACGCGCGCGTGGCATACAGCACCACGGCCTGCTGCATGTCTTCCAGCTGCGTGATCCTCTCGCCAAAGGAACGCGAGTTTACGATCTGTTGCTTTGGCGGCGGGGCATCCTCAAGCGCGAGGCAGGGCTCACCATTCAGTTCACGCGTGGTGCGCTCGACGATAACGTCGAAATTCTTTCGTATCATGCTGATGTTGCTGTCCGCAAGCTGAAGGGCAGTGGTAATGCCCAGCTGGTTCAGGCGCAGACTGATGCGCCGGCCAATTCCCCAGATATCGCCGACGTCGGTCAGGTGAAGGAGTTTTCGCTGCCGGGTTCTGTCAGACAGATCCACAACGCCGTTTGTCCGTGTCCACTTCTTCGCGGCGTGATTGGCCAGTTTGGCCAGCGTTTTCGTCGGCCCGAACCCCACGCCGATTATCAGCCCGGTTTCACGCCGGATACGCTCACGCATCTGCTGTCCGAACGTCTCAGGCGGAATAAGGCTGCCAATCCCTGAGACGTCCAGAAAAGACTCATCGATGGAATACACTTCCTGTCCTGCGGCCATTTCACCCAGTATGGCCATCATGCGCGCAGACATATCGCCGTACAGCTCGTAGTTGGAACTGAATACATGCACGCCGTTTTGCCTGAAAAAGCGTTCGTTCTGAAACAGCGGAGCCGCCATTTTGATCCCTAAACGTTTCGCCTCTGCCGATCGCGCAATCACGCAGCCATCGTTGTTCGAAACGACCACGACGGGTTTACCGCGCAGATCGGGCCTGAACAGAGTTTCACATGAGGCGTAAAAATTGTTGGCATCGGCCAGCGCAAACATGCCTATTCTCCTGCCGGTCCGTTGAATCCCACGCCGGCTACATCGGTGAGGGCGTATGCCACCACACCCCACACGGGAAGTGCCTGGCTCACATCCAGCAGCGTTACGGTCTGGTCCTCGTCCAGCGCCTGCAGGGCCGGAACAGGCTCGAGCAGCAGGCGCCTCAGCGTCAGCTCACCGTCGATCTCAGCAACGATCAGCTGCCGGTGTGCAGGTATCAGCGCACGGTCGACTGCAAGCACAGACCCTCTAACGATACCTGCACCGGCGCAGTCGATTTCGCTGCGCATAAGGTAAGTAGAGTAAGGGGAAAGTTGCACCAGTTCGCCCAGATTCAGGCGCGTTTCGGTGTAGTTCTGGGCGGGACTCTGAAAGGCCATTGAAGCGCTCCGTTCTGACCGGCTTTTCAGCCTTATGAAGTGAATCTGTTAAAGCCTGCATATTTCCAGCGCAGACACATTTATTACTCCTGATATCAGTATAAATCGTAACGGGTACAATGCCCGGTTCTTCCACGCAGCGGACTCACGTAGTGACCGATGTCTGCTATGAGCGAAGAGCTGAAATTAAGACACTCTGTACTTCTAATTTCCCTTATTCAGCATCGTGATGATTCGATTTAGTTAGGATTTTACATAAGTAGCTATTTAGAAATTAGTTAGGTATATTATATTCACTTTCCTATTAGGATAATTTTCATGGATGCTAGTTTAAAAAATGTCTATGAGCATATGATTGCTTTAGGCGCTGGCTCACTTTCTCATGCAAACTATTTAGCTCATTTTTATGACTGGTCAAACCAAATGTGGTCCCAGTTGGGAGTTTTACAGGCAGCCCACGCCTGCGAAATTTTCCTTAAAGCTCGCCTTGCACAGGAACATCCCCTACTGATTTTTGATTCATTGCCTAAATCAACTGCTGATTGTGTAAATAAAACCACAGGACTTCTAGATTTTGAGAGTTTATTAGAAAAAGGTCAAACTATTACATATTCAGAATTGCCGGAGAAAGTTTGGGCGGCTACTGGCGTCAAAATAAATAATTTAAAATTATACAATGACTTTGGCAAGCTAAGAAACTCTATCCAACATTTTGCTGCGCCTAATAGAGATGTGTCCCTTCAAACTTCACAATTCATCTACGATGTCATCGATCCCTTTATCAACTCTGAGTGGGGGATGTGTGCTATGAATTATTGTGATGACACTGAGGGGTATGAGTACTTAATCCCTGTATTAGCACAGCGAGGGGTTGAATTTATTATATCCCAAGAAATAGATGACGGGCTGAATGGACTATCAACTCTAATCCGGGGTGGAACGAAACCATATATAAAAAAAATGATGCAAAGAGGCCTAGATGTAGGTTTGCTATAGGATTGGGAAAAGATAAATCTATCTTAAACGATGGATTAAATATACACGGATTGTTTCATCACCTTGTTTTTCAAAGAACAGAACAATTATTGGAAGCTGAGTTATGTTATTAGCGAGTGTAAATATTCCTGCAAAAACACCCACATTAAAATGGTCTTTAGTACCCCGATTTTCGTTCTTAGCAAGAAGCATAAATTTACTTTTAACAAAATCCATCATGAATAAAAATCGGAATTTTTCACTTTTTTAGTGGACGCTCATCTCGTGTAACAATAGAATTTACTTCGAACAGAATAACGTTGCATGGCCTATTTTATTTGTCGAAAGCAACACCAGAAAAGGAGTTTTTCTTGACTATAGATTTTAAATGCTCAGCTGGAAAGGTTGATCTTTTTTATAGAGGGACTTACCTTATGGATAGTCCGATAAATAGTAAGCTACAAGTAAGCGGGACCGATTTCCTGTCAAAACTGAATGGGACAAAAGTCGAAAACATTCCACCTGGCATTAGTTTTTATATAGGAGGAGTTCAAGAGTTTTATCCTTCTTTGTCAGCTCTATCTCTTGATAACTCCGAAAGAGGGATGGAGATAACGATGCAAATGAAATATATTAATCTCGGCGATTGGGTTAAACCATTTTCTTTTGATGAATATCTTTTAAAAATACAGTCATTAATGAGTGATATTCTCCCGCCAATAAAAAAATATTATACACATGACAATACGATGTTAATTAACTACACCGTATTGGGAGTGGTTTTTTTAATTAGACGCGGAGATCTGTTAGATGCTATTTCAAGTCGTTTGGAAAGCTTCGCTCGCGCACAGCGTGAAGCTGAGCGAATGCTATATAATCAAACCTCATCAAATCATACGTATCTGGCGCGAGAGTTGAATTTTGTTGAGGGAGAAAAGTTTTGCCTGGAAGAAGACCTGACAGTGGAGTTTAAGGAGGTCAAGGGGGGCAATCCAGTAAAGTCAATTCAGAACTTAGTAGATGAATATATTCTGGCTTTTTTTAATAGCCAAGGTGGCAGCGTTTTTTGGGGTGTAAATGATGATGGCATAGTCACAAGCTTGGAGTTGACGCCTAAAATGAAGGATGATATCAGGAAGTCTGTTAGCGATAAAATTAACGTGATTGAACCACCTATAGATCCTACGCAGATAGGTGTTTTTTTTCACAAAGTTTCAAACACTGATAGTGGCTACGTGCTGGAAGTGAGCGTGCCAAGATCTCAATCACAACTGCTTTACTTTAACTCATCTGGTGAAACTTGGGTTAGGTTAAATGGTTCGAAAAAAAAGCTTCAGGGTTCTGCATTGCAGGACTACATTGTCAAGCGAACTCATAAGAGTTCCTGAGGATATTTTGCAAATTTTGAAAATCTACCATTGGCTTCGACAACTAACGAACTGAATGCTGGATTGATATTTCCCCAAATGTCAACAATCTGCCATCTGCCATGAGCAAATCTAAGATAATTATTGTGCTCACATTTGATTTTTAACCATGGCGGACAATCTCCGATTTCTGCTGGCTGCGCGAGAAAAGTCGTTTCATTGATCAATCCGTAGCTTGGCTTAATCGATAAGATGTTTTTCAAGACAGCTGATCGATAATCGCCGAATGTAAATGCAGCATTGTGGAAAATAAACTTTCGAGAATGGCGGCTATTGGCACAAAGCGGACAGGCTGACTGAACTGGAGGTCCGCTATGAGCGAATAGCGGACGTTAATAATTTTTCTGACCGTCCCTGGTGCTTCTAATATAATGTTGCCTTGTGTTAATCAACAGAATGTTAATCTTTTTCCTTATTAAATAATTCGATTGCGTCAGTCAGTGCGTAGTCAATAAAAAATTTGACGTGAAAGACCTGAAAGGCGCTACTGGCTGCGTTTTTGTTTTCGGTGAAATCTACAGCTGTAGCTTTTAGTCTGATCAACCAGCTGTATTCTTCGGTCAGTTTGTTTCGGGTATAATCATCAGAATAACGATCCCGCAGGCTAAACGCCAATTTCCTCATGATGATTGGGTCAAGTTTCCTATAGCTTTCAATGAAAATACTAGGGTCGACCAAGTGTAGAAAAGGCAGGTCATGAAGATTGAGCTCTCTTTTATTAGACCGACTCAGTTCAGATAGAAACGTGAGGTTTCCCCTTTTCAATTCATCGCTGAACTGCGCCGCAAATTCCGGAAGTGATGCATCAAACCTTTTCTTCTTCGCCACCTTAATATGCTCAAGAATGTTTTTAAAATCATCACTATCCCTGTCAAGAAAACCCATACCACACCATGCCGTTAACTCATTATAATGCCATTGCGCATATTCCTTATGTATATCTGCAGGACCCAAACTGTCGTAATGACTATTTATGTGAAGTTTTGTCTCATCTATGATGTCATGAACAGCGTCCGTGGTTAAACCTTCTTTCGCCATTTCCAGCAAAATACTCGCGGTCATCAGGAGTTCACCTAAATAAGTGATTTTACCTGAAAAAAGATTATCCCTTGCAATGGAGTACTGTTCATTAAGCAAATTTTCACTTAGTTCTCGATAATTCCATAAATACTCCCATGCTTTGGCATCGGTGCTTCTAAAAAATCGCGTAATATCCAACTGAGTGAGAAGAGCATCAGTTACCTTTCCATCACAGATTAGCTCCCTCCAGAGCTCTCCATCCAGTAGCTTCTCGGTTAATATAGGAGTCGAATACTTCTTGACGATCATGTCATACTTAGTTGCGATATTTTTTTCACCTAAGAACATCCCATAATTAACCTTGCCGATTGAATTAAACTCCTCGTAACTAAGGTTCCCCCCCGGTACTCCATAGAGAAAATTAACAATTGCTGGCAAAACACCCTCATGAAATCGTTGTTTTTGACATATTTTTCTCCCATAAGAAAAGTGATGCGTTGTACATCCAGAAAGAACTGTCTCAAATGCCTTAGGTTATTATAATTCGCAGACATATAGAGATCTTCTATTGACTGCATATCAGCTTTAAATATATTAGCAACGTGTGAACTGCTAATTACGCTCAGGAAAACCTTACAAGCACTGTGTAAATCTGACGTCACTTCAAATGTTTTGCCTACAAGCTTTTCTTTTGTTCTCAGGTAATCACCGCTAGATTTTTCGTCGTTATTAATTACCCGTAGTTTGCTGTTAATTATTTCATCTTCATTTGCAACCAAGATCGCTTTGTATCCGTTTACTTCTACAAAGTGGTTTATATATCCAAATAGGAGTGGTAAATCTATGCCAGATCTCTCGATATCATCAAAGACCAGCACAAAGCCATCAGGTTTTCTACTAAACTCGCTAAGATTAATGGTGGGAACACTGGTGTTAACATCTAAGTCAGATTTGTTATCGCCATTGAGATCAATCTTGATAGAAGCCTTGAGCGTATTTTTTAGTACGTTTGCGCCAAAAATCAGGGCTTTGTTTGACAGGACAGGGTGCAGTTGACGATAGAACTCATCTTCAATCTGCTCAATGGAGTTGATGCCATACAAGCTCACTTTTAGGAATTTGAATTCCGAATGTGCCTGCTTATATTCTTCAAGAACCCTATCAATAAACCAGGTTTTACCTGATCCCCAAGCACCTTTAAGCATAATGGCGTATTGAGGTTCAGTCGTAAGGCTAAGGTAATAATTTATATATTCTTTGGTACACATATTATTCATTTAGAGTCCATTTTAATGAAATTAATAAATAGTTGCTCGGAAGAGTCAATAGCCAGCTATGGAAAGCACAACCAGTAGTGTATGTCATTGTAAGGTTACAATTAGCAATTTTTAGTGGAATACTCCATGATTTTCTATAGTTTTGATTGTTTAACTTATGGATACTGCCTTTCATTCATTAATTAACTCAAGATAACACTAGAAACGTCCGCTTCTGGCACAAAGCGGACATTGCTCATGCTTTGTTAATTAACGGAGAGCAGGTCACTAAAATCGCTGCAAATACTACTTACGCGACTTTATTCCTTAGTTTGATAACTTATTCATATTTTAGTGAGTTATCATTCATAATGATGTAATGGGGTGGCTCATGCGGCTGATTCTTTTGTCAAAGGTCCCATTTTTTCCCTTCCACAGATAGTCTGAATTCCATGGGTTCTCCGCAAATGTGTACAGTTGGAGCACCAGGTTCATTCCATCGAAACAGATTAAGGTGCCAGCCGCCCGGTATTAATCTTGAGCAATCAATAAGTCCATCAGCACCGTAACTACGAGCAAGGTCAGAGTTTTTCCATGAAGGTGGTTCACCATTTGCCTGTAATGCAGATATCCATGGCTTTTTTGAAAGCTCTGGATCGATCCCCAACACACTACAAGCCAGTTCATCATTCTGATCCAATACAAATGCTTCGTCGATATAGAGTGGAACAACTACGCGTCGAATTCCGTCAGCCCGCATATACCCGGACACAGCCCTTATTGACCACTCTTTTACGGGACTCATGTAAAGTATAGGCTGTCCAGGGCGATGATACCGCCCGCTACTTTCTGGTTTTGGGAGATCAAGGACATAAGCCAGCCTTTCTAGGGGAACAGTACGAAAAAAATAGCCACTCATTCTTCTTAAAAATTTCTTGTAGGCCTGACTCATATTACCTCGCAGAATTAAAAAATGTGCCTTATACGATGAAGGTAAGATGTCCGATAATGCATATCCAACGTTACAGAATGTCCGTTTATGGCATAAAGTAGACAGGCTGACTGAGCTGAAGGTCCGATATGAGCGAGGAGCGGACATTGATATGTGGTCTGTGCTATGTGGATTGTTCTTGCTTCACTGGCGGGAGAGATATCCTCGCCTCCGAAATCAGTTTTTCCACTGCTTCCAGAGGGATATTCTCTTCGTAGCAGGTCAAAAAGAATTCGTGTGTAACATCCGAATAGAAAACTTCAGCAATTTGCCGTAAAGGAGATGTCTCGCGGACAGATAATTCCAGAAACATGCCATTACGTAATATGTCGCTTCCAAGACTCAGTTCAAATTTAATTTGAGACATATTATACGAATTCCTTCTTTTCAATGACGCAAAACATTTTGCGTTAGTGATATCAAAAACAATTTGGTCAGGATACAGCGGAATAATATTCCGATCACGTTAATCTCAACTACAAAGCCATTCTATGAGTAATCCTGAAATCGTCATAACACGCCAACGTCCGCTCCTGGCACAAAGCGGACGTTCTATGGAGGATAGCTGGTAAGCAAAAAGCAGACGATGAGGATTATCAGTATTTAATTACCTGCGGCTTTTTTTATAGCCTGCTGCATCACCGCTTCGCTGACCACGCCCGGTATCACCGTGGTGTTGGCTTCCGTGGCATTTTCCACCGGCATGACGATAATACCTGGCGTTCCCGTCAGGCCCAGCATCTCTGCCAGCGCGTCGTTGTTCCGGATGACCGCGTCTGATTTACCGTCGTCTGCACCGCTTTTATCCGTTACTCCGGCGGCTTTTGCCGCCTCATCGATGTCGGCGGCGGTCAGCTTCCCTTCGTTATGCCCGGTGTGGTAAATCCCGTTGTGGTAGGTCATGTAGGCCTGTGCACCCTGTCGCCGCCAGACGTCCAGCCCGCGACGTGAGGCCAGCGTCGATTCCTGAAAACGCGGGGCGAATATCGTCCAGTCGCGGAACGCAAAGCGCACATCGGGATTTGCGGCCATCACCTTTTCCATCACGGGGGCCATCATGCTGCAGGCGATGCACTCGTAGTCGAAGAACTCCGTCACCAGCACCTTTGCGTTTTTCGGCCCGGAGACGGGGATGTCATCCAGCTGCATCAGCAGCCGGTGGGCACCGACCGCGGCCTGCACGTAAGCGGCCTGACGGCGGGCTTCCTGACGCGCCTGCAGCTTTTTGCTGACCTCAATCAGCACGTCCGGATGGGCGACCAGGTAGTCTGCCGCGATTTCGCCGATGCGCGCCTGCTGGGCCGGCGTGAAGTCAGCAGCAACCTGGCTTTCCGGCTTCGCCGTGCCGTTAATGGCAGTGGGTACAGCTGTCTGCGGTTGAGGCGTTGATGCTTCAGGTGCTGCCCGGACGGCAAAGGATACAGATGTGGCCAGCATCACAGCGGCCAGCGTTACGTTTTTTTTCATAAGATTCCGTATGTCGCGTAGCGCGACAGGGTGGTTATTGACTTCCCCGGGATGAATACGGGAGTCGGGAATGTAAACGGGCCCGGCATCGTCAGGCCCGCAGGTAAGTTAAAGCTCTTTCTGGATGTTGCGGGTGAGTTCGCGCTGCGGCTCCTCGCGCTCACGTCCCCGCCCTTCCGGCGGCAGCACAGGCTCACCCTGACGCCGGAGTTCGCGCGCTGCGCCTGACAGTGTTTTATCTGACAAACCGACGGGTGCACGTCTGGCCAGCGCAGCGGCAGAGTCCTGTTCTGCGGTAAGCTGCTTCAGAACGGACGGTGAAACGGAAATGTCCGACAATGTATTGTCCTGCAATACCGGGCCGGCCGGCAGTCCGGGCTGGCTGAGGCTGGCCAGCATTTTTTCTGCGGCGGCTGACAGCGTTTCCTTCTTCTCAGCGAGTTCGCCCGCTGCGCGAATAATGAAGCGGCTGTAATCAGGCTCCTTTTCACCCGGCAGGGCAGGAATTTTCTCTTTCAGTGTTTCTGCCACCCACCGCTGCAAGCTTTCCGCCTCTGCTTTCTTCTGTTCCTCCGTATCTGGCAGCTTTATGGCCATATTCTGCCTCTCCCTGGAAAGCATCTCTGCTGCGCGTTGCAGGTCTGCCTGCCCGGGGTGAGCTGAATCCGGAAGAAGCCCGTCTCTCGGCAATACGTTTATCAGTGCCTGCAGCTCTGCACGTATCAGACTCATGAGTTCGGCATCCGGACGAATTGCCCGCTCCGGCACACCACCTGCCACTCTGAGCATCTGTGCCGAAGGCGGCCTGCGGCCGGTCTGCAAAACCACGCCCGTCTCCGGATGACTCCGGGCCGCCTCAAGCCCCTGGTCCAGTGACGTCACGACCAGCGTTTCGCCGTTCCGGCTCCTGCGGAGGACTGCCGCCTGTGCGTCACCCGTGGTCAGCGTCCTGCCCTCCCCCGTCCTTATACGTCCGCTCTCTGCCTGTAAGGAATACAGACTGACACCTGCCGTTTTGCCGTTTCCGTCGAAAACCGGCAGAGCGATGTGCGGTTCAGGATATTTTTTCGTGGGCGGGATGATACGCGCGGTAACGGGACTGTGCTTAAGCCCCTGCTCCCGCAGGAACGTCCGCCCGATTGCCGTTTTGGACAGTGACTTACCCATCCCCCAGATGAGCCGCGCCTGGGCGCGTTCAGGCTGCGGATCGAGCGCGTCATGCGCCGTCTCCGGCTCCCGGTCCCTGTCGTGCAGCGTACCCAGCCAGTCTGACAGACCGTCCGTGTAGATCTGCACGTGATCGACCGCGCGGGACAGGCTGATGTAAAACGCCCGCATTCCGCTCATGCGCTGACGCGCACCCTCAGTCCCTTCAAGCGCAATGACAAAATCTGCACTGGCACCCTGCGCGCCGTAGCCGGTCACCGCCCACGCATAGTCGAGATGCTGATCGGCCGTCACGGTGCCCGGCTCTATCACCTTTTCACCGGCAGCATTCTTCAGCACCACCTCGCCGTTCTCACGCAGCGCCTCCACCCGGTACTGTTCATGCGCCACGTGACCGGCCGCTTTCTGCGTTTTGTTCATGCGCACGCTGTCTCCCACCCGCAGTTCAATATGCTGGCGCTCGAAAACCTCGATTTCCGTCACGTTCAGCTCGGCGGGGGAGTAAAACTGCGTCCTGCCACCTTCGTCGCGCAGGACGATCCGGTTTATCCCCGAATCGACCGCCGTCACGGTGAGATAGCTGTCGTTGACCTTTACCACCTCACCGGCATTCCAGGCCGACGTGCGGTTGAAATCATGGCGCCCGCCCGTGATGCGCGACAGTACCGGCACCGTGACGGCCTTCTCACCCAGCTCCTTCAGCTCAGTCAGCCTGTCATGAATGCCCTGGTTAATGGCACGACGGTCTTCGTTCAGCTGCGCGATGATAAGCGTCTTTTCCCTTGCGGCAGGCGTGCGGCCAGTCCAGTCCGCCACGATAGCCTCCACGGGCGTTTGGGTTTCGACAACAGACCGGGCGGGCAGAACCACCTGTTCCGAACGCGGGACCGCCGACGGCGGCACTTGCATGATTTTTTCAATGGCCGCGGCCGCCTTGTTCTCGATCGCGCTGTATACCGCAGATTTCAGGTTTTCATCGCGCTGCCGGACAATCTCTTTCATCACGGCCACGTCGATGGGGCTGCGCTCCTGCACCAGCCGGAAAGGCGCACCGCTTTCTGGAGACGTAAACTGTGCGACGTCCCCGACCGAGACTGACCGGCCCCGGCCTGATGAAATAGCCTGATAAGCCGCCGCGGTGTCCTGGTTGCCCAGCATCGAGGACTCATCAATGAGGAACAGCGTGTTTTCAAAACGGACGCTTTCGCCTTCCGCCGTGCGTTTCTGCCAGTCCACGATGAATGACTTCATGGTCTGAGCCTCGATGCCGACGCTGCGCATCTCCTTCACCGCGCGGTGCGTGGGGGCCAGTCCGATAACCTGCGGGCGGGCGTGTTCAGGCAGCGTATTGAGCGCCGACGTTACCGCCCGGAACTGGGTGGTTTTACCCGTGCCCGCATACCCCTGTATGGCAATAAACCGGTCTTTACTTTCGAGGATCAGGTGCGTCGCCTCACCCTGTCCGCCGGTCAGCCCGGCGGTGAGTGACGCCGGAATGGACTCCATGAGTGGCGGCACGGCATTTTTACCCGCCGCAATTTCAGCCACGATAGCCTTTTCCATCTCCCAGGTGGCACGCGCCACATAGCGGCTCTCACCGTCAACCGACACGCGAATCAGGGCCTTGTCCGCCACCTGCTGTCGCAGCATCTGCTGCAGTCCGGGAGTATCGGGCACAAAGCGCATGGCCTCCTTCAGCAGTTCAACCTCGGTGAATGCCACATCACGCATCTGGGCCACGGCGCGCGTGAACGCCTTCTGCAGATCCGTCTGTACGGCGCTTTTCAGCATCGCCACGGCCTCCGTGGCGTCGTCCTTACCGCTCATCTCGCGGACCAGCGACAGCGGTGTACGGACCGACCGCATCCGTTCAATGCGATCTTCCGCCCGGGCCTGCGGCTCGCCCGTGAAGATTTCCGCCTCATGACCGCTGCGCGCCAGGGTGTTCATCATATTCGCAGTCAGATCCCGCCCGTTGAGGCTAGCCAGCACCACACCGCGATCGTTATCGAGGCTGCCGGGCGCGGCGACGTACGCGTGCGTCAGGTAGAGCGCGCGGCCGCTTTCGAGGGTCACCGGCTTTTTCTGTCCGTCGCGCAGGACGGTAATCTGACCGTCACTGACGGACTCCACCGTCAGACGATCGCGTGCCTTCAGGCCAGCCGCTTTATCGCCGGCCACGGCAAACAGCTTTTCACCGGCAGAGACCTGCAGCGTCTCGCGGTCAAACAGCCGCCAGTCTCCCGTCAGGGTCCGGATATCCTGTACGCTGACCACGCCGTCAGTATCGATGAGCGACAGCTGACGGGTGTTTTCGTGAACACGGTCAATGACGTAATGTCGCATCTCATTTTTGTCCGAGCGGTCTTCCAGCACCTGCCCGGGCCGGTAGGTGTTTACCAGACGACGGGTTTTGGCCGTGGTGAAAACCGGAATACGGGCCTCCACGGAGACCTCTTCCTGACCGAGTTTACCGGCGTCTTTCAGCGCCGACCGGATGAGGCCGTTCAGTTGCTGCTGCTCACGTTCGCCTGCGACCGTCGCGCTCAGCGTCATCTCCGGCCCGCTCAGTTCGGCATAGCGCGTGGCCAGCGCCTGATAGCGGTCACGTTTATCGGCAATACTTATAACGCGGGCTGCAAGTCCGGGCGACGGCTCGCTGAGTGACAGACGCGGGACGCCCGACTGCTCTAGGACAGACAGCGCACTTGTTGCGGCCGTGCGGCCCGCCCCGTCAAGGAACAGCAGTTGGGCATTCTTCTCCAGCGCCTCGCCGGTTAGCACCAGCATTTCCTTGAGGCTCAGCTTCTCTGCCCCGTCTATCACAAGCGTACTCTGGGGCGCGAGGCTGAAACCGTTACCGAGTATCCGGCTGCGCTGCATCAGGCTGTCTTTCAGAATCGCGGATTTGCCGAGCGACAGGGCGCGTTCGGCAGAAGCGGCCATGACCATCACATCACGCCCGTGAGCGCGTGACATTGTCACCAGCTGCTCTGCCGTTTCCCGCTGACGCAGGGCTGATGAAGGCGCATTCAGGATGGCCACCGGTGCCAGCATCGCTTTCTCAAAGCGTGCGGGAACGGGCTCTTTCGGCGCACGAAAGCTGGCCACCACGTTTTCTCTGACCGTACTGGCCGCGACAGACTGCAGTGACAGTTCGTCAAGCAGGTGTATGCGGGAGGTGAATACGCCCTTGTCCGCATCCAGCGGCACCAGTTCGCCACTGCTGATCACCTTATCCAGGGCGCGTTTCAGATCGGGGATTTTCTCTTCGTGCTGTCCTGCGCTGAAGGCCGTTACCAGCAGATCGCCATACGTAAAGCGGGTCTGGCTGTCGCTCAGCACGGAAATGGCTTCCCGGACGGCCTCCGTAGCATCGGTGCGCAGGGGAGCTTCAGGCGCGGACTGCAATTCCTCACGCGCACGGGCGTCACTGATGACCTGCTTAATGTCAAAGCCCAGTTCGTCCATCTGACGCTGCCAGCGCGCCTGCAGGCGACTGCGGCCCCTTTCTGTTTCGGGTTTAACAATCGGCTCATTGACAGGGGAAGATATGTCCCGCAGTCCCGGTCCTGTATCGACCGGCTCCGCTCTGTCCGGGGCTGCAATGGCCACCTTCACTGTTGTGACAGTCTGTTCCGGCGCAGCCTTACCGGCGGAAACTGAGTCCGGACCGGCTTTCTGCTGAACGTCCGGATGCCTTTCAGTGGCATCGGGCACGCGGGTCTTAACCGGGATTTCCGCGTTTTTGCCACTGGCCACCTCTGTCGGTCCGGATTCCGGCTGCGGCTCCCCGCCTTTCGCCTCACGCTCCGGTGAAACCCCGCCCGGCCCGTACCGCGTGACCTCTTCCGGACTCTTTCCAGGCTGGGTGTCACCTTCACCGTAGCGGTCAAGCGATTGTTTACGCTGGCGCGAGTCGAGCGCGGCCACATCACGGCTTTTCAGGCTGGCATCTTCCCCCACGCTGCCATGAATTTCCCTGTGGCGTGAAGAGAACTCTTCCAGTACGGTCTCGGTAAAGCCTTTAACCTCCCAGAGGTCATGCGGGCCGCCGGTCAGTTCCGTTTCATAGCCCAGCGCTTCGGTTTTTCCCTTCAGCGAACTTCGGTAAATCTGGCCAAACTTCACCTGATGTTTGTAAATCGTCTCAATGAACCCCGTCCCGTGGATGTAGTCGGTGGACAGGGCTTTCCACTTGCCTTCATGTTCGGTGGCGTTCGCAACAACGGCGTGGGTGTGAATCTGTGGATCGAGGTTGCGCGACGTGTCATGCGTGAACAGCGCGGCCACCATTTTGCCGGTCGGTACGATACGGGTAATGCCGTCTTTTGTATCCCGCACGCTTATCAGGTTTTCAATGACCCCCAGCGCCTCTTTCACCGCCTCGTGGTGTGCCTCAAGAAGGCGTTTGTCGCCCCCGGCC
This sequence comes from Pantoea sp. JZ29, assembly GCF_035190385.1. NCBI lineage: Bacteria > Pseudomonadati > Pseudomonadota > Gammaproteobacteria > Enterobacterales > Erwiniaceae > Pantoea > Pantoea sp. JZ29. Next base: position 284 of record NZ_CP045243.1, on the reverse strand, counting down.
AGTATCAGCATGGAGATGCTTTTAGGGGCGGAAAACGTCAGGTCGTGCCCGGGGCGGTGGACGTGCGCGCCCTGAACCTCTTTGCCCAGTTCCGTTCCGTTGGGGAGTTTACCGTGCAGCACGTCCGTAAACGTCTGCAGGTCAACCGGCCCTTCCAGGCCCAGCTCACGCGCGCCCTCACCCAGCCACTGACTTTCCAGGTCATCAAGGAAATAGTAGTTATCTTTGCTGCTGTAGTAACTGGCAGCATCGGCGGCCGACGCCACCGGCGCAACGGTCATCAT
>NZ_CP045242.1:0-413800 GCF_035190385.1 Pantoea sp. JZ29 | reverse complement strand
ACAAAACCTTTCTTATCGACGTTATTTATTGTGTTGAGCCGTGGAAACAACACGCTTTTCAGCGCATGTATAATTTATCACTGCCAGAAAAAATATGATGTCGGCCCGGCACGCATTATCGCTATGCTATTTCGATTAACGCTGAATAAGAGTGAATAATAGTGCAGATAAACCGGGTAAAATCCCCGCACTGGTTGCATAAGAAATGCATAAAAGATGCATAAACTAAAAAATCAGCCATTTATCAGTTCTTTGAGAAGGTTCAAAAAGTTAATTAAATGTTAGAAATGGCATTGACTTTTTTGCACCAATGTGGTGCATTAATTCAGCTAATGCGAATGAAAATTTCATTTATGTGAAAACACAAACGCAACATGAAATAGCCCCAATGACGCATCAGGGGGATATATTCGCAGCGCTTATTTCCCCTTTTCATACTGCATCTTTTATTTTTCCCGCTTCGTTTCTGCCACCGAAAGGAGTGATCGCTGAGTGTTTAACGCGCAGGAATGAGTGCTAATAAATGGTTCACGGCCTTGGACGCATTATTACGCCGCCAGGCAAAAGCGACATCCGTAAAGAGCGTATTCTCTGCAATGTCACGAAAGCAAATGTGGGGATTCTGTACGCAAATCATGGATTCAGGGATCAGCGCAATCCCGCAGCCCGCGCCGACCATCCCCAGCGAAGAGCTGATTTGCGGGGCCTGCTGGAAAGAGGAAGATGAAAAACCTGCCCGTAAGCAGGCACTGACAATGAGTTCATACAAACTGGGCGAAACTTCACGTGGAAAAATAATCAACGTTTCGTCTGCCAACTCACTTAGCGCAATGGCCGTTTTATGTTTTAGATGATGGTCGGCAGGCAGTGCCAACACCATCCGCTCGGTCGAAATAACCCGCAAATTAAATGACCGACTGCTTTCACAGGGTAAACGAATAAACGCCGCGTCCAGTAGTCCTTCCTGAAGATCCTGTATCAGTAAAGACATGTTTTCTTCGCGGGTCATTAATTCCAGTGCAGGATAGCGGGCTTTAAAGTGCCGAATGATTTCGAATACACGAGGATTAAACGCCACCGAACTCGCAAAACCTAATGACATTTTTCCGCTCATCCCACGGGCAACGCCTCTGGCTTTCTCCAGGGCATAATCGGCCAACTGAACAATTTCAATCGCGTCTGTCAGAAAAGTCTTTCCAGCCTCTGTCAGTTCCACACCACGTGTCAGCCGCTTCAACAGCGGGGTACCAATTTCATGCTCCAGGCGCTGAATTTGTTGACTCAGCGGCGGCTGCGAAATGCCCAGTAGTTCAGCCGCTCGGGTGAAGTGTTGAGTCTGTGCGACCGCAACAAAATAACGTAGATGGCGCAGTTCCATATTAAAAACGTCTCAAAGTTAACAGGTTTTGCTATTGGATTCTGTCGGCAAACGGGACCACCATAATGTTAACACGGCTTAACAGTTAACCCATGAGGCATCCAATGAGCAATTTTGTAACTGATTGTTCCTGCGAGGATCAACTTAAAGATACGGTGAACAAACTGCAAAAAAATATGCCAGAAAGTGTTATGTATCAAACCTCTTTGATGAGTGCACTTCTGAGCGGTGTTTACGAAGGCGAAACCCGAATTGCAGATTTACTGCGTAAAGGCGACTTTGGCCTGGGCACGTTCAACCAGCTCGACGGAGAATTGATTGCATTCGACAGCAATGTTTATCAGTTACGGGCGGATGGCAGCGCCCGTCCTGCCCATCCTGAGCAGAAAACGCCCTTTGCGGTTATGACCTTCTTCCAGCCTCAGCATAAACACACTTTCGAACGTGCTGTTCCACGTCATGAGCTGCACCAGTTAATTGACAGTGAAATCACCTCGGACAATCAGTTCTGTGCCTTACGTGTCAGCGGCCACTTTTCATCGGTACAAACCCGTACCGTCCCGTGTCAGTGCCGCCCATACCGCTCGATGCCAGAAGTGCTCGGCAATCAGCCCATCTTTGAATTTTCTCATCGCAGCGGTGAGCTTATCGGGTTCCGTACGCCACAGTACATGCAGGGCATTAACGTCGCCGGGTACCACGAACATTTTATCACCGACGACAGAACCGGAGGCGGTCACATTCTCGACTACGTGCTTGAAGAGGGCACGCTGACCTTTGGCGCCATCAGCAAGCTGGTCATCGACCTGCCGGAAAACAGTGATTTCCTGCACGCCAATTTGACGCCTGAAAACCTGGATGACGCTATCCGTTCTGTCGAAAGCTAATAACGAGGCCTGAATATGAAAACCCTCTCAGATACAACCCTCTGGACCTGCGGCGCCGACCTGGTTGTCGCGCAACTGGAAGCACAGGGCGTCAGCCATGTGTTTGGTATTCCGGGTGCAAAAATCGATAAAGTCTTTGATTCATTGCTGGATTCGTCTGTTCAGACCATTCCCGTGCGGCATGAAGCCAATGCTGCGTTTATGGCCGCTGCGGTGGGCAGACTGACCGGAAAAGCAGGGGTGGCGCTGGTCACCTCCGGTCCTGGTTGCTCCAATCTGGTGACCGGTATGGCGACCGCGACCAGCGAAGGCGATCCGGTTGTGGCGCTGGGGGGCGCCGTCAAACGCTCTGACAGCGCCAAGCAGGTCCACCAAAGCCTGGATACCGTCTCTATGTTCCGCCCGGTTACAAAATATGCGGTGGAGGTGACCGATCCCTCCGCCCTGGCTGAATGCGTGTCAAATGCCTTTCGCCATGCGGAGCATGGTCGCGGAGGCGGTGCGTTTGTCAGCCTGCCACAGGATATTGTCGACCAGCCGGTGACGGGCAAAGTCCTGGCCAGCAAAGGCGGTATCACCCTGGGGGCGGCACCCGACGTCATGATTGATGCGGTCAGTCGTGAAATAGCCAAAGCAAAAAATCCGGTGATTCTGCTTGGCCTGATGGCAAGCCAGCCTGAGAACAGCGAGGCCATTCACGATCTGTTAAACCGCAGCCATATCCCTGTTACCAGCACCTATCAGGCAGCAGGCGCGATACGTCAGGAGCACTTTTCCCGTTTTGCTGGCCGCGTGGGTCTTTTCAATAACCAGGCCGGTGACAAACTACTCCAGCAGGCGGATCTGATTATCACGATTGGCTACAGCCCGGTTGAGTACGAACCGGCGATGTGGAATACCGGTAATGCGACGTTAATTCATATTGATGTCGTCCCGGCGGAAACCGACAACCGCTATTTACCTGATGCTGAGTTAGTGGGGAATATCGCGGCAACGGTGGGCAAGCTGGCGACACGGATAACCTCACCCTTACAACTTAGTCAGCAGGCTGCCAGCATACTGGACGATCGCCAACAACAGCGACAGTTACTGGCGCTTCAGGGGGCCAGTCTGAATCAGTTTGCACTTCATCCCCTGCGTATTGTCCGGGCGATGCAGGACATCATCAACAGTGACGTCAGTCTTACCGTGGACATGGGCAGTTTTCATATCTGGATTGCCCGCTACCTCTACAGCTTCCGTGCGCGTCAAATCATGATTTCTAACGGACAACAAACCATGGGCGTTGCGCTGCCCTGGGCTATCGGTGCCTGGCTTGTCGATCCATCACGTAAAGTGGTGTCGGTATCAGGGGATGGCGGTTTTCTCCAGTCCAGTATGGAGCTGGAAACGGCGGTCAGGCTCAACGCCAATATCCTGCACATTATCTGGGTCGACAATGCCTACAACATGGTGGCGATGCAGGAAGAGAAAAAATATCAACGTGTGTCCGGTGTCAATTTTGGGCCCATTGATTTTAAAGCCTATGCCGAGGCGTTTGGCGCCGCGGGGTTTGCGGTGACCAGCGCAGCTGAACTTGAGCCGACACTGCGTAAAGCAATGGATGTGCAGGGGCCGGCGGTTGTGGCTGTACCGGTGGATTATGCGGATAACCCCCTTTTGATGGGACAACTCCATCTGAGTCAGCTTCTTTAATCACGAAGGAACGGAGGACATGATGATGAAAAATCGAGTGGCGCTGGTAACAGGTGCGGGCCAGGGCATTGGTGAGGCCATTGCGTTACGCCTGGCGAAAGATGGCTTTGCCGTTGCGGTAGCGGATTTTAATTTTGATACCGCTTCTCAGGTCGCGGAAAAAATTAAAAAAGCGCAGGGCAGTGCATTAGCCATCAAGGTTGATGTATCAAAGCGTGATCAGGTTTTTCACGCGGTTGAGCAGGCACGTGAAGTGCTGGGCGACTTTAATGTCATTGTCAATAATGCCGGGATTGCGCCGTCCACGCCTGTTCAGGACATTACGGAAGACATCATTGATAAAGTCTACAACGTCAACGTGAAAGGCGTGATTTGGGGTATGCAGGCCGCGGTTGAAGCCTTTGCAGCGGAGGGGCACGGCGGAAAGATCATTAATGCCTGCTCCCAGGCTGGCCACGTCGGAAATCCTGAACTGGCGATATACAGTTCGAGTAAGTTTGCCGTGCGCGGTCTGACCCAAACGGCAGCCCGGGATCTCGCCCCGGCGGGCATTACCGTAAACGGTTTTTGTCCGGGCATTGTCAAAACCCCCATGTGGGCAGAAATTGATCGGCAAATTTCCGAAGCCGCAGGTCAGCCTGCAGGTTATGGTACCGAGGCCTTCGCCAAAAGAATCACACTGGGCCGTTTATCCGAGCCCGACGATGTGGCCGCCTGTGTAGCCTTCCTCGCAGGACCGGACTCGGATTATATTACCGGCCAGTCTATCCTGGTTGATGGCGGAATGGTCTTTAGCTGATCGCGATCAGGCCTGGCACGCTTGTGCCAGGCGACCTCTGTTCAGCCAGGCCGTTTCTCGTTACCCTTCGCATTGCTTACTGACAAAATTCAGAGCATGCCGAGCGCCTGCGGGCTTCCATCATGCTCTGAAATCGCTAAAATAACGTGCTCATTTGTCAGGGAGTCACACAGCCACAATGCGTTATCGTTATCTGTTTGCCGCACTCGCGGTCGCCACTGCCTTGTCAGGCTGCGCCAAAAAGCAGCCTGCCGCCAATCCTGCTGACGCCTTTGCCGAAGGACAAACGCAGATTGATGTCTCTCATGTGATTACGCGTGCTGACGACGGTTCCCATATTTACCTGACCGTGGATGGTAAAGATGCTGGTGAATTGCCGAATGGCGAAAGTAAAGTCCTGCATGTCCCGGCGGGTAAACATGAAGTCGGCGGTTACGTCCGTACCTTATTTGGTCTGGGACGCGTAACCATTGATCCCCTTGAGGTGACAACGTCACCTAACGACGTGAAAAAAGTGGCCTACACGGTGACGCGCAATAAAGCGACCTTTGTTGAGCAGCCTAAATCAAACGACGCTGCGCAGGAACAAGGTTAAGGCATCAGGCGGGAGGGTCAGTCCGATGTGACTGACCTGAATTGTCGGCGTGAACAGCCTTGCCGGAACTAAAATGCCCAGGTAGTGGAAAAGTCAGGACTGCTGTTTACGGCCTGAAGGTGAACGGTTCAGACAATATGGTGCTGTTCTTTTCTGTCTCACCCGACGCGAGAAGGTGCGTCAGGTGGATCTCAGACATGTTTCACGGAAATTGCCTACAGGCCCAGATCACTGAGTGAAGGATGGTCGTCCGGTCGGCGGCCCTGAGGCCAGTGAAACAAACGCTGACTCTCGGCAATCGCCACATCGTTTATGCTGGCGTGGCGCCTGACCATGAAGCCATTCTCGTCAAATTCCCAGTTTTCATTGCCATAAGAACGAAACCAGTTTGCCGCGCTGTCATGCCATTCATAGGCAAACCGAACCGCAATGCGGTTTGAGTGAAAACTCCACAGCTCTTTTATCAGCCGATACTCGGCTTCTCGCTGCCATTTCTCGCGCAAAAACGCCACGATTTCGCTACGTCCGCTCAGGAAGATATCGCGATTTCGCCAGACGCTGTCAGGCGAGTAAGCCAGTGAAACGCGTTCGGGGTCGCGGCTGTTCCAGGCATCTTCGGCCAGACGCACTTTCGTTATGGCCTGTTGTACATCGGTAAACGGTGGTAAAGGCTGGCGTGGGGCTTCCATACTGTCTCCTGAAATAGCGGCACTCTGGATAAGCGCGCCGCCTGGCTGTGATAAACAGACTGTTAAACAGACAAAACCACGTGCGTTTACAGTGAAATGGCGTGAATTTGACGGACTGCGCGTGCCGCTTCTTTGCCTTTTTTCACAAAATGCTCGGTGTAGAAGCGAATGAATTCATCGGCAGGCTGAAAATTATGTGGTGTCAGTGAGACGGAAAACACGGGCACGTTGGTCGCCAGTTGTGCCTGCATGAGTCCGTTCACGACGGCCTGAGCGACAAAATCGTGGCGGTAAATGCCACCATCCACGACCAGAGCCGCACAGACGATTGCATCGAACTTACCAGTTTGTGCCAGGCGTTGTGCCAGTAACGGCATTTCGAAGGCGCCAGGCACATCCCAGGTTTTGATTTCACAGGGCGTGCTGCTGTTGTCCATTTCCTGCTGAAATCCAGCCAGGGTTTGAGAAACAATCTCGCTGTGCCAGTTTGCCTTGATAAAGGCGACTCTTAACGGTTGCATAACTTACTCCAGTCAACGTGACATCCGGTTCCTGAGAGATCGGCAGACGCGCTCATCTTCCCGAATGACTATAAATTCTCTGATGCGTACCATTGCCAGTCACACATCATAAAGACATCGATCCCGCTGCCGGACAGCAGTATCCGGCTGAATTCAGTGATGAATAGCGGACAGTATAAACCGATGTAAACCCCGTGCGCTTACCTTTCACTCGCTTTTGCGGTCTTCCGCGTGTGCCCCGGGTTCCCTGGCAAGGTGAAAAGCACAGGGCCATGCTTTGCGTGCCTCCGGTATCGCGATCGCTGTTCGATTGTGTAACGCATTCCATTTATGATGTTGCTTAAAAATAATACTGGATATTTAAACAGGTAATTGTATAATTATTCCACTGCCCGCTGGGTGTTGTCTGGAATGATTAGGGGGTAAAGCCCATGATGATGTCGACAGAAACTTTCAACGCAACGGATCATGCCATCACAATGAGTAGCCGGGAAATTGCTCAAATGACCGGAAATACACATGGTGAAGTTAAACGGTTAATCAAAAGCCTTGAAACGGCACAGCGCCTGTCCCAGCCACTTTTGGTCAATCTCTATGAACACCAGGGCGAAATGCGCCAGGAATATCACCTGAATAAACGCGATTCCCTTCTGGCGGTGGCCCGGCTTTCGCCTGGCTTTACCGCGGAAGCGCTTGATCGCTGGCAGGCGCGTGAAGAACGCGTTCATCTCCCTGATTTCACGAATCCCGCCGAGGCGGCCCGCGCCTGGGCGGAGCAGTTTGAACAGCGCCGTGCTGCAGAAAAGCAACTGGCCGAATCTGCGCCAAAAGCCGCCTTTTTCGACGATTTCGTGAATGTGGACACCGCGCTCGGTTTTCGTCAGCTGTGTAAAATGCTGAAAGTGAAAGAAACGGATTTTCGTCAGTTTCTGCTCGACCGCAATATCATGTACCGTGAAAAGGGCGCACTGACACCACAGCATTACCATCTGCAGGCGGGTTACTTTACCCTGCACGCAGGAACGGCAGAAAATCAGCATACTTTCTCCCAGGCGCGGTTTACCACGAAAGGGGTCCGGTGGATTGCCAGCTTATGGGCCGGGCATTTGTCCGCACAAACCAAAGGCGCTGCCGCCTGACGGCACGTTATGCCTGGAACAGGCCGCCTGCTGCGCGGCTTGCCCCAGGCTAGCGGATTTACCAACCTTTAATGGCATCGCCTTTATAAACGTCTTCTGCTTTTGCTGCGACCTCAGGAGACTGAAATGCAGCTTTCAGCTTTTGAATCTTATCGCTGTCTTTATTGTCCTGACGTGAAACCAGGGCGTTAACGTACGGCGAAGAGGCGCTTTCCATAAACAAACCATCGCGATGAGCAGATAACCCCGCCTGCGCAGAGAAGTTGGTATTAATAATGGAAAGGGTGACGTTTGGGTCGTCCAGCGTGCGGGTAAGCTGTGGTGTATCCACTTCGACCAGCTTCAGATGTTTGGGATTATCGGTAATATCCAGCGATGTTGGTAAATAACCTACACCGTCTTTTAGCTTAATCAGCCCCTGAGCCTGTAATAGCAGCAGGCTGCGTCCAAGCGTGGTGGCTTCATTTGATATCGTAATGGTATCGCCATCCTTCAGCTCATTGATATTTTTAATTTTGTGCGAATAGGCAGCGATAGGGAAAACAAACGTTTTGCCCACAACGGCAAATTTATAGCCGCGCTCCTTTGACTGCTCTTCAAGGTAAGGCAGGCTTTGAAAGGCGTTCGCATCCACTTCTTTATTATTCAGTGCTTCATTGGGCAAAACATAATCATTGAAGTTCAGCACTTCAACATCCAGCTGATACTTATCTTTGGCTACTTTCTGTACTTCTTTCCAGATAGCTTCATCAGGACCCGTATTAATAGCCACTTTCACTTTATGATCGTTATCAGGCGAGCAGGCGGACAATAATAATACGGAACTGGCGATTAGCGCCGTCAATAAACCTTTCATGTGTAGGGATTCCCGTCAGTATTTGATGCCGAAAGCCTAATACAAATTCACGGTATTGCGTACTTACGCGTCGCTATAAGATATAACCATCATGCTCTGATTGGGATAAAAAAACATCAGCGCTGTTATCGCTGTCTCCGCCGCCTTTCAATTGCTGATATTAAGTGTGCTGGCGAATTATCAGCTATTTTTAAACAAGTCACTCAGCCCGGCCCGGGGCGTCATTAACAGGAGAAACGATGTCAGGTGAAAACAGCGATAACGCATCAGCATCAGAAATTAAGGCGGTAACGCTGCTCAAAAGTTGCCAGGCATGGAATGGCCAACATATTGACGCTTATCCGCAGGGCCAACCCGAACTGACAGTCATACGCTTAACCCTTCCGGCGCAAACCGCCTTGCCCTGGCATACTCATCCGATGCCCAATGCAGCATTTGTCCTTTCAGGGACGTTAGTGGTGGAGGATAAAGAAACGGGTGAGCAGCAAACTTTTCAGGCTGGTGAAGCGTTGAATGAAACCATCAACAGTGCGCATCGTGGTTTTACGCTGGAAAGTCCTGCTGAGCTGATTATCACGTACGCGGGTGTGAAAGGGCAGGAACTGACCGAACCGCTACCCGGCGAGCCGGAAGAGTTTTAGATCGCTATGCGGGCAAAGCCCGTGACGTAATGTGAATAAAAAAGGGGAAGGGCTCACGTCATTTCGCCGGAATAAGCGCGACAGCCGTGGTTAAACCAGCCGGTAAACGCGGGTTTAACCACGCGGCGAATTAGGCTTTAAGTGAAGCGCCTCCACATATCACCAGCTCCTGACCTGTGATGGGAGCAGCGCGTTCACTGAGTAAATAACTCACCAGTGAAGCCACTTCTTCTGGCTGAATCAGGCGTCCCATTGGCGGCAGGATGGGGGCGGATGAGGCCCGTTCAGGTTTGGTCAGCATCGGCGTTTCGGTTGCGCCGGGAGCGACAACATTCACCGTAATCTGCCGAGGAGCCAGTTCCATTCCCCATGAGCGGACCATGCCAACCAGCGCCGCTTTGGTTGCCGCATACTGCGAGCGATTGGCGGCACCGCGCGAGGTACGACTGCCGATAACGACGATCCTGCTGCCTGGCTTAAGCGTTGGCGCAAAGTGATTGATCAGCACTTCGGCTGCGTGAACGTGCAACGACCACAAGCGTTTGCTGGCCGCTCCGTCCAGTTCGCCCAGCGGGGCGGCGACGATCATTCCTGCGGCGTGAATCAGCGCATCCGGCGTTTCAAGCCCGCTGATTGCCGACCTGAGTTGATCGGCATCAGTGAGATCAACGGCGATGCCGTTGAGGTTGGGTAAGGCTGCCTCGCCCTGCGTCCGGCTCAGCCCCGTAACTTTCCAGCCCTTTTGCAATAAATCCTGAGTAATCGCTTTGCCGATGCCAGAACTGTAGCCTGTAACGATAGCGTGACGCATCTCAACCTCCTGACATCGATTTCGGTACCTTAAAGACGGCTTTACGAACGGCTACTGGCGCGCCTGCGGCACACAGGGCCTGATGGGGTTCACCGGGCAAAAAGACCGCAAAGTCTCCCTTACGCAAAGTGATGCTAACCGGTAATGGTTCTGGCTGCGCGATATACAAATCGGGTTTGCGCTCTTCATCTCCGGCCCTGGCAATGGACTGGGTGCCAGCATAAATGACCTCTTCACCCTCCAGCATCACCTGAATGTCAGTCCAAAGATGGTGGTATTCCGTATGACGCAGCGTGGCGTCCTGGGTGGTGGCCTGTTGGATCGTGCAAAACCACGCTGCATTTTCCGGCTGCCATCTACCGATATCCCTTGCGGCCAGTGCTTCAAGAGAACAGTCGGGTAACCGGAGCAGAGCCAGTAAGGATTCGGGTAACCCTGCCAGCGGCAGGGCGTTCAGATTGCCGATAATCATCTGCTTACTCCTTCACCCAGTCGGGTGTGACGCGCGCATATTTAATCGCCTGGCGGAAATAGGTATACGCGATATGTAAGGTACCCTGTGCATCCTGTTTAATGCTCGGGTAGGAAAACTCACGGTTCAGTTTTTCCTGAGAATTGTTTGTCATACAGTAACCGTCACCTTCATCCAGGTTTTTCTGCCACGGCCAGGTTTTGCCGCCATCGGCGGAAATTGCGACAGTCATTGGGGCGCGTGGCGCCCCCCAGAAAGCGCTTCGTCCGGTTGCTTCTGGCTCCTTTCTGCCGTCACCGTCATCGATCTCATCATAGAGTGACGCGCGACGTTCCGTTGCCCCGGCTGCACTCATGCTATTAAACACCAGCGCCAGTTCGCCACTTTGCAGCGTCGTCACCTGAATTGACGAATTGTTGTTAGGTAACACCGTGGCTTCAGGCGCTGTCCAGCTCTCACCACCATCGGTGGATCGGCTGAGATAGATATTGTCTGCCCAACGGCTGCGGTAAAGGGCAACCAGCGAACCATCCTGCAGGGCAGTGATATTCATATGCACGCACCCCAGGCTTTCCGGCACAACCACATCCCGCCAGCTTTTACCCTGGTCGGATGAAATCTTCACCGCACTGATATCGTCGTTACCCACCCACTTTTCACCCGGCTGTGTGCGGCAGTAAAACACCGGGAGTAACCAGTTGCCGTTTTCCAGCACGGTGATGGGCTGACGAATAAAGGTGCCCGGTTTATCCAGTAACGTGTCAATGGGCCCCCAGGTTTTACCCAGATCGCCAGACTGGCGGTAGCGGACAATCGCCGTATCCTGATTACCGGACAGCTGTGCGGTCCACAACAGCCACAGCACGTTGTCGGGCGCGAGGAACAGAACGGGATTCTGCTCAGAACGGGTTGGATCGTCGGACAGTTTTATCGCCTCACTCCAGATATGGCTGCCTGCAGGTAAGCGCGAGCACCAGACAGAGATATCGGCTATGCCTTCCTGTGTGCCGCCAAACCAGACGCAGAGCAGGGAACCATCGTGCAGCGGTAAAATATTGGCGGCGTGGTTCTGTGGGCATGACGAAGGCAGCATTGCGGTCAGTACGCGGTCATCTTTTTCCCATGGCGTCAGGATGCCATCGCGCGTTACGGTTACAGTCATTTTATTCTCCTTTTCCTGCGGCAGCTCTGGCGTGTTCAGCCGCTGCGGTTCTGGCTTTGCTGGGGATCATATGGTCAATCGCCATGATCAATGCGGGCGTCAGTAGCGCGATATACATGTTATTAATACCGAACGGATCGCCTGCCAGATACCAGACTGAGGTCACGACACACGCACCAATCAGGCCGGCATTGGCACCGCGAGTACTTCTGTAGAACGGGGCATAGAAGGCAATGACCGCGACAACGGTAATAGACAGGCGAATCGCTCGGGTAAAAAAGGACAGTTTCAGAACTTCAGGGACAAACAGGACAAAGATCAGCGGCAGAAAGCCAATCAGCAGCGACAACCAGCGCGTGGTTTTAAATTCCTGCTCTGTCGTGGGTTTGAAATAAGGCACATAGAAATCCTTCACCACCAGCGACGCGATAGCCAGGGCAACGGTACTGACGCTGACAAATATAGAGGCAACCAGTGAGGTCGTTACCAGACCAGCCAGCCAGGGATTCATATCCTGCAGAAACACCGGCAATGCATACAGGCTGTCAATATTGGGGTGGAGATATTTGGCTGCCACACCGATAACGGCAATCGCCAACGCAATCGGCATACAGAACAGAAAGGCAATCCAGGTCGAGCGCTGCGCCGACTTCACACTTCTGGTCGACGAGATAGCCTGAATGACAAACTGGGTGCAGAAGATCGAGCCAATCGTCCCGATAAGCCAGGCGACAATGGTTGACGCGCCGATATTACCGTCCCAGGTCCAGTAATAAGCGGGCATTTCATTGATCATAGGCTTGAGGCCACCCGTTTGTGACAATGCAAACCAAAGAATAGCCAGGATACCAAAATATTTCAGCGCGCTGTGTAGCATGGTGACCCAGGCGATTCCTTTTAAACCGCCGAAGGCAAAATAGAACGTACTGACTACAGCCGTAATAAAAGCGGCAACCGGCAATGTCACGTGTAATACAGTGGCGATTGCCGCCGCACCACTGACATAATTTCCCACATTGACCAAAAGCAGGGCATAAATCATGATCAGTGAAATAATATTTTTGGTGCTGTTACCGTACTTTTCAGCAATCGCACCCGAGATGGTAATTTTACCCGTATTATAAATGCGTTTTACCAGAATCATGCCAAAAAGGGGAAAGCCAATAGCGGCGCCAATGACTGACCAGGACGCGGCAATCCCACCTTCAAAGGCGGCCTGAGCCGTGCCGATAGTCGATTTTGCACCGATATATTCTGACATCAGCAGAATACCTACAATAAAGGCTGGCATGGCTCTTGAGCCTTCCATAAAATCGCCCGCGTTTTTACTACGTAACCGGAATGTCAGCCAGGTGGTAAAAAGAATATATGCCAATACAATGCCGATAATTATCAGGGTGTCCTGAGCGTTGAATGTTTTCATTATAGCCTCAGATAGAGCAAGATAAATTCGGGGAGCGCTTTATGCTCCCGGTATTTAAAATTTATAAATTCTTATTATCATTTCAGGTACAGGTTAATGATTCTGCGAATTTCCTCTTTCTGCGCAGCGTCAAAATGAATGGCATAACGGCTCTCGCCCACGTTATGGCCTAAAATTTGTAGCGCTTTTTTTACTGCTGCAGGTGAAAAGGCGACCTTATAAAGATCGGTGCGTAACCCTGTGACCTGTTCCTGCGCCTGACGTGATCCGTCAATATCGCCGGCATGAAAGCGTGACCAGATCGCATTTATCTGGTGCGGTGCAACGTTAGCCAGGCCTGATATACAGGCAGAGCACCCTTCAACAAAGCCTTGATGGATAAGTGAATCGGGGCCGTTAAGCACGTCAAAGTTATCGCATTCTTTTACCGCGTCCAGATAGTCGCGCAGGCTTTCATAACTTCCGGCACTGTCTTTTACACCAATGATATTGGGATGGGCAGCAAGGGTGCGGGCGGTTTCTGGTTCAATCGTATTGCCTGTTCTGGCCGGAATGTTGTACAGAAAAACCGGTACGGAAAGGCCATCCGCAATTGCCGTGTAATGGTTAATCAGTTCGCGTTGATTTAACGGCACAAAATAGGGCGTGATTACTGAAACCGCATCCACGCCCAGTTTTTCAATTTGTTTACCCAGGCGAAGGGTGTCCCGGGTCGATATCTCACCAATATGGGCAACAACCTTTGCCCGCCCCGACACTTCGTTAACACAGGTTTCTGTAACAGTAAGCTTTTCTTTTTCGTTGAGAACAAAGAACTCACCATTTGTGCCGCCGCAAAAAATACCGTTACCGGCATTGAGTTGTCGGGTAACCTGGCGTTTCAGTTCATCAATATAAAGATCACCTTCCTGAGTAAAAGGCGTCACAATCGCTGTAAGTACACCTTCTATTTTTTTCATCTTTACCCACTCCTTTCGGCGGTTAAATTTTAGGGAACAGGGTCCGGTAAATATCAGCCACATCCTGATGATTTACAGCGCAGGGTGAATTGTTCATTAAACGCTTCACATTGAGTGCAGATTCGCTCAGCGCATCAATATCACCTGACGGCACGCCTAATGTTTCCAGGTTATCCGTCAGATTGAGCCGTTTAACTAATTTGGCGAGATAGTCGACCAGCGCGTGCGATTTTTCTTCCGGGGTCAATGTGATATCGGCGCCCGGAATCAGGTCCCAGACAGTGGCAAATTTGTCGATGGCAAACGGGCGCACCACTTTCATACAGGGTGCCAGCAGAATGGCATTGGCGACGCCGTGAGGCAGGTGATAAGTGCCTCCCAGAGGATACGAAAGCGCATGAACAAGATGGGTGCCGGCGTGCGCGATTGCCGCGCCGCCATAATAAGAAGCCCATAGCATTTCCAGCTTCGCGTTCAGGTTATGCGGTTCAGTGACGGATGTTTCCAGATTCCGGAACAGCTTATGCAGGCCCATCAGCGCAACGTTGTCACCCACAGGGTTCGAAATGGTGGCGGTATAACATTCCAGTAAATGGCACAGTGCATCAATGCCCGTTGATGAGGCGATATGCGCAGGCATGCTGGTGGTCAGTTCTGGAATTAATGCGACATAGTCCGGCAGCATCACAGGGGAAATGATGCCTGATTTGGTGTTTTTTTCAGGGATAGCCAGAATAGCATTGGGCGTTGCTTCCGAACCCGTTCCCGCCGTCGAGGGAATAAGCAGTGAGGGTAAACGGGCTGTAATTTTCACGCCATCAAGCAGCGCCTTAAGGGAGGGTGACGCAACGTGACATAACACAGAAAGCAGCTTCGCCACATCCAGTACGCTTCCACCGCCAATGCCCACCACTAAATCAAACGTTTTACCTGCTGTACGCGACAGCACTGCTTCAACATCGGTATGCGTGGGTTCTGCCGGAACATCATCGATCAGTTTAACGTGACGGCCATCCTGACTGAGCAATGTCATGATTTGCGTGGTCGCGGGCAAATTTACAATGTTCTTGTCTGTCAAAACCAGCAGGTGTTGTTTGTCCGCGACAACCGGCGTCAGTGCCTTTATCGCGTCGGAACCGCTCAATATTGTGCTGTTAATTAATGCCACGTCTGTCTCCCCATAAATGACTGAAATTCTTCATTCCGCTTAACTTCGCTCACTCACTGGCTAAATTTATAAATAAAATGGCGCTTTATTAAATTGATCTTGCTCACATATAATCGAATGTGATTGAATATAATCATTCAGGTGAGGGGTAAAAACTGATGAGGTGCGTTGTGGCTCTGATCTTCAGGCGCTTTTGACGACATGGGGCGACAAAACAAGAGGGCCATATCTCTGACCGTTGACCGGATGAGTGAAAACGCTCAACGACGGCAATGCGGGTTTGCACGCTGGGCTGATTTTAGCGACAAGGCGTCAGGGATGGCTAAATGGGCTGCTGCAACCGTCTCGGCCCGGACGCAACGCGGCACAGAAGGGCGGCGGAATATGTTCCTGGTGGGCATGCATCCGGTTGTGACTGACGTCAGGCGGGATTAACGAAAGCCGGTGTTTGGGTAATGAATCTCCCCCTTTAAAAATTTTGAGCGTCGTTGAGGAGAAAATAAGTGACGAATGTTGTGGCGATTACGATGGGCGACCCGGCTGGGATCGGTCCTGAAATTATTATTAAGGCCTTAACCGAGGGCGCGTTAGCGGGTTCGCCCGTTGTGGTTATCGGTTGTGTACAAACGTTCCGCCGCATACTGGCAATGAACATAACGCCGCAGGCGGAATTAAACGTCATTAATAACGTGTCCGAAGCCACCTTTATGCCGGGCGTTATTCATATTATCGATGAGAAAGTGGTACATCCTGAGGCACTACAGTGTGGGGTTGTGCAGCCTGAAGCGGGCGATGTGGCTTATCGATGCATCAAACGTGCAACAGAAATGGCGATGCGCGGTGACGTGAAAGCGATTGCGACGGCTCCGCTGAATAAAGAAGCGCTGCATATGGCCGGCCATCATTATCCAGGCCATACGGAATTACTGGCAAAATTAACTGACACCAAAGATTATTCGATGGTGCTCTACACCGATAAACTCAAAGTGATCCACGTCAGCACGCATATTTCTCTGCGGACATTCCTGGATACGCTCAGCCAGGCGCGCGTTGAAACGGTAATCAGAATTGCCGATACGTTTTTGCGCCGGGTCGGTTATAGCCAGCCGCGTATTGCGGTTGCGGGCGTTAACCCACACGCGGGTGAAAATGGGTTGTTCGGAGATGAGGAAATTCGCGTGCTGACACCGGCGATTGACGCGATGAAGGCGCAGGGCATAAACGTCTATGGCCCGTGCCCGCCGGACACCGTATTTATGCAATGCAATGAGGGCATGTATGACATCGTTGTGGCTATGTATCATGATCAAGGCCATATTCCGCTCAAGTTGTTGGGCTTCTACGACGGCGTAAATATTACCGCAGGCTTACCGTTCCTGCGCACCTCAGCCGATCATGGCACGGCCTTTAACATTGCCTGGACCGGTAAAGCGAATCCCGAAAGTATGGCTATCTCGATTGATATGGCGCTGCAAATTACGCAAGCATAGCGTTGTGCGGGAAGGGAGGCTCAGGGTGACATGATTGCGTTGCCCTGCATACGGCTTCTGGGCGGTTGTGCAAACCTTCGCGATAAAACAGGCACCTGAACCGATATAACCTTAATACAGCGACGCGTCGGGAAACGGGTGTCTGTCATCGCATGCGGGTGCAATATCAATACAGCACCGTATCGGACTGGTTTAAATGCTCCGGCTCCACAGAGGCATAACTGACAGCCTTACCACGTACACGTCGAATGACGCCAGATGGGGGAATAAAAAGCGTTCAGCGTTAATGTCCCGTCAGTCAAATACGGCGTTGAGTTTCTGCCTGATTTCCGTTTTGTCCGTAGCGAAATAACTCATCCTCAAACCCGAGTGCTCTTAAACCCATTGGTGCGATTAAGTCTTTTTATACATGACGCCTGATGAGGTCGGCCCTTTTTAAAAGCATTCTTTCGGATTTTTTAAATTTTGGTGATTCACCCGCATCGCAAAACAGCGTGCTAATACGCATCAGCCTGTTTGAAGGTTAATTCTTCTGTAGTGCCAGTAATATTTATAGTTATAAAGAAGTTATGATTTTTATTTTCTTTGTTAATTAATACAATTTTGCCAAAAGACATAATTGCCATTCATCACATTTTTTAATTATAACTGGTATGGTAGTGGAACAATTCTGCCGCTGACGATAGGCTTCCCGCACCAATTCTGTTTTAAAAACTTTCCTTTTGCCGTGGTGTTCTCAGGCGCTTGATCCAAACGGCGCCGCACAGGAAAACATCAAGGCGATCTCCTGGTGCTGCCGTTATTTAACGTCAGTGTCCACGCAGCTAATAAAAAATAAGGTGAGAAAGAAATGCAAACTACCCTACTGAATGCGAAGGCGACGGTTCCAAAATGGAACAGGAATAAGCTCGTCCCGCGTATTGTCCATCTTGGATTCGGTGCTTTTCATCGGGCTCATCAGGCGGTCTATGCCGATGTTCTTGCAGCAGAACATAACAGCGACTGGGGCTACGTCGAAGTTAATCTCATCGGCGGGGAACAACAGATTGCCGATCTGAAACGTCAGGGATTATTGTACAGCGTGGCAGAAATGTCGGCTCATGGCTGGGAAGGGCGCGTAATTGGTGTGGTGAAGCAGGCGCTTCACGCTCAGGTCGATGGAACCGAAGCCGTACTTCACGCCCTGTGTCAGCCCGAAATTGCCATCGTTTCCTTAACGATTACCGAGAAAGGCTATTGTCATTCACCGGCAACGGGCGAGCTGATGCGCGACCATCCTCAGATTGTCGCTGATCTGGCTCAGCCTCACCAGCCGCTTTCTGCGCCAGGGATCATCGTTGAAGCACTGGCGCGTCGCAAGGCTGCTGGTCTGCCTGCGTTTACTGTGCTGTCCTGCGACAATATTCCAGAAAACGGAAAAGTGATCGGTCAGGTCGTGCGTGCTTTTGCCCGACAACGTGACAACGACCTGGCAGACTGGATTGAACAGCAGGTGACGTTCCCTTCAACCATGGTGGACCGTATCGTACCGGCGATGAATCCGCAGAGTCTTGACGCGATCGCGGCGCTTATTCAGATGGCCGATCCCGTCGCGGTAGCCTGTGAGCCCTTTCGCCAGTGGGTTATTGAGGATAATTTCGTCGCAGGGCGGCCGGCATGGGAAAAAGCCGGTGCAGAGTTAGTCAAAGACGTGCTGCCTTACGAAGAGATGAAACTGCGTATGTTGAACGGCAGCCATTCATTTCTGGCTTACCTGGGCAACCTTGCGGGTTATGAGCATATTTATGACTGTATGCAGGACCCGCACTTTCGCCTTGCCGCACGACGCTTAATGTTGACAGAACAGGCACCGACGCTGACCGTTAAGAACGTTGATTTGATCGATTATGCCGATCGGCTGATTGCACGCTATGAAAATCCCGCGCTACAGCATCGTACCTGGCAAATTGCGATGGATGGCAGCCAGAAGTTACCGCAACGTTGGTTACATTCCGTTTGCTGGCACCTCAAGCGCGGCAGCCGTTTTGATCTGCTTGCATTAGGTATTGCCGCATGGATGCGCTATGTCAGCGGTAAGGATGACCAGGGAAAAGAGATTGAGGTCTGCGATCCTTTATTGGCGTCTATACGAACCGCCGTTGACGGCAGCATAGAAGGGGAGGCGAGGGTAAAAGCGCTGTTAGGACTGGAAGCTATATTCGGCCACACGCTGCCCGATAATCCCTGTTTTGTGCAGCAGGTGGTTAAGTCCTATCACCATCTACTGGACAAAGGGGCAAAACAGACTGTCGCTGACCTGATGGCTGACGTGTCAGCAGTCTGATGACCAGGCAAACCACATAAAGTGGTTTGCCTGGTGCATTACAAATTGTCGTTTAAATTGGCTGTGCTCTTGCTGCCTGTTCGTGTATCAGGGTGCAGCACCTCTGAAAACCAGTTCACAACCAGGCGGATGACGTCAGGTTGATACCAGACCTCATCACCATGTTCTGCACCTTTCACCACGACATACTCAACCTGATCACCTGCCTTTTTTAGCGCATCAAAGAGTTGCGCACTTTGATGCGGTGAAACGAGTGAATCTTTGTCACCGTGCATAATCAGGAAAGGCGGTTTGGGGTTCGCAAGATGGCCCATGGGACTTGCCTGACGGGCTTTATCAGGATCATCCATGACAGACGCGCCTGCAAAATCGTGGAAGGCCGGTCCATGAATCAAAAGGGCTTCAGTGACGGCCGGTGAGGCATGGACCTGTTGATTCTCTTCAGAGAAGCCTTCACCAATATTGCGTAAATCTGAAATACCGTAAATCGTGGCGGCGGCCTGGACGTCAGATGATGTTTCTGTGAAATCACCCTGATCGAAAGCGGTCTGACCATTTGTCATGCCCAGCATTTGTGCCAGCCAGCCTCCTGCCGAATCGCCTAAAACACCAATACGATGAGGATCGATACCGTACGTTTCTGCGTGCTGTCTCAGATAGCGTACGGCCGCTTTCCCGTCAACAACCGGCGCAGGGAAGGTATCCGGTACAACACGATATTCAGCTGCGGCCACAACAAAACCGGCTTCTGCCAGCGCCATGCGCATCTGAATAAATTTCTCATGGTCGGCACTGGTAAACCCCCCGCCCGGAAAATAAACAATTGCGGGTTTGACTGCATCGGTGCGGGGCACCAGTAATGACATGTGAAGCGGTCTGACCGATCGTAGCGTTGTAATCTGCGAATAAACCACGCCAGTGATCGCATCAATCTGGTTGCGCACAGGGTGGACTTCAATCACCTTTGCGCCTTCACGGTATCCGGTCAGTTCAGTATTTTTCGTTGCCATCGCGTTACTCATCGTCATGATTACGGCCAGTCACCCAATAAAAAAAGTGTGGCATACATTCATAATTATTCCCTGAGACGTTGAAAGAAAGTATGAATTGTTAAGGGTTTTTAAAAGGTTGCAGGGGCGTTCAGCCTTTGCCAGCAGACGGTAGCGCATAAGGCATAGCGCGGTGTTGAGCAAGATTATGAAAGCGAAGGTTTTATGGGGGGTGGTTACGTGTGTTCCGCGAAAGTGGATGTTTGACCAGAAAATTTAATGGGTTCTCAGGCACCGTCGTGGGCATTACGCTGCGCCCACCGGGTCCGGTATCTGACGGACCAGACGCAGGTAATGTCTGGTCCTGAGTGGTTAACGAATCACGATCGTCAGCAGGATGAGGATGGCCGCTATGGCAACAACCTTAATAAAAATCTGGTTAAGCGTGAACTTGCGCATTGCCTTCCCTCACTGCGTCAGTATTTGCCAAATACCTGCCGACATCACGATAAAGCCGACAAAAAGAAAGATCAGGGTTATCGCGGTTTCGGATGAACGATTCATAGTATTCCTCCCTGGTTAATGATGAGCGCCTGACCCTACTGTGCAGAAAGCAACAAATCGGGGCAGGACAGGTCTGTTTCATGGCTTCAGGCAGAGCAGGGGCTCACCGGTTTCCGGTAAAGGCGTAAAGCCGCCTCACTCAAAAAGGGGTTAGCGCGTCACAGGAACAGCGTGAGGTCTGCCAGTACGTCAGTGGTGTGGTTCCGTTGTGCAAGGCAGGATCGCCGCATTGCCGTTCCGCGTTTAAAAACGCTTTACGGATGCCTTACAGCAAGGATGCCGTCCATCCGGGAGGCGGGAATAGCGCATTTTTGAACATAAACATGACGGTGGTCCTTATGGTCTGATTCATGATTAACCGGACAAAAGGCCAGTCATCGCGACGGGAAGCCTGCTGTCGCCCCAGGGCGAGCAAAACCATCACGAAAGCGTTTTACTCATCGGAAGGGTAAAAAGAAGGTTATCCCGTCACAGGGCGTCCGAATGAATCTGCACGTAGTGTAATCAGGTTACACAATGCGTCAAAGCACGAACCGCCAATGTGTGAGGATTGGTTTAGGTTAACTCGCGGGGTGCTTCGTCCATGACTGAGACGATTCACAACAATTGAGGGCCGCTGGCCATGCGTAACTGCGACGGCGTCGATCCGGTCACCTGCTTAAACCGGTTACTGAAATGGCTCAGTGAGTTAAAACCATTCTCCAGTGCAATCTCGGTTAACGACAATGATGTCGATACGATCATCTGACGCGCGTTTTCCATCCGGCGCTTCATCACGTACTGGTGAGGTGCAACGCCGAGTGACTGACGAAACATCCGGGCAAAATGATATTCACTCAGACTGGCCTGGCTGGCGAGAACGTTCAGAGTAAGGGGCAGAGCCAGGTGCGCATCAATAAACGCCAGGGTATTGCGCAACACATAGGGAGCAAGTCCGCCCGTGACAGAGGGAAGCCGCCACTGGACACACGAATAGTGTTGAATCAGATGGGTTAACAACAACGTGCTGGCGGTGCTCAGCATCAGCTGATTGGCTGGCTGCTGCCAGTCGCAGCTAAGTAAAAACTGGCGATACAACGCCGTAATCGTGTCATCACTGGCAAAAATCTTTTCATCGAGGGATAACGAGGCCGGGCTGCGATCCCAAATCTTTTCACCGACCTCTCGCAGGTGCTCATCTGTGCAGTAGAGATGCACGAAGGAGAGATCGCTGCGTACATCCCAGGTCGATTCACTGTGCTGCGGCATCAGGCAAAATTTATTCGGTCCGCCGCCGTTGCGCCATCCGTTTGCCGTTTTGTGGTAACTCTCATAACCATCAGCAATATACAGGCTGAGCGTATGATGATTGCTGTTAACGGTAACGCGGTCTTGTTTGTTGTGCCAGGCGGCCAGTCGGATGCCCGAATTAAGCATCACCGATTCCCGCAGCACGGCCTTTTTTTGACGCAGTGTTTCAAAGGTGTCGTAAACGCGAGACATGGCATGCTTCCGCTTGATAAACAGAGGTCCAGTCTAGGATGACAGACGTCAGGTAGCCAGATGTATCACGCTAAAATGCGCAAGATTTTGCAACCCGACCGCAACATGATGAAAGCCAACCCCTCGCGATTACGTCACAGTGAAGAGAGTCTGAGGCAGAGGGATAACGATGAACGCAATACTTTACGCCATTGTGGTCGTGATTTGGGGAACAACCTGGATCGCTATTTTTTTACAGCAGGGGCCTGTAGATGTCACGGTTTCGGTATTCTGGCGGTTTGCGATCGCCAGCGTCATTATGCTGATCCTGTTAACGCTGCTGGGACGCCTGCGCCGCGTGGCATGGCAGGACCACCTGTTTTGTCTGATCCAGGGATGCTGTGTGTTTTGCTTTAATTTTTGGTGTTTTTACACGGCTGCGGCTTACATTAATACAGGCCTGGAGTCGGTGATTTTTTCGATGGCCGTGCTCTATAACGCGGTAAACAGTTATATTTTCTTTGGCCAGCGCCCACTCCCCCGTTTCTGGTTTGCCGCCGCACTGGGATTAACCGGCATGGTCATCCTGTTCTGGCACGATCTGCATATCAGCGACTGGAACAGTACCGCGCTCATGGGAATGGGGCTGTCAGCACTGGGTACCTTTGGTTTTTCATTAGGCAATATGATCAGCCTGCGCCATCAGCGTCGGCATCTTGAGACGATGACCACCAACGCCTGGGCCATGTTTTATGGTGCTCTCGTTATGGGCCTTATCGCTATCATTCGTGGTGCCAGCTTCTCACCGCAATGGACCTTCACTTATCTCGGCGCCTTACTTTACCTGGCGGTGTTTGGTTCCGTCATCGCTTTCTGGGCTTATTTCACCCTGATCAAACGCACAAGTGCGGGCAAAGCCGCCTACACCACACTTATGTTCCCTCTGGTCGCGTTATCGTTCTCCACACTTTTTGAAGGCTATACTTGGCAAAGTCATAGTGTGGCCGGCTTGCTAATCATTTTAAGCGGTAACCTGGTGATGTTTGCCCGCCCCCTGCAGTGGTTCAGGCGTAAAGCGCTGACAAACGCGCATTAGCTGTTTATGCGCGCGGCGGTGTGCATTGCGGTTGCAGTTGATAGACGTAAGCGGTGACAGTGTCACCGTTTTCAAGGGTCACTTCCGTCCTGAGGCGATCGTACCCATATTCAAATTCGTCCAGCATGGGCCAGTATGATAAGAGATTATCAGAACTAAAAACGTAACCCTCAACGCGCGGACCTCGGCTATCCAGCACCAGACCAGGAAAGCCTGCGGCTGCCCCGCACCCCTGAGGATAGAAAATGCCGCTTACAAAGCCTGCCTGCCAGTTGCCTCCGACCCTGTCGAGAATGTGGGCATTACTGTGGCCCGGGCGCAAAGTGCCATAAACGAATAACCTTTCCATCATTATCTCTGTGTAAAAACCGCTACCTTAGCTGCACGAACTGCGGTTGTCATTATGGAGAACGTTCTATTTTAACGCACAGGCGGTGCGTAGCAATATGCGCTTATTATCATGGATTTATATTTTAATGAAACAACCTGTTCACATTTAACCCTATAGTTTCTGTTAGTGACAAAATATCCCGTCATAGTCGCTGTTTTCTTTTTTTCAAGGTTCTGGAAATAAAATTACGTTGTAAAGCCGGTTAGTTATTTGCCGATAAAGGCCTGTGAAAATAATTGTAGTTTTTACCTATCCGGGGGAGTTTTTTCTATGACAATCACGCAGCGTTTAGTGCTGGCATTTTCTTTGCTTGCTTTATCACTTTGTGCGCTTGTTGCTGTTTCTTTATCTGTGATTTCGGGCTTTCAGTCGCGCTTTGAATATGTTCAGGTTAATGCTATTCCCAGCATTAAAGATCTGAATAAGTCAATTAGCGCAACTAACCAACTGGGGCTGGCCCTGTATCGCCATCAGACGGCGACAGACAGCGCTAAGCAGGCTGAAGCAGAACAAAAAATTAATACCATTATTAATAACATCAAGTCATTAAATGATTATTATATGGCGAATGATATTTCCAGTGATGAAGATAAAGAAATGACCGTTGGGGCCAATCGTAACCTCGATGCGGTCCGCAGCGCGTTACCTGCTTTTCTTGCTGCGTCACGTAGCCATAATAATGAACTGTCACTTTCTCTCCTGCAAAGTGACAATGGCATTGGCGCTGCCGCACGTAAAATGGAGTCTGATTTCACTAAACAAATTGAGCTGAACATTCAGATTGGTGATGCACTCAGAGCACAGAATAATCAGATTTATTCTAAGACCGTCTGGATGATGACCTGTGCATCACTATTGGTTATTTTGCTGCTCGGTGCGTTCTCAATAAATATTATTGTTGGCATTAAACGTAGCCTTACCAGCATCAAAGATACCATGGCTGAAGTGAGCAGCAATTTGGATCTGACACGCTTAGCGCCGGTGTTGAGAAAGGATGAGATTGGTCAAACGGCTATGGCGTTTAATGATCTGCTTAAGCGTGTATCGACTACGCTGCTGTCAGTCAATCATGCGGCGCAATCCGTCAGCACAGGATCGACGCAGATTGCGGCTGGCAACGAAGATTTATCATCTCGCACTGAGCAACAGGCCGCCTCGCTGGAAGAGACATCGGTTAGTATGGCTACGCTCAGCGATACCGTACGGCAAAATGCCGAGGGCGCAGTCCAGGCCAGTAACCTGGCCAATAACGCCAATAAACTGTCCAGGCAGAACGGCGAAGCCGTGAGTCAGATGCTGACCACGATGGATGAAATTCGCGGTAGCTCAGCCAAAATATCTGATATCACAGGGCTGATCGAAGGTATTGCATTTCAGACGAATATTCTGGCCCTTAACGCCGCCGTTGAAGCTGCCCGTGCGGGTGAGCATGGCCGTGGTTTTGCGGTCGTGGCATCAGAAGTTCGCAATCTGGCACAACGTTCGTCATCCGCGGCTCGTGAAATTAAAGAGTTAATCACCACGTCTGTTTCGCAGGTTGAACAGGGGTTGACGCAGGCAACAAGCGTAGGCAGTAACTCTGATAACGTGGGCCATGCTATTCAGCAGGTTGCCGATCTGGTTAATGAAATTGCCGCTGCTACAGCCGAGCAAAGCAAAGGCATTGAGCAGGTGCACCAGGCTATCGGCCAGATGGATGAGGTCACGCAGCAGAACGCCTCCCTGGTTGAGGAAGCTTCATCTGCATCCAAATCTTTACAGGAGCAGGCGGAAACGTTGTCGAGACTGGTGTTAACGTTCAAAGTTAACGAGAGCGTCACGCAGGTGGCAGTATCGTCCCCTGTAGCCGTGAGCTATGCATCGCCTGTGTTAAAAAGACCGCAACTGAATGCCACCGGTGCAGACAAGGTTAACTGGGAAAGTTTCTGATGCGCTGTCACTGGGCCTGATCGCTTCAGGCCCACAACACGAGCGCTGCGATATCGCAGCGCTTTCTTCTTGATATACGTTTTGCGTGGCGAAAAGCCTTCTTTTTGGCGCATAAGACGCGTTTCTCTCCTTCGATGCACGCTAGTGATACTGTGCAGGCCTTGTGCGCCATTCATGCCCTCCATACCCGGACCGTATGCCTCATTCCGTTGCGCACTGCGATCCGTAACCCAGTGACAATATTCGCCGCCCTCATTTGCGCGATCGGGGCGCGCCGCGGTTTTCCCATGCCATTATCAGGCTGAGTGAGGCAGGCAGCAGGGTCAGCGTGACCAATGTGCCGGTGATCAGCCCACCGATGATCGCGAATGCCATTGGCCCCCAGAAAACCTGATGTGAAATAGGTAACATGCCGAAGATTGCCGCGCAGGCAGTGAGCAGGATGGGACGCGCCCGGTGCAGTGCGGCATGGCGGATGGCGTCACCCTGTGCCATGCCAGCCTGCGCATGGCTGTCTACCTCGCTGATCATGATTACGGCGTTACGGATAATCATGCCCGCCAGCGCAATGATGCCCAGCAGTGCGACAAACCCCATCGGCGTGCCACCCGGTAACATTGCCAGGACAATCCCCGGCAGGCCGAAAGGTGCCATCAGCAGCGCAAGCAGCATTCTGGAGAACCGCTTCAACTGCAGCATCAATAACACAAGCATGCAGCACAGGGTGACCGGCAAAACGGCAAACACCGAACTGTTACCTTTATTCGACTCGGCGACGGTTCCACCTTCTTCAATGGCGTAACCTGCGGGCAAGGTTGCCCGCAGAGTATCCAGGCCAGGTCTCAGTTGATCAGACACCGTTTCGGCCCGTTGCTCAGGTGCAATATCGGTTTGCACGGTGATATAGGGCAAACGCTGTCGTCGCCAAATCACCGGATCGTCGAGCTGCCATTTCAGTGTGGCGACCTGCCCAAGCGGAATTTTTTGCCCGGAAGCTGTGTTGAGCATCAGGCTGTCTAAGATGGCTGTGTCCTGTCGTTCCCGATCGTTGCCGCGCAGAACCACATCTATCAGCCGGTTATGATCGCGAACCGTGGTCACGGTACTGCCGGACATGACAGTATTTAGTGTGGAAGCAATGCTTTCTGAGGAGACGCCGACGGCGCGTGCAGCAGTCTGGTTTACCTCAACATTGATTTCCCGCTCGGGCTCGCCAGCCGTCATATTTACCTCACGCGTATTCGGCGAACGCGAAAGTTGAGCAGCCAGTTTTTCCGCGATGTCCCGTACTTTGCTGTAGTCAGGGCCGGTGACGCGGTATTTCAATGGCCAGCCGACGGGGGGACCCAGTTCGAGAGGGGCCACACGGGCAGTCAGATCGCTGAAATCCCGCGCCAGTGTCGCCTCCAGGCGGCGTCGAACGCGATCGCGCGCTTCCAGGTTCTTAGTCACCACAACCAGTTGCGCCACATTTTCATTGTCCAGCAAGACTTCCATGGGCAAATAAAACCGCACGGCACCTGCGCCGACATAGCTGGAGAAGTGATCGACATCGTGATCGGCGCGCAACAGGGTTTCCAGCTGTGCGGTACGCCGTGTCGTTTCACTTTGAGAGGCATTTGCCGCCAGCGAAAGATTCACTAACAGCTCGGGACGATCGGACGCGGGGAAGAATTCGCCCTGCATCAATGTAGTGCCTGCAATCCCCATTCCCAGCAATAACAAGGCGCTTATCACGGTTGTCCAGCGGTAGTGTAAAACCCGATCAAGCAGACGACGATAGCAGCGGGCCATCAGACCGGGAGGTGGTGATGGGGCTGTCACCTGCTCAGTTAACAGCCAGGTGCCGATAACAGGGGAAAACAGAATCGCCACGACCCAGGAGCACAGCAGCGAGATCAGCACGACTGCAAAAAGAGAGTAACAATATTCACCGGCGCTGGAGGCCGCAAAACCGACCGGAATAAAACCGGCGATCATCACCAGCGTTCCCGTCAGCATAGGAAACGCGGTGGTTTTAAACGCAAAGGTTGCGGCCTGCGCTTTGCTGTCTCCCGCCTCAAGGCGGGAAACCATGGTTTCAACCGTGATCATGGCATCATCGACCAGTAAACCCAGCGCAATAATGAGAGCCCCCAGCGAAATGCGTTGCAGGCCAATACCGGCCACTGTCATGCCGACGAATGTCATGGCCAGAACGAGGGGAATCGCAGCGGCGACCACCAGCCCGGCACGGAAACCCAGCGAGAAAAACGAGATTGCCAGAACGATCAGTACCGCTTCCGCCAGCACCCGCACAAAGCCACTGACGGCGGTTTTAACAACGGTGGATTGATCGGCGATCTTCACCATCGTGATACCGTGCGGGAGCTGGGCGGCAATCGTCTCCATGCGCGCATGAATGGCCTGACCAAATTTCAGCATATTACCCGTCGGGGCCATGGAGATGGCCAGGCCAATGCCAGGCTCGCCGTTGACCCGGAAGGTTGATGCCGGCGGTTCAGCAGGCTGAAGCGTTATCGTGGCAATACTGGTCAGCGGGATAAAGCGCTGGCCGATATGTAAGGTAATGGCCTTAAGGTTATCAGCCGAGGTCAATGCACCACTGACATGAAGTGCAATATTTTCTTTATCAGTGCGTATTACACCTGCGGGCGCAACGGCATTTTGCGCGGCCAGAGCATCACTTACCTCCCGAAGCGTAAGGCCCATGCCCGCTAACTGCCGTGGCGAAAACGCGATAACAATGTGTTCTTCCTGTTCGCCGGGCAGGGTAATTTTACCCATGTCTGGCACATCCATCAGGCTTCGACGGATCTCATCGACTTTATCCCGCAGTTCTCGCGGACTAAAGCCATCGGCCGTAAAGCCATAAATCGTGCCATAGGTGTCGCCAAATTCGTCATTAACAGCGGGACCCTGAACGCCTTGTGGAAGCGATGAGGCGATATCCTGCATTTTTTTCCGAATCTGGTACCAGATAGTCGGGACCTGATCCGGCGGCGTATCATCACGCAGGTTAACAAAGATGACGGCCTTTCCCGCCCGGGTTTCACTCTCGATAAAATCCAGGAACGGTGTTTCCTGCAGTTTTTTTTCCAGCGTATCCGTCACTAACTGCATCGTGTCTTCCACAGTGGCACCGGGCCATTGTGCGGACACGACCGCCGTTTTGATGGTAAACGCCGGATCTTCATTACGGGGCAGATCGATGTAACTCAGTACACCCGTCGTCATCACCAACAGCATGAAAAACACCACCAGTTGCTGATGTGCTAACGCCCAGGCAGAGAGATTAAAGCGGGCTCTTTCAGCCGATCTTCTCATTTTTCATCCTCCCCGGACTGTACCCGCTCTCCTGGCAAGAGCGTTTTCACGCCTGCGGTGACTACGCGCTCACCCGGTATCACGCCGGCACTGAGATAGATATGTTGGGCATCGAAGCGCGCCAGCGTGACCGGCCTGAGTGAAAGCTGATGGGACTGGGTGTTCACCACAAAAACGGCGGGACGATCACCGGCACGCGTGAGAGCGCTGGCGGGCAGGGTAACAACCTGTTCGGCTTTACCGGGAAAGGCCCCCACGACGGTCGACCCCAACGCCATAGCGACCGGCGGTTGAGGCAGCATGACACGCAGCCGCCAGGTGCGGGTTTGCGGATCGGCCTGCGGACTGATATCGCGAAAATGCCCTTGTGTCTTTATCGCAGGGTTCGATAACAGCGTAATGCTGAAGGGCGTGGAGGAGGCGTACTCCGCCAGCGAGGGTTCAGCAAGGTCAAAGACAGCATCGCGATCGCCATCAGCGGCAAGCGTCATTACGGACTGCGCGGCGCTTACCACCTGACCCGGCTGGACATTGACGGCGGTAATGACACCGGCGCGCGGCGCGGTAAGCTGCGTCCAGTTGAGATTATCTTGGGCATTTTTAAGCGCGGCTTCACTGCTCTGACGCCGTGAAACGGCCGCCTGCCAGTCACCTTTTGCACTGTCTAACTGCGAACGGGAAATGGCCCCACCGGGCATCAGCTGCTGCATACGACGCAGCGTTAGTGCGGCAACATGTTCTGAAGCGCGCGCACTCGCCAGATCGGCAGTGGCACTGCTGAGCTGGTTTTGAGCGGCATTACTGTCTAAGGTCGCCAGAACCTGACCGGCATTCACATGCTGTCCAATGTCCGTGGTGCGGGTAATGACGCGGCCATCCAGCCTGAAAGCCAGCGAAATTTCTTCATGGGCACGAATTTCACCCGTCTGCGTCATCAGTCCACCGCTGGAGAAGGGCGGAACCAGTACTGTCCGCACGGGACGAGGCGCTTCACGCGCAGGCGGCGCTTCCTCCCGGCAGCCTGACAGGATAAGCATGCCTGCCACGACAAACAGTGACGGTAACACATAACCCGGAAAGCTCAGATGACGCAGCGCCTGGCGGGCAAAAGCGGGAATAAAATCTGTCATAACCGTATTCCTGAAATGAGACAGGCTCATTTAAAGCGGGTTATGTCCAGAAACCTTCGATGAATTATCAAGAAATGGTCAAGGCAGACAAAAAAGCCTGTACAGGCCAGCACGCACTCAGATTGAGCGCGCGTCGTCAGTTAAAGGCAAAGCGATCGTAATCTGCAGTCCGCCGTCCGCAGGCAAACGTGCAAATATCTCCCCACCGTGCGCCTCCACGATAGCCTTCGCAATAGACATGCCGAGACCGCTTCCGCCGGAATGCCGTGCGCGTGACGATTCTGCCCGGGTGAAACGGTCGAAAATGACAGGCAGAAACTGAGGATCCACGCCCGGTCCATAGTCACGAAACTGCAGTGTGACAGCGGCGGGCGAGGTATGAGCGGTCACATAAAACCGTTTCCCCTCTGCGGCATAGCGCAGTGCATTTTCCGTTAAGATGGTTACCACCTGGCCCAGCCGGGAGACATCGCCAGTGAAAGAGAGTTGGCCGGGTGACTGCACCTCAATCATCATCTGTTCGGCTTCAGCCTGAGGCGCCAGCCACGCCGTACGTTCGCGTAACAGTTCGGTAAGGTTAAACCGGCTCAGGCTGAGCGTAAGCTGGCCAGCTTCCGCTAACGATAATAAGTGCAGTTCATCCGTCAGGCGGCTCAGCTGCGTCAGCTGCTTCATGATCATGGAGAACTGCTGAGGTTCCGGCGCAAATACGCCGTCGACAATGCCTTGTAAGCGGCCAATGGCTGCGGTGAGTGGCGATCGTAGTTCATGAGCAATGGCAACCTGCGAAGCTTTAAGTTCGCGTTCGTAACGGGCTAACTGCTGGGTCATCAGATTAAAGTCTTCCGTAAACCGCACTAATTCCTGTGGCGCGCCGTCGACCTGACCGACCGATGTGCCGAATTTCCCCTGTGCCACATCGCGTGCCGCATTCGCCAGCTGACTAAACTGTTTCGCCAGCGGTCGGGCGAAGCGCAGCCCCATTACAATAAAGAACGGAATCACCACGGCGACCAGCACGGCGACCGTCAGCCAGTCAGCCGAGGCGATTGACGGGTCGGAAAAGCCGACGCCCCACCACTGATCGACAATCTGATGAAAGCGAGCCGGTGCCTGCTCCGGGTGTAACCGTATGCGGGAAAACTCCGCCCAGACGTCCGCAGGCATGCGAGAGTAAACCCAGAGCATTTGCAGCGCGAAACGCAGCCACATGCAAAACGCGATAAGGATGACGCTTCCCAGACCGATTATCAAAATACGGATGCAGATCCAGCGCCACATTGAGTCGTGCGTTTTTAGTTTCATGGTTGTCTGAACCTGTAACCCACACTGCGAACCGCAGGTAAAATATCTGACATGCCTGCGGCTTCCAGTTTGCGTCGCAGGTTATAAACATGGGTATCAACCACGCGCTCAAGCGCATCACTTTCAGGCAGGCAGTGTTCAAGCAAGAATAAGCGACTAAACGGGCGGGTTGGGGCGCGCATCAACGTCACCAGAATCGAAAACTCCGTTGGGGTCAGATCGAGCCGCTGAATACCCTGTTCATTTTTTACTACCGCTGTCAGCGATTCAGTGTCGACTTCCAGGCCCGCCCAACACAATGTGCTGTCGGGGACGGTACTTTGTTGGGTGCGACGTAAAACGGCCTGAACACGTGCGACGACCTCGCCAGGATGGTAGGGTTTCACCACATAATCATCTGCACCATAGCGTAATGCGCCGATCCTGTCGGGGGCATCTCCCATCGCTGTCACCATAATCACTGGTGTATTTCCCCTGCGTCGAAGGGCCGCCAGAACTTCCGTGCCGTTCATGACGGGCAGCATCACATCAAGCAGAATGAGATCGGGCTGCCAGCGTTGCGCGTGGTCAAGTCCTGTCATTCCATCGCCAGCAATCATCACCGTGTAGCCTTCACGTTTAAGATAGGCTTCAAGTACGCCGGCTGCATCGGCATCATCTTCGATAATCAGTACACGTTTAGACTTCATTGGGGCCACTTTGACTTTTTCTCCCTCATTTCCCGGATGTGCCCGCACCGCTTTATTGGCATGTCAGCCGTGTCGTCTGCATTTAATGTGATTAAGCAAAACGATAATAACCTGAAAAAATCTGCAAGACATGGTCAGTTTAATGTCGGCTGGAGGAAGAGAAGGGAATGCGCAGGATGCCAGAGAGAGGAACAATACGCCTAATGAAAAAACGTGATGAAAAAGGGCTCAATCAGAAATAATGAACGGACATCAGACGCTTTTTCAGGTTGTTACCAAACGGCTGACCAGGCGGCGCCAGACGTTTACGTTTAAGGCATTACGGGGGTTACTCAATGTGGGGAATGTCTGCGATGCCGATGCGTTAGCGCGGGGCAGAAAAAATGACACTGTCACTTTTAGGGTGAGCGGTTTGCTCAGGCAAGACTGGCATGGTGCCGGGCAGGAAGTGGTTACGGGCAGGCCAGGTGACGTTCATACAAGGCTGTCCGACTGATACGATGAAAAACCGCCCGGTTTAATAACGCCGCCGCGTAATGTCTGGCGCAAACCTGATCGGTCGCGTGATTTATCGCTTCTGTGCAAGGCCGCCCCACAGCAGCCTTCATCTTCTACGGGGCGGCCAGCATGAATCCGTATTTACCCTTTATGGCACGCGACGCGATCGTAACCGGTAAGTGCGGATTTCGCCGTCGCTTTACGCTTTCTGCTGTTAACTTTGGGCAGCCAGATTTTAAATTGCTCCGCCAGTTGCTTCGCCTGTTGTTCATCCGTGGTACGACAGATAAACAGTTTACTCTTGGTTTGATTGGTCACATCGGTGGCATAAATTTCGTAACTTCCGCCACGGTGATCGTATTCAATATCCGTGAAATGCATGTGTGGCCACAGGCCCGTTCTGACCTCAAACTTGCTCAGTTCCATAATTTTTACCGTTTTTGTTTTTTGCTGTGATGAATGTCGTTCCCCTGGTCGGGCCACTAAATGTAGAACAAATTCGGATTTGTGCCAGCCGACAACATTATTTTTCACTGCCAGTCTTAATTTTTTATAAAAACAGCGTGTTACCATGACATTACGTCATTAAAAGGAGAAAACGATGATTGTCAGAACCTGGCATGGTTGTGTCCCTCAGCAGCACGCAGAGGCATTTTTTACGCATCTACAGAAGACGGGCGTGCAGCATGCAGAATCGGTACCCGGTAACACAGGCGCTTTTATTCATCAGGTTGCACAGGGAGAGTGGCAGCATTTCTTTCTGGCCACATACTGGCGGGATCTGGCGGCAGTGAAAGCGTTTGCTGGCGAGGATTACCCGGTGGCAGTTACCTATGCGGATGATGAACAGTTTGGGTTGATCTCCGATCCCTATGTCTTTCACCATCAGGTCAGCGAGGTGGTCGCGCTGTAATGTTTTTTCAGTCTAAGACCTGACAAAAACGCAGCAGGTAGCCATCTGGATCCTGAACCAGTAACTCCTGCTGGCGTTCATATTTCTCACCCGTATAGTAGGCGTTTTCGCTAAGTGGTCGGAACAAGGGCGTGCCCGTTTTCACCAGGCGTGTGTGAAGCTGCTGAATATTGGAGACTTCTATCTGGAAGTTAATACCGCGTCCCAAAGGATACTGCATCTCTGCGGTGTGCCAGCCCGCGTCATGCTGCTGTTCAATCATTAATTGCGCTTCACCATAACAGAGATAAGCGAAGTCTGGGTGAATGCGTCTTATTCTCACAGTAAACCCCAGTTCATCGACATAAAACGCAAAGGATCTGGCAAAATTAGTGACAGTCAGTTCCGGCACCATCGAATTCCAGAAGCGAGAATCAGCAGGTTCAACTGACGATGTAGTGACGCGTAATTCCTTGTTCATAAGAAAAAAATCTAAAAGTTAGAAAAGTGATCACCGTCACATTATGAGTGCAACGCGTGTATCAAAACACTGACTTTCCCTTAGAAGATGCTATCTGTCAACAATGTAAATACCGCCTGGCAGCATTTGCAGAATGTGCGGTAATCTCTTCATGAAACTGTCAAACATATCTGTTTATTTAATGTGATTAATCTGGTAAACCTAATAAAGATCGTGTCAATTTGTGAATTGAATGAAGCGTTTAATGTTTGGTTAAGGTTACGAGCGTATCATTTGGCATCGTTATGAAGTGAATATTTTTCTAATATTTGACTTCACGATCAGAGGTCAGTGTATTTTGCCTCTTTTCGCGGATTTTAACGGAAAAAAATGAGCATAAGATTACATTTTGGCTGTTTTCATATTTCAAACTTATCCTCTTTCTTCTGGAAAAAAGGCAAAACAGTTTAAGG
Organism: Pantoea sp. JZ29; assembly: GCF_035190385.1. Taxonomy (NCBI): domain Bacteria; kingdom Pseudomonadati; phylum Pseudomonadota; class Gammaproteobacteria; order Enterobacterales; family Erwiniaceae; genus Pantoea; species Pantoea sp. JZ29. Next base: position 379,588 of record NZ_CP045242.1, on the reverse strand, counting down.
ACATTACTTAATGGCGTTTCTTCCGTTTTCTCGTCCTTCTTTAGGCGAGACTGAATTGTCTGCAGTGCGTGAGGTCTTTGCGTCTGGCTGGATTACGACCGGGCCGAAGTGTGCTGAACTTGAGCGCGCATTTTGCCAGTTAACCGGCAATCAACACGCCATTGCCGTCACGTCTGCTACTGCCGGTATGCACGTCATGTTAATGGCGTTGGGCATCAAAGCCGGTGATGAAGTCATCACACCTTCCCTGACCTGGGTTTCTACATTAAATATCATCACGTTACTTGGCGCGACGCCGGTGATGATCGATGTGGATATCGATAATCTGATGGTGACCCCTGAAGCTATCGAAGCGGCGATTACGCCGAAAACCAGGGCGATTATCCCTGTCCATTATGCGGGTGCGCCTGCGGATATGGACGCGATCTATGCTATTGGCCAACGCCATGGCATTCCGGTCATTGAAGATGCCGCGCATGCGGCCGGTACCCACTACAAAGGTAAACACGTGGGTTGCCAGGGAAATGCTATTTTTTCCTTCCATGCCATCAAAAACATGACCTGCGCAGAAGGTGGCCTGGTCGTCACCGACGACGCGGCTCTGGCCGATCGCATTCGCAGCCTGAAGTTTCATGGTTTGGGCGTCGACGCGTTTGATCGTCAAACACACGGCCGTCAGCCGCAGGCAGAAGTGATTATGCCGGGCTTTAAATACAATCTGCCGGATATCAGCGCGGCCATTGCGCTGGTTCAGCTGGAGAAGCTCCCCGAAATCAATCAGCGTCGCGCGGCGATAGCGCAACGTTACCTCGATGCCCTTAAAGATACGCCGTTTAAGCCTCTTGTTCCGCCCGCCTGGCAGCATCAGCACGCCTGGCATCTCTTCATTATTCGCGTTGATGAGCAGGCGTGCGGTATGACCCGTGATGCACTGATGCAGGCGCTGAAAGAACAGGATATCGGCACGGGGCTGCATTTCCGTGCAGCGCATACGCACAAATATTACCGTGAGCATTATCCGCATTTATCGCTGCCTGCCACTGAGTGGAACAGCGAGCGTATTTGTTCCATTCCGTTGTTTCCCGACATGACTGACGATGACGTTGAACGCGTTATCAGCGCACTACGTGGACTGGCTGGGGTTTAAATGTTCGACGATAAAAAGATTGAAAAAGTATCGGTAGTCATCCCGGTTTACAATGAGCAGGAAAGCTTACCGGCATTGATTCAGCGTACCGATGATGCCTGTAAGAGCCTGAACCTGGACTATGAAATTCTGCTGGTCGACGACGGCAGCCAGGATGCGTCCGCGACGATGATCGCCGATGCAGCCTCACTGCCCGGCAGTCATATTGTCGCCGTTTTGCTCAACCGTAACTATGGTCAGCACTCCGCGATTATGGCGGGATTCAGCAATGTCAGCGGCGATCTCATCATCACGCTGGATGCCGATTTGCAAAACCCACCCGAAGAAATTCCCCGTCTGGTGGCCGCCGCTCAGGAAGGCTATGACGTTGTCGGCACGGTACGCCAGAATCGTCAGGACAGCTGGTTCCGTCGTCAGGCATCACGCACCATCAACCAGATGATCCAACGCGTGACCGGTAAATCGATGGGGGATTACGGTTGTATGCTGCGGGCTTATCGCCGTCACATTATCGATGCCATGCTTAACTGTCATGAGCGCAGCACGTTTATCCCGATCCTGGCTAACACCTTTGCGCGTCGTACGATTGAACTCCCGGTTACTCACGCAGAACGTGAACACGGCAGTTCGAAGTACAGCTTTATGCGCCTGATTAACCTGATGTACGACCTTGTCACCTGTCTCACAACCACACCACTACGCATGCTGAGTGTACTGGGCAGCCTGATTGCGATTGCAGGTTTTGCGTTCTCCGTGATTCTGATTCTGCTGCGGCTGTTTCTGGGCGCAGCCTGGGCTGGCGATGGTGTTTTTATGTTGTTTGCCGTCCTGTTTATCTTTATCGGCGCGCAATTTATCGGCATGGGACTGCTGGGTGAATACATTGGTCGTATCTACAACGATGTACGTGCCCGTCCACGCTATTTTATTCAACGTGTTATCAATCCTCAGAAAGACCGTTCTGTACAGGAAACCGAGTAATGAAAACTATCGTCTTCGCTTATCACGACATGGGTTGTGCGGGCATTAATGCGCTTTTGAAAGCAGGCTTCACTATCAGCGCCATCTACACCCATGCCGACACGGCGTCAGAAAATCACTTTTTTGGCTCAGTGGCGCGAATTGCGGCTGAAAATTCAATCCCGGTTTATGCTCCGGATGAGGTTAACCATCCGCTGTGGATCGATCGCATTAAATCAGCAGAACCTGATGTTATTTTCTCCTTTTACTACCGCAACCTGTTGTGTGACGATATTCTGAACTGCGCGAAGCAGGGCGCTTTTAACCTGCACGGTTCACTGCTGCCAAAATACCGCGGTCGTGCGCCATTAAACTGGGCGCTGGTGAATGGCGAAACGGAAACCGGTGTGACCTTACACCGCATGGTGAAAAAAGCCGATGCGGGTGAAATCATCGCGCAACAGCGCATCGCCATTGCTGAAGAAGACAACGCGTTAACCCTGCACCGCAAACTGGTTGACTGCGCCAGTGAGCTGCTGGAAAGCACCTTGCCCGCGATGAAACAGGGCAATATCGTCGGCAAGCCGCAAAACGAAGCGGAAGCCACGGTTGTGGGTCGCAGAACACCAGAAGATGGTCGCATCAACTGGAGCCTGCCTGCTAAGCAAATCAATAATCTGGTCCGTGCCGTTACCGATCCATGGCCGGGCGCGTTTGCGTTTGCCGGCACCACAAAGTTTGTGGTCTGGAAAGCCAAAGTTTTAACGACCGCGCACAACGCTCGTCCGGGAACCGTGCTGTCAGCCGATCCTTTTGTCGTGGCTTGTGGTGAAGGCGCGCTGGAAATCCAGACGGGGCAAACCCCGAACAGCGTTTACATGAACGGTGTTCAGCTGGCGCAACATCTGGGCATGGTAAATGGCGCACTGCTGTATTCTCAGGCTGTGGCCGCCGTGAAGCGTCGCACCCGCGTGTTGATCCTGGGTGTTAACGGCTTTATTGGTAACCATCTGACCGAGCGCCTGCTGCAGGACGACAACTTCGAAGTGTTTGGCCTGGATATTGGTTCCGACGCGATCAGCCGCTTTGTTGGTCATCCGCGCTTCCAGTTTGTTGAAGGCGATATCAGCATTCACTCAGAGTGGATCGAATACCACATTAAAAAATGTGACGTCATTCTGCCGTTGGTCGCTATCGCCACGCCGATTGAGTACACCCGCAACCCGCTGCGCGTCTTTGAGCTGGATTTTGAAGAAAACCTCAAAATTGTTCGCGACTGCGTGAAGTACGGCAAACGTATCATTTTCCCGTCAACGTCCGAAGTATATGGGATGTGTACCGACAGCAACTTTGATGAAGACCACTCGAACCTGGTCGTCGGTCCGATTAACAAACAGCGCTGGATCTACTCGGTTTCCAAGCAGCTGTTAGACCGGGTCATCTGGGCTTACGGTGAAAAAGAAGGTCTGCGCTTCACCCTGTTCCGTCCGTTTAACTGGATGGGTCCGCGCCTGGACAACCTCAATGCCGCGCGCATCGGAAGTTCGCGTGCCATTACCCAGTTGATTTTAAACCTGGTGGAAGGTTCGCCTATCAAGCTGTTTGATGGTGGTCGTCAGAAGCGCTGTTTTACAGATATCAGTGATGGTGTTGAAGCCCTGTTCAGAATTATTGAAAACAAAAACAATAACTGCGACGGGCAGATCATTAACATCGGTAATCCAGACAACGAAGCGAGTATCAAAGAGCTGGCAGAACGTCTGCTGGAGAGCTTTGAGCGTCACCCGCTGCGTGCCAGCTTCCCGCCGTTTGCCGGTTTCCGTGAAGTGGAAAGCAGCAGCTATTATGGCAAGGGCTATCAGGATGTTGAGCACCGTAAGCCTTCAATCCGTAATGCAAAACGCCTGCTGGGCTGGACACCTGAAGTGCAAATGAATACGACCATCGATAACACTCTCGACTTCTTCCTGCGCACCGTTGAGCTTCAGGACGATAAGGCATGAGGAAAGTCGGTCTACGTGTCGATGTCGATACCTGGCGCGGGACAAAACTTGGCGTGCCCGCGCTGATTGAGGTCTTCAAGAAACACGATGTCCAGTCATCCTTTTTCTTCAGTGTCGGGCCTGACAACATGGGACGCCATTTATGGCGTCTGATGAAGCCGCGCTTTCTGTGGAAAATGCTGCGCTCACGCGCAGCATCGCTTTATGGCTGGGATATCCTGTTGGCCGGGACCGCCTGGCCAGGAAAACAGATTGGGGCAGGGATGCGCGATATTATCCGCATGACGGCCGATTACCATGAAGTTGGCCTGCACGCCTGGGATCACTTCGCCTGGCAAACGTGGGCAGGCGTCTGGAATGAAGAACAGCTTATTCAGCAGATTGCGAAAGGACGGGATGCGCTGGAGGCCATTATCGGCAAACCTGTCACCTGTTCCGCCGTGGCGGGCTGGCGCGCGGACGGTCGTGTTATTCAGGCCAAGCAAACATTTGGTTTTGCGTACAACAGCGATTGCCGCGGTACCGCGCCTTTTCGCCCACAGTTGAGAAATGGCGAGCCGGGTACGGTACAGATCCCCGTGACGTTACCCACCTGGGACGAAGTGGTCGGTCCCACGCTGAGTGCTGAACGGTTCAACGATTACATCCTGGAACAGATCCACGCCGATCAGGGCACCCCGGTGTATACCATCCATGCTGAAGTCGAAGGTATCAGTCAACTCAATGCGTTCGATACGTTGTTACAGCGTGCCCGCGAGCAGGGAATACAATTTTGCCCGCTGAGCGACCTCTTGCCTGACGACCTCGACACATTGCCTGTCGGCAAGGTTGTTCGTGGGCACATTGCTGGCCGGGAAGGCTGGTTGGGTTGTGAGAATTTAACAAGGTAAGCACCATGACTGCCACCAAAAAGACGGTACTACTGGTTTCACTTTTCGTTCTTTATTATTTACTTCCTCTGGAGTTCCGCAATCTCTGGCAGCCCGATGAAACGCGTTATGCCGAAATCAGCCGTGAAATGCTGCAAAACGGCAACTGGATTACGCCGCACTTCTTCGGTCTGCGTTATTTCGAAAAACCCATCGCCGGCTACTGGTTCAATACTGTTGGACAGGCCATTTTTGGTCACAATAACTTCGCCGTCAGGATTGGTTCGGTCTTTTCAACCCTGATGAGCGCCATCCTGATTTACTGGCTGGGTTGTCGCCTGTTTGCTTGCCGTACCGTTGCTCTCACGGCCAGCGTTATCTTTATGACCTCACTTCTGGTCTACGGTATTGGTACTTATGCCGTGCTGGATCCGATGCTGACGTTATGGATGGTTGCGGCGATGTGCAGCTACTGGTTCGCCAGCGAAGCGCAAAATGTGCGGCAACGTATCCTCCGTTATCTGATTTTGGGCTTAGCCTGCGGCATGGGCTTTATGACCAAAGGTTTCCTTGCCCTGGCGGTTCCTGTACTGGCGATCCTTCCATGGGCGATCTGGAACCAGCGTTTTCGGGAACTGGTTATTTATGGCCCACTGGCGATTGTCAGTGCGGCAGCCATCAGTGCCCCCTGGGCGATTGCCATTCAGCAGCAACAACCTGATTTCTGGCATTACTTTTTCTGGGTTGAGCATATCCAGCGTTTTGCCGAAGACAACGCACAGCATAAGGCACCTTTCTGGTACTACCTGCCAGTGCTGATTGCCGGCGCGCTGCCCTGGCTGGCGTTGTTACCGGGCGCACTGCGTTCAGGCTGGACCGAACGCCAGCAGTCCTCAGGTGGTGTTTATCTGTTGAGCTGGGTCGTGATCCCCTTGGTGTTTTTCAGCATTGCGAAAGGGAAACTGCCGACGTATATCCTGCCTTGCTTTGCGCCGCTGGCGCTGCTGATGGCGGACTATGCCTGGCGTAAAGTGGGTGAGAACACGCGCGTCTTTAAAGTCAACGCCTGGATCAATATCCTGTTTGGCGCGATCTGTGTGGTTGCATTGCTGGTCGTGCTGGCACCCTGGGGATTAAGCCATCGTCCGCTCTATGGCGCACATCAGCTGGTTGCACTCATTATGGCCGTGATCGCGTTTGCGGGCTGGGCTGTCGCGGGGGCTTTCAGCCTGAAATCGCCACAACGCAACTGGCTGGCCGCCGCGCTTTGCCCTTTGGCGCTGGCGCTCTGTGTCGGTTCGGCAATTCCGGAAAGCGTTGAGAATACGAAGCAACCCCAGGTCTTCATCCGCAGTATTGAAAACAGCCTGGCGAACAGCCGCTATATCTTAAGTGATAATTCCGGCGTGTCGTCAGCCATCGCCTGGACGCTGAAACGCAGCGATATCATTGCCTACAGTCAAAAGGGCGAGCTGCAGTATGGTCTTAGCTATCCCGATGCCCAGTCTGCCTATGTCAGCAGCGAGGATTTCCCGCAATGGCTTCAGGCGCACCGTAAGCAGGGCAATGTCTCGTTGATCATGATGCTGGAACGCGGTGAAGCGACACCCACAGATTTACCGCCAGCGGATGCGGTCTATCGCAACGGTCGGATGCTGTTACTGCAATACAATGCGGCTAACTGATCGTGAGTTTATTATTGGTGCTGCTGACCAGTTTACTCACCTGCGCAGGTCAGCTCTGTCAGAAACAGGCGGCACGGCAAACAAACAGGGCTAACCTGGCCGGCTGGCTGCTGGCCAGTCTTATCATGTTAGCGCTGGGGATGGTGGCCTGGTTGCTGGTGCTGCAGCGTTTGCCGGTAAGCCTGGCCTACCCGATGCTGAGTATTAACTTTATTCTGGTTGCCCTGGCCGCACGGTTTATCTGGCGTGAAAGAATGTCGCCTCTGCAATGGGCTGGCACGGTACTGATTGTCGCAGGCGTCGCCCTGATAGGGAGCTACGCATGAAGGGTTATTTGCTGGCCTTATGCAGCGTTTTGCTGGTGACACTCGCTCAATTAATGCTGCGCTGGGCGATGCTTCAGTTGCCCAGTTTGCAGGCCGTGTTGATGCAGCATCCCGTGAACTGGCTGCCGCTGCTGATTCTGTGTGGCGGACTGACTGCTTACGCCTGTTCGATGGTGAGCTGGTTCCTGGCACTGCGCCATCTGCCGCTCAGCCGGGCCTATCCGTTGCTGAGCATCAGCTATGTACTGGTCTGGTTGATGGCAATCAGTCTGCCGCTGTTCGCTGAGCCTTTTCATACAGGCGCGATTGTCGGCGTCATGTTGGTGCTGGCAGGATTACTCTGTATGTGCATTAAGCCGCAAAAAACCGACTGAAATGACATGGCCGGAACCGGCATCGTTACAAAGCAGGGCAACAAAATCAGTTCAGGATACGTGTTGCACCGCTCTTTTCAGCCAACCACAGTGACGCCGGCAACTTGCCGGCGTCACTGTTTCCGGTATCAGAACGTTTCCCAGTTGGCTTCAGTTACGCTGGACTGGCGTGCAGACACCACGACTTTAGGTGCTGCGGACGATATACCCTGACTGGCCACCACACTTTTCTTGTTACTGGGTACCCGGAATACAGCAACCTTTTTTTCCAGCGCTTCTGCCTGCGATTCCAGTGAGCTGGCAGCGGCTGAGGACTCTTCAACCAGCGCGGCGTTTTGTTGCGTCGTGGTGTCCATCTCTGTCATCGCCTGGGCGATCTGCGATATGCCACGATTCTGCTCGTCCGAGGCTGCCGCGATTTCGCTCATAATATCTTTAACCTGGGTCACCGACAGCACGATCTCGTCCATTGTCGTTCCCGCCTGATCCACCAGGGTCGAACCTTCATTGACGCGATTCAGTGAATCGCGGATCAACGTCTCAATTTCCTTAGCCGCAACAGCGCTGCGCTGCGCCAGGTTTCTGACTTCGCCAGCGACAACGGCAAAACCACGCCCTTGTTCGCCGGCACGGGCCGCCTCCACGGCAGCGTTCAGGGCCAGAATATTCGTCTGGAAGGAAATACCGTTAATGACACTGATAATTTCGCCAATCTTACCTGAACTGGTGGTAATACCTTGCATGGTGGTGACAACGCTTCGTATGATCTCACCGCCGCGTCCGGCATTGGCAGAAGCTTCTGTAGCGAGTTGGCTGGCGTGATGCGCGTTTTCCGCATTCTGTTTCACGGTGGAGGTTAACTCTTCCATACTGGCCGCAGTTTGCACCACGGCGGCAGACTGTTGCTCGGTCCGGGAAGACAGATCCATATTGCCGGCAGCGATCTCTGAAGAAGCGCGAGCCACGCTGTTCACGCCGTCGCGTACATGGGTAATGATGTTTTGCAGGCTGTCGTTCATCACGCTGACGGCCTGCATCAATTGCCCCAGTTCATCACGACGAGCCGTGGACAGCGAGGCGGTCAAATCGCCTTCCGCTATGCGTTTGGCTACGCTGAGCGTTTCTTTCAACGGAACCGTAATGGAAAGCGTTATTCGCCAGGCGATCAGCAGACTAAGCAGCACACAAATCGCGGCGACAATCGCAATCTGCGTTTCCGCTTTGTGTAATGCATTTGCGGATTCGGACGCCTGATAGTTAAAAAGCTCCGCAACGGACGTATTCAGTTTTCCGGCGGTGATGTTCAGTTGTTTCGACGCGGTTGTTTCTACCGCCACGGCTGACAGATAGTCAGTAAAGGCCTGCCTGAGTTGCGCCAAATCCGTTTTCTGCGTCGCCAGCACCGCCTGGATATCCGGGACAGACAGCGCGAGCAACTGTGCGCGCAACTGAGTAACGGTGGAAATGTTGTCGCTGATTTCACTTTTACTGGATTCGGTCGGTTTGTCGACAAAACGCTCTACATCACCGGCGATCTCTTTCAGTATCGATGCTAAGCGCAACACCTGAAGCATGGCCTCAGGCTGAGCGGGAATCGTGATACCATCAAGCCGCTGACCGACAGCCAGCAGATCATTGTTTTGAATGAGGGAGGCGGCAGCAAACGTTTTTTGCGAGGCATTATAAAAAACCTCGCGGTGCGTCTTGTAGTTTTCCAGTTCGTTTGCGGCAGTAGTAAGTGTGTTTTCGCCCTGACTGTCCCAGCTAAACGTCTTAAGTCTGTTTACCTGTGCTGTTAAATCGTTCAGCGCTTTTGCGTTAACCTGCGCATAGTGTTCGTCTTTCGTGTACTGATAAAGCAGCCGGCTGGTTCGTGCTTCACCGAGTGTGTTGACAAAATCGACAGTAATGTCCTGTTTTTGCGCATTCTCCTTAATGGTTTCAAAGCCTTTAAACGCTAACAGTGCGATGGTCAGGGTTGCAACTATCAGCACAACAAAACTGAGCCCCAGCTTTTTCCCCATTTTCATATCGGAAAACGTACGCGTAATAAACATAATTCCACCCTGATAGCCGGTAAGGGAAATAATTTGCAGCGAGAAACAGGCTTCAACTGCTTAATAAAACTTATCGACTGTCACGTTGAAAACTTTAAAGACGTTTTGAAATAAATCCTCACAAATAAGGAGGTGATGCATTTTCATTGTTTTAAAAGGAAAATTTAAACTTTAAGCGTCATTAATAAAGCGCATGATAATTAGCTTGCGAATAATAAGAGGCGAGTTCTGTCTGACGTTTTTTACCTTTAATGGCGATATGAGAATAAAAAGTTTACTGTTTCAAACTTCCATAAATTTATAATTTTATAACTATATTCAATGCTTTAATCAGTGAGTTGATTGATTTTTCACTGATTGTCCGCTCAACTTGTTGACTAAATATTAACATTGAAGCGGCGCGGTTAGGGTGGCCATAATGATAGTGTATGTATTCTAATGATTTATGACCTTCAACCCTGGGTGTGTTTATAATTTGTATTAGTTAATTACAGAGATTAACTAATGTTTCACAGACACTTCATTATTGAGAGGTGCGTTTAATATGATTAATCTTTTTCAACTATTTGGAAACAGGCTAACCAAACATGCAATATATGACCTTTCTGCTGGCCGCCCTTATTTTTAGCGGCTCCGCTGCTGCTGCGCCTGCAGCATCTCAACCTGTCTCTCTGCTCTCACGCGCACTGCATGAAAGAATGCTGCTGATGAAAGACGTCGCAGCGTTCAAAAAAGTGCATAACAAGCCGGTTGAAGACCTGACCAGGGAAAAGGATGTGCTGGCAGAAGCGCAGGAAAAATCGGCTCAGGCCGGGCTGGATCCCCAATCTGTTACCGTCTTCTTTCAGGCGTTGATGGATGCCAGCAAAGCGATTCAGTATCGCTACATGGCGGACTGGCTGGCCAAACCTCAGTCGGTCCCACCGGCTAAAGATCTGGCTGAGTTGAGAAAGCAAATCAATCAGTTAGATGAACAAATTCTGCAAGCGATTCATCAGCAACTGTCGCAGAGCAGTTTTTCGAAAGGCGATTTAACCTCTCTTCATCACCAACTGGATGTGCAACATCTGAGTGGGGATGATATTAATAACGTTTTACAGGGACTTGAGCAAATTAAACTAAAGCGGTAACGTGCCGCAAGCGCACACGCGTTAAATAACGAACGACTTCTCATTATATCTGCATTGCAACATCACGCCCGTCCTGTCAGGCGGGCGATGCTGTTTTCACTTGCTGGCTGTTCTGCCGGAAATCCCCTTTTGATACGCGCAGGTAATGCACTCATTCTGCTCGGCGTACGACTGTTTCTTCCGACAAAACTGCTACCTGAATCACATACGTAGCCAATACATGCGTCCTGAAAACCTTACAGATGATAAGGTTTTTGGCGACTGAATTCAGGATTGTTACTGGTCGACAGGCAAAACCTGAACGCGATATGGGATAACCCATTAAGCGTTCAGGTTTTTTTTGGCCTGAAGAACAGGCAACACCCTAACAAACTGAACATTCCTCATTTTCACATATGTATGTTTATCAGGATGTAAAGAAAGATGATAAATGCTCGCTACAAACAGTATGTACTCGCGCTTTTGCTGGTTTCACCGCTATCAGTCGGCCAGGAATGGAATGGCACGGTATTAGGTTTTGACGCTTCTCCCGCTCCCATGCTGGGCGATATGTTGGGTATTCGTAACATCCTTAATGATAACGGTTTTACCTACAATCTGGGTTATCTGAACGAAATCGGCTGGAATGCTGGCGGGGGCTACCATCAAGACTCGCATGTGGCTTATATCGATCAGTTTGCGTTGACCTTCACTCAGGATTTGGCGCGCTGGACAGGCATTCCCGATGCACGAATTGAGGGGAATATCGTCAATCGTAACCACAATGATGACCTCACCACCAGACGCGTGCAGGATCCGCGAGTGAATATCAACGACCTGACGCAGGAAAGCTGGGGCGGCCAGTCCATTACCCGTCTGGGCTGGCTGACCTTTGCCCGCAGTTTTGACGATCGCCGCATCACCTGGCGAATCGGGATGATGAATAAGGTCCAGACCTTCGATCAGATCATTCCCTGTGACTTCCAGCTACTTTCCCAGTGCGGCGGCAAGTCGGCTAACGCGCTCACCTGGCATAACTGGAACGTCCACACCTGGGGCACAACGCTGTCGTATAACGTGACGCCGGCCATCACATTAAAGGGGGGAGTGATGGAGCAGAACCCGGATGCCTCCAGCCGTCATCATGCCTGGAGCGGGTCGACGAAGGGCAGCAAAGGCATATTACTTCCGGTTGAAATCGAAGCGCGCCCGATGATCAATCATCTTCCCGGAGCGTATAACCTGGGCGTGGTATTCACCAATGCGCCACAAACGGATCTTTATCACGGAAGATCGGGTGGGGCAGGGGCAACAGACCCAGAAGGTTATACACAACGCAATCGTACCTGGTTTGTGTACGCCGGAATGAATCAGCAACTCACGCAGCATAAGGACGATTCGAATCGTGGGTTAAGTGCCTCCGCCAGCATGAGCCTTGCCGACCAGCGTACCAATTATATTCATCAGGTTTATGCCGCCTCAGTGCGCTATCGGGGACTGTTTGACGCACGACCGGAAGACTGGATGGGTCTTGGTCTCAGCTGGATTGATATGAGCACTGGCTATGCCCAAAATCAGCGCTATATGAATACACTTAGCGGGCTGAGCGATCATAACAATCCTATGTATCATCCGGTACCGGGCCATTCCCTGAACGGGGAGTTTTACTATCGCTTCCGTCCTCTGTCGTGGCTGGAGCTACAGCCGGGCATACAGTACTGGCACCATCCGGGCGGCGTATCGCGCACGCAGGATGCCTGGGTCACCACGCTGAAAACCGCGGTAACTTTCTGACCCCACAGCAAAAGTACGATATGTGTCACGTTTTTTACGCATGATACGGATAGGTTGCAATTGAAACTGATAGAGTTCCCTCACTGGATTGTGACTGCTAAAAGCAGGCAAAACCTGATTTTCTGGCTTCTGCCGGATGTCAGGTTTTTTTGTTTCTGGGGTTCCGATGAAAATCGCCAAAATTCTTAATAACAATGTGGTGGTTGCTCTGGATGAGCGTGGGTCCGAACAGGTTGTCATGGGGCGTGGGCTGGCCTTTCAGAAGCGCGCAGGGGACACGCTGGAAACCGCACTGATTGAAAAGGTGTTTGCGCTGCAGAATGACGTGCTGGTGCGTCGGCTAGGGGAACTGCTGAGTCAGATCCCACTTGAGGTGATGACGACCTGTGACCAGATCATCAGGCTGGCAGGACAGCGGCTGGGAAAGCTGCAGGATAGTTTGTATATCACCTTAACCGACCACTGCTACTTTGCGATTGAGCGGCAAAAGAAAGGGCTGGCAATCAAAAATGTGTTGCTGTGGGAAATTAAACGTCTCTATCCCAGAGAATTTGGGCTGGGTCAGGAGGCGAGGGCCATTATTGCCCGACGTCTGCATGTCGATTTGGCCGAGGATGAGGCGGGATTTATTGCTCTCCATCTGGTTACGGCCCAGTTGGACAGTGAAATGCCTGAAGTGATGCATGTCACCAGGATCATGCAGGAGATCCTGCAACTGGTGAAGTATCAACTGCACCTGGAGTACGACGAAGAGTCGCTCAGCTATCAGCGTTTCGTTACTCATCTGAAGTTTTTTGCCCAGCGAATGCTGACCCGCACGGTGGTGCAGGATGACGATGTGTCTTTGCATGCAGCGGTCAAAGACAACTATGGCATGGCCTGGAAATGCGCCGGAAAAATCGCTCAGCACCTGAATAAAAACTATCAGCGCGAGCTGACAACCGAAGAAATCATGTTTCTCACCCTCCATATTGAGCGGGTGAGAAAAGAGGGGCGTTAAGCCTCAACACGGGATTGTTACTGCATTACGCAGGCAAAACCTGAGTGCGGCCTTCTGACGAAGGACGCCCTCAGGTTTTTTTTTAATTCAACAGGTGGCTACAGGCACCGGATGTAAGGAAAACGAGATGGAATACCAGGCTTTAGCGAAGGATATTCTCAGCCACGCTGGCGGAAAAGAGAACATCATCAGCCTTGTGCATTGCGCAACCCGGCTTCGTTTTAAACTGAAAGACAAGCAGAAAGCAGATGCCGAGGGGCTGAAGAACAACCCGGATGTGATTATGGTGGTAGAAAGCGGCGGCCAATTTCAGGTCGTCATTGGGAACCACGTCCATGACGTCTGGCAGGCGGTGCGCAACGAGGCCGGGCTGACTGATGACGCGCCTGTCGTGGAGGAAAAGGGCGACAAGGGCACCTTATCTGGCCGCCTGATCGACATTGTCTCCGGAATTTTTACGCCATTTATCGGCGTCCTGGCGGCCTCTGGTATCCTCAAAGGGTTACTGGCGCTGGCAGTGGTCTGCGGTTGGCTCACCACGGAAAGCGGCACCTATAAAATATGGTTCGCCGCCAGCGACGCGCTGTTCTTCTTTTTTCCATTAGTGCTGGGCTACACCGCTGGGAAAAAGTTCGGCGGTAATCCTTTTATCACCATGGTCATTGGCGGCGCGCTGACCCATCCGATCATGATCGCTGCGTTCAACGCCAGCCAGCAGCCGGATGCGGTGACCGAGGCGTTTCTCGGCATTCCGGTGACCTGGTTTAACTACAGCTCGTCCGTAATCCCGATTATTCTTGCCGCGTGGGTAAGCTGCTGGCTGGAAAGACAGAGTACGAAGCTGCTGCCATCCTCGATGAAAAATTTCTTCGCGCCGCTCATTTGCCTGGGCGTGACGGTCCCCCTGACTTTCCTGGTGATTGGCCCACTGGCAACCTGGCTCAGCCACATGCTGGCAAACGGTTATCAGTGGATCTATGCACTGGCACCGTGGCTGGCGGGCGCGGCAATGGGCGCGCTCTGGCAGGTCTGCGTCATCTTTGGTCTGCACTGGGGGCTGGTACCGTTGATGATCAACAACGTGGCGGTGCTGGGCCACGACTCTATGTTGCCGATGCTACTGCCTGCGGTCTTCGGTCAGGTGGGTGCAGCGTTAGGGGTCTTCCTGCGCACCCGCGATGCGCGTCAAAAAATGCTGGCCGGATCGTCCGTGACGGCAGGGATCTTCGGCATTACCGAACCCGCGGTCTATGGTGTCAATCTGCCGCTGCGCCGCCCCTTTATCTTTGGCTGCGTGGCGGGAGCTATCGGTGGAGCTATTGTTGGCTTCAGCGATACCCACGTTTATTCGTTTGGCTTTGCCAATATTTTTACCCTCGCCCAGATGATACCGCCGGGCGGCGTGGATGCCACGCTATGGGGCGGCCTTTTCGGCACAATGGTGGCACTGGTCCTGAGTTGCGGCCTGACGTTGGTCGCCGGGATGCCAGCGCGCGCAACGCCTAACGGGCACGCATCAGCAGGCAAAAACACGGTGTTATCGCCGATGACCGGCACCGTTCTGGCACTTGACCAGGTGCCGGATACCACCTTCGCCAGCGGCCTGCTGGGCAGCGGTGCCGCTATCATTCCGTCTGATAACAACGTCGTTGCCCCTTTCACCGGCGTTGTTGCCTCGCTTTTTCAGACCAAACATGCCATTGGCCTGCTCAGCGACAGCGGCATTGAAGTAATGATTCACGTGGGCATCGACACCGTGAAGCTCAATGGCATCCCCTTTACCGCTCACGTGAAGGTAGGTGACAGCGTGCAGCCGGGCGATCTGCTGCTGGAGTTTGATCGTCAGGCAATTATCGATGCCGGTTACGACCTGACGACCCCGATTATTATCAGCAATAGCGACGAATACCGCGAGGTAGCGACCGTGGCGGCAACATTCGCCAATGCCGGTGTACCGCTAATCTGCGTAAGCCATCAATAACAGGAGAACATAATGAAGACTTTCCCGGATGATTTTTTATGGGGTGGGGCGTTAGCCGCTAACCAAACAGAGGGCGCTTATCTGGACGATGGAAAAGGGCTGTCAACTTCTGACGTTCAGCCACAGGGGGTTTTTGGTCCGGTGGTAGAGCGCGTCGCGGGAGACAGCAGTATCAAGGATGTGGCTATCGACTTCTATCACCGCTATCCGGAAGACATCAAACTCTTTGCTGAAATGGGTTTTAAATGCCTGCGCGTCTCGATTGCCTGGACGCGTATTTTCCCGAACGGTGATGAGCAGCAGCCAAACGAGGCAGGGCTGGCTTTTTACGACATGCTGTTTGACGAGCTGGCCGCGCACGGTATCAAGCCGCTTGTCACGCTGTCGCATTATGAAATGCCATGGGCGCTGGTAAAGCAGTACGGCGGCTGGGGAAGTCGTCAGACTATCGGTTTTTTTGAACGCTACGCCCGCACTGTGTTTGCGCGCTACAAAGAGAAGGTGAAGCTGTGGCTGACTTTCAACGAGATCAACATGTCCTTGCACGCGCCGCTGACTGGCGTTGGTCTGCCGGAAACCAGCAATAAAGGCGAAGTGTACCAGGCAATCCATCATCAACTGGTCGCCAGCGCGCTGGCGGTAAAAGCCTGTCATGACATTATTCCTGATGCCAGAATCGGCAATATGCTGTTGGGCGGCCTGGTATACCCGCTGACCTGCAAGCCAGAAGACGTGCTGGAAGCGCTACAGGAGAACCGCAGCTGGCAGTTCTTCGGTGACGTGCAGTGCCGCGGTGCCTACCCGGGCTATATGCTGCGCTTCTTCCGTGACAACGGTATTCAGATTGACATCACCGATGCCGACCGCGAGGCGCTGACATCAACGGTCGACTTTATCTCGTTCAGCTACTATATGACCGGCTGTGTCACCACCGATGAGGCGTTAAATCAGCAGGCACGGAGCAACATCCTGAGCATGGTGCCAAACCCGCATCTGGCAAGCTCCGAATGGGGCTGGCAGATAGATCCTGTCGGTCTGCGTACGCTGCTCAACGTGCTCTGGGATCGTTATCAGAAACCGCTGTTTATCGTGGAAAACGGCCTGGGTGCGAAGGATAAACCTGACGCGGACGGCGTAGTGCAGGATGACTACCGCATTAGCTACCTTAATGACCATTTAGTACAGGTGCGCGAGGCGATTGACGATGGTGTAGAGGTGATGGGCTATACCAGCTGGGGGCCCATCGATCTGGTCAGCGCCTCCAGAGCCGAGCTGTCCAAGCGCTATGGTTTTATTTATGTTGACCGCGATGACAATGGGAACGGCACGCTGGCGCGCAGCCGCAAGAAAAGTTTCTGGTGGTATAAAGAGGTTATCGCCACCAGTGGTGCATCGCTGGCACCCTGATCCCGCGCGAAAGGGTGAGTCAACTGAACTCGCCCTGACGTTTCTGTGCCGCTTCAGACCGGAACGACGATACTTATGCGGCCCGCGCGCAGGCGTTGATGACGTTGTCGTTTTTGCTGAATGCGGCCAACAGATGAATCCGTTGATAGCGCCACTGACAGGGATCGTTGCGTAGGTGATGGGGCTGTCTCACCGCCGTAAGGGTGAGTCATAAAGCCTGTCTGAGATATATCGACGAATGAAAAACGTGGGTTAAGCGGGTGATGGCGTTGGCCGCTTAACCGTCCGTCACTGCTCTGTCTTACTGCAGGCAGTCTATATATTTTTGTGCTGAGCGGTTCACCACCTGTTTCGCGTCAGACGCAATATCGCGCCCTTCAAACGCACTATAAAGTCGATCAAAGGCAAAGGGGGTCAGACGCTCGGTTATTGTCCTGATGTTGTCCGCCGGTAAAGGCAGCATGTTGGGATAACTCCACATGAAGGACACAGCATTTGCCCCCGGCGCAACCTGAATAATATCGCCAGACAACAGGATGCCTTCATTTTTTGCCCAGTGCAGTACCGTGCCGCCCGCGAAGTGGCCACCCAGCCGCAACAAACTTATGTCAGGGAGAATAGTCAGCACATCACCATCCCATAACTGCAGATGTGGGCTGTCAGGCACAATCCATTCGCTGTCGCTGGCGTGGATATACAATGGCGCATCAAATATTGCTGCCCAGTCTTGCATGTTGCTGTAATAGTGGGGATGTGAAATCGCAATTGCGTCGATACCGCCCAGCGCACGAATGATATCGACGGTGGCGGCATCAAGGTTAGGTATGCAGTCCCACAGCACATTGCCCTGTTGTCCTTTAATCAAAAACGCGCGCTGGCCGATGGCAAAATCAGGCACAGACTGCAGGCTAAACAATCCCGTTTCAGGTTGCTGCCATTTATTGCTGTGCGCGGCATGGAGCGCTTCACTGGATGTCCATTGTTGCCCTGAAGCCGGCACGTACTGACGTTCATCTTCGCAAATTATGCAGTGGGTTGTTTCCATCTGCGAGTAGGCGGTTCCGCATGTGACACAGATCTTTGTCATCCTGTTCTCCCCCGTTAATGTCTTAGATTTATTGTAGAATCTGCATCGGAAGCAGGTTTCCTTTTGTGCTGTGCGCGGCGGTTTTGAGGTTGCTAACCCTGATGGCTATAGACAAAAAAATCTTCATCTTTCATAGCAAACTGTGCCACCGGGTACATGCCAAGGCGTTGATGGGCCTGAATTGAACGGCTGTTTTGCGCCTGAATAAATAACACAGGTGCGCCCTGATGATACTGGCACATGTGGTGATAAAGGCGTTTTAGTAATCCCTTTCCCCGTTCAGCCTCACTGATACAAACCGGGCCGTAGAGCCAACAGTGCCACCCCGGTGGCCACGCATGAAGCATCGCGTTAATCATCTCGGGTTCGTGCTGAGTGGGAATGGCGCTAAATAATACGCCGGTAATTGCCTCATCGCGCTGGGCAACCACTGTCCTGGCACCGGCGCGACGCAGCATCCCTTCAACTTTATCGGCAGGAAAATCCCCATTCAGTGTGCCGCCGCGTCCGGCCGAGTTTGCCTGAAGCAGGGCTGTAATTCCGGCCAGATCGTGCAGGGTCGCCAGTCTGATAACCGAGCGGTCAGAATTCACCACAGCTTACCCCTTCGATGCGTCACGGCGGTACAAGGTCCATTCCTCGATATGTTCACCCGAAGGCAGCGTACAGTAGCCCACTTCACCCGTTGGCGTTTTTACAATATCGCTTTTTCCGCCAACGGCCAGACAATGCTGTGAGGCAGGATTGGCGAGGCCTGATGTGCGGGTGCGATGATCCGGCGCACAGCCCACGACCAAAATTGATGTTAAAACCAACAAAAATTGCCGCATAACCACTCACTTTTAATCCGTCAGAAACGCCATATTATATTCCAGACGTGGCGTGAAAACGCACTTAGCCATCGAAAAGAGGAACGACAATGTCAGACAAGCCGTTAAAAATGGTTACCTTACTGGGCAGCCTGAGAAAAGGATCGTACAACGCGATGATTGCGCATGCGCTACCGCAACTGGCACCGCAGGGCGTGGTGGTAGAAGCGCTGCCGTCAATCCGGGATATTCCACTTTATGATGCGGATATCCAGCAGGAAGCAGGCATTCCAGATACCGTCACGGCGCTGGCTGAACAGATCCGCCAGGCTGATGGCGTCATTATCGTGACCCCTGAATACAACTACTCCGTTCCTGGCGGACTGAAAAATGCCATCGACTGGTTGTCTCGCGTGCCCAATCAGCCTTTAGCCGGTAAGCCCGTGGCGATTCAAACGAGTTCAATGGGGGCTATCGGTGGCGCGCGCTGTCAGTATCATCTGCGGCAGATTTTGGTTTTTCTGGATGCGATGGTGTTAAACAAACCGGAATTCATGGGGGGCGTTATCCAGAATAAAGTGGATGAGCAGGCCGGAGAGGTGATCGAGCAGGGTACAAGAGAGCATCTGGCTAAGCAGTTAGCGGCATTTAGCGACTTCATTCGAAAGGTGAGCTGACAAACCGCCGCTGAGTGATAAGAACCACGCCTGTAACAGGCGTGGTTCCTGAATTGGCTCTTAACGCAGTAATGACAGCATCGTCTGTGGCACCTGGTTGGCCTGCGCCAGTACCGAGGAACCTGCCTGCTGGAGGATCTGAGCACGTGACATATTCGACACTTCCGTCGCGTAGTCCGCATCCTGAATACGGCTGCGGGCAGCAGTCAGGTTGGTGACGGTGTTGTTCAGGTTGCTGATGGTGGACTCAAAACGGTTCTGAGACGCACCCAACAGGCTACGCTGACTGTCAACGGCTTTAATCGCTTTATCAATATCTGCCAGCGGTGTGCTGCCAGATGCTGTGCCACCCGATCCACCGGTAACGGCACCTTTCAGTACGTCAAAGCCGATAGCCGCGGTGCTGCGGGCTGTACCATTCACTGTCTGACCGGTTGTTGAACTGGTGTTTTGCACGTTACCAGAAGAGGCGTTACCTGCTGCGGCCAGGTCAAAACTGTCACTTGAACTGATGGTAATTCCGATCGTTTGGCCATCCTGCGCACCAACCTGGAAGTTGTAGGTGGTGCTGCCTGAACCGGTGTTCAGTACTTTGAGTCCGTTAAAGTCGGTCTGCTTGGTATCGCGGTCGATTTCCTGCATGCGCTGGTTAACTTCAGCCTGAATCGAATCGATATCCGAAGCAGAGTTGGAGCTGTTCTGCGCCTGAACGGTCAGATCGCGGACGCGCTGCAGGTTGTTGTTTATCTCATCCAGCGCACCTTCCGCTGTCTGAGACAATGAAATACCGTCGTTCGCGTTACGCGCAGCAACGGTCAGACCGTTGATGTTTGACGTAAAACGGTTAGCAATCGCTTCACCCGCGGCATCATCTTTTGCGCTGTTAATACGCAGGCCCGATGACAGACGTTCAATAGCGGTACCCAGAGAAGACTGAGACTTATCCAGGTTATTCTGAGTGATGAGCGACAGAACGTTAGTGTTAATCACTGACATGATAAATTCCTTCTAAGGAGAACGTATGATTTACGCATTATTATTATCGAAACGAAACCACAGAACTTTAATTAAAAATCGCCAGATAAGATTAATTCGTGAATAGCAGAAGTGCCGTTTTAAGCGAAAGGAAACGCCTGCGGTATCCTTGTAAAAAAGAATTATTGCCACACATCAAATACAACCAAATTACTTAATTCCTTAACCTTAAAAACTTTTTGTTACAGCATTTAATATTAAATAGCACGGATAATTAAATATCAGAAAAAGTCCCTGATGCCAGGCGGTTGCTTTATTTTCTTCCTGCTTATGCATTGATAAGAAAACCTGTATTAAACCTGTCTAAAAAAGCCCGCCAAGATATATCATTACTTCCGTGTAACACTTTGAAATAATGAAAGTTATGCGAAAATCGTTTTACGTCCTGGCGCAACGTGGTCAGAGAGGATGAGTGGTATTGCATTGCAAAGCAAGTGGGCAGGGTAGCACGGCCCAATCACTGCTGCTGGTTTCACAGAAACGGGAGAAATTAATCTAAACCTGTATTACGTATGAATCAGATCTGAAAGAGAGTGGTAAAGCGTTGCCGCTATCCAGAAACAGTAAAGCAGAACGATGAAGGGAAGATAATGACCAGACAGATATCTTTTACAAGATATCTGTCTGCAGAGTAATAAGATAAGGCGGTTATTACATTTTTGCGAATTGTGCAGCCAGATAGTTACCGGTCTGCGTCATAGAAGAAACCAGCGTACTCAGATTGGTAAATTCCGTTTTATACTGCGCCATAATCGTGGTGATTTGGTCGTTAACAGTATTGTATTGATCTGAGAGCTGCTTCAACGACGTATTAATCCCTGTTGTGGCGTTCGAAACGGTACCATTACTCGCCAGCATTTGGTTGAGATTATTCGTCACCTCTGTCGCAAAGCCGGTTGTCTTTCCATCGCCGGTCAGAAACGCTAAAACATCGGCGGGCTGATTCGTCAGCGCATTATTCAGTTTCGTACTGTCCACGGTCAGGTCACCTTTATCATCCTGTGTAATGCCCAGTTGAGACAGCTCCTGAATATTACCCGACTGAGGATCAGAAAACTGACTGCGCAGGCTGGTCTGAATATTCATTAACGTGTTATCACCGAGCAGATCGCCATTGTCAGCACTCTGCGCCTGTCCGGCTTGTACAGGCGTATAGTTTGTTTGATCGGCAATGGTTTTTTGCAGCGAATTATACGCATCCACATATGTCTGGATTGCTGTCGACATCGGCGATGTATCTGACGCGATGGATAACGTTTCCGGCGAGCCGGTATTCACTTTATTTAAATTCAGGGTTACACCTTCCGGTGCATCCGTCACAATGTTGCTGCTGCGGGTAATTGATAAACCATTCACTTTTATCTGCGCATCCTGAGCGGCAACCTGTTCTGTCATACCATTATTACTGCCACCACTGCTGTAATTGACATACTGTGCCAACGTTGAGTCGTTGGTACTGACGGTCATTTCATTCGCCGTCCCGCTGTCACGTGCGGTCAGGGACAAATAATAGGTATTGTCGTTCGCCATAATAACGCTGGCGTTTACGCTGCCCTGTTGCTGGTTAATCGCGTCACGAATAGCAGTCAGGCTTGTCTGGTTCTGGTTTAACGTCACGGTCAGCGGGGATTTCTGTCCAGGCTGGCTGATCGTGATCGTGCGGGAAGCCATGCTGCTGTCGCCAAGCTGCGCTGTTTCACTACTGGCTGATTTAGAGAGCAGTGACTGTGACGCGGCCAACTGATCCACTTCAACGGAATAGTTTCCGGCAGCGGCATTGCTGGCAAGCGTGGCGGTAAACGCCGTATTCGTACTGGTGACCTTCGTGGTCGCTATGCTTGATGCGTTTTGCAAAGCCGCAGCGGCTGTCTGCAATTTTGACATTGAACTTTGTACCACGCCCCAGGCTGTCAGTTGCGCATTGTATGACGCCTGCTGTGTGGTAATAGGGGTCAACTGCGCTTCTTCAGCTGACTGTAAATTATCATATAACGTGTTGAGGTCGAGGTTAGTACCAGCGCCAAGTGAGCTTATGCTTGCCATTTTCTTGTCCTGATGAAGTGATACCAGACATGAAGATACAACGCATTAATCAGGCATTTTTCTGATTTTGCGCGTCGTTGCAAATCGGTTTATGGTCATTTCATGACCATCAATTTTTCGTTAAGCTGGTAAAAAAATGTTAACAGCAAAACAGATTGTCATTTTTTTCAGGTCTTTTTATTGAGTGTATTCGTAAACGGGCAAATTAACCCTTTGCTAATCATGAAATTAAATTGCAGTCGTGTTGGCGGTGTCGCTAAACCTGTGCACTTTGACAAGACAAGTACGGTCGTGCAGCTGAAACCTGCTGTGAATAAACCCCCCCTGGCGTGACCAGAAGGAAATAGGGCGCTAACTCAAATTATTTCTTATTAAAAAATCATTAAATCCTAATCGATGCATTTGCCTTTTATCTTTCTTTTAGCCCTAAAGTTTTTATTTTTACGGCACTGCGCACTCAACAAAAAAGAATTTTAAAAATCGTTAACGCTTACGTTTGAAATATTTATTTACATCCCCCTGGTGAGGATAAATTGAGGGGACGGTTTCAGATAAGATAGCACAACGATCTTGTCAGACGTCGTCAACGCCTGTCAGCTGTGGTTCTGGTTGGTGAAAAATCACTGCCACATTGCTCGTGTATATTAGCAGGACCAGCCTTTACTGAAGACGGGCTTGATCCGGTAAAAGCCATGTCAGCGCGCGGTGTCATCAATAACTGTTATTTGTCAGCGCATTGAAGGTTGCTCAACAATGGGGAAGTCTGTGATACATTGCCGCTCTGCCAGCGCGGCAATGATGCAGGCCTGGGCTTAACCGATACGGACTATCTTTCATGAAACGACACGATATTAACTCTTCTTTATTTCGCAGCGCAGGATTCGATCCCACTTCGGGTGTGCTCGAGCTTGAATATCGCAACGGAAGTTGCCGGCGCTGGCTGGCCGTTCCTGCCCGGGTTTACCAGGGATTTTGTGCCGCGGTGGATCCCGATAGTTTTTTCCGCGAAAGCATTGATAACCGCTACTTTTCTATGCATCACAAGCGGGATTCACAGTAACGGACACGCAGAAAAGGCCGCGCTGAGTCTGGAGAGTTGTGCGAAATCCCGCGGCCATATTCAGGTGCGGGTTGAGTAGGGCCGGGCAAGGGTTTTCGCGTCGGATAAATCAGGCGGCGCTACAGCGCTAAAAACATGCCTGAGCGGGCTGTTTGTCATTCGATAACGGCCATGCGCTGTTCGCATGGCCTGTCTTTTATCAGCGCGGTTACATCATTTGCGGTTGGCGAATCGCATTACCTTTCTCGAAGCGTGAGAGCCGGTAGGGCGTCAGGTCCGTATAAACGGGCTTATTCGTTAACATCTGTGCACACATCAGTCCCGCACCGGGTCCGATGGCAAAACCGTGGCCACTAAAGCCTGAGGCAATAAACATGCCGGAGAGCTGGCTCACCTGATCAATCACCGGCACCAAATCCGGTGTGGTATCAATCCATCCGGCCCAGGCATAATCGACTTTGATGCCCTCCAGTTCGGGGAAGACGCGAATCAACTCGGCCAGGCCATCGTGAATGATGCGCTTGTCCGGCGTGGGATCAAGCACCCGGATCTTTTCAAACGGCGAGGGCCTGTCGGGCGACCAGCTTCCAGACGCTTCAGGACCAGAAAAGAATGAACCGTTCAGGCGGATTTTCAGTTTTTTAGCGACCTTGCTGCGGAACATGGGATAAAACTTCGCAGCATAACGGATGTTCTGCGGTGCTAAATCAATCTGGCCAAGGCCCGGAACGGCAACGGTGTAACTGCCGTCCAGACGGCGGCGAAGGCAGAGATTAGGCGTGCTCAGACAGCCTGTGACGACCTCAGGAGCGGCGGTTGTTTTAAATACCGTACCCAGAATATTGGCGGCAGGGAGTTCTACGCCATATTGTCTGCAGAAACGCGAACTCCACGCACCGCCGCAGCAAATTACCCGGCTGGCTTTAACCAGTCCGCGTTCTGTCCAGACGCCAGAAACACGGCCCGCGCTGATATCCAGTGCGCGCACCGCGCAACGCTGAAAAATGCTGGCTCCCAGCTTTTGCGCGCCTTTCGCAATGGCCGGTACCGCCTGCGACGGTTCTGCACGACCATCTGTCGGTGACCATACACCGCCTCGCCATGGAGTTTTGTCCCCAATGCGCTCCTGTGCTTCACGCGCGGAGAGCAACTGGCTGGTAAAGCCAATCTGTTTTGCCTGCTGTCCCCATTTTTCCCAGCGCGCCAGGTCAGCTTCATTTAGCGTGCCATAGAGGATACCGCTGCGCCTGAAGCCCAAATCCATCCCGATTTCACCACTCAGCTCATCCCAGCGCTGCAGGCTTCGCATCGCCATTGGTAACTCATGCAAATCACGGTTCTGTTGACGAACCCAGCCCCAGTTTCGGCCTGACTGTTCACCGGCAATCACACCTTTCTCAAACAGCGCAACAGAAACCCCCTGTTTCGCCAGTTCATATGCCGTTGACGTCCCCACAATCCCACCGCCTATCACAACAACATCAACAGAGGTGGGGAAGACGGAACTGTCACTGACGCTATCGACCTTAATTCGCATGGGTTAACCTTGTTTCAAATATGATGTCGGGGCGGAATATGCATAATCCACAACACGCGGGCTTCAGTGTCGCTGTCGTTAAAAATGTTATGCGGAAGATGACTTTTAAACTGAAAACTGTCGCCCGCTTCGATGAAGGTCGCCTCACCGTTCACCTCCAGCGTGAGACGGCCTTCCATGACTACACCTGCTTTTTCACCAATGCCTGTCAGCATTTCTTCCGAGCGCGTGCGGGGAGGGATGCTGATATACATAAACTGAATATCATGTTCGCCAGAAGGCGATAACATCGCCTTGGTTATGCCCTGCCTGCCAACTTCAAAATGTGGCCGCTCACGCCAGCGCCGGACATAATGTTCAGCACCGGGTCGCATCTCTTCATTTTGTTCAAGAAAAGCGGTCAGTGGAACATTCAGGACCACGCGAAGTTGCTCAAGCACCCGTACCGTGGGGTTAGCCAGATTGCGCTCAATCTGGCTGATAGCTCCCGCCGACACATTGGCCTGTTCCGCCAGTGCCTTGATGGTCATATTGCGCGACTTGCGTATCTGCTTTAGTCGTAAGCCAATCGTCATCTCGACGGCACTCAGATCCTCTGAGTGCATTAACGCTGTTTTCATCACCATGTTCCTTAAGGTTGCGTGCCTCCGTGCATCAACACGCGATTAAGGCATTCCCCACTTCGCTTTGATTTTTTGCAATGTGCCGTCGGCCTTCATTGCCGTCAGGGCAGTATTAATATCGGCAAGTAGCTTATCGTTCCCTTTTTTCACGCCAAAGGCCATAGGTGCGATATGCTCAGGCTTGTAACCGTCCACCACATGCATACCTTTGTACGCGCCAGATTTTTCCTGATATTTCATTATCGGGTAATCGTTCATCCCCGCAGCGATACGGCCCAGGGACAGATCGCGCATCATATCTGCCGGACTGTCATACACTTTCACCTCTTTCGCGATACCGCTCTTAATCAGCGCCTGCGTATAATCGGTGCCCGCCATGGTGCCGACGATGTCGCCTTTCAGATCCTGCTGCGAGCGATAGACTTTTTTATTGTCATCACGCACGACCAGCCCCGGTCCAAACGCAGTGACTGGCTGCGAGAACGCAATACGTTTTTCGCGCTCTGGTGTGGGTGTCATCCCGGCCACAATCATATCGATTTTGCCCGCAATTACAGACTGAATCAGCGTCGAGAAAGGCACCGCGGTAAAGTTGATGTCAAGCTTCTGACGTTTGGCCACTTCCGCAGCCACGTCCGGCATGAAGCCTTCAATTTTACCGGTTTCGGTATCCAGAAACGTGGTAGGCGCGCTGGAAGGCGGAGAACCTGCCGTCAGTGGCGCTGCCTGTGCACTGCAAGTGAGGCCAAGGGCAACAGAGAATAAAGCCATGGTAACGTGCGACCGAAGAGACATCACTTACTCCTGATTGACATGTGAACAATTAATTTCACTATAATGAAATTAAATTCCTGCCTGTCAATCTTTTCTTTTCTAAAAATGTTGCGCCTCACAAATTAACATAAAACCCTTTGATTTCCCCAGTCAGTGGGCTTTCAATGCACTTTATTACACTAATAAGTTAATGCTATGACGTCATCAGATGAAAAGTTTGACAATATTTACTGATAAACATATTCATTTAAATGAATTTGAAGCATGACACTCAACACCGGCGGGAGCGCATAATGGACTGGAGCAGCATTCATGTTTACCTTCCCTTTCTTTTGCAAGGGGCTGAAATGACGATTTATATCACGCTACTGTCCTTGCTCATCAGTACGCCGCTGGGGTTGATCTTCGCTGCCGCAAAAATGTGTCCTTTTAAAATCATTTCCTGGCCCGTCAGCGTCATCATTAATATCACTCGCGCACTGCCGATGATTGTGGTGCTGTTCTACATCTATTTCGTTTTTCCCGATATCGGCATTACCCTGACATCCTTTCAGGCCAGCGTCATTGGTATCGCGTTTTGCTTTTCAACCTTCCTGGCCGAGATTTTTCGTTCCGGTATTGAATCGGTCGATCGTGGTCAGCTTGAGGCGGCGCGCTCTATGGGCATGAGCTTCTTTAAAGCGATGCGACGCGTCATTCTGCCTCAGGCTTTTCATGTCGCGCTGCCGCCATACAGCAATACTCTGGTCATGATGCTGAAAGACTCAGCGCTGGCGTCAACGATCGCGGTTACCGAAATGACCCGTCAGGGCCAGCTTCTGGCGGCTTCAACCTTTGATAACACCACAGTGTATACGCTGGTGGCGTTGCTCTACCTGACGTTATGCATGCCGTTGCTGGCTTTTACCAGGCACCTTGAAAATCGCCAGAAAAAAGGAGCATGAGATGATTGAAATTCTTGATGTCCATAAGCGCTTTGGTGCAGTTGAAGTGCTGAAAGGGGTGAGTTTTCGCGTCGAAGAGGGCGAAGTGGTGTGCCTGGTCGGGCCTTCAGGCTCCGGGAAATCGACGGTGTTGCGCTGTATCAACGGACTGGAAACCTATGAAAGCGGCACCATCCGCGTGCTTGATCAGCATGTTGACAGTAAAAGCAAACGTATCAATGCGCTGCGTCGCCAGATCGGTATGGTTTTTCAACGCTTTAATCTGTTTCCTCACCGTAGCGTGCTGGAAAACGTGATGGAAGGGCCGATTTACGTCAATGGCGAGACACGCAGTAAAGCCGAAAAGATGGCCAAAGAGCTGCTGGAAAGAGTAGGGCTGGGCGACAAAGTTTCCGCCTGGCCGTCGCAGCTTTCCGGTGGTCAGCAGCAGCGCGTAGCGATTGCCCGCACGCTGGCCCTGCAGCCGAAAGCCATTCTTTTTGATGAGCCGACATCCGCGCTGGACCCAGAACTGGTCGGCGAAGTGCTGCAGGTTATGCGCAACCTGGCCCAGCAGGGAATGACCATGATCGTGGTAACGCATGAGATGCAGTTTGCAAGAGAGGTCGCCGATCGCGTGTGTTTCCTGCACAGCGGACAGATTGTAGAGCAGGGGCATGCGGATGAGGTGCTGCTGCGGCCTCAGGAAGCGCGTACGCAGGATTTCCTGCGCCGCGTACTGGGTAACACAGGCGTACAGAGTCTGATGAATACCTAATTCAAACGACCCGTTTGATCGGGCTTCGCTAGCCATTCAGCAGAGATGAGCGGCCTGCCTGTCACCCGACGCTGCGTCGTGCAAAATCTCTGGCAACCTTTCGCTGAGGCGTCGGTACAAACGCCCCCGCACAGGCGATTAAGCCCGCATCTGAATGCCTTCAGTAATAATGTGCTGAAGGTTTTTTACCGTCTGGTCGAAAAACGCCGGATCGCTGAGCGTTTTACCGGTGATTGCCTCAACCTGCACGCTAAAATCGGCGTAGTGCTGCGTCGTTGCCCACAGCATAAAAATCAACTGCATTGGATCGACGGGCGCAATGCGCTCATCTTTAATCCAGCCCCGAATGACATCGCATTTCTCTTCTACCAGAGTTTTCAGGCCGCCCCCCAGCTCCTGTTTCAGCAACGGCGCGCCCTGAACCATCTCCAGGCAAAAAAGACGCGAAGCCTGCGGATGATCGCGGGACACACAGAGTTTCAGGCGAATATATTCTCTAATGGCTTCCAGTGGATGCTGATCGGGCTGTAACGCCTTTAACGGCGCCAGCCAGATATCCAGCAGTCCTTTCAGCACATCAATATAGAGCGCTTCTTTTGTCGGGAAGTAATAAAAGAGGTTGGTTTTCGAGACGTCAGCCCGTTCTGCAACCTGCTCCAGCCGGGTGCCGTGAAAGCCATAGAGTGAAAAAAATTCCAGTGCGGCGGTCATGATAGCGCCACGTTTGGCAGCAACCGCCCGCGAGCGTCGCGTTGTGGTTTTGGAGCCTGGGCTAACGGATTTTTGCTCTCCGGCGGCAGCGTGCGGGTGTTCGACCAATGGCTTCACAACATCTCCTGAGACAAACAGCAAGGCGTGAATCATAACAAATGGGGGCAGGGGCGACCATCGCAACGCTCATTATTCACGCGCTCTGAAATCAACAGTTGAGCGATTTGCACCCTTTTTGCTCAATCTTGCCTGTTATCTGTGCAGTTATTTTTGAACAACGGGTCCGAAACGGACCGTTTAATCCAGTTATCTTCCATTCAAACTTTCAACCCTATGAAAAGGTTATTTATTTTAAAACTGGCACCCGCTTTGCAAAGACTCTTGCGTCTGGAGATTTCAGCACGGTGCAATTCGGAACCCGCAGGACGCACTCAAGCCGCGCAGAGATTTTCGTAAGCCCTTGTATTGGTACGTATTACTTTTAATCGAGGTGAGCGATGAAAATCGGTGTCTTTATTCCTATCGGCAACAACGGTTGGTTAATTTCAGAAACTGCACCGCAGTACAAACCGACCTTCGACCTGAACAAAACCATCGTGCAAAAAGCGGAGCACTACCATTTCGATTTTGCGCTTTCCATGATTAAACTGCGCGGCTTCGGTGGTAAAACCGAATTTTGGGAACACAATATGGAGTCGTTCACGCTGATGGCCGGACTGGCCGCCGTGACCTCTCGCATCCAACTTTACGCCACGGCCGCTACGCTGGTGATGCCGCCGGCGATCGTCGCGCGCATGGCCGCCACCATTGATTCCATCTCTAACGGCCGTTTCGGTGTCAACGTTGTCACCGGCTGGCAAAAACCCGAGTACGAGCAAATGGGCATGTGGCCGGGCGATGACTATTTTACCCGCCGCTATGATTACCTGACCGAATACGTGAGCGTGCTGCGCGATCTGTGGGGCACCGGCCACTGCACGCTCGACGGCGAATTCTTCAAAATGGACGACTGCCGCGTCAGTCCCCGCCCGCAAAGCGAGATGAAAGTGATCTGCGCCGGGCAAAGTGATGCAGGCATGGCGTTTTCTGCCAGACATGCCGACTTTAATTTCTGCTTCGGCAAGGGCGTCAATACACCAACGGCCTTCGCGCCAACCGCCGCCCGCATGAAAAAAGCGGCAGAGGCTGAAAACCGCGACGTATCTTCTTATGTGCTGTTCATGGTCATCGCCGGTGAAACCGATGAGGCCGCGCGCGCCAAATGGGAGCTGTATAAAGCCGGGGCTGACGCCGAGGCGCTCGCGTGGCTGACCGATCAGAGCAGCAAGGACACCCAATCCGGCAGCGATACCAATGTCCGTCAGATGGCGGATCCCACCTCAGCGGTCAACATCAATATGGGCACACTGGTCGGCTCCTGGGCCAGCGTCGCCAGAATGCTCGATGAAATCGACACCGTGCCCGGCGCTGGCGGCGTCCTGCTGACCTTTGACGACTTCGTTGAGGGCATCGAAAACTTTGGCCGCTACATTCAGCCATTAATGAAAACCCGCCAGCACATCGGCATTGCGCAGAAAGAGGTCGCATAATGAACGTTGTTGAGAATCCGTCAGTGGTCCGCCGCGAACCCCACAATACCGGCGAGGAAACGGTCCTCACAGCCCGGCCTGAAGCCATCGCTTTTACCCCGCAGCAAACCGCGCTGATTGTCGTGGATATGCAAAATGCCTATGCGTCACAGGGCGGTTACCTGGATCTGGCGGGCTTTGATGTCTCTGCCACCGCGCCGGTGATCGCCAATATTAAAGTGGCGATTGCCGCCGCACGCGCGGCGGGCATCAAAGTGATTTTCTTCCAGAACGGCTGGGATAATCAGTATGTCGAAGCCGGCGGTGCGGGGTCGCCGAACTTCCATAAATCCAATGCGCTAAAAACCATGCGCAAACGCCCGGAGCTGATGGGCAAACTGCTG
This sequence comes from Pantoea sp. JZ29, assembly GCF_035190385.1. Lineage (NCBI taxonomy): Bacteria > Pseudomonadati > Pseudomonadota > Gammaproteobacteria > Enterobacterales > Erwiniaceae > Pantoea > Pantoea sp. JZ29. The sequence goes on along the minus strand of NZ_CP045242.1, from coordinate 348,847 downwards.
GCAAAAGGCGACTGGGATTACGATCTGGTCGATGAGCTTCAGCCGCAGCCGGGCGATATTGTGCTGCCCAAACCCCGTTACAGCGGCTTCTTTAATACCCAGCTCGACAGTCTGCTGCGCAGCTATGGCATTCATCATCTGGTGTTTACCGGCATCGCCACGAATGTCTGCGTGGAATCCACCCTGCGCGATGGCTTTTTCCTGGAATATTTTGGCGTCGTACTGGAAGACGCGACGCACCAGGCCGGCCCGGAATTCGCACAGAAAGCCGCGATCTATAACATTGAAACCTTTTTTGGCTGGGTCTCTAACGTGCGTCAGTTCTGTGACGCTGTAGGTTACAAAACTGAACAACACGCGGCCTGACCGCTTTTACAAAGGACAATCAACGATGCCTAAAAGCGCCATTATTCCCGCTGGCAGTGGAGTGCCACTGGCACCTTTTGTTCCGGGCACGCTCGCCGATGGCGTGGTGTACGTTTCCGGGACGCTGCCGTTTGATAAAGACAACAACGTGGTGCACGTTGGCGATGCCGCGGCACAAACCCGTCACGTTCTGGAGATCATCAAAAACGTGATTGAAACCGCAGGCGGCACAATGGAGGACGTCACCATGAATTCCATCTTTATCACCGACTGGGCCAATTACGGGGCAATCAATCAGGTCTACGCCGAGTATTTTCCCGGTGAAAAACCCGCGCGGTTCTGTATTCAGTGCGGGCTGGTGAAGCCGGATGCCCTGATTGAGATCGCAACGATTGCCCACATCGGCAAGTAATCTGTTTACCGGCATCTGTTCTGATAACCCTGAGGAAACAGCATGTATTACAAGGTATTAGGTAAAGATAATGCCGATGCAGACACGGTCGTGCTCTCTTCAGGGCTGGGCGGTTCCGGCAGTTTCTGGCAGCCGCAACTGCCTGTACTGACACAGTATTTTCGCGTGGTGATTTATGACCAGCACGGCACCGGCCTGAGTCAGGGCACCGTTCCGGCCGGTTACCGCATGGAGGATATGGCCGATGAGCTGGCGGGCATGCTCAACGGGCTGGATATCCGCCGCTGCCATCTGGTCGGTCACGCACTCGGCGGCATCGTTGGCCTGCATCTTGCACTGCGTTATCCGGCCTTACTGCAAAGTCTGGTGGTCATCAACGGATGGGCAACGCTCGACAGCCAGACGCGTCGCTGCTTTGAGGTCCGCCAGAACCTGCTGCTTAACAGCGGGGTGGATGCGTATGTTCAGGCGCAGCCCCTGTTTCTGTATCCGGGCGACTGGCTTTCTGAGCATGAGGCGTTATTGCAGGAAGAGCGCCAGCATCAGGTGGCGCATTTTCAGGGAATGGAAAATCTGCTGCATCGCTTACAGGCGCTGATGACGTCTGACCTGACCGCCTCGCTCGACGGGGTGATCGCACCGACGCTGGCGCTGAGCTGTAAAGACGATTTGCTGGTGCCCTGGCCGCGCTCGGCCGATCTCGCTGCCCGTCTTCCTCTGGGGGAGCACCAGCAAATGCAGTATGGCGGTCACGCCATGAGTGTGACCGACCCCGATACGTTTAACCCGATTTTACTGGACTGGCTGCGGCGGCATGCCTTTCATGCAGCTAACATCGTGTCCGAGCCCTTTTCAACGGAGATATCATGGCCGAAGCCTTAACCGCCAGCGCCCTGGCAACCCTGTTCACCGATGCCCGCACCCATAACGGCTGGCTGGATAAACCGGTGACCCATGAACAGCTGGAAACGATTTACGCGCTGGCGCGCATGGGGCCAACATCTGCAAACTGCAGCCCGGTGCGCATTGTGTTTATCCAGAGCCAGGCGGCCAAAGAGAAACTGGCACCGGCGCTGTCCAGCGGCAATCTGAAGAAAACCCTGACTGCACCGGTGACGGCGATCATTGCCTGGGATCCTGCGTTTTATGAATTACTGCCCGAACTGTTTCCCTCCGGCGATGCGCGTTCGTGGTTCACCTCCAGCCCGCAGCTGGCGCACGATACGGCATTTCGCAACAGCAGTCTGCAGGCAGCCTATCTGATTATGGCCTGCCGCTCACTCGGACTGGACACCGGACCGATGTCTGGTTTCGACAATGCGAAAGTGGATGAAACCTTCCTGGCGCAGACGGGCTGGAAATCCAACTTTCTCATCAACATCGGTTACGGCGACAGCAGCAAACTGTATCCGCGCGCACCGCGTCTTGACTTTGACCGCGCCTGCCGCGTGCTGTAAGCACCCTGTTTCATTATGAGGACACGAGCATGCAATCCACTCTGAACGCCACACAGCCCGCAACCGCTGCTAAACAGGCTGCCGTTGAAAAGCAAGAGTTCCGCGATGCGATGGCGCACCTGGGTTCCGCCGTCAACATCATCACCACAGACGGGGCAGGTGGACGGGCCGGTTTTACCGCCTCTGCGGTATGCAGCGTGACCGATACGCCACCGACGTTGCTGGTATGTCTGAACCGCGCGGCCTCTGTCCATGCGGCGTTTACGCAAAACCAGGTGCTGTGCGTTAACACGCTCTCAGACGGTCATGCGTCGCTGTCCAATCTGTTCGGCGGAAAGACACCGATGGATGCGCGTTTCGCGGCCGCTGACTGGGCCAGCCTTGCCACCGGATCGCCGATCCTCACCGATGCGCTGGTGTCGTTTGACTGCAACATTACGCAGATCACCAGCGTCGGCACCCACGATATTTTGTTTTGTGAAGTCGTTGCTATTCAGCGCAATGACAACGGCCACGGACTGGTGTATTTCGACCGGCGCTATCATCCACTGATGCGTCAGACAGCCTGTTAACTCACTCCTCTCAACTTAGTAAGGGTCGTGCATGGCAAATACCTGGTTTCCACAATGGCGTAAAAGAGAAGGCAATCTGGATGGCGTCGTCATCGCGCCGGATGAACGGCTGCCGTCAGGCACGACGATCGTTATGGGATTGCAACATACGGTAGCGATGTTTGGCGCCACGGTCCTCATGCCCTTACTGATGGGTTTTGACGCTAATATGGCCATCCTGATGTCGGGGATCGGTACCTTACTGTTCTTCCTGGTGGTAGGCGGCCGCGTACCGAGTTACCTCGGGTCCAGTGCCGCCTTCGTCGGACTGGTTATCGCGATAACCGGCTACAGTGGTCAGGGTGCGAATCCCAATATCGGTGTGGCCCTTGGCGGGATAATTGCCTGCGGCCTGCTCTATATGGTGATCGGTTTTATCGTAATGGCGGTTGGCACGCGGTGGATTGAACGTCTGATGCCGCCCGTCGTGACCGGTGCCGTGGTCATGGCGATTGGGCTAAACCTCGCGCCGATTGCGATTCACAGCGTCTCCGCCTCCTCGTTTGACAACTGGATGGCCGTCATGACCGTGCTTTGCATCGGTTCGGTAGCCGTATTCACCCGCGGTCTGGTGCAGCGCCTGTTGCTGTTACTGGGGCTGGTGGCCGCTTATCTGATTTATATGGTCATCACCAACGGCCTTGGACTGGGCACGCCAGTGGATTTTAGCGCGGTCGCTCAGGCACCCTGGTTTGGCGCACCAACCGTTACGACGCCGGTATTCAGCGCGCATGCCATGCTGATGATCGCGCCGGTCGCGGTAATCCTTGTCGCAGAAAATCTCGGCCATATTAAAGCGGTGGCTGGTATGACCGGTAAAAACCTTGATCCCTACATGGGCCGCGCGTTTGTCGGTGATGGACTGGCGACGATGCTGTCCGCCTCCGCAGGCGGAACGGGCGTGACAACCTATGCAGAAAACATAGGTGTTATGGCTGTCACCAAAATTTACTCCACGCTGATTTTCGTCGCCGCGGCGGTTATTGCCATTGTGCTGGGCTTCTCACCTAAATTTGGCGCACTGATCCACACCATTCCAGGCCCGGTGCTCGGCGGCGCATCCATTGTGGTATTTGGGCTGATTGCCGTGGCAGGTGCCCGCATCTGGGTACAAAACCACGTCGACCTGGGGCTGAACGGCAACCTTATCATGGTCGCGGTCACGCTGGTTTTAGGCGCAGGCAACTTTACCCTGACGCTCGGCAGCTTCAGCATGGGCGGGATCGGCACTGCGACCTTCGGGGCGATTTTGCTGAATGCATTTTTGAGCCGAAGCAAAATGGCAAGCGCACAGCCAGGGGTGAAGACGGAGGCGGTGGTGAAGGAGTAAACCGGGATCTTTTCCTCAGCCGGAGAAGCAGGAAGGGCGGAGCGGGCCGGAACGACAACCGGGTGTTTTTTACGTACCCGTAAAGCATCATGCAGGAGATGCGCGGCTTACAGACAATGGAGTCGCCGAGGTAAAGCGCCTGCTTGCCATCGCGCAGGCAACAAAGAGGCTAAGCCAGTGAAACAGGGCTGTGCTCCGTACAGGGGAGCATCAGCCCAACTCCATAAGAGGTTTTCGCAAAAAACCATGGGTTTCCAGGCAACTTACCTCAGTCGTCACGTTGAATGCTTTCCTCATGGACATTACTGCCCACCGTTTTCCCGTTTTGATTCTCAATGCGATAACGGATCTCAACGTTATGAAAATTTTGAGGCGTAACCGTTATTTCCTTCACCATCTGACCTGAATCAGGCGGCAGCGTCAGCGTTTCGCTCCCTTTGGCAAGCACCTCTCCCTTTTGGGATACCTGCCACTTCAGTTGACATGCAGTACAGGCATTCCAGGTATCATTAATTGCCCAGAGCCGCACCATCGCCTCGCTTCCCTTACGCCATGTGGCGGTAACGGGTTCGATAGAGGGGAGAACAGGCTGATAGGCTGTTTGCAAGGCGTAATAACCCGCCTTTGGCTGGCGCAGATAATCCACCACGCCCCAGTTAATTGAGGGCCAGGTTTCAACAAACATGAAATGGAAGAGGGCCGTCACCGGTTGATAACGCTGTCGTCGATAGCTCTCTACAGCCAGGGAGACCAGTTTTGCCTGGTAGCGTTGCGTATTGGCTATCATCTCCTGAATATTCGAACCGCGCGAAATCCCGGCAAACTTAAATGTCTGTAAAGGCTGGAAATTATGATACTTCCAGAACGTCCATCCCGGATCGTCCGCAGCAGTCGTCTTTGGCCATAACAAGCTGGCAGGGATAATCGTTTTCAGCGTTGAGAGTTGAGGTAGCGCCTGCGCACCAAACTCTGTCACCACTGCGGTTTTAGCCGGGGCAAGCAGATCGCGCGGCGTACCAAAATACCATCCTGCCCAGTAGTGTTCTTCCACGGCGGAAAAACGGTGCACAATACGGGAGGTATCTTCAGCCAGCGTATCCGCGACCTTCTGCGTCAGCGTGCGGTTCAGTGTTTTATTCCAGTCGGGGAACCGCTTTTCCATCCAGGGCGAATTCCACGGCGGCTCGTTGTGCCCGCCCCAGACGATAATGGCCGGGGAGTTACCAAACTGCTCGACCATCTCACGGGTCTGACGAACTGCATTGTCCGTAAATGCCGCGCTGTCATTGTATCCCCATTGCAGCGGTACATCCTGCCAGATCATCAGCCCCATTTCATCGGCGACATCGTAAAGCGGACGGCCGGCTACGTGTCCGTGGACGCGAATGGCGTTGGCATTCATCGCCTGTACCAGCGCAAAATCCCGACGATACTTTTCCCGTGTCATGGTTCCTAACCACGGTGAACCGATATAATTGCTTCCCTTTATAAAGAGTCGCCTGTCATTAATCAGCCAGCCTTTGTTATCGGGTTGCTCTTCCAGTTTGCGTAACCCTGTTCGGGTGACCCTGGTATCCATCAGCCCCTGGCTGTCACGCAGTGAGGCGCGAACACGGTACAGATTTGGCTTGCCGGTGCCGACCGGCCACCATAACTTTGCTCCCTTCATGGGCAGGGTTATGCGCAAGGACTGTTGCTCACCCGTCGCGTGATTCAGCGTAATCGGAAAATCGTGCTGAAAAGTCTGGCCGTTAAAGTTATCGGGTACCGCTGTCAGGCGCACTGTAGCAGGTCCGGCAGTGGTGGCCCGGTAACGAATTTCCGCCGATAATGCCGGGTTTTCCAGTCCTTGACGCCAGTCCGGACGCAGGATCACTTCATCAATCGTTACACCACGGCTCAGATGCAGCTTCACCGGTGCCCAGATGCCGCCAGAGTTCGCATCCTGTCCCTGTAAAGACCATGCACCGCCAGGCCGGGTGTCATGCTGATTAAGCACCCCTTTTATAAGCGTTTTATGTAGTGGCCACACTTTTTGGGGATCTTCATAGGGACTGTCGACCCGGATGGCAAGCTGGTTATGACGACGCAGGGTGCTGCTGACATCTACAGCAAAACGCTGGAAATAGCCTTCGTGGTGGGTCAATGACTTTCCATTAAGCGTCACATCAGCAAAGTAATCGATACCGTCGAAAACGAGCGTGGCCATGATACCGGGTTCGGATTCAGGAAGATCAAACTCATGTTGATACCACAATGCTCCCTGATGATCGTAACCCGCGCTATACCAGTTAGCCGGAACCTTTAACCTGCGCCAGTCACTGGCAGGCACGTCCGCGCCCCTGAAGGTGCTGTCGTTCGCATCATGGACTCGCCAGTTTCCCGCAAGTGACCAGGTGACCGGTAGATCCATTGCCTGCGCTTGTGGGAGGCAGATGAGCAAAAGAAGAAGGTTACGGATCATGGCTGTCCTCCTGTTTCCTGTGTTGTAGCCAGGACGTGATGCGACGGAATTCCTCGTTCAGGTCGTTTTGCAGGGACTTGAGCGCATGTTGTTCCAGCGATGAGGCCTGACTCTCAAGGTGTTGCAGTAACTGCGCCAGGCGGGTGAAATCGAGTGTGACGGCTTCACCGCGAAGTTTATGTGCTGCCCGACGTAACGTCTCACGATCATTGTTTTCCATTGCCTTGCACAGCGTCTCGGTGGTTTCTTCGATTGCTTCCCTGAACAGAGACAACAATTCCTCAACCAGAGCAGGGTCATCGGCGCACTGTTTAAGCAGTCGGGCCTCATCAGGTAAACCTTCCTGATCACGCGTATATATGCGGGTAATTTCGTCATGAAGCGCATCCTGACTGACAGGCTTGGCGAGATAGCCATCGAACCCCATTGCCAGACAGCGCTCTCTGTCGCCCTGCATAGCATGCGCGGTCATCACGATGGCTGCCTGACGGGGACGGCCAAGCAACACTTCCTCTTGTCGTAACAGCTGGATCGCCTTTTCTCCATCCATTTCCGGCATCTGCAGATCAATAAAGAGGATGTCCCAGCGTTCTGCTCGCCAGCGGTCAAGTGCAGCCTGTCCATCGCCAACCACTTCACAGTGATGTCCCAGGCGTTCAAGCAAACGTCTGGCGACTTTCTGATTCACCAGATTATCTTCAGCCAGCAACACACGCAGTCCCTGCGAGGTGTTCGGTGAGACGGCAGAAGGCTGCACCGGCTCGACAATCGGCACGGGTTTAAGGGCGCTTGCAATTGCCTGATGCAACTCGTGCTGGGCGACGGGTTTGTGCAAATAGTGGGATATGCCGATTCGTTTGAGCATTTTGGGGTCAAAATGGCGGCTCATTGAGCTAAGCATAATAATCTTGCTCTGGGCCGTCTGTGGCAAAACCGATAACTCAAGGCCCAACGAAATGCCATCCATGTCCGGCATTTGCGCATCGATGAGGATCAGTGGCCAGAATACCTCTCCGGCGGCAAGCTGTAAGGCCTTACTGGCATTATCCACACACGTCGGGTTCAGTCCCATCTGACGGAGCATGGTATCCACTAACCGCAGGTTAGTGCTGTTATCATCCACGACCAGCACGCATTCGCCATTAAACCGAACGCCAGATGCGCGTTCTGTAAGCGGCGAGTGTTGCCCCTCCAGCGGTAGCGTAAACGTAAATTCGCTCCCAACGCCGGGCTTACTCTCCACCTCCAGATTTCCCCCCATCAGGGCGACCAGCCGGGCGGAAATGGTTAGTCCCAGCCCTGTTCCACCATAACGCCGCGTCGTAGAACTGTCTGCCTGGCTGAACGCTTCAAAGATGGCCTGTTGTTTCTCTGCAGGTATGCCAATACCACTGTCGCGAATACGAAAACGCCAGTGGCCTTCACTGGCCGCGGGCTCTATCGCCAGCAGGACTTCGCCGTGATGGGTAAATTTAAGCGCGTTGCCTAGCAGGTTTGTGAGGATTTGACGCAGTCGGGGGCCGTCCGCCTTCAGCACGTCCGGGACTGCAGGCGCAATATCCACCAGAAGCTCTATCCCTTTTTCACTGGCGGCAGGCATATGTGGGCGAATCAACGACTGAATAAAGGGCCGGATTTCCAGCCACTCTTCATCCATGATGACCTTGCCCGACTCAATGCGCGAGAAATCCAGAATGTCATTAATTATATGTAGCAACGACTGGGCCGAACTCATGACCAGCGAAAGGTACTCACGCTGCTCAGGGCTCAGCGGGGTGTCCAGACAGAGCTGTGTCATCCCGAGGATACCGTTCATCGGTGTCCGAATTTCATGACTCATATTAGCCAGAAACGCACTTTTGGCTTCATTGGCTTCGCGGGCGACGCGGGCGGCATCAATTGCAAGCAGTTCTGCTTCCTTCCGGCGGGTAATATCCTGCAACGTACCAATCACCCTTTCGGCTTCCTGCTGAATGGTTAAGGTCACCACCTGCCCGGAGAGCAGCATCCATCGCCAGCCTTCCGTCTGATGCAGGACGCGGATTTCACATTCAAATACAGGCCGGTGATCCTGTTTCGATGACATCATCGCCTGTCGCAGCGATGCGCGGTCCTCTTCATGCACCAGATTGAGCAAAAAACGCAGCGGATAACGCCATTGCGAGCGTGACTGCCCCACCATTGCCAGCAATGTATCATTTACCTGCAGGCTGTCATGAGAGACGTGCCAGTCCCAGATGCCGATCCGGATTGACTCGGCCGTCAGTAAAAAATCATTGTGCAGCAGATGACGTGAGCGCTGTGCTTCATCAAGCTCGGTGACATCCGTATGCAGACTGACAATGCCTCCTTCAGGAAGGCGTTGATGCTGTACATAAAGACGGCGTTTTCCGGATTGCCTGACTTCGCAATGGTTATCCTGACGACAATTACGGAGGGTGGCGTCCCGTAGCGTCTGACGACGACTGGAGTCGATGTAATAACCCGCTTCAATAAATTTCTCTACCAGCGTTTCGAGAGACGCGCCTGCCTCCAGCCACGGTGCAATCACCGGATAAAAGAGCGAAACTTTATCGTTCCACACCAGCAGGCGTTCGGCCCGATCGTAAATCATGATCGCACAAGGCAGCGCATCAGGCTCAAAACGGGATGAAGTTCCCATCGCTTATTCTCCCCCGGGCTGATAGTGCAATTCGGCTTGCCGTCGCAGATATTCCAGGCCGGGCGCTATCGCCATCGCCCACGCCGTGAGGATCTCCTCATCACAGAGGGGATCCCGTTCACGTACAGTGCGCAGCATGGCTTCCCGCCAGAAGGCGAAAAAACGTGGCGGCAGGCGCAGACCATCCTGGGTTTGCCTGCGCGCCAGTTGCTCAAGAAAGTCCGGAACAAAAAGGGCACCATCGACGGTGAGCATGGCAAAGAAACTTTTATAGATCATCTGTCGACCTTCTTCGCTCGGGCGACGGGCGAAGTGTTGCTCCGTCTCTGGCGATCGGTGAATAAAAGCCTCGTAAAACGCCAGGAAAAAGTCTTTTTTGTTCGTCTCTGACAAGACACGGCTCACGCTGGCCTCAAAGAGATCACGATAAAATTTCATGGTGCTGACCTCCCTTTTCTTTCACCCGGCAGACACAGGCCGGGGGGATTGAATTCGTCTGCCAGACGGTGAGTGAAGTAGCTGTTATCAGTATCAAAATGATTATCAAATAACGGCCCGCCGTTATGTTTGTAGAAGAGCGACTCAAGGACCATGGCATTAGTGGATAGCGTGATCATCGGGTTGATATCCCCCGTCGCTTCAACACGGCCCTCAAACCAGCCGCGTTGTGGACTGTTAAGGTGCTTCGTTACTGCCATAAGCACATCGGTATAGTCGTTTTTCCACAGCGTCCAGAGGATAAAAACCGCCTTCGTAGACACCTGTGACAGCTGGCGGTAATCGCGGCCATCATCGCCCAACGTGTTCCAGGCGTAACCATTTCCCCAGACGGTGTCCTCAAGATGCCAGGGCGCATGTGACAGCGAAAAATCGGCTCGCGCAGTCAGGAGCTTGTCACGCTCCCAGCGCGACTTCTGACTGAGCCAGATGCCTTCCGCTCGCGTACGCATTAATTTTTGGACATCGGGTGGCACGCCAGGAGGCTGCCATCCGAACTCCAGCCCGGGCAACATGGCAGGTAACGTAGTGAGTAATGACGGTTGCCAGGTCGTACGCGGATCGCGCGCGTCAACGCTAAGGCTGCGCTGATAAACAATGACGTTTCTTGCGGGTGGCGTGAATGCTTTACTTGCCGGGAATCCCCATAGCCGAAAAGCACTGGCGGCATATTCGCTTTCACCCAGACGGAGCTCTTCACGCACGACAGGTTGGCCGTTCTGTACTGAGGCGGACCATAATTCCCCCTCGTTATTGATAACGGAGCAGAAATTCCAGCGCAGGATGATTTTGTCCAGATACTCACGATAGTGCGGTGCACGTTCGGCGGTAAGCCGTAAAGCGAGCATCAGCCTTGCCATATCTTTTGCCGACCAGCCGCTGCTGATGGATTTGCCTGTGTAATCTATTGGCATCGCCGTCTGGCTCGAATAGAGCCTGCCGGGTGTACGCGTGGTGGTCAACGCAAGGCGATTGAGCGTGCCAAGCAGGCGGCTTATCCGGGCATCAAACTCATCTTCCGGCACCAGATCCAACTCCCTGGCGGACAGAAGTGCGATTAACGTATCCCCCATCTGCCAGAGCGTGACGCGCGGCTGTTTATCGCTGCCATTGACCAGGCCGGTTTGCAGCTGCGTATTATTCTGGAAATAGCGCCATGCAATGGCCGCCCACTCCCGTTCCTGCGGCGTCAGGCTATCAATGCGAGCGGAGGTATGCCAGCCGCCTTTCGTCAGCCAGCGCCATCCCGCGCCTTCGCGACTGAACAACGCCAGTGCGATCACCAGTACGATGATTCCCGCTGCGACCAGCCTGTAGATCAGGGTTTTAAGCATTGCGCAGTCACCGGCGGCAATTTAATGGGCTCGTCCGTCTTGCAGGATGCACACTGACACGCCTGGCAGGCAGGTTTGGTGCGCTGCGCTGTCCCGGTCTGCTCGCACCAGCTTCTGTTGGCGGCCGTGTCGCTCAGGAAGGGGCGATTGCGTCGGGTATTATTTTCTTCAAACTGATCGAGAAGCTTCTGGTTCCAGAGCGAGGGGGCGAACTGACTATTTTTGGGATTGTCGCTATTAAACTGCAACAGTTTGCCTTCTTTTTTAAATAACAACGCTTCAAGCATGATGCCGTTATTGTTGGCGGTGAACTCCTTAATGGGGCCATCGCCGTTTTCATATAAACCCTCGTAGTAGCCTTTACCTTCCTCATTAGCGTTTTCAATGGCATTCAGCAATCTGTCGGTATAGGGCGAGCTCCAGAGCACCCACATACCGAGTGCGGCTTTAAGTGATACGGCCGCACTATTTGGTACAAACTGTCCTTTATCCGTAATCGTATTCCAGTTATAGCCATCACTAAATATGGTGTCATAAACAAAGTAGGGGGCTTTATCGAGCTGATGTTCAGAGCGCGCGGTCAGAATGCCGGTGATTGCATAGCGGTTTTCCTGCGCCTGATAAACCCGATCGGCAAAATTTTTCATCCACGGATGGGAATAATTGCGTGGGCTGTTATCTCTGTCGGTCGCTTTATCAAAACCAAACTCCAGACCATACAGAAGATAGGACTCGGTCACGACATAGTTATGTTGTGACGTATCTCGCGGGTCGCGCGAGTCATAAGGCACCAGCACACAGTAAATTTCTGCCAGCTCATAAGGCTGTGGCCGGCTGGCCTGGCAGGTATTGAACCCCCAGAGCTGGAAACCCGCAGCGCTGTATTCCTCATAGCCCAGTCGACCTTCCTGAACATATTTGGGCTGGCCATTTTCCAGGTAAGCACCGTACAGGGTGCCACAGGGATCAACGGCATGGCTGAAGTCCCAGCCAAGCACGACATTATCGATACCGTTGCTGTATTCCGGATAACGCTCTTTAATCACTTTAAGCCATACCAGCATTCTGCCGATATCCAGCGCCGAAAAACCAATCTCTCCAGGTTGGTTTCGGTAGTCCACTTTTTGTCCGCTGATCGTGTTATAGGCTTTATTGGGCAATTCATTTCTGAACAGCACCAGCGTGTTCAGGGTCGCGAGAAATTTCAACATACGTCGATCAAACTCGGCTTTATCAATAATGCCTAACTCACGCGCCGCCGTCAGAGCAGCCAGATAAGACGCGCTGTCCCACATTGTCGTGGAAGGATATTTGTTGACTGCGTTCACCAGCCCAGTACTGGGCTGGTAGTTAGCGACAAAATATTGCCAGGCATTTTTGGCAATGGTCATTTCACGTGGTGTCAGCTCACCACTTCGGGGAGTAAATTCTGATGCCGGTAGTCCCGGCGCTGCCTGCGCTGTCGCCAGCGCGAGCCAGCATGCCATGAGCCCGGTTAATACGGGGAAAAAAAGGATACATTTCCGCTTCATGGCGTAGCTCCTGCTGAAGACGTAAGAGAAGGGGGCGCGCTAAGGCAGGCCAGACAAAGCATCTGTCCCTGAACGATATAGGCGAGGCTCTCCAGGACCACGGCATTGGTATCTGCATCAATAACCGTGTTGATGCTGCCGTCCAGATTTAGTCCGCGCTGCCAGCCTTTGCCGGGCACCTGTAAAGGTTGTACCTGCTGGCGCAGCGCCTCACTCCAGCGGTTTCGAAACAGGGCATACCATGCAAAGGCAGAACGTGTGGAAGTGATGGCCGTTTGTTCGGGTACCTCATCACGCAGATCACGATTTTGGACAGGCTGCCGGTCTGGCAGATCGTTGGCATAATCTGGTGCGGGTTCGGCATAATCGGTACTGATGGGCGGTTTACTGACGCGCAGGCTGTGACGGCGCTGCTGAATTTGCATAATGCGCCAGGCGATCTCCGCGCTTTGCGCATCAAAACCCATTTCAAGTCCGGTCAACAGGTAAGGCAGGCTGATCAGTGAGGGCTGCCGTCCCCAGGGCGTGCGTAATCCTTCGTCAGGCACCATGATGCCATCGATATCAATCATTTGCTGACGCTCTGGTGGGTTCGTCACCGCCAGTCCGGCGACGCTGTCGATAAGGCGAAGCGTATGGCTGGCATACAGGCGATAGCCAAAACTGTTTTTGGGTTCATCTGTTGCCAGCGCCCACTGGTGTAACGCTACCGCAGCCTGACTGGCCGAGTTCTTTACAATCAGCGCACCGACGTTCCACTGTTTAAACAGGTCGCGCACGGCGGTTGCATGTTGGGGATAACGCCACACTAACGTTTGCAGGGCGTTAAGCAGGCGTCCCATACCGATTGCGGAAGACTCCTGTTTTCCCAGCAGCTTCAAAGTATCTGCATGATAATAGGCCGCTGGCAGACCGTCAGGCGTGAGCGGGATTTGGCTAAGCGTCAGCAGTGCAGCAGCAATCCGCTCATCAAACTCGTCGGTTGTCAGGACATTAAGTTGCTTTGCGGCTGTGACAGCAAACAGATAACTACCAATGCTCCACAGGCTGAACCAGGGTTCACCGTCGTTCGCGTTAGCCAGACCGTTTGGCTGTGTATTATTGACATAATATTGCCAGGCCACCCGTGCCCAAATTGCCTCTTCAAAGGTCAACTCTCGTGGGGTCGGCAGGGGAGGGAAATCCTCACTTAACGCGACCCCCGTACTGCTTTCTACGCGTGTCGGCATCTGTTTTTCTACCCAGACGACAATAGCAAACCCAATCAGAAAACCGAGCAGGATGGTGAGATAACTTCGGGCAGAAAGTAGCGCATCTCTCGTCCTCATTGACTCGTCTCCTTCTCGTCGGCGGGCGTCCAGATTGCGGCTAAAATCAAGGGCAACATGGCGGCTATGTTGACGGCCCCCCAGAAGATGTTGATGACATAGCCTGAAGGATCATCGACCTGACCGCGTGCAACCTGAATCCCTCCCCATATAAGCCCGGCAAGGGTCAGTACCACAACGGCGATTTGCGGTTTGACGAGATACAGAAAACGGCCTGTCTGTCTTTCCTTTGGCGTAACGTGAAATTTTATCTGCTCACCACGAAGTACCGTGCCCAACGCGCGCAGGTTCATGGAGAAAAAAGAAAGATATGAGGCCCTGCCGTCCCAGGCAGAGATCCCCCATGTCCCGAACATAAATGCGAGTTCCGACACAATGAAAAAAGGCAAAAAATGCAGGTAAAAGGGCGTTGACCAGGCCGATACGGGCGGAATGCCGGTGAACAGGTAGATTATGGGTGAAAAGAGAAAAACGGTGTTCCAGATGCAGGCCAGATACGACCAGAAAGTGGTGCCATACATAAGCGTTTGCGGCAAAGAAAGCCTGAAGCGGCGGCGACTGAAAATATTGTCATGAAACAGGATGTCCAGCGAACCCGCAGCATATTTAAAACGCTGAATCATCCATGTCAGCATATCCTGGGGAGACAACATCTTGGATTCAACACGCGGGTGCATGACAGAGCGCCAGCGCCGGCCCGCATCGCCGTGAAGCAGGATGGACGTATAAATGTCTTCTGAGACGTGAAACTTATAGGGCGTGAGTTCTGTGTCAAACGCAACGTGAGGGCGCATGGCGTCACGCAATGCTTCACGCGTGGCAGCATCATGAATGTCGCGCGTGTGACGAGCAATTTCTTCTTCCACCGTCCAGACATAGCTCCGCAAGGCTGCCTGCATCACCGCTTCTCGTCGATGTACAGAAGCCGCACCGCAGCAAAATGCCGCATTTGCCCAGTTACGCCGACGTAAAATCACGTCGTAAAACATGCGTGGATCGTTAAAAAACGGATCTCGCCCAATCGTGACCGGCCCGACAAATTTCTGTGTCAGCCAGCCAAGACCATATCCCACCTTGCCCGCTTTTCGTTGCAGCCAGTTTGACAGGTTTTCCCCTTCAGGGAGATCGTAAAACCATTGAGGTGTCTGAACCCACGCCACATCTGGATCGCGAAAATAGCCCAATGTGTGGCTGAGCAACGTGGGGAAGACTCTCGTATCAGCATCGCAAATAACCAGGAAATCACCCTCCGTGTTTTCCAGCCCGTTACGGAGGTTTCCGGCCTTGTAGCCAATATTGGTCTGACGGGTGATGTAGTTGACGCCTTCCTCATCGCACACCGCTTTCATTTCCGGACGCCGGCCATCGTCGAGCACGTGTATTTGATAGTGAAGCGGGAAGGGGTATTGCATTTTCAGAGCGTCACGAACAGACAGCCTGACGAGTTCAACGTCTTCAGAATAGGTCGCGATAAACAGATCGACTTTGAGCGGTCTTTTCTCAACCTGTTCCTCTGCAAGCAGGCAATCGTTAATTTGCTCTGGGGGACGGTTTGGCAGCGGGTCTTCTTCTTTCCAGAGATTGATCGTAAATAATATCGTTCCAATCCAGGCAAACGTTTCTGCCAATACCAACGGAATCGAATACCACAGCGCGTAAATATTAAGCGAGGCGGTCCAACGCCAGTAAATATAATTTGCGCCGAGAATTAACGCGGCGACCGCTAAAACCTGCCAGGTCAGTATCACCCAGGTCGGTGTGCTGAGGGGCTCCGGTGGTTTGCGATTTTCAAAACGGGAAAAGTAAAAATCCATAGCAAAGGATATCCTGATTCCGCAACAGGGATGAAATAAAGCCATCCTGCAGGCAGCGCTCAGCCTGCCCGAGAAAATAACGTCTAATAAAACAAAAATTAAAACAAGTGTAGATAGCACAAAAAAAAGTGTCCAGAAAACTAAAAAATTATGAAGCGAGATCTGTTTTTTCGTTATTAGTCCCGGCTTATCCTCATTGCACCTAATTACTTGCCATAAAGCCCGCCTTAGGCTATCAAATATTTAACCAGATGTTTTTCAGTCAGGAATAAAACCTCATCATGAGCCAGGTCGTGCAAGCGGTGAAGCAGAAATCATTCTGCAAATCAGCCACATGGCGCTATAGCGCAGCGGGAAGCCGCGATTTAAGAATTGATTTCATGCGCGGCATTGCATTGGTGATGATGGTTGTAGCCCATACAGAAATAATGTCCCTGTTCAACATATTCACCTGGGAGAGATTCGGTTTAGTAACCGGAGCGGAAGGGTTTGTTATTTTATCCGGTTTTATGCTAGGTATGCTTAGTCGTGCCAGACTGCAAAAGGTGGTTTGGCTCACAGTGTCCTGGGGACTTTATCTTCGCGCATGGAAGATATACCGGGTAAATATCCTTATCATCCTGTCATTTTTGCTGTTAGGGTATTTGCCTTTTATCAATGTTTTTGAGGTGACGCATTTTACCGATCGCTTTTCAGGCACCCACTGGTCACTCTATCCGGTCACACCACAAATAAAAGAGACCTGGTTTAACATTGTTTTCTATTTACAAATCGGCCCTCATCAGACGCAAATCCTTGGCCTCTATATTTGCCTCCTGCTGGTCAGTCCGTTTTATTTAGCCATGCTGCAAAAGGGAAAAGTTTACGGGTTATTGGGTCTTTCGTTACTGATCTACTGCTACTGGCAACGCTGGCCTGTACGCGTGACAACGGCGGAGTTCGAATTCGCTTTTCCGCTGTTAGCCTGGCAATTCATTTTTGTACTGGGGATGTGCAGTGGCTGGTATAAAGACGAACTGCTCTCTTTTGCAAATACACCGCCGGGCAAATTGACCGTGGCGGCACTTGTCGTAGTGGCGTTAGTTATGGGGTTTGTTGCACAAAATCATACCAACCCTTTTATGCCGTCCGATCTGTTGATGCACATCATTCCTGCTGCAGATTTTGATACGTTCTACCATACGTGGGCGGCAAAAAATGGGCTGGGTCCCGTCAGGGTCGTCAACGATATCTGCCTGATGGTAACGGTCTATCTGCTTCTGACATGGTGCTGGCAGCCGATATATCGCTTTGCAGGCTGGTTTCTTATTCCACTGGGCCAGCACTCGCTTTATACCTTTATTTTGCATGTCTATGTTGTGCTCGCAGTCAGCCAGTTTGTGTCGTTTGATTTATGGCGTCACGCATGGTTAGAAAACACGCTTATTCATGCGGCTGCGCTGGGCACGCTGTGGCTGATGGCAAAATATAACGTTGCTGCACGCTGGATACCTAACTAAGGAAGGGCAGATGAATAAGAAATATCTCTTGATCTGCGCGTTATTCAGTGCCGCGACGGAAAGTGGGGCGGCCCAAACGGACGATACATTACCGTTGCGCGATAAGAACGATGAGCCGATACAGGCGGGCGTGTACACCAGTCGCTGGGGACGACTTTTTTCTGGTAATGATAAAGCATTTTCTGGTGCCCTGAGTTTTAGTTCGGGTTTGAAAGAGCAGTGGATGACTATCCCTAACCGCAAAGACAGCGCGGAACAGAAGAAAAAAATCAATCAAACCGTAAATCTGAGCCTACAGTATTCCCCTTATAGTTTCTGGTTTGCCAATATCACATCACGTTTGCCTGTCAGCGATACCAGCCGTTATACGGCAGACTATCGCTATAGTTTTGGTTACGATGACTGGCACGCGAATACGCTCAGTCTGGTTTACAGCAATTATGGTGATAACCACTTCTGGACCTCGGGTGGTCGTCGGCATACCTATTTTGAGCAGGGAGCCATCACGCTGGCCTATAAATTCTCCTTGCCGAAGCCGGTCGAAAATGCGCTGTTGATTAATAAAGGCGACGCTATCATTTGCCAGGCAGGCTACAGCTGGGTCCCCCGCTATTACGACTTAAGCAGCAACGATATTCGCCAAAATAAAAACGTCTTGTTAGGCGGATGCGGTTATACGTTTAAACAACATTTCTTCGTGCGTGTAACGGCATTTTGGTTTCCGGATAAGAGTCAGCAGCAACCGTGGAACGGCGATTACAGTTATAGCTTCGGCTACGCAGGTTACACACCAGGATCGTTTTCAATACAGTATGCGAACTATTCCGGAACGCGTTATCCCGGCCATCAGAGCGGTAGCGGAAAGTTTCGTGAAGGCACGATCAGCCTGATCTGGTTCTTACCGATTTAGGGGGCATCATGTCGAT
This sequence comes from Pantoea sp. JZ29, assembly GCF_035190385.1. Taxonomy (NCBI): domain Bacteria; kingdom Pseudomonadati; phylum Pseudomonadota; class Gammaproteobacteria; order Enterobacterales; family Erwiniaceae; genus Pantoea; species Pantoea sp. JZ29. The sequence goes on along the minus strand of NZ_CP045242.1, from coordinate 330,614 downwards.
ACCGCACGTTCTGATCGTGGAGGATTCACTGGTTTATCGTCGCCTGTTATCACGCATGCTGACCCAGTGGGGCTATCGGGTTAGCGAGGCTGAAAATGGCATAGTCGCGCTGTCCATCCTTGAAACTCAACCGGTGAGCATGGTGATTAGCGACTGGGAAATGCCGGAGATGGACGGTCTGACGCTTTGCCGGGAGATACGTGGTCGTCAGCTTGGTCACTATATCTATTTCATTCTGCTCACCGCACGCGAAAATCCTAACGATCTGACGCAGGGGTTTGATGCCGGTGTGGATGATTTTCTGAGCAAACCTGTCGAGCAATCCGAACTGCGGGCACGGTTGCATGCCGGCACGCGCATTCTGTCTCTGGAGGCGACGTTAGCCGCGCGTAATACTCATCTCAGTGAGGCGCTGCGTCAAATTGAGCAGGACCTTGAAGTCGCCGCACGGATTCAACACTCCGTCCTTCCGGCACATCAGCAGTGTTACGGTGACTACTTTTCCGACTGGCTGTTTTTACCGTCCGCCTGGGTTTCAGGCGATATTTTTAACGTTTTTCCGCTGGATAATCATCTGGGTTTTTATTGCGTGGATGTATCAGGTCATGGCGTCGGTGCAGCGATGATGTCGCTCGCCGTCGCCCGGCAGTTTCTTCACGGCAGGACGGTAGAGCGTTTTCTTTTAGATGGCGACAAGGGTGTCGTTTCCCCGGCGGAGGTCGTGCGCATTCTGAACGAACGCTTTTGTAGTGATGAGGCGGAAATTGTCAGTTACTTCACCCTGATTTATGGCGTGATCAACCTGACTAGTGGCGAAGGACGGTTATGTCAGGCCGGGCATCCTACGCCTTTCATTGTAACGCCCCACGGGCAAATCAGAACGGTCGGCGAGGGTGGCGCACCGGTGGGCTTAATGCCTCATCTTTCCTGGACCGACGTCTCCTTTACCCTTGCGCCAGGTGAAAGACTCTGTCTGTTCAGTGACGGCATTACTGAGTGCGAAAACCTGACCGGAGAGCAGTTTGGTCAGGAACGTCTGCAGACATGCATACAGGACAGCATTGCACAGGCACCTGATGACCTTCTGCAACAACTCGGCCAACATCTCATCCGTTGGCGCAGTGGTGAAAACACAGAACAACATGCGATGGCCGATGATGTATCGCTTTTAATCATTGAGCATCAAGGAGAAAACTTATGAACATGGGTACAGAACGGCAGCCTGAAGTGAATATCCTTACACCCGCAGTGCGCAGGCTGGACGCATCGGTAGCCACAGCCTTTAAAGAAGCGGTTTCGCGGGAAATTGGTGAGGATAAAAAGGCCCTCATTGTGGATTTTAGCAAAATTGACTTTATCGATAGCAGTGGACTGGGAACGCTGGTTTCGTTGCTTAAGTTAATGAACGGAAAAGGGGAAATGACATTATGTGCATTGAATGCCAATATCCAGAAGATGTTCACACTCACCAGAATGGATCGCATTTTCCGGATCTGTCCGGACCGCTCCGCGGCACTTGCGCAGTTAAATAAGTGAAATGTCAGTGAACAGCGATATTACGCTTCCCGCTACGCTGACCTCGCTCGCTCGCCTGGCAGAATGGCTTGCGGAAAAGATGGAAGCGTTACCCGTGAATGATGAGTGGCGGTTCTCACTCGATCTCGCCGCGTGTGAGACAGCAACCAATATCATTCGTCATGCGCTAAATGAAGACAGTCACCGCCGGTTTACAGTGGAATTTATTGCGTCAGACATCAGCATTACGCTTCGCTTTATGGACGAGGGGAGTGTATTTCCCGCTGAACGCCTCCAGGCGGCACGTTGTGATGCTTTTCCTGACCAGACAATGACCCAGGAAAGCGGCAGAGGGCTGAAATTGATTTTGTGGTATGTGGATAAATTTCGGATCGAATACTCGGCGGGCAAAAATATTACTTTGCTGGAAAAGTCGTTGGTATGTTAGTGCCGCATGCCGGGTTATGAGCGGATGTACTGGACTGATAAGCTGTTGCGCCGGGCGAACGCGGTGTTACCCTACGTATGTCCATGCTGATAACAACAGACTCAACTACACGTTTTGAGCGGCACACGCACTTAACCTATGGCATCGCAGTTCTGTAATATTTTTTGGACAGGCACTTATGCACCTGTCACACGGCGCCCACTTAGTCGTCAGTATGTGGTGGAACCGGCAAACCTAGCGCGCTTACCAGTTCATCGATACCGAGAGGAACGTCAAACCATTTGTCGTTCGACAGAACGACGCGGCAGCCTTTTGAAAATTCTTCTTCACGGACCCATGCAATAAGCTCTTTCTGGATCATCCATGTTTTATTATTTCTGTCCCTGAGGGTCACCAGGTTAGTGGGTGAGCAGGAAACGCCGGTGGTTGTTTCTGAGGTGTGGTATATGCTGGTGTCTAACATGCGGTGCTCCAGTCAAATGGCTAGCTTGAAACTTTTTTATTGTGTATGAGTAACCACGGCAGACGGACCACCAGGACGAGCTTTTTGCCGTCCCTCCGCTCTTGCCGCACAACGAGAGTTAAACCTGCACTTACATTAATCCGCTTCCTGCATTCACCTTCCTTCCTGCCGCTGAAAGGTTTCAACAGAAACCTATCCGCATCAGAAACGCGGACAAATGGTCAGCTAGTATATCGTCACCGTTTCGTTTTTCTTCACGGCTATCTGCTTTGGCCCGTCCAAGACGGTAACAAAGTGGCCACTCATTCAGAAAGAGCCTGTTATCTGAGCAGACATTTTTCTCTGGGCCAGTGTGATCGTACATTCTGGGTTATAGGCAGTCTGACAAGCTGAACAACGCTTTTCGGGCGGGTCAAACCAGGCGCATCGTGAAAGCAGAGTACACCTAAAAATCGTTCCTTGCTGGTGTGTATCAGCAGTGTATACTTGTAACTCACACTTCGGAGGTGTACATGAAATACAGAACTAACGTCACCATTGATAAAGAAGCCTACGAGATATTTTCATCTGCGGGCTTAAACCTTTCTAAAATGGTTAACGAGCTTGTCACTACTGAGGCTCGCAGAATCCGGGCTGAACGCTGGAAAGAAGAAAACCGTGAAAGCATGAAAGCCTTCTCTGACTTTGTGGGAGAAGAGGGATCGCTTTCTGATATGTACAGGAACTGGTAGGGATGCAATTTGACGTTTACTCACACAAGAATGGTAAAAAATATCCTTATCTTGTTGAAGTACAAAGCTACCTGATAGACACACCAGGCCGTTTAATGGTCGCCCCCCTTGCTCTTCCGGGCGAGTTCGTGGGTTCAGGTGAACTTTATCCTGAGGTACTGGTTAACGGCAGCAAGTACCGCGTTGTGACAACCGACATTGCATCTGTCCCGGTGAAAGCGTTAGGGGATAAAGTGGGTGATGTCAGTCAGTATGAAGCAACAATAAAAAACGCGATTTTCAGGCTTTTTTGGGGTTTCTGACAGGTTTTCTTAACCCACCGATGCCGGTTACCGGCAATGACGGGTCGGGTCGGCCAGCCATGAATGTCGCATTCGCTGGCGGTTTTCGTTAGTCTGCCGCGAATAAACGTTCACGGCAGTAAACCTAAAACACAGCAACGCTATTCTGGCCTTCTTAAATGGCAGGGATCACGTGATCAAGTTTGGGTCGTTCCAGAGACGAAATCCACCTTCGAATGCCAGCGTGTTGTCGCCTTTCCGGCAGTTGGGCGGAAGTGAATCGAGTTCACCTACGTTTCCGCCGCCTAAGACGACATACTCAGGCTGTAACGCGGCGGTCAGCATCTCCACAACATCAAAAACACGCTCTTGCCATTTTTTGTTGCCCTTTTTTATCCGATAGGCTTCACCCACATAATGTTCATAGCTATTGCCCTTGCGATAAGGTAAGTGAGCAATCTCCATGGGCTGAGCGACATTCTCAACGATCATCGCAGCACCTAATCCCGTGCCAAGACCGAGAAAGAGCATGCGTCCGCCCTGATAGGAACCCAGCGCCTGCATCAGGGCGTCGTTGACGATACGAACAGGGCAACCGAATGCACCCGCATAGTCAAATCCCACCCAGCCCTCACCGAGGTTGGCGGGTTCCCGAAGCGGTTTGTTATGCGCGACCGGACCGGGATATCCCATTGCAATCACATCGTAGGTCATGCCTTCAGCCAGGCTCTTAACCACAGCAACCATTTCAGCCGCAGACATTGTCTTTCCACTGTCCGCCTTCTTTTTCACCCCGCCAGCGCTGGAGAGGATTTTTACATGGCTTCCGCCGATGTCTATGGCCAGAACGATTTGATCTTTTTTCTTTTTAGGTTGCCGCGTCATTGATAGTGCTCCATAACTCAATCGGGATCGACCCAGCCGCCGGGGGGCGCAAAGTCTGCCATCGTAGCCGGCCCCCAGGTTCCGGGCTTGTAGGAAAGGGGGACGGTTTTCTTATCCAGTACTGGCTCAACGATCTTCCAGGCCAGTTCCGCCGCGTCTTGTCGGGTAAAAAGCTGACGATCGCCAGCCATCGCATCGCCTATCAGCCGCTCATAGGGCGCCATATCGCCGATGCCATCGTCAAGCGCCGTTAGCTCAACGGCTTCACCTCGCATCTTTTCGCCAGCCGCCTTGCGTCGCGCCCCAATGCCGATCGTAATATCCGGACCAAGGCGAAAGCGGATATAGTTAGCGGCCTCGTTGGCAATGTCATCGAAAAGTGTAACGGGTGGTCGCCGGAAGCGCACGATCACTTCCGTCGCATGCGCAGGCAGATTTTTGCCGGCACGGATAAAAAAGGGAACACCACTCCAGCGCCATGTCGCAATCCGGAAACGAACCGCAGCGAACGTCTCTGTCGAAGAGGAAGGGTTGACACCGGGTTCATCGGTATAGCCTGCAAACTGTCCACGAACCACATCATCGTCCGACAGGGGGGGAATGGCCTTCAGCACCTGAACTTTCTCATCAACCAGATCGTCGGATGCGCCGGAGGCGGGAGGTTCCATAGTCAGCAACAGAAGCACATTCACCAGGTGATTTTGGATCACATCGCGGAGGCAGCCAACTTCATCATAAAATTTGCCGCGTCCTTTAATACCAAAGTCCTCGGCCATAGTAATCTGAACGCTTTCGATATGATCGCGATTCCATATTGGTTCGAGGAAGCTGTTGGCAAAGCGAAAGTAAAGGAGATTCTGGATGGCTTCCTTCCCCAAAAAGTGATCGATACGGAAAATCGCGTCCTCATCGAAAACGTTGTGAAGCACGTTGTTCAGCTGTTTTGCCGACGCGAGATCGCGGCCGAACGGCTTTTCAACCATCAGGCGGGCGCCTTTCGCGATACCCGCCTCTTGCAGACCTGTGACGACCGTTTCAAACAGCGACGGGGGTATAGCCAGGTAATAGAGCGGGTGATGATGGTCCCCCAGCGCATCGCGCAATCCATCGAATGTTGACTGAATGCGATAATCGCCGGAAACATAGGACAGCCTGTCCGCCAGCGCAGCAAAGACTGCCTCATCGAACTCATCGACGTGTTTTTCAACCGACTCTTTTGCACGCGCAATCAACTGGTCGCGCGTCCAGTCTTCAAACGCCACACCGATAATGGGCGTATTGAGCGTGTTACGCTTCACCATTGCATAGAGTGAAGGGAAGATCATTTTATAGGCAAGATCGCCCGTGACACCGAACACTACCAGTACCTCTGAACGTTGCTGTACCATCGCTGTGTCCCTCCGCTTTAGCGGTTTTTTTCCAGATGGCCACCGAAGGCGTGCCGCATGGCTGAAAGAACTTTTTCAGCAAACAGAGCTTCACCACGAGAAGAGAAACGCCCGAAGAGAGCAGACGCGAGAACCGGCGCGGGAACGCCCGTTTCCACCGCTGTCTGCAGTGTCCAGCGGCCTTCACCGGAATCTGACACACGACCATCATAGTTTTTAAGGTGCGGGTCCTGCTTCAACGCCTCGGCGGTCAAATCCAGCAGCCAGGAACCGATAACCGAGCCATGTCGCCATACCTCCGCAACGGCGGGAAGATTGATGTCAAAACGGTAATATTCAGGATGGGACAGAGGCGCGGTTTCCGCATCTGCCTCCCGTTCGCCGTTTCCGGCATTGGCGGCTTTCAGTATATTCAGGCCTTCGGCATAGGCGGCCATCACACCATATTCAATGCCATTATGTACCATCTTGACGAAGTGTCCGGCGCCCGCCGGCCCACAATGAAGATAGCCTCTCGGCGCTGTGCCTACGACCGCATCTTCCTCAATGTGCTGACCGGCACCGGGCGCGAGCGACGCAAAAATCGGATCCAGACGCTTCACAGCCGCCTGCGGGCCACCGATCATAAGGGAATAGCCACGTTCCAGGCCCCACACGCCACCCGATGTACCGACGTCGATATAGTCGATCCCAAGGGGGGAAAATTCTCCAGAGAGATCGATCGCTTCACGATAAAAGGAGTTGCCCCCGTCAATGATGGCGTCGCCTTTATTCAGCTTTGATGCGAAATCCCGCGCAATCTTCGGTGTGATCGCGGCAGGCAGCATGAGCCAGACCGCGCGCGGCGCCGCCAGTTTAGCAATAAGATCGGCTGGCGACGACGCGCCGGTTGCCCCCTCTTTAACCAGTGCGTCAACGTTATCGGCATTCACGTCGAAGACCACGCAATCATGGCCCTGTTTAAGAAGACGACGAACCATGTTTGCGCCCATACGGCCGAGTCCTACCATTCCAATCTGCATATCATTCCTCTCTGTCAATGCGCATTTGATTTTCCGGTTCATTCACAACCTGAACGGTGAAGTCGGTGTGTTCCCAGTTTTCAACATCAGGCCAGTAGAAGGTGAAGACAACGCGGGTTCCTGCGTCCTCATGCTGTAAAGGCAGGTCCACATAGTATGTGCCAAGTCCGGAAGGGATCGCCGGGCTGTCAGAGATGGTCGCCCAGTTATCTGTGCTCCAGTGCACCAGTGCGTTCGCTTCCGTTTCCAGCCTCAGTTGCTTCCCGACAGGAACAGAAGACAGGCGGTTGTTAAAGCGCCATATACGCAAGTGCGATGCGGTTTTATTCCGGATATAGCGCTCAACGCCCTGCGGTGGCATATCGAAGACCACGCCATCGCGGAGCGACCGCACGAGTTTAATATGCTCGGAATGCGCCCAGACAAGTGGCATGGCGCTACCGGCTGGCTGGCCGAAGAACAGCTCCCTTTCAGGAATATCGGGCCCGTCCCAGGTCTGTTCCGGTAACAACCCGCCCGGACCTGCCGACTTCTCCAGCGTGGATAAGAGCGCCTCCGCGACCTCGCGCCTGCCCGCTGCCAGCTCGTAATGCGCGCGTTCGCCCGCCAGCAAGGGCCAGGGACGTCCCTGGCCAATACCATCGAACGGCGCGCCGTCTTCGTGCTCACCATAGCCATCGCCGGTATACCGATACCATAGTGGCCCCTGAGGGAGTTCGACACGCAGACTATGGTCGATTGCTTTTACCGTATCCACGATGTGCGGGTCGTCGGCGGCGCGCAGACCAAAACGCACCAATGCCAGAGCATCCGGACTCAGCACATCGGTGGTTGACAGAATCGCCCGATCCGGCGTCTGGTTGCGGATCTCGGTTTCGCCGGATGCGCTTGCTTCATCCGTTGCGCCGGGGGGAGCGATGCGGACGTAGTGACCGGCAATACCAACCGATGCGCAAAAATCGGGCTCTCCGGCAAAGGTCCATTTTTCAATCTGCTCATTCCAGCAGTCGGCGGTTTCGCGCAGATGGTTTGCAGCCACCTCATCGCCGTCTAGCGAAAGCAGGTCCGCGGCAGCAAGAAGGGCGGAGACTTCGACCGCCAGGGTAAACGGACTGTAGCCCGCGTCTTCTTCCCAGCGATCCTCGCCGGTCGCCGGGCCGTTGGTCAAAATATAGCGGGCCGCACCGCGCAGCATGGGCATAATGTGTTTCAGCGCTTTTTTATCGAGATGACCAAGTCGGTGCAGCATATCGGCTAGCAGAACAGGGAAGGCACACTCATCCATCTGGATACCTGACCAGTATGGTTTTCCATCGAGCCACAGGTTCTGTGGCCAGCGCCCGGAGGGCTCCTGAACGCGTCGGAGATAATCCAGTATGGCGAGTGCTTCGTTGGCATCGCCAGCTGCCAGGAATCCCCCAGCCGTTTCGACCAGGTCACGCGGCCAGACCAGATGATAGCCTCCCAGATCGTCATCGCCCCTGGAAAATCCCCACGGAATCGTCAGGCTCGCGACAACGGCACCGGGGCAATCGGCTGCTTTATGCGAGGCCAGAACTGCGGTTGACACCCGGTATGTATTCACACCGTTCCGCTCGGGTTGATCGAGTGGAATGAGCGTGTTCTGCCATGCTTGCCAGTTACTGATGTAGTGCTTGCGGGCTTTGTCAAAGCCTGCTTTCAGACTGGCGGTTGCCGCCGCTGCGGCTTCGGATTCCGTCTGGCCGAACCCGATTGCCAGCATGGCTTCACGGCAGGCACTAGTGAATGCCAGCTCACCGGCAAGGGCGACATTGCCATCGTCCGCGCGCTGATACGAGTTCGCGATGCGCCCGTATTTTTTCAGCTGTTGCCAGCCGTCTGACGTGCCGACAAAGCCCACGCTCATTGCCGTCCAGGGTATATCGCAGACGAGCGCTAAGTAACGAGAGCGACCCGTGGCGAAAAGCACGGGCCTGTCTTCAAATTCACTGATCCATGCGGTGTTCATTTGCCCGGCATTCACCAGATGGGGAGCGAGCAGGGCGGTGATCTTGTAATCCGCAACATCCCCCTTTAGCGCGGTGAAACGGATGCGTTGCAGGACACAGTCACGGGCAGGATCCGTGATGATATCTTTTTCGAGCCGGTAGCGACCATCCCGGGCCGTGTTAACGATCGAAAAGGCCGGAATGCCTGGCGAGACCGTATGGGTTTCTGTCGAGCAATCGCGCTTTTCTTCTGAAAAATAACCTTCAGGGGCGGTGATGATGAACCCGAAATCGCGGGTGCAGGCGCTGTCAACGCGCGGATAATAAATTTCGTTGAGAATGCCGTGGCTTAAGGTGAACCAGACGCGGGAATCAGGTGAAAGGGCGGTGCCAATTCCGCTCTTGGCACTCGATGTCCAGCGGGCTTCAATCCCTGGCTTTCCTGGCGCTACGTCAATGATGGCGCGCTGTTGTTGGGCGTCCTCGCTTGCGCACGTTTGCAACGGTAGGGCGTCGCTGTCAGAATTTGACATATTCAGAATACCTTGGCTGTGTGCAGAAAAAATCTTAACCACGAAGAGGCGAATAACATCCTGACTTATCGCGGGCAAGAGTGAAATATTTCTATACCAAAGCAACTTGGTTAAACTTAAAATCTTATGATTTTAGTATCGAACCTAATAGGGTTATAGCCGCTGTAACATTTCCGGTCAACTCTCTGAAAAGTTTCAATACACTTGAAAGTGTAAAAAATAAAATTTTTTTTAGCGGTTAAGGATAACGGCTGAGTTAATTATTACCCGGCCCTGACGCTCTGAGGCCAACTGCATGGCAAACAACCAGTTTTTTTATTTGACGGCTTTCGCCAGGATATGGCTCCGGGAGAGCGTTATACGGACGTGACAGAATCTTTACGGGAGGATGGCTTGCTGTGTGCCTGTACAACCCCGACCTCAGTTTGCGTGGTGTTTATTTCGCTGAAGGTTGAGAATAACTGCGTAATCGCTTCCACATCAAATCCAGAGGCCGGAAGAATATTTTCACGCTCAGCATTCAGAGCGATTAAGAATGCGCAGTTTCAGCATTGCAGAGACAGAATTTCGTGCATGAGCGTTGATGCCAGCTGCTAAATGATGCATCCTGACGTCAATATCATTCAGATCCACTAAGAAGTGGGAAAGCCTGAAGCATTAATCGGGGAGGCAATGCATTAGGAACAGGGGAATAAGGAATTACAAGAGCAGGGGAAATGCTGACTTGTGGCATCGTTAATCGTATATCTTACTATTAACTTATTTTGTACCAGAATCAGATGCTCCTTTAAAACATCAGCGTTATTCACCAAATTAATATTTTGGAAGGTTCAACAATTTTAACCTTTAAAAATTTAGCACTCAATAATGTTAATGCATACGACGAATAATATTGGCCTCTTAATTTTCACACTTTTAACGTACTCGAATTTGGTGGAACGCATGATGCACTTGCCTGTATATCACGCGTACACGGCGTGGGAAATTTTTACGACCTCCGCATATTTAAATCCCGTCCATGCCAATGCAATACCTGGTGTGACGCCTTACTCTTTATCCGAGCGCTCCCGCTTTGGCTGCCCGCTTATAGCAGAGATATTGTTAGCGAGATCAATTACAAAAAAGTTGTAAATTAATGATTAATCAGAGTAAGTCAAAATTATCACGTCCGTCTCTGTCGATGCTTTCCTGCATGCTGGGAATGACTCAGTATTTTTAACGAATCTGCGCTGTTAAGAATAAAAAACCGCCTTACGGCGGCTTTACTGTTTCTGACTCCGGGTCACCAGGTCACGACCGGAAGATTTAAGCACTTATGATGCATCATCTGTGATGTCGTCATGTGGGCACGGACCTAACTCGTCGCAGGCAGAGTTGACGCGCTGGCCACTCGCCAGGGTCGGCTCTTTGGCCAGAATCATGTTTTCGTTACCGTGCGCAGTATTCTTCAGCTGTGAAACCGCACCGTTTTTGATGGGCAGCGAAGATGCCGAAGGGGTTTCAGCCAGTGCTGCGCCCTGATTCAGGAAAAATGCAGTTAGCGCGAATGCGGTTGTCTTCATTACCGATTTTGTTGAGAGCATGTTCATGATTTATCCTTGGTCAATACATTTTTTTGGGAAACGTTTTAGCTGTATGGCAGATTTGTTTGGCTGAGTTCCAGCAAACTGAAAATTTATTGCCAATGCCTCAGTGTGCTGATGGCCTTATAAAACGGCCTTTGGCCGTGACTCGCTAGCATCGGCTAAAGCATTCTTGTCATCGATTCGGCATTTGTAGTTTGTGTTTTCAGCCTGACCGACCGATTTGTGCCAACAGCGGACGTTCCAGACTTCAAATAAAGTTAATTAGCAGGGAGCAGGTCATAACGACGCTACCGCACCAGACTCAGTGAAGATAACGTCCAGCGATATGAGACGGAAAATCTGATTTTATAAGGCCATCTTTTAATAAAAATTCAGGCGCTTCAATCTCAAAGTCTGCATTTATAGTCAAAGTAGTTTTTTAAAAATGATGATGTCCTTTGAACTAACCAGCTCTAAAGGAAACACCATGAAATCTAAATCGTTAGCATTGGCACTAAAAACGTCGGCTCTGGCCCTGGTAACCTTTACCGGATTCCAGGAAACGGCCTTGGCAGAAACAGGTCATGAAACTTTAATGTCCTCAGGTACCATTGCTGTGTCTGCTCCTTCAGTAATTGAAAAAATGGCATCCGGGAATAAAACTACTCAGTTAACGTTGGCACTGTCTAAAGGGCTGCGCATCAACCCAGCATGTGATGATGGAGGCCCATGCCCGCCTGCAGATGACACCACCGATGATGCTTCCTGACTAACAAAAATTTGCAGTAGCGTTCCGTTTTAACGGTAGAAATCTATGAAAAACCGCCTTGTCTGGCGGTTTTTTTACGCCTTTTTCACTATTGTTTACCTGTGTGGGACCAACCAGAAGATCACGCCGGGCCGGCGTCAGTTCAATAAGGCTTCTGTTAACAGCTCGTGGTTGTCTGATTCTTATCGAATGTCTAAATAAACAATTCCCTTTAAACGCCATACTCATGGAACTAAATCGTCTTTTACCACACACAACCAAATCGTTACCTGTTATTTATCATTTCTACAATTATCGAGATTTCAAAAAGATAGAATAAATAGCTCTTCAGCAACATCATATTGGTTATATTCCACTGATTCATCTTCGAATATTCCCGCTACATCTTCGTCCAGTAGCTCATTAGGATTGCCGGAACGTGTGAGTGCATTAACAAGAGAAATTGCAGATAGAACCCAGCTATCCACTACAGGGTATCAAACCGCGATGGGGCGTATGAACAATTCACATAAACTGGATGGAGACGCGCTTATGACAATGAGAAGAGCAGAACAATATGTAAATGCGGCGAAAAGAACATATCCGACAGAAACGCTGAAGTCTCTTGCTTCACTACAACAATCATATATTTATAAAACTTCCGATGGAGAATTACGAGGTGCTATTGAAATGTCGTCGCAACAAATCTCAAAATGCATCGATAGATGTAGGGAAAATGGATTTTCAAATTGCGATGTGCAGGCGTTAGAAGTTGCTTTACATCTACAATATCGGCTAGGTTTAGATAATTTCAAGATCGTCAGCAATAACAAATTAAGTCACAACTATATTGTCATTGAACCTTGCAAAGATTTCCCCAGAGGGGCAATAGCAGATTCTTGGACAGGACAAGGTCTTTTAGAATTAAATTTAAAGACAAAACTTAAATTTAAACATCAAGAGCAAAATTTTCAGATAAATAAAAATATGCATAAATGGATTGAAGAGTACGGTCGTGGTTATGTTCTACCCGAGTAGCTAAATAAGTGCGGAATGATTCCGTTGCGTGCAGCCCGTGCAAACCGCTTCAGAGTGCGCGCGAGTCGCTCAGTGTAGTCGGTCATTTATGGGTATTGCCAACTTTGCTTTTTCCTGCACCACGATCATCGGCACAAGCACCTACTTGATGTCACCATAACGGCGCGAATGGTCGAGCGAGCGTTACTATCATGCCCGCTATGTCGGAGACAACTGCTGAATGAGTGTTGCATTGGGTGGCAGACGCTTATGGGCTGCGCCGGCCGCTGAACGTGGGGCGCAGATATTCCTTACATCGCACAATCTGTTCGCGCCAGTATTGATGGCCTTGGTCCCTGGGGGGGAAGGGGCACACAGTTAGATTGAGATCTTGGAAATAAAATATCTCCCTGAGGCCACTAAAAGAGCAGCCCTTTTTTATCAGCCGTTATCTGAATGGGTAGATTAGCCAGGATACTAAGCTGGTTAACTTATGTGGGATGGAAAATCAACCTAAGGCCTGGTGAGATAGTAGAGCCTGGCAAGCAGCATCGTGCTGTACTGTCTTGGCCTCCTGAGTTTGATAGCATCATATATGACAAATCCAAGAGAAAAAGGCTGACCAACTTCAGAAACCTGCGGAACCGAACCGCTTATGAAGTCACTAATTTCTTATCTTTTTGAATAGGGCGTTGAAAATATGACAATCACGTCTAAGCATATCGGCAAACACCCAAGCCTCACCACAGTTCAGGCTGGGTCTTCGGCTTCGGTCGCGAATCAAATGCCTGATCCTGCACAGTTCAGTGATGGCCGATGGAAAAAGCTTCCGGCTCAACTATCTTCAATGACATTGGCGAGATTTGATCAAGATATTTGCACGAATAATCATGGCATCAGTCAGCGAGCAATGTGCTTTGGCCTTTCATTGAGCTGGATTAACATGATTCATGCCGGAAAAGATCACGCTACGCCCTACGCATCAGCAGAAAGAATGAGATTTCTGGGGTCCTTTGAGGGGGTAGTACACGCTCGTACCGTTCATAATTTCTATCGAAGTGAGCACAAATTTCTATTGGAACAAGCTTCCGCAAACCCCGGAGTATTCAGTGGTGCAATGGCGGGCACAGAAAGTTTATTACAAGCTGCTGAATTGAAAGGATTAAAGCTTAAACCTGTTCTGGAGGACAAGTCTAACTCAGGTTTACCTTTCTTAATTGCGTGTAAGCAATCCGGGCGGCAGGTGAGTACAGATGAAGCTGCGTTAAGCTCCTTATGTGATGCAATTTTAGAAAATAAAAAAGGGGTCATGGTAATATACAGCCAGGAAATGGCACACGCTTTGGGCTTTTCTGTATCAGCAGACAGTAAAAGAACAACCATATTTGATCCTAATCTCGGAGAGTTTCATACGCACTCGAAAGAATTGGCTGATACTATCGAAAATATATCATTGGTAGATGGGCTGCCTTTAATAGGCGTTCAAGTATTCGCTTCAAAAAGACACTAAATGTAAGACTCTCAAGTTTACCTTGCGGGTTCCATGGAATCTGAAGACCCAGCTCCGATTTTCATAATCGAGCATAAAACGTAGCAGTGAATACATAAAATGCGCTCTTAACTGCGGCAACATGGGCTCGCCGGAGTGCACCGACTCCCGGATACCGCTTTCCGTGCCCAGTTGAAACTCATCTTCGTTCATCCGGCCTGCCGCCGCGATGAAGCTGACACAGATCTACATACTCCAGTCTGTTGGCAGGCGCATCTCCGGATGCGCCTGCCGTAATATTTCCATCAGCGCGTCGTTTCTGACCTCGCTGTTGTCAGAAATTGAGGACGCAGAACCCAACATGGCGTGTCTGCATGAAAAATATGCCCATCGCTGACGCTATTAAAATGCTACTGTCGCTAAGGATCTCACGGTACCGGGCGATACGGTGACGGCAATGGGGATTAAAGATGCAGGCAGCATCGCTGGGGTGGCTATCTAAGCATAAAGATGTCATAACTTAAAAGCAAATCAGATATGTGAGTAATACCGGAATCAGCTTAAGTAACTTCTGCGTGCCTTAGGGAGGCATTTTGGCACGCGGTATTCAGGCCAAATGCGATGCGGCATAACGAGTTAGATTACTGCCTGCTGCAACCCTTAAATATTGAAAAACGACTAATTTGCGTTAAATATCGACATCAAGGCGTGCCGCTAGGAACACCGTTTTTAGTAAAAATGAAAACGTCAGTACGATTACCTGCGAATTTAACACTCAATACCAGACCATTATCTGCCTAAAAGCGGCAATGAAAGATGTTGATGTTTGCTCCTGATTTGAGCTTCAGTGCATTTCTGCTATGTTCCAGAAGCGAAAAAAGGCTGGCAGACCGGAAGAGCTGCCAGCCGCAATTGACCATTACCACTTTATTATTAAATTCGAGTTATTTTCTCACTGAATGTAATCGTTCCGATTATAAGCATCTTTAACGCTTTTTTCTGTGTTAAACGTCAGCAGCAAGCTGCCGAGGCCAGCGCCCCGAAAACACTCCTTTTATGACGCCAGCGTTGTAAAACTCGCTCAACACGGTTAAAAGTGATACTTGAAATAACTGCTGCTGAAGGCCAGCAAGCCTATTCAGTAAAATGTCACGTAAGACAGGATATGTACAACTTTAAACGTCTACACCGGGCGCACAGTACCTTTCAGCATCTGAGCCATCTTTTACGTCATCTGGCGCCTTCATATCGCTTAGCGAAATAGTGATGCAGGCTCTAACTACAGAGGTGAATTCAGAGAAAAAAGTCCGCTTTGTGCCAGAAGCGGACGTTGGAAAATAAAGAGGGAAATAATTTTCTTCCGTGATGCCCTTATTTCTAAAGTCTGGCTGCTGCTTTTAAAGTAGCCTGCCGCCTCTTTTCAATAAATGGCGCGGCCTGTTCCTGTGCTTTTTTCAGCTGTTCTTCAGATGCTGAACGGGGTGAACCACAGGTAAAGGGAGGTGCGGGGTCGTATTCCATATGCAATTGAATATTCTGAGCGATATCACTACCGTAAATTTCTGACACGACGTTGAGAGCAAAATCTATACCTGCAGTTACACCTGCGCCAGTTATACGGTTGCGGTCACGAACTATGCGCTCACTTACTGGCTCTGCACCTAACAAAGCGAGCTGATCCAGAGAAGCCCAGTGTGTAGTTGCTTTGTATCCCCTTAGAAGGCCTGCTGCGCCCAAAACAAGCGACCCGGTGCATACCGAAGTTACGAGCTTTGCTTGTTTACTTTGAGTACGGATAAACGAAAGGACTTCTTCGTCCTCCATCAGATTTATCTGCCCTGGACCACCTGGGACACAAATTACATCCAGTTCGGGACATGCGTTGAATGTGGTTGTTGGCTGTATAGCCATACCACGATCAGAAACCACGAGGTCCAGGTTTTTCCAGATGAGATGAACCTTGGTATGTGGTGCTCTTACGAAAACTTCATAAGGGCCGGTAAGATCAAGCTGAGTAAGAGCCGGAAACAAGAGCAGCCCAATAGATTTGCATAAAGAATCACTCATAAAAAATCCTTTTAACGCAAAAGGATATAATGTCTTTTCCTTCAGCAAAGGCAACCATTTGTTTAACGAATAGGAGTGTGCCTACTGAAGACCATGCTCAATCCCGCTGTATTTCAGTAGCGTTAAGAAATTTATTACCAGTCCCAACCAAAATGACTAATGATAAAACGTCCGGTCTTCGCTCATAACGGACCTTGGGTGACTAATGAGGGGGCGCTCTGTGCCAGAAGATGACGTTACTGGCCTGAATCCTGATTAACGAATCTGCGTAGATCAAAATAAAAAACCGCCTTAAGGCGGTTTTTTATTTTAGTGCGGAGTCTGCAGGCCACAGGCCACCGCCGGTTTTTTAATCACTTACGATGCATCATCTGTGATGTCATCCTGTGGACACGGATCTAACTCGTCGCAGGCATTGTTGACGCGCTGGCCACTCGCCAGGGTTGGCTCTTTGGCCAGGATCATGTTTTCGTTACCGTGCGCAGTATTCTTCAGCTGTGAAACCGCACCGTTGTGGATAGGCTGTGTAGATGCTGAAGGGGTTTCAGCCAGTGCTGCGCCCTGGTTTAACAAAAACGCAGTGAGAGCGAATGCTGTTGTCTTCAGTACCGATTTTGTTGAGAGCATGTTCATCATTTATCCTTAGTGATTACGTTCTGTTGTGGAAAGTATTATGTGAGTCGTTAGTCCCTGTGTCTGAGTTCCAGCAAACTGAAATTATATTTCCGGTATATCGGTTTTATGACGGACTCATAAAATCAGATTTTTCCTGTCCGGACGGGCCCTATCCTGACTCATACAGTTGTTAAAGTGAGACGGGAAAGAACGAATCAGTCAACGGGCATGCAGCGCTGAGCGGTACGCTTTCACGGCGGATATTTATATGCTGCGGATGTCTGCTCTGTGCCATGAACAGCCTCTCCGTTATCGCCCGGCCCCACAGGATAGCGCCCCAGGAGCTCCGTGACGTACGCGAAAACATAATCTGTCTCAGGCGTTTTTTGCCCACTACCTTCATACGGGCGAAACCACGTACCATAACTGGGATATGGGCAGGGAAAAACTTAAAGCCCAGGCGGTTGTGCTGATCCGTACGGTGCAGCAAAATCCTGAGATGGCCAGCCAGGGGCCTTAAAACATTCTGCCCTGTGGGCCCTGCGGCTAATGACATCAATCCTCTGTATGGTTTACGTCATGCTTTGCTTCCGCATCCTGCGTTTCCCTCTCTTTTAATGCCTTAAAAGCTTCTTCGCGGGCAGGGCCATGGCCCTTTCGGTTCCTTTCCTGGCGGGTAGTCGGGCTAGAGTTTGGTGGCTGGCGTCAACGTCAACGGCTGCTGACAGCTGCCGCCGCCCCGGCAAAGGGCCACCGTGGTTCTGTGGCCAGTCCACGTTGTGGACTGCAAATACCCCATCTGACGTCTTTCTCGTTATTCCGGTCATGCCTTGCTCGGAAGGGAGTTAGTTGTAACTCTTCCCTTCGACATAAAAGGACAGACCGGAAAAGAAAAAACCGAGTCAGGGGAAGGCTTTTTATCCATGTCATATCGGCTTGCAGTTGATCGGGAGCCAGTAAGGCAGGTAAACCCTGAGTCATTTGATGATTTTTACAAGCATAAAGACAGATGAGATTCCAGCGAAGCACAAATGAGAGGTGCGCTTACCGGAAGCCGCGCCGTTCGAACTCGCTTCCCTGTCTGCGTCCGTGGTGTCTCCGCTTAACATGCCCGCAATCACCTGTTCGGCTGAAAGCGTTAATACATAGTGACCATCATTTGATTAGTCGGCCTGTTAAAAAATCTGGTCGCACATGGAATACCAGAGCCAGGCACTTCGCCATCAAACCTAACCGCTGTTTATTGCACATCCGAAACATGACAAAACTTAAACAAATGACCCGAACATAAATTAAATAACAGGCATAGATATAAATATCACTGGTGTAACAAAGTGTTAATTATATTAACTAAAGGTAATTAATTTCATTAAACTCTTATTAATCAGTATCTTATAAAAAGCGCAGCGGTAGTTGACATTAAATAATTATAACCTTAGATTACCATTCCAGAACTTAACATTTAAAATATTCTAATGTATTTTGTGCTTTTCTTGTTGTTTACGGGAAAGGAAAGTCTTCCTGAGACAACCAGTGCGCACGATTATGTACAGATTGAGATGCATAAAAATCGTACAAACCTAAGGCAAATTAATTGAAGGAGAACTACCATGCCTAAACCGAATCTTTCTTACCAAGAGACTTATGCCTGGAGTGGGCGCGTGTTAAATGGATTGAGAAAAGCAGCGGCAGAAAACAATTTTACAGAAATCCTGCCCAGCATCGTTTCTTCAAGCTATGAACCTGGCGCAAGACATTCCATTGCAGTACTGGGTGATAAAGATCTACCGGAAATAGTTGCCGATCAGCCAGGGAAGGTACAGGTAAAAGGGAAAGAAAAATATTACCTCCCGGTAAGCCATGTCGTTGAAAAACAAATGTCGCTTGAATTTCTGGAGAAAGTGTACTGTGTGGCGCCTTGTCTGAGACTGGTGATGGATGGTGAAGAACATTCAGGAAAACACCTTTATAACTTCTTCCAGTTTGAAATTGAATGGCGTACCAGCAGCATGAGCGATGTATTCAAGCAGGGCGAAAAAATACTGACCTCAATGGCAAAAGAGATTTTGGAGGATTCGACCCTTCAGCATTCAGAAACTGGGTTACGCAATATCAAAGCATTAGCGAAATCAAATTATCCTACAATTACGTTTGCAGAAGGTCACCGGTTAATTGGCAATTCGCCCGATCTAAAAAGAGATTTTACTGCAGAAGAAGATGAAAAGTTAACGCAGCTTTTTGATATCCCATTCTGGATTTATGATTATCCGGAAGGTGTCCGTGATTCTATTTACCATCAAAATGAAAAAGGAAGCTATGATACTTACGATCTTATGCTGCCTTTCGGTTATGGTGAATTAACCACTGGTGGCATCCGGCCTAAAACTGCACAGGAAATTCATGAGCAGTCAAAAAAACTTGGTAAGTCATACAGTAATGAATACGCGGCCTGGAAAGATAAATCTCAAATTCAGACCGCAGGTTTTGGTATCGGACTGGAACGTATTATCAGGTTTATGAGCGGTTGCGAGTCAATTCTTGATATCGTGCAGTATCACGACTTAGGGCCGAACCGTACTATTAACGAAACTTTCTTTAAAGAAAAAGAATCGGCTTAACCTTTTTCCCGAGGCTATATGACGATGGTAAACCTCAAGAGATATGAGCCCTCGTACGCTGTTCCGGATAAGGATAGCGTGGAGATCACGATGCCAACAGCATGTCGGGAACGATTCAGGCACGATTATGCTGATAAAAAGCTGTTAACTAACGATGCTATTATCACTCTTCACAGAGAAATAAAAAGCATCATCGATCCCAAAGATGAAATATCGAGTAAAATACGTGAGTGCGTAGCCCGTCAGGGCTATGCCATAGTCTCGGGATTTCCAATAGATGAAAGTAAGCCAGAGACACCGCTGAAAAAAATATTAGATATTCCAAGCGGAGATTCTATCACAGAAAAAACGCTGATATATTTATCCTCCTTGTTGGGTATGCCTCACGCTTACGAACAGGAAAATAGCGGTCGTTATATACACAACCTTTATCCTGTAAAAGGTGACGAAATGGTCGCTTCTGGAACAGGTTCGGAAGTGGATCTTGAATTTCATACAGAAATAGCTTTTGACGATAATAAACCAGACTATCTTCTGTTAACGGCCGTCAGAAGTCGCACTGATCAAAACGTGCCCACGACATTGGTTAATGTGCCGAAAGTACTCGCACAATTATCTGAAGAAGAGGTAAATCTGCTTCAGGAGAAAATATATTTTGTGAGAGCGCCGTATTCTTTTTCAGAAGGTGATGATATTTATTACCTGAGACCCTTAGCCGATTTCAGCAAAGGCGAAAGATATTACTTCAATTTTAATCGTGGCGTAGTTCATTGCGGTACGCCGGAAGCCAAGTTTCTGTTTGAGAAATTAAGATCCCTTTTTAATGAGCATGCTTTTGAAGCCCTGCTCTCACCAGGGTCTGCATTAATTATTGATAATAATAAAATGCTACATGGTCGTTCGCTATTTAAACCTGCATTTGATGGTAAAGACCGCTGGCTGCAAAGACTTTACGTAAAGAAAATTAAGGAAGCCGTATGAATCAACATATCATGGTTGTAGAAGCGTCTTTTCTGGGCGTTTCCTATATTGCTCGTGCAATCAGAAATCTGGGCTATGAGCCCGTTTTCCTTACTAATTACTGGAACCAGGAAGGTGATGCCCTCATCCAGCTGGCGCAGGAAAGGGCTATATTCTGCGATACCACAGACATCGAAGATATTAAACGTGTGGTGAACGCTTTCGGCATAGAGAAGATTGCGGGCCTGACCACACTTCTGGACAGTCGCCTGGCCATTATCGCCACGGCAAACAAAGAGCTTGGCCTCCCTGGTGTTTCAGCGAGCGTGCTTAACTTGAAGGATAAGGCCTGGGTTAATGAAATTATTCCTGAATATATTCCTGCCTCTCTGGGAATTGAATGGCAGGTCACGCCTGAAAAAACTATTGAAGACTTTATTTCTGCTTCAGGAGCAGCAAAATTCATCGCCAAACCAGGCCTGACGGCGGGGGCCATAGGCACATTCACCTTCCAAACTTTTGATGAACTCAAGGAAAAGATAGCTCTCGCTATTAAGAAGATCCCTGACTATCTCAATCCTAATCAATATATCATTCAGGAATTTTTTGACGGAGAACTGGTCAGTATTGAGGGCTATGCCTGTCATAATAAGGTCAATTTTATCGGCGCTACAAAACGTTTTAAATATGGAAATACTGAAGTACAGCATAAGTTCCCCTACCAGAATGACATGGGTAATACGGCTTATGAGAAATGTAAAAACGTTGTCTGTACGTTAATCGACCGGGCAGATTTTAATTACGGCTTTTTCCATATTGAGTTTATGGTTAATGGGGATGAAGTCAGGCTTATTGATGCCAATATGGGCAGGCCCGGCGGAACGAATGTTATGGAGTTGATTGCATTTGCCTATGATGTCAGTCCGGTAAAAATTTTTGAACATGCTATCAGCGTCGCTGTCTTGCAAAAACCTGTTATTGAGAACAGCTTTTTTGACAGGCCCGTTCGGGAGGATGTTACAGGGATCCTTTATGGCCTGGCGGAAAGCGCAAGACTGTTACGATTTGATCTTTCTGAGCCCGCTTCCTCACATCATCTGGCTGTGAATATGGGCACAGTTATTCCCGCCTTAGGAGAAAGCAACTGGTCAGCTATAGGTACTCTGACAGGGAAATCTGAAGATGTTTTTCATGATTTGGCAAAAATAAAGTTGATTACTGATAAAGGTGAATACGGTGCCGTCATTACCAAATAAGCAGTCGGGGACCCTTTCAGTTGGAATAATCATCGTTTTACTGGTCGCTATGGGCCAGTTTAACAATACGTTATTTATTCCATCATTACCCCATATGCGTTCTCCACTGGGCACTACTGATGCCCTTTTACAACTTTCAGTGACATTAACGCTGGTGTCTTTTGGACTGGCACAGCTTTTTTATGGCCCGCTATCGGATTATTATGGCCGCCGCCCTGTAGCCCTAATCGGCCTATCTATTTTTTTCCTTGGCAATCTTGCATGTTTCCTGGCCACGTCCGGTCCTGCTTTCCTGGCCGGAAAGATCGTTACTGGTCTGGGAGTAGGCTGTGTCGGCCCGATAGCACGAGCCATTGCCCGGGATATGTCACACGGCAAAAAATTACTGAAGCTTATGGGCATACTGGTCATGTTTATGTCCGTAACGCCCGCGGTTTCACCTATGGCAGGTGGAGCCATTCAGGGCTTTTTTGGCTGGCGGATTAATTTCGCCACGCTGTGTGTGGTGGCCTTTTGCTTTATTGTTTATCTCTATTTTTCTCTTCCTGAAACGAACGAGAATGTAGGGGACGAAACGAACAGGTTTACGCTGGTCCGGTTGGGGAAAAACTACCGTGATATTTTTAGCCACGGCGAGTTCATGAGAATGGCACTGTTCAATATGTTGGGCTATGCGGCAGAACTGGTATTCCTGCTTTCGGCTTCTTACATTCTTCAGGATAACTTTCACCTTTCTCCACAAGAGTTTGGTTTGGTTCCATTGGCTATTGTTCCCTGTGTGATGGTCGGAAACTTTATTGTTTCGAAACTCTCTGCTCGTTTTGAAGTGACGACGATTTGCACGTTAGGCGTGTTACTCATCCTTACTGGCTCTGTATCAATGCTGATACTCAGCAAAATGTTACCCAACGCTATTATTTCATTCGTTGTTCCTATGATGATCGTCGCGCTTGGCGAAGGCATTGTGACGCCCAGCTCCACGGCCAGATGTATGGATCTGTATGGCAAGAAAGCCGGTTATGCGGGCGCTGCTGTAGGTGCTATTGCTATGACGGGCGCAGGGTGCGTGATTGCCCTTTCTACGTTGAGTCCTCTTCGCAGCGCACTTGATGTATCTGTTGAGCTGTTGATAATTTCTTTTTTACTGCTGGCGCTATGCATGATGAATTTTACCCGTTATCAGAGGGAGAGAGCGTAATGTCTTACAGCCTTGGTGTGTTAGCCGGTATGGGGCCTCGTTCTACAGCGCCTTTTATTGATATGTTGGTGGATGAGTGCCAAAAGCAATACGGAGCCAGATTCGATATCGACTATCCCAAAATGCACATCATTTCTTTGCCGACACCTTTTTTTCCTGATCGGGTGGTTGAAGATGCCGCAATGTCAGCAGCACTGCGCGATGGGATTAGCGATCTGGTAAAAGCGGGGGTTAATTTGATCGCGGTTCCCTGTAATGTTGCCCATTGCTACTTCGCTGAGATGCAGGAGGCCAGTGCCGGCATTCCTGTGCTGCATATTGCCGATTGTGCGCTTGAACACCTGCCTGCTGAAACGGAGAACATCGCCGTGATTGCTACTGCGTCTACGCTTGATGCGGGTTTTTATCAGCAGCGTCTGCATATAGCGGGAAAGCGCTGTGTCTCTTCTGACCCATTACGCGCAATCACCACGGGTTTAATTGCGCTGGTCAAGCAAAGAGGATTTTCCGATCCTGAAGTGATAACGCAGTGGAGGACGCTGATTTCCCTGGCACAGGATGCTGGCGCACAGGCGCTGCTTATTGCCTGCACGGACATAAGCCCCCTGCTTAAAAGCCATCCCCAACAGCCGCTGCCGATTGTGGATACGGCAACAAGTCTGGCTGAAGCTGTCATTCGCGGTTTTGCCAAAATGAGGTCGACCCGGTAGCTGAATTTAGAAATGCTGGCCAGGCAGGCCGCACATGATTTCCTCCTGACTGGCCAGCATTTTTGTCCCGGATATGTTTTTTAGCCATATCCATAAGGCTGCTGACAGCGCAAAGGTGGTCTCCACATCTGGACGATATCAGTCTGTGTGATTGGATTTATTCGACCTGCGTTAAAAGACGCTGTTTCACTTTGTGCCCTCTGCGCGGCTCTGTTATGCATTGAACACAGGTTTTTATCTTTAACCCGTTATGTGGGCCAGGTTATATAAAGGAGAAATGATGTCTGTTTCAATATCACTTGCAGCATTCAAAGTTAATGCGGGTGGGGAAAGCATCACAAGCTATGAAACAATCAATGAACCGGGAATAGCAGAGGCTTTCTGGCGTCGGGCGGAATCAAATCTGTATATGGTTTGCCTTGCGAAAAAGAGAGGAGAGCTTCGGGATATCAAAGGCGGAATTGCCATATTAACGAGTCTTACTCATCATGACAGAGATTTCCAGAATGCGATCATGAGCCTGATTCGTAGCTCTACCGTCCTCAAACCTGTCAGCGAGAAATCTAATATGTCACTTTTACCCGCTAAGCTTTCTATAGAGGGTGAAATACCGACAGAAGATGAGCTGAGAAACGTTTTTTTCAGGCAATATCTTAAACACAGTAGTTCAGGTAGCGCCTGAATAAAAGTTGGACAGAGCCGGAGCTGACGCACCGGCCTTATCCTTTCTCCTGCTCAGCACAGTAATCCATCGCCTGCCTTTCTGACATCCATTCTCTGACTTTCATTTTCTTCCCTTTCCTAAAAGCCACTTTACGGGCAGCAGTATGGCGTCCGGTCGGCTGTCATGCTCCGCAGTTGCGGGGTTCCATCCTGACGCAACTCCTCTCACCTTGCGGCGCTCCGCACGTCACGCCGTTGCGGCGAGTTCCCGCTTTCTGCAGGTGGGGTGTTCGCCTGTCTGAGTCCTTTTGCCGGGGCTGAGACAAGCACAAACCGCCTGGCTGTCCAGGGATGGCTGAAGCCTCTCGCCGGAGAAATTTTTGTCTGGCCAAAAATTTTTCCACTCGCGCCCGGACAGCTAAACCGGACCATGTCTGATTTGTCCTTTGCGGCGACCCGCCTGGTAGGAGGCGCTGCAGCCGTCCGGCCCTGAGCGCGTAAAGACAGAGCTGATGCCGGAGCACACACGTCAGATACAGAAAGAACGTGAGCTTAATCATTCCTTTTCATAGCGTCACGCTGCGTGACCATATCCGCCATTTTTACTCACACTCCATTACTGACATCGCGGTGTATTAATCAACGGGGAGCAGGTCAATCATGTTCAGATAATGACATATTCCCTTCGCAAAAAATTATTACTGGTCCTCTGGCAGAATAAAATACTGTTCTGTTCAATCCCACTGGAACTGAATATCCATTCTCACCACTCAACGCCGTTCATCTGTTTCTTAGGTTATGTTCATCGGATTGTGAACACAGGATGGACCTGTCGCCTTATCCGATTATATGCCGGAGGAAGATGATATGGCATTTTACTTTTATTAATGGAGTCATACATGTTTATGTATTTACCCTTCCTGATGGGTTGCGGAACCATTTTCAGTGCGCTGGCCGGTAAACGAAAACTGGCTTATCTGTTCTGGTTTGCCGACCTTGTCATCATTCTCGCCTGGTTGAAATATCACGCCACCGATGCACTTCTCCTTTCGTTTTAGAGGCCACTATGCAATTTACAGAAAAAAAAGATATTTCGCGTCCGCTTAATCTGTTGATGCTGCTCCTGGTGAGTGTTGCGTTACTCTGCGCGTTCTATTTTCAGCTGAGATTTTTCGATCTGCCATGTCCGCTTTGTCTGCTGCAACGTGCGGCTTTGTTGCTTATCGGGTCGGGGTTACTGTTTAATCTCTGTTTTGGTAATAAAAAGCTGCATTACGGCATGGTGATTATTGGCGCTCTGGCGCTGGCTGCCGTCGCTGCCCGCCATATTTTCCTGCATATTTTGCCGGGCGATAAAGGTTATGGTCTTCCTTTCCTTGGTCTGCATCTTTATACATGGAGTTTTATTTTAGCGGTGGCGATTGTGTTTGGTGTTGCCATTACCCTGATGGTTACGCCTGAAAAAGCCACGGCAGGACCTATCCGCAATCCGTTGATTCAATGTGCAGTTGTGGCTGTTTTTGCTTTGCTGATGGTGGCGAATTTGCTTTCAACGGTGCTGGAATGTGGCGGTGGGCAGTGTGACGATAACCCTACCTATTATCAACTACTGAAATAATTTTTACCGATCTCAATTGCATAATGCTCTTTTGTGGCATGTTGAGATGCGCACTATAAAATTTGGGAACAGTAATGAAAAAAATAACCTCTCGTATTGCCCTGTTGACGATTTGTTTGATGCCTGTCAGCGGGTTCAGTCAGATTGTTGACTGGCAAAGCCCAGAAGGAATTCAGCGTTTAACACAGGCAACGGTTAAACAGGATTTCTTTTCTCTGGCCCCGCAGTTTGAAGGGCAGAATAATAAAGTCTATTGTGGCATTGCTTCAGCAACTATCGTGCTGAATAGCTTGCGGCTGCATAAAAATAAGAAAATTGAGCCAGATAGCAGCTTAATAAACACTGAGGATAGGGTTTATTTTCCAAAGAATAACGGCTGGCAGCCATTCTGGAATCGTTATACTCAGACCAGCGTAGTTAAATACAGCAGCAAACCACGCATTGAGATTTTCGGTAAACCGAAAACGCCTGGCGGGCAGTCTGATTATGGTCTGCATCTGGAAGATGAACGTCGTCTGCTCAGTAATGCCGGATTAAAAGTTAAAGCGGTGCCGGTGAAAGATCTCGCACAGCAGGACAAGATGAAGAAAGAGATTATTGCCGCCATGCAGCAGGATAACTCTTTTGTCATCGTCAACTTTTTACGCAGTGCCATAGGCCAGTCGGGCGGTGGACATTTCTCTCCTCTGGGCGCTTATGATGCCAAATCTGATTCATTTCTGATCATGGATGTATCCAATACCGAACATCCGTGGATTTGGATCGACAGTCAGACCCTGTTTAAGGGGATGAACACGCTTGATGGTGCTGAGAACCGTGGCTACCTACTGGTCAGTGAAGCTGATAAAACATAATAATCATGATGTTATGGCGTAGGGATGCGCCATATTTTTTTGGTTAAAGAGAAATTATTCCATGTTACGTAATATTCTTTTCATTTTTCTTTTAACATCTGGCGTTATTACTGCGGGTCAGGTTGAGGCTGCTTCTGCGCCAGCCATCGAAGCTCGCCACGGAATGGTGGTAAGCTCACAGGCGATCGCTTCTCAGGTGGGCATCGATATCCTGAAACAGGGTGGTAATGCCATCGATGCAGCGGTCGCGGTAGGCTATGCTCAGGCCGTAGTTAATCCTTGCTGCGGCAATATTGGTGGTGGTGGTTTTATGCTGATCCATCTTGCTGACGGCAAAGATACCTTTATTAACTTCCGTGAAACCGCGCCTGCCGCTGCGCGTGCCGATATGTATCTTGATCCGCAGGGTAAAGTGCGCTCTGATGCCAGCCTGCATGGTTATTCTGCGGTGGCCGTCCCCGGCACGGTAATGGGGCTGGATTACGTTCAGAGACACTATGGCAAACTCAGCCGTCAGCAGGTTATGGCACCGGCGATAAGACTGGCCCGTCAGGGCTTTATTCTGACGCGAGCGGATACCGATATTCTGGATACTACCGTCAACCGGTTCCGCACGGATGCGCAGGCGGCGAGGTGGTTTCTGCGGCCAGACGGTTCGCCACTTCAGCCGGGTGACAATCTGAAACAGTCTGAACTGGCTGAAACTCTTAGCCATATTTCCCAGTCCGGGACGGATTACTTTTACAAGCAGCCGATTCCTCAGCGCGTTGAGGCGGCTGCGGCGAAAGGGGGGGCAATTATTACTGCTGCGGACTTTGCCCGTTATCATGTCACCGAAAGTGCACCTTTGCGGTGTCACTATCGGGGTTATGAATTTATCTCTTCCCCACCTCCCAGCTCCGGTGGCGTCGCGCTTTGCGAGATGGTGAATATCCTTTCTGGCTATGACATACGTGCGCTGGGCTTTAATTCTGCCGACTCGGTTCATGTGATGACGGAAGCGATGCGTATCGCTTACTTTGATCGCAATAATTCACTGGGCGATCCTGAGTTTATCCACAACCCGCTAGATAAATTGCTTAGCACATCTTATGCAGATGAAATGCGGCAGGGCATTCATCCGACCGATGCGACGCCATCCCGGCTACCTGAAAGCAAACAGGTGAATGGTGAGCGTCCGGAAACCACCCACTATTCTGTGGTTGATGAACAAGGTAATGCCGTGTCCACCACCTATACCATCAACGGGCGATTCGGTGCTGTGGTTATGGCGCCGGGCACCGGTTTTTTCCTCAACGATGAGATGGATGATTTCACCACAAAAATTGGTGAGAAGAACATGTTCGGACTGGTACAGGGAGCAAACAATGCGATTGCTCCCGGTAAACGCCCCCTGTCGTCAATGGCGCCGACCATTGTGACGCACGACAACGAGGTGTTCCTGGTGCTGGGCTCGCCGGGTGGGTCGCGCATCATTACTGCATCCTTGCAGGTGGCGCTCAATATCATCGATCACGGGATGTTGCCGCAGGAAGCGGTGGATGCGCCGAGGGTGCACCACCAGTGGCTACCGGATGAAGTCTATTATGAGCAGCACGGGCTGTCGTT
Source organism: Pantoea sp. JZ29 (assembly GCF_035190385.1). Taxonomy (NCBI): domain Bacteria; kingdom Pseudomonadati; phylum Pseudomonadota; class Gammaproteobacteria; order Enterobacterales; family Erwiniaceae; genus Pantoea; species Pantoea sp. JZ29. Next base: position 302,392 of record NZ_CP045242.1, on the reverse strand, counting down.
TGATACTTTAAGGCTGCTACGCCAGCGCGGTTATAAGCTGACCGAGCAGACCCCGTGGGGCGCGACCGAACTGATTATGGTTGCGCCAAAACTCAGCGAGGGTAAAAAAGCGGCTGACTCCGGTAATGATTCTGCCGTTTCTGGGAAATTGAGACCGGGCTGGCTGTACGGTGCAAATGACATCCGCCGTCCGGCAGGAGCCGCGGTGGGGTTTTAATCCAGCTGTAAGCATGATTAAGGATTTTGCTGTCTGACAGTTAAATTACCCCGGACGCTGTTTGTTCAGTGTCCCGGGGCTATTAGACCCGCCTGATTACGCCCGTGTTAACCGGGCCCACCACGCTATGATAGCTTCTGTACGCAGTGACGTTGCTGAATGGCTCTGATGCCTTGCCGTACTTTTTGTCCTTTTGCAACGAAAAAATATTTCTCATGCATGGCGGTTATGGCGCACCGGAATCTCACCGGTGCCAGCGCAACTCAGCCCGTCTGTTCAGCCCCGCGGCGTTGCCAATAGTTTTTAATTATTATTTAAAATAATTAATAACTAACCAGGATTGTTCCTATAAGAAACTTAACCGGGAACTCATATCCGTCTTTAACCACCCACCAATACAGATGATTTTATAATAATTATCAAGTGATTATATTTATCATCTGCCAGGAGAATACTGTGCCAGGCCGCCAGTTTGCTGTTACTCGTTCAGCTGCTAAGGGCTTTTTTCAGCAACGTGACGGTTTAAGTATGTTAAGGAAAAGTGTTCAAAAAATTACATTACTTTAAAGGTAAAGCATGCAGTTTCAAAAAGAAGAAACCTCCTGTTTTTCAACAGATGAAAGCCCGGTGGAAGTTTATACGGAATGGGACCCACTTGAAGAGGTCATTGTCGGGATTATGGACGATATTCGTGTTCCGGATTGGGACACCGGCCTTAAAGCTATTATTCCTAAGGAAACCAGTGGTTTTTTCCATGAGTATTCCGGGCAACGTTTCCCGGAAGAACTCGTAGTTAAAGCCAGGCAGGAAGTGAATACCTTTGCCGAAATCCTGCAAGCTGAAGGGATCAGAGTACGCCGCCCTGATGAGTCAAATCATCATCAGCCGATCGTCACACCGCACTTTACCACCGGTGGAACCTTCTATTCCGCGATGCCGCGAGACTGCCTGTTTGCTATCGGAAAGAAAATCATTGAAGTGCCGATGTCATGGCGCAGCCGTTATTTCGAAACCTTCGCCTTTCGCAGCATCCTGAATGATTATTTCACCAGAGGGGCGGAGTGGATTTCTGCACCCAAGCCGATGCTGAAAGATGATGTATGGCAAACAGAGTATGACTTCGAACAGGAACTCCCCTTTAATTCGATCATTACCGAAGTAGAGCCACTTTTTGACGCAGCCGACTTTATGAGAATGGGGCGGGACATTATAGGTCAGCGTAGTCATGTCACCAATAATAAAGGTATCGAGTGGCTGCGCAGAACGCTGGGGCCTGATTATCGCGTCCATATCTATGAGTTTGAAGAGCCAGGTCCCATGCATATTGATACGACGATATTGCCGTTGGCACCGGGCCGCGTATTAATTAATAAAGGTTGGGTACCGCAGATCCCTGATATTTTCAGAGACTGGGAAATATTGCATCCGCCTGCTTCTAATCTGCCGGACGACCATCCTTTATACATCACCTCAAAATGGATCCACGTGAATGTACTGATGTTGGATGAAAAAACCGTGGTGGTTGAGAAAGATGAAGAAGCACTGATTTCTGCCTTCCGTAAATGGGGTTTCAGAACCGTTCTTTGTCCGTTTAAGCATTTCCAGACATTTGGTGGTTCATTCCACTGCGCCACGTTGGATGTGAAGCGAAGCGGAAGTCTGAAGAGCTATATCTGATAACTCTACTCATAACAGCCATTGTCCCGTATGCAATGGATAGAAAGCATTTGATCTCACGCAGAGCCATCTGGCTCTGCATCACGGCATAGAACGTTTTACACAATTAAAAGGAAAATAACAGGATGTCAAAATGCAACCCACTCAGACAGTATTGATTGTCTCCTCCGAGCTGGATGCGGCGAAAACGGTTGAGGCCGTCAAGGCCATGCACGGGCTTAAAACACATCATTTTATCTATCTCATAGAGGATTATCTTGGTGTGGCCACCTGTGAAAAGGAGCGGCCTGAAAATTTTATTGTGCGTGACTTCGCCGCGTTGGAGGATATTAAGGCGGTATTGCATAAGATCGATCAGCAATATGATGTCTCGCTGGTCATATCCTGCGATGAGTTTGCGGTTTACGTGGCTGCCTTTGCCAATGATTTCTGGCAATTAACCGGAATAACCTGCGCGGAAGCAAGGAAATTTCGCGATAAAAAACGCATGAAAGAGCTGGCGCAGCAGGCTGGCATTGCCACCGCGCGGGAAATAACTCTTCAGGATATCGAAAATGGAGATGTTGCCTTTCCGGTGATAGTAAAACCACGTTCGCTGGCAGGCTCAATGGGCATAAAAATCGTCTCTGATGCAAAGCAGCTTGCCAATATAGATATTGACTGGTCGCCGGAATACCGCGATATGGATGAGCGGCAATACTTTATTGAGCAATATAATCCAAACACAATTTATCATATTGATTGTGTAGTGATTAATGGTCGTCTCTCGTTTATTTCCGTCGGTGAATATTTAGGTAAGCCGATTAACTTTTTGCAGGAAAAGCCTGTCGGTGTGTTGTCAGTCTGTGATCATACCGTTGAGGATGTCTGGCAACCTTTTACCGAAAAAGTTCTTGCTGCTTTCGACGCGCCGGAGGGGGTTTACCACATCGAAGCTTTTGCTGATTCCGGTGCGGGCGTGGAATTACTCGAAATTGCCTGGCGTCCCGGCGGTGCGGCAATCGTGGAAATGGTCGAGATGGTGTACGGGCTGAATCTGAAACATATTCATCTGGCTGCGCAACTGGGACTTAATGTTGGTCTTCTCGTTCAGCGCAGGGAAGAAGCCTTTGGCTATATGACCTTTCCAAAGAAACATCTTGCTACTCAGACACTGTATGTCACCCGTGTCCACCTGCCGCCATTACAGCATATGGCAACGCTTAAGTCGCATAAGGTTCCCGTTGCCGGAGATATCGCCTCAGGAGAGTTCTATTGCTACAAAGACTCACTGGGATCCTTTGTATTTTGTGGCGATCGCGAGCAGGTTTCAAGAGATGTGAATTATCTGAATGCACATTATCTGGTACAGGTTGCGCCGGAGTATCAGCCTTAATATTGAGAATGGTCACTTAACGGCTGTGAACAAAAACCGCGCTTACAGTCAGGACAAGGTGACAAAGAATGAGTAAAAAAGAGATGCAGATCATCCTGATCGTTTCATCAGAACTGGATGTCGGCGAGGTGGTCACTGACATCAAGACAGCGTATCCCAACCGGCCGTGGCGGTTTATCTATCTTCTTGAAGATTTGAAAAACCAGGCGGCAGATGATTTGCATCGCGAGGATGTCTTTATCGTCAGGGATTTTGCCCGCCATCACGATGTGGAAGATGTGTTCAGCCAGATTGCACAGTCATTTTCAGTCACGCGGGTGATTCCCAATGATGAGTTCGCCGTATGGATTGCGGCCTGGGCCAACCATCGCTGGCAACTGCCGGGACTAACCTTTGATATGGCGGCCCGATTTCGCGATAAAAAGAAGATGAAAGAGATTGCCTGTCGCGCAGGCATCCTCACCGCACGGGAAATCAGCCCGCAGGCGATTAAACGTGGCGATGTGAGTTTTCCGCTGGTGATGAAACCTCGCTCGCTGGCAGGCTCCGTTGGGGTGAAAATTATCACTGATGCCGGGCAACTCAGTGCAATCACGCCGACCGAAGGTGATGACTATCGCGATATGGATGAGCAGCAATATTTTTTTGAGAGCTACAATCCCCAGCCGGTTTATCAGCTTGATGCGATAATGCTGGAAGGACGGCTCGCGCTACTCTCGGCGGGAAAATATATTGGTAAACCTATCGATTACCTCGATGAGCATCCACTGGGATTTTTTTCGGTGGAGGAGCGCGATTTGCGGCACATCTGGCGGCCTTTCACTGAGAAGGTGTTAGCGGCTTTTGGCGGTCCGGATGGCGTTTATCATATTGAAGCATTTGGTGATGACGGGCAGGGGGTAGAATTACTTGAGATTGCATACCGGCCCGGCGGGGCAGCGACGGTAGAAATGATCGCTATTGCCTGGGGAGTAGATTTGCGTTTCACACATCTGGCTACGCAATTGGGGCTGGAAGTGGGACGCCATTTTGCACCCCAGGGCGAGGCGTGGGGATATATGACCTTTCCTAAAAAGCACCTTGCCAAAGAGACACTTTATGTTTCCCGGCTGACTGTTCCTTCCGTGGACAGGCTGCCAACGCTGAAGATGCAGCAGCTTCCCAAATTGGGCGAGGTGGCGTCAGGGGCGTTCTTCTGTCATAAGGATTGTCTTGGCTCGTTTGTCTTCTGTGGTGACCGGGAAAGCGTGGCGCGGGATCTGAAACTTATCGTTGCTGATTACTCCGTTACGGTAAGCCCCGATTGAGTCTTTATTGTGCAGGGATGCCATGTTCTTCACTATTGGCTAAGCATCATGGTAAAAATAAAGAAATCCCGCAAACGAAAAACGCCCCAAAAAACACGGCAGTCCAGCGGCGAACAGCTGGCATACGGAACCAGTCAGGAGCTTCTTCAGCAGGCTTTGCATGAACTGCGGACAGATTACCCACCCGAGCAGCTGGAGGTCGAAGAAGTACTGGTATTCGATCACGCGGCCTGTCTGCTTCGTGAACGGATGGCCAGAAAACTGGGTACCGTATCTCTGGACAGTGCGCGGGTTTTACTGATGACAATGATGTTGCAGGCTAACGGCATGCCAAAGGCTCGCAGGGCTGTTCAGGGAACGGTAGGGTAGGCTACGATTTATGCGTCTGTAACCGGCTACGCCGGGCGTACGGCGCCGTTCAGTTCTGCGCCATCTTTTACGTCATCTGGCACCTTCATGCCGCTGAAGCGGCATTATGAATACGGCTCTCACTGCAGGGGTTAATTCAGATTAAAACGTCCGTTTTGTGCCAGCAGCGGACGTTGCTAAACTCGTGATCTGCGTTGATCTGGTGGAGCCATGCGCATTCGCCCAGGCGGCGCACATCTGCGTCACGCTGAGCATCATATATGTTCAGAAAAGGCCTCACTGTCGCCGGAAGCGACGGCACCCTCTCTGTCCGGGCAGGCTTTTACGAGTTGTACAGTCCAGGGACAGCACTACGTGAATTCTGACAATAAAGCTCGGGAATAAAAGAATTGATGACTGACAGGGGAAGAGGGGGCCCGCCGCTAAATGTGTAGACTCCACCTTATAGTGCAGGCCCCGTTAGCTCATACTACTCTGTAAAACCCGTTATTTATTTCTGATTGTGTAATTTCGACCTTGTTCAATTGCAAGGAAATAAAAACCCGCAAATAAATACCAGTAGGGCAGTTAAGCCGAAAAACCGTTAGTCCTGATCGTGAGAATAGAACACGATCCCTTTATTAATGGCACACTCGTATTGAGCGGGATTGCCGTAGGGCTTCCAGTCTGGCAAAGTAAACGTCCGCATGGAGAATCCTATGGTGTTTTCATCCTTTGAACGGTAGCGCAAAAACTGGACTTGCGGTTTATCTTTATTATTAACCGTTTGGTGCATATCTGAGAAAGCCAGAGAACCGTCAGGTCTGATCAGGTATGACGTAATCTTCATACCGCCTCTCATGGTACCTTTGATATTGTTTTCCCGATCGAAACACTGCGTTAAATCGATAGACAAATTAATGTCTTTTCCTTTCATTAACGCCTGGTTAATCTCAGAAACCGTATTGAGCGTACTGGCAAAAGCAGACTGGGAAAAGATGCATAAAAAAGTAGCCAACATGGCGAATTTACTGGCATACAGTCTGTACTTTTTGTCTGATGAAGCAGATTGCTTAGAGAGCAACATTTTCTTTCTCCATTATTAAAAACATTTTATAACATCACTGAGTAATAATTAAACCGCACATTCTAACTGTTTAATTAAAAAGTGCTGGCGATGATGATGGGGAATTTGCTCGATCGTCATTTGCAACAGGTAGCCTTGTTTCTCATAGAATTCACGCGCCTGAAAACTGAATGTATCAACGAAAACGCCTTTACAACCACGTGCTAATGCTTCCTGTTCTGCAGCGTGCAGCATCCTCGCGCCAAGCCCTGTTTTTCGACGTGATTCGTCGACCCACAGAAAGTGTATATGCATCCAGTTACCCCATGTAATAGCGACTAAGCCAGCCACTTTGTTGCCATCATCATCATTAATGAAAAGAGCAATGTCTTTTTTTTCAACAGGATCGACATACCGGGAATTAAATGCCATCAATTTCTCATGTATTTCAGCCACATCGTCAGGATGAGGAGTAGCTGTTATTATCATCTTCACGTACCCTGTTCCTTGTTAACAGCAATCTGCTCTACCTCAGCATTAAAACGTGTAAGTGGCGAGATGCGGCATTAAGTTCCATTATTCTGCCTCCAGTTCGATCACATCCTCGTCAGACGGGTCATCCAGTTCACGCAACACACGATATACTCTCGCGACGGCCTGCAAAGTATGCCTGGGGATGAGTTGCCCCTCCTGAGATTGATAAAGCGTTCTGGCCAGCCAAATGAAGCGAATCACGGGAATTCTAGCCTGTTGTGCCCGGACAATCAGCGTTTTAGCATCACTGTCCTCACCTTTGCATATGATACGTGGTAAGGGCGTTAACTCAGGACGATAGTAGAGCGCGACAGCATAATGGGTAGGGTTGACAAGAAGCAGGTCAGCCTTTTCAAGCGGCTCTCGCTTCACAGCCTGTACAGGCGCGTTCAGCAACTCTTGTGCAACAGCATGACGATGTCCTTTCATATGAGGGTCACCTTCGGATTGCTTATGTTCATCACGTATGTCCTGATGACTCATACGCTGTTGCTTAAGGAAATAATACTTCTGCAGGCCAAAGTCCAGGAGGGTCATTATCAATAAGGTGAACAGTGTCTGGCGTGAAACGCGGGTGAGCAGAACCTCCACCGCAGGCCAAAAGCTGTTCAGGTCACCATAAGCAAGACGGGAAAGAGACTCAAGATCGGTACTCAGCACTAAAATAAAAATAGTGCATATTGCCGCAGCTTTTAGCACGCTACTAAGCATGTCGGTGAGTTTCTTCACAGAAAACATCTGCCTGAACTGATTCACGGGATTCAGGCGATTAAAATCAGGCTTGAGGGCTTCTGTTGCAAACAAAGGCCCATATTGTATCCAACCGCCGATAATACGAAGTAACGCAGCCACTGCCACAGTAATACCAAAAAATGTTGAAACAATAAGCAAAGCACTACCAGCAAGCTCGCTGAGAACCTGCTCAAAAGGCTGGTTCAGGCGCATAAGCGGCAACATCATAAGAGCCTGAAGCTTCTGCATGCCAACATCATCCAGCGCCATTACGGTTTCAACCACGCCTGCACAAATGAGAAGCTTCGGAACGTCCTGGCTTTGGGGAACCTGGCCTTTACGGCGCGCATCCTGAAGTTTTTTCGCCGTAGGTTTTTCCGTTTTTTCAGACATGCCACTGTCCCCCCAATAAGCCTTTTATCAGTTTGCTGAGATCGCGTAGCAGGTACAGTCGTTCCTCTCCCAGCGTGCTTAACGTTGGGATATAAAGTACAAAAAACAGCAGACCGAGGAGGCATTTTGCGGGAACCGACAGAACAAAAGCCTGTAGCTGAGGGCTATACAGACTGAGAATCGCAATACTGAAATCCATCATGAGTAGTAGTGCCACCAGCGGACCAGCATAAATAATAATATGACTGAACGTGTCAGTCAGCAGAGCCAGATATTGCTCAAATCCATTATGATTCGGAAATGGCAACCACTGCATTACCGGCCAGACAGAATAGCTGTCCCAAATAATCTGAGTGACGCCACTCAATCCGGTGGTAAGAATGAGAAACAGTATGAGTGTCTGTTGAAGCAGAAGACCCAGCGGTGTCACGTCACTACCGAGTGCCGGATTCAATTGTCCCCCAATGAGGGCGCCACGCTGGTTATCGAACAGAGCACCGACTGACTGAAATAACCAGAAGGGCATACTGATCACCAATCCCAGCAGAATTCCAATCACCCCCTCTTTAAGGATAAGCGCAATAAGTTGCGGCCAGCCTGGCATTTGTAATGCCAGTTGTGCCTGTAAACCCAAAGTCGGGACGATTGCCAGCGCTAATACCACCCCGCTACGTACAATCCCTTTAAGGATATTGAAAGAAAATACCGGCACCAGGATCAGACAGGGATATAAACGTGCGGCACTCAGCGCCAGGGCGAAAAGATATTCATAGAGTACGTGGATGACAGTGTTCGCCATGATTAAGCGCCAGTTTGAGGAATCATGGCCATAGCCTGCTGGGCCAGCTCCAGCAACTCAACTCCAATCCAGCGACCACTCAATGCCAGTGCAATGCCTACCGCTACGAGTTTGATCGCGAACGGCAGGGTCTGGTCCTGAAGTTGCATGACGGCCTGAAGCAGAGAAACCAACACGCCAACAATGACGGCAACCAGCAATGGCGGAGCAGAAAGCAGAACCACAAGTAACATCGCCTGTTTAAAGAGATTCATTATTTCCATGCTTGCACCTCAAAGATAACTATAAAACAGGCCATCCAGCAGGCGTGTCCAGCCATTGATAAGCACAAAGAGCAACATTTTTAAGGGCAGGGAAAGTGTCATCGGAGCCACCATCTGCATCCCCAGCGCCAGTAAAACATTTGAAACAATGAGGTCGATAACAATAAACGGGATATAGATTAAGAAACCAATCTTGAATCCAGCTTGTAATTCCGACAAAACGAAAGCCGGTATGACAAGTAACAGGTTGTCTTTACTGATATTTTCTGACATGGACTTCGGCCACATCCTGACACTGTTTTCCTGCAAGTGAATCAAAATGTCGGGATCGGTATTATGCGTCATAAATTTCTGTAACGGTGTTACGCCATTGGTGATGCTGGTTCTCAGGTTGTCCACATTCGAGAAATCTGCGGGCGCCTGACTGAACTGCTGCTGCATCTGATTAAAAACGGGAGCCATAACAAACAGCGTTGCCGCCAGTGCAATGCCGTAAAGGGCCATGTTGGGTGGAACCTGCTGGACCCCAATAGCATTACGTGTGATCAACAGCACCATAGAGATTTTTAAAAAGCAGGTACAGACGATCATCAGGATAGGTATGAGTGACAGCGCGCCCAGAAAAAGAGCAAAGGTCATGGGATCGAATTGTTCAGTACTCATACTCATACCTGCTGTAATGTCAGCAGGAGACGGGTGAGCTGTAATCCAAGTTGCCCTTCCACATCCACAAGTTCACCCTGAGCGATTAATGTCTCGCCGTAATATAAATCAGCTTCGCCAGGCGTCATGTTATCGAGCGTCAACACGCTGCCCGGCTGGAGGTGTTGCAGTTCTCCTAAAGTAAGGCGTGTTCGACCACATCGGACTTCCAGCGACAATGGCAGCATGGCTAACGAGACATGATCATCCGATGCAAGATGTTCCCGTTTGGAAACAGCGTCAGAGCCTTCAGTTTCATAGGGGTTCAAAGCGGTTCTCTCCAGATGAGTAATCACAAAGTGATGAGGCAACTGCAGTGTCCCCACCAGCTCATATCCAGCAATGTTGACGCAGCCTTTTCCATCCGGGCTAAAATAGTTAACGGGGGGAACAAGCACATCGCCTTCCTGAAGCGCATGTAGCTGTGAGGTATGCAGAGTGATGCGGCCAAGCACTAACGGCCTGACGTAAGTCAGCGTGTCTGGCAGCGTATATCGTTGAGGTTGCCAACCGGGTTGCCTGAGCCAGTGTGCCAGGCTCGTATGGCTGAGATAAAGTCTGCCTTCCACACGACGCTCTCCGAGCCTGACAATAAGCCTCGTGCTTAACACATCCTTTTCAGCTCTGTCGCAGCGTTTTATTTCACCAAACAGGTTCGCCAGTTCTGGGCTGAGGTATTGGTTAAATAATATCAATTCCCACTCACAGGCAGGCGACTGCACATCCTGATCGGTAAAAGGTGACAGCGACAACATATTAAGCAGCGGTATGCCGTCACCCAGGGAAAAGTTTCCCAGTGCACAAGACCAGTGAGTCAGGGCGATCGGAGAGGAGAGGTGTCCAGGCAAAAGAGACAGTGCTCCGACTTCATCACCTAACGTGAAAGGAAATGAATATTTGCACGCCAGTTGATTCTGTGACTGCATACTGGCCCGGCTCACCAGTGGGAAATGTCGTCGCGTTATCTTGCCCATCAGAGGCTACCCTGTTCAATTCTGAGACTGACAGGTGCACCAAAAGACTGACTCAACTGGCGGCGACACTGTCTTTCACGACGCTGCCAGTGATCCCAGACGCGAGGCGAAAAGCGCAGCGCAATATCCCATCCGGCCGGCTGGCAACGGGCGAGCCTGACGTCAACTTCGCCTGCTTCAGGCAGCATAAGGGTAAAAGCACAGTCTTCGTTTGCATGGTCAGCGATGTGTTCAAGTAACGCCTGATGAAGGCTGTCCCAGTCCGGCGAGGGCGATGCATCCGGCGGCTGATCCTTAACGGGCTCGTACGAAGTTGTGCTGGCCAAAAACAGTGAACCTAATGTGGCCAGCGATTCTTTGCTCTCGTGCTTGCGCAAGAAAGACGCGGATGTGGACTTACTTGCGCGCTCATCAAGCCGATGCTGAGGTTTATGGGACGGTAACCGGTCAGGATAACCCGATGGCTCTCTCATGCATCCTCCAGGTGTTCAGCTAAATATTCCAGTTTTTCGAGATCTTTTTGCCGTTCGCGCGTATGTTGAGACGCTTGCGTCAGTTCATGAGCCACCTGTTGACAGCGTTGCTCTGACTGCTGACAGCTCTGCTGCTGCCGACACATGGTCTCCAGAGCCGTACGCTCTGCGTTAACCTGTGCCGTGAGCGTTTGCCGGCACGATTGCTTACGCAAGCCTTCACGTTGTCGTTGATAGTGCAACTGAGCTTGCTGAAGGTGCTGTTCTTCAACGTGTTGCTGTGACTCAGCCTCAGTCAGATTATTTTGCAGCTGTCGTTGTACGCGCTGAGCACGTATGAAACGCTGGCGGCGTAGGGGAATCAATGTCTCCAGGGCCATTTGTAGGCTTTCAAATGGGTTTTCCTGAGCAAGTTCATCGTCTTCATTCTGGCGCATGGGCACTGACCTCATTAAGTTGAGAGAGGATGTGTTCAAAAGGCTCAGGAGTGCGCATTGTCTGGCGCAGAAAATGGTTGATGGTGTCGTTCGCATTAACGGCAGCATCCGTCAGGATGTCGTGACCGGGTTGATATTCCCCTAACCGAATCAGCACTTCTACCTGCTTGTAGGCGGCTATGAGGCTACGGATATTCCCCGCCTGCTTGAGGTGAACCTGATCTACCACGTTACTCATGGTCCGGCTCAGGCTGGCCAGAATGTCGATAGCAGGGTAATGGTTACGCTCGGCCAGACGGCGACTGAGCACAATGTGTCCATCAATCAGTGAACGAACTTCATCGGCTACCGGATCGCCCATAGAGTCCTGTTCGATCAAGACCGAATACAGCGCGGTGATCGCTCCCTTCCGGGTCTGTCCGGCGCGTTCTACTAAGCGCGGCAGAAGCGTATATACAGAAGGCGGCAACCCGCCACGTCCCGGCGGTTCGCCTAAGGCGAGACCTATTTCACGTTGGGCACGGGCAAAGCGGGTTAAAGAGTCGATGATGAGCAGCACGCTTTTGCCCTCAGCACGAAACGCCTCGGCAATGGCAGTGGCTGTAAACGCGGCCCTGGCGCGCTCCATACTGCTTCGGTCTGAAGTGGCGCATAGCAAAATGGTACGTTTACGTAGGGTATCGTCCAGCTCATGATCGAGAAATTCGCGCAACTCTCGACCACGTTCGCCAATCAAACCAAAGACGATAACATCACAGGGTGAATTTCTTGCCAGTTCTGCCAGCAGCGTCGTTTTACCACAACCCGCTCCGGCGAAAACGCCAACACGCTGGCCCTTGCCTATCGTCAAAAGACCATCAATCGCCCGCAGTCCGGTTGGCAAAACGGTATCAATTCGCGGTCGCTCTGTAGGAGGAGGTGCATCATTCAGGACGGGTACGGTAGTGCACTGAAGGCCCGGCTCAGCGAAGGCGCTGTAGCCGCCAGGTTCCAGTGCGCGCCCAAAACCATCAAGTACACTCCCCATAAGCCGTTCACTCACGCAGATGCTGTGAGGGAGATAAAGGGGTGTGATAAGGGCACCCTGAGATATGCCGTCTAAAGCGCCGAGTGCAGAAAGCAAAATGTGTTCTGCACTAAAACCTACAATTTCGGACAACACAGCGTCACCCTCACTGCGCTGGATGAGGCACAAATCACCAATACGTGCGCCCGGCAGGCTGCATTCGATAAGAATCCCATTGATGCCGGTGACTCTTCCATAACGTCTGATGGGCTTATAACGGGCAAGCCGCTGTTGGTGATTCAGCGACCACTGTTTCAAATCCTGGCTTAAGGTATCCATTACCATTTCACCCGGATATTTTCGCGCCCTGCAAACTCAATGCTGTCGCTGTTAATTGCCACCAGACGTAACTGGTCTACTTCATCGCCTATAAATATACGCTGACCACTGTCAGTGACGATGTTGGCGTGAGCACCGCTGGTAATTTGCACAATATTGAACGGCAGCTTAACGCTAGCGGCACCCACATGGTTATGAATCGGTAACCGTACGTCATAATGGCGATAAAGCGTTTTCAGCATGCGTTGTAATCGCTGATTTTCTTCATCGGTGACCCCGCCTGACAGGGTTACGCTTTGATTATCTGAAGTGAGAGAAACGTGTTTATTAAGCCCGCGGTCGAGCAACATGCTGGCAATAATCTGGCGCGTCCGGGGTACGCTCGTTAGCGAGGGTTTACCTGGAGCAGGTGGCGCGGAGGGCGAGGCAATGCTGGTATTCAGCATCCAGGTCCCTAACATTATAACCAACAGCAACGTCAGGCCCATGTAAGACAGTTTCGCCCAAAATGGCAATGGGCTCTTCTTCGCCGAAAGGTGTTCTGAGACGGGTTGAACTGAGGCTGAAGCCTCAACCAAAGTTGGTTCACTATCGTGGGCTGACTCCGCGTCATGCAGCAGTTCAGCCTCATCCTCCGGCCAGGGCGTCGCTGCGTCAACGATGCTCAACCAGATATGCCCGACGGCAAAAGCTGTGCCAGGTTGCAGATTACTCAGCGCTTCGCAGCGCTGCCCTTCGTTATCTTTCACTGGCCCGTCAGAGGCTTTGACTTCCCATCCCTGCGGGGTTTTTACCAGCTGACAGTGGCGATCCTTTATTCCCGGATCATAAAGGGCTAAATCGGCATGTTCATCAGCACCAATCCACCATTTATCGCCACTTAGCGGCAATGCAGCGCCGCGGTGCAAGCCTGTCAGTACGCGTAATTCATGCATGATTCATCTTCCTGCAGCGTAGGCGGTGATAGCTGTAAATCGATCCGCCCCAACACATTGATTGCAACATTACTGGTCAATTCGGCGAAGGAGATAACCGGCACCGCATGGAACTCATCTTTCAGCAGCGCGCGAAGAGGGCTCCGTAAATCCTGGGCGACAAGAATTAACGCCTGTGGCGTGTCATAAGGAGGGAAGGCATCGCGCATTTGATGCAGTAAACTGATGCCGTAATCCTGCGCCAGCGAGAAAAAGGTTTCATTTTGTGCCTGACGTAAAGAATCACGGAGGAGCTCTTCGGTTTCCGGAGTCAGTAACCAGACATTTAGCCCATTCGGTTGCAGATACTGGTGGCAGATATGCTCTTTCAATGCAATACGGACAAGATCGGTGAGCGCCGCACTGTCTCGTTCATGTTGTCCATGTTCAACAAGTGTTTCCGCAATAGTGCGAACTGAGCGCAGCGGAATACGCTCGGAGGCCAGTCGCTGTAATACGGACGCAAAGCGGGAAAGCGGCATAATACGTTGCAATTCCTGAGCCAGCTCGGGTTGTTCGCTTTCCAGCCAGGTAAGAATGGATTTACTCTCCTGCAGACCAATAAACTGCGCGCAGCTCTGGTGAATAGCCTGCTCCATGCGCAGCATAATGAGCTGCCCGGCTGCCCAGTAGCGCATTTCGTCCTTTTGCAGGAGTGGGTGGTCAGGTGACAGCCAGCAATAGTCAGCTTCGTTCCGGTCTGCAATACCCGGCTTGAGTTGAATATCAGCTTCATCATGGTCCTCACCGTGCGAGGCATCCACATCACTTTTCCTGACAGCCACGAAGGGAATGCCAAAGGTTGCAGTCACCAGAGGAATTTCATAAACACAGAAGCGAAACTCATCCTCAGCCAGCCTGGGCGAAAACTCGATATCGAAACCGGGAAGCGTGAAGCCAAAACGGTATACCAGGCGATTACGAAGACGACGTATTTCCCGTATCAGCGTTGTGGCAGCCTCACCACCCTGATGAACCTGGCTAAACTGCAGCAGAAAAGCGCGGGTTGGGTTGAAACGCCTGAGATCCTGGTAGCCATTTTCTTCTGGTGCCAGCTGCTGCAAATGGAGCTGGTCGGCCTCCTGTCGTATTCTGTTATGTTTACTGCGCCATAACTGAAAAAGACCGCTGCCCAGGGCGAGTAAACTGATGATGATGAAGACGGCGGTGGGCATACCGGGCAACAGCGCAAAGCCGAGCATGCCTGCGGCAGACATAATCCAGGCCTTAGGCTGGCTTGTTAACTGTTCGGCGATTTCCCGGCCGATGTTGGCATCGACTTGCTGACCATCAGCGGAAACCCGGGTAATAATCATCCCGGCTGTCAGTGAAATGAGAAGCGCGGGGATCTGTGCGATCAAACCATCACCAATGGTCAATACAGAATAGATATGAATTGCTGCACTGGCGTCCATACCATTTTGCAGAACACCAATGGCGAATCCGCCAAGCATGTTGATAAAGACAATGACCAGGCCCGCTATGGCGTCACCTTTTACAAACTTCATTGCGCCGTCCATCGCGCCGAATAGCTGACTCTCTTTAGCCAGATTCTCTCGTCGCTGACGTGCCTGATGGGCTTCTATGAGTCCTGCGCGGAGGTCGCTGTCAATTGACATCTGCTTACCCGGCATCGCATCCAGAGTGAAGCGCGCAGCCACTTCTGCCACGCGCTCTGAACCCTTAGTTATCACCAGAAAATTCACTACGGTCAGAATCAAAAAGATCACCAGACCTACTGCCAGATTGCCGCCCACTACAAAATTTCCGAACGCTTCAACAATGTGTCCTGCATCCTGTTGCAACAGGATTTGACGCGTCGTTGAGATGGACAGCGCCAGACGAAACATCGTTGTTAAGAGCAGTACTGAAGGAAACGTCGAGAAAGCCAGTGGTTTTGGCAGATACATTGCCAAAACAATAAGTAGAGAAGATATGCATATATTGAGTGCGATCAGCACATCAATCAGACTGGTTGGCAGAGGAATTATCATCATGAACACGATCGACATGACGATCGTGGCACCTACGACTTCCGAGCGTTGCATCGCACTAATGGCGAGACGATTTAACCAGACAAACAACGAACTCATTTACCCTGCCGTCCTGGATTGTTTGAGCTCCGCACGCTGCTCAGCAGCTGCATATTCACCGATCATTGTGCGTAACAGATTTAACGCCAGGTGGCGGTTTTTATTTCTGTCCTCACGCCACACTCCCATAGGCAAATGGCTGAGTAGGGGAACCAATCCACTGAGAAACAAAACCTGATGTTGAGGATGCTGGCCGGCTACATCGCGCGTTAAGTTTTGTAAATCACGCAAATAGGCACCATTGCCACTCAGGTTAAGCAAACGACGGGTGAGATCCAGGGGAGTAATGCCGACACCGGGCAACTTACTGGTCAGTCGCGAAATTAAAACTTTGCTTGCTGTAAGCGTCTGGCTGATATGACTGGCGTCCTGCAGGCTAACCATGATTTTTTGTAGCGCGCGTTTCGGTATGGAAGAGCTACGCGCTGCTATATCATCTGAAAGTGCTCGCTGTAGGGTACGCAGACCCTGGATGAAATTAACGCTGCCGAAACGGTTGAGCAGCGCATCCAGCATTGCATTACCCGATTGCAGATGAACAATCGTCTCATAGTAAAGGTGACGCAACGCTTGCTTCTGCAGCGGATCGGTACTGAAGCTGGCAATGGCGTGCGCAGTATTTAAACCTGCGTTGACTTCAGCTCCCTTCTTTTCATGCAGTTGTTCGATGCTGTGCCGCGATCGCTCCACTATCAACGTATTCTGTGTCTGCTGCCCCTTTATCATCGTATGTCTTAACAAAACGTCACAAAGGGCTGGATCCTTTCCAGCGACATCCAGCAGAGCATCTAAGTCAGGCGCAGGCGATCGCTGGAGCAACGTCTGCATTTTTTGATTCTGCGTTTCCAGCTGAGCATGCTGTGGGTGCTCAAGCAACTTCATTAACTCGTAGAGTTTTTCAATACGTTCAATATGTTGAGTTGATTTGCTACCCGGTTGCGCGACGACTTTTCGCTGGTTAAGCGCTTTGTTTTTACGCTCTACATGTTCAGCAAACGTCATTGAGACCTCTTCCATAGCGTCTTCAAGCGGTGAGGCGGGCACTCTTGATGATGCGCCGCTTACCGAAGACGCTGAACTCACAACGGGTACCGATGCCTCTTCAACCACGGTATTGGGAGACAAATGCGCCGATTGAACGCCGGGCACAGCGGGAGCAATTTTCATCCTAGCGAACCTCATACAGGGAAGCTGATGCAGATATGTGGCGTGTTTTATGCTCCGGTTCCCAATAAATTTTCCCAGGCAACAGAGTTAATTACAGAAGATTGCAATGAGTTGCAGATTTAGCTGGAGCTTACGGCAAAAAGTTGCGAAAAAATGAAGGGAAATGAAATTTAAATCGTTAAATTTCAAATGCTTAACAAAATAAAATCGCTGGCACAGACTTTGCTATCGCCATTAAGCCAAACGGCAAAATGGATTAAGATACGGAGCGTATTATGTCAGAAATGAACCTGCACCCTACTGAGTCATTACACGTTAACCCTCCATCCCCACATAATATTGATTGGGAGAAAATTTTTCGTGAACATGGACGCCGCGTTTATAACTTCATTCGAAAGCGTGTTGCGCATCGAGAAGATGCGGAAGATCTAGTTCAAATGACCTGGCTGGAAGTCATTCGTAACCGTGATAAGTTTGCGGGGGCCTCGCGACCCGAGACGTGGGTATTCGGTATTGCCCTGAACCTTATTCGTAATCATTTCCGTTCGCAGTCTTCCCGTCCCCACTATGATGAATTAGAAGAGGATGTTGTTCTGAATCAGGAGGATGATCCTAGCCACATCATAGAGCATCAACGCATTCTCGGCTCTACGCTCCAGTCTATTGCCCTGCTGCCCAAAGAAACACGTAAGCTGCTCAGTATGTTAGTAGAGGAAGACGGCAGTTATCAGAATATTGCTAAGAGTCTAAACATCCCTGTTGGCACAGTACGTTCGCGTTTGTCACGGACGCGTGTGTCACTAAAGCAGTCAGTCTTTTATTAAAGCTGAACGGGGTAAAACAAACCGGAAACGGTCTGTAATGAGATGTGTGTTTAATCCACTGTTAGGACACTTCTCAATATTACGACTTGAGCTTGTGGATCTGCGCCCAGACCGGTTAACAATGTTTACTTCAAGGAGGCGAGATGCAGTATTTGGACAGACGATTACATAGCAGTGATACGCCAATCAAACTTCTTGAGTTCGCCATGAACATGCTAAGGGACGCCGTATACCTGATTGACAGTGATACCTGTTTTTTTTATGTCAATGACGAAGCGTGCAGAATGCTTGGCTACAGCAATGCAGAATTGCTCAATATGCGCGTTTCAGATATTGATCCCGAATGGGATTTCGATGACGTCATGGATATGTGGAAACGCGTACGAGAGCAAAATGGCGGCAGGCCATTCACCTTTGAGACCTTTCACAAAAGCTCACAGGGCGAGATGATAGCGGTTGAGATTAGTGCGAATCCATTTGTTTACGAAGAGAAAAGCTACAGTATGTGCGTGGTAAAAGATATAAGAGAGCGTAAGCAACTAGAGCAGGTAGCTTATGCTCGGGAACAGGAGTTTCGGGTATTAGTTGAGAACTCACCGGATATGGTGGTTCGATTCTCGCCCGATTTAAAATGCCAATACGCCAATCCTGCTGCATTGCGTCACCTGCGGTTATCTTTTGAAGAGCTTCGCGGACGCACTTTGCGTGAGATTCAGGGGGATTTACCCTGTGTGAGGCATATTGAACGCCTTCTTAAAGAAGTGGTAAACAGGAAAATTGAAGCTGAAGGGGAACTTGTAGAGTCGGACAGTTCACTTACTAGCGGAACCATGATTATTCATACCCGCTGTGTGCCGGAGTTTAATCAAAATGGCAATCTGACCTCAGTTATGTTGGTCGGACGTGATATCACAGCCATTCATTACGCTGAAAAAAAGTTAGAAGATTCACATATGCGCTTGCGTTTGTTAACAAGGCAGCGAGAAATATCACGTGAAGAGGAGCGAAAACGTATAGCGCGTGAAATCCACGATGAGCTGGGGCAGCACCTTACGTCGCTGAGAATGGGTATTTCGATGCTTCGCATCCAGTTCAGCAAAGATAACCCTTTGCTACATGAGCGAATAGTTCATCTGATGGGGCTTACTGATAAAACGATTCAGGTAGTGCGTAATGTCGCTACCCGCCTCAGGCCAAATGTGCTGAACATGGGTCTGACGCCCGCGCTAGAGTGGCTTCGCGATGAGTTCATTAATCGCCATATTGGTTGTCAGTGCCAGCTGATCGCGCCAGAAAATGAGGTAAGACTGAATGATGAGCAAGTCACAGCCGCATTTCGTGTCGCGCAGGAGTCTTTAACCAATATCTCTCGTCACGCCCAGGCAAACGAGGTTCTCATAGAGGTTATCCGGAAGCCTCATCTGGTCGTGTTAACAGTGAGTGATAACGGCCGTGGCTTTGATTGCAATCAGAGCAAAGATAACGCGTTTGGTCTTATGGGGATGAAAGAACGTGGTCGCATGATCGGAGGCAAAGTAGAAGTCAAAAGTCAGCCTGCCAATGGAACCCGTGTGACTTTGACCATTCCTTTAATACCCTGACGAATAATAGTAAAGATTTGGATAACAATATGGATAACACGATTCGAATAATGATTGTGGATGACCACGTCATCATGCGCGAAGGACTAAAGCAAATTTTTTCGTTAGACGAACGTCTGGTGGTAGTGAGCGAAGCAGGAAACGGTACACAGGTCATGGAAGGTTTGCGTAATGAGCAGGTCGATCTTTTACTGTTAGATATGTGTATGCCTGGACTGTGCGGAGAAGAGCTGATCAGCCGCATTCACTCGCTATACCCTCAACTGCCAATCCTTATCCTGACGATGTACAGTGAGCCACAGATCGCACGACGGGTACTTAAATGTGGCGCGCTGGGTTACATCACGAAAGATAACGATCCTGAAACCCTGCTGGCTGCCATTCATCGCGTAGCGCGCGGACAGCGTTTTATTGACCAAATGCTCGCCGAGCAAATTGTCTTTAATGAAAATATGAGTGCGAATGAAGGACTTCATCAACAGCTTACTGCGCGAGAAATGCAAATTATGCTGAAGCTGGCCAGAGGAGAAGGAGTTAACAGTATCGCAGAAGCTCTGGCAATCAGTAACAAAACCGTCAGTACGCATAAAGCCCGCCTGATGGAAAAAATGATGTTTAAGACCAATGCTGACATTGTTAAATACGCGATAAGCCATCATTTAATCTCTTAGGATTGCTCTTAATTTACAAATTAATGCTACCCACCGTTATTACTTAATCATTTCAACAGGTTACAAAAAAATCTTTTTAAACAGCACGTTATGCCTAAAAATTTTATGTAACCGTTTTCATTTCACACAGGGTTAGTCAGGAAATCCTTACAATCCTCCATCAATTCCTTACCCGATATCAGCATATGACGATGGTTTATCTGTGCTGACATGGTATTTCTTATGCCCCTGTAAGCACTTCGTAAACATAAGAATAGTGATTGTAATTAAATGTAATTCAGCTATTGGCTTTAAGTATGTTGTTAACTGCGATGATGTCAGATGAAAGGGATAAGTGAGGGGCAACTTTTTATGAATATTGAAAATAATGAGCACTCATTCCGACCACATCCGGAATTGGGAGAGCATATCTCATTCACGAAAGAGCAACCTGTCGATATCCACGATTCATTAGCTTCACTCATTGAAACTGTAGCACCGCTGGAAATCGATCTTGTTCTGGAAGGTGAAACCGGAACGGGAAAAGATACTCTGGCACGTAAGATCCACCGACTTTCAGGGTGCTCAGGCAGACTGGTAGCGGTTAACTGTGCAGCCATTCCGGAAACGCTGGCTGAGAGTGAACTTTTTGGCGTCAACAACGGAGCTTACACCGGTGCTGTGCAAGCCAGAGCGGGTTACATCGAAGAAGCAAATAACGGCATTCTGTTTCTCGACGAGATCGATAGCATGCCATTATCCCTGCAGGCCAAATTACTGCGAGTACTTGAAAACCGTGGCATAGAGCGCCTTGGCGGTACCCGGTTTATCCCGGTAAATATGCGCGTCATCGTAGCAACGCAGAAGCCGCTACTGACGCTGGTTGAGCAGGGCACTTTCCGCCGCGATCTTTATTTTCGGCTAAATACTGTCTCGATTCAGCTACAGCCTCTGCGATCACAGGTTGAAATTATTATCCCCCTGTTTCGTCACTTCATTGCTAAGGCGGCCACAACGATGCAATGCACGCCGCCGGAAATTACACAGGAACTTTGTGAATATTTACTTAGTTACAGCTGGCCGGGAAATATTCGTGAACTTAAAACGGCGGCTAAACGCTTTACGCTGGGATTACCCCCCTTAACGTTCCCCGGAACGCCGAACGGCAAGGGCCACAGTTGAAGGAGATACTGCGTCGCATTGAAAAAAGCCTGATTCACGACTGCCTGGTCCGCCATGGGCACAGCATTGATGAAGCCGCCATGGAGTTAGGTATGCCGCTACGCACGCTTTATCACCGTATCAAATTACTCAACGTGACAACGCAACGCATCATTGTCTGATAGTCAGCTTCTTGCCGATACGTTTTTCCAGCCCGGCAAGAAGCTTAATATCTGTTCTGCCTTTATACCTGCCTGACGGCGTAGCTGACTACCTGATTAATCCGGGCGTATTAAAAAAATCTCATTAAAGGGAACCGCAATAAAAGACTCACCACTAAAAGCATGAACATTATGTGATGTTCTGAGAATAAACCTAATTAACTGGAGAGAAAATTATGAGCGGTCTTCTTACCGGACTTATGGGACTAGGTGGTCCACTGTCGAGTGCCACCAGTTTTGCTTCAAAAACCCTGGAAGGTGCCATGAGCGATTCTATGACAGAGTCTGCGGTTGCCCAGGCAGCTAAAATGAAAATGGATACTCAGAACTCCATTCTGGATGGAAAAATGGACTCTGCGACCAAAGAAATCAACTCCGGTCATAATGCGGCAAAAGCCATTCAGTTCTGATTATTAAAACGGGCGTCAGCTTTAAAGCTGCGCCCGTTTCTTCCCAGAGATAAGGACGAACAATGAAAATTAATACCGGCACATCCTCTTCATTGGTCATGAATTCTGAAAATAATGACGTCAGTCTGGCGGACACCAGCATTGCAGATGCTTCATGGTTTAGAACAGCGTTGCAGGCGCCTGTGAAGAAAGCTGATGTTCCGGATAATCATTCATGGATAAACAAACTTACTGATCTGACGCAAGCGGCAAGCAAGGAATCTCAGCAGGCCGACAGGGCTCTCGCTAAAGCCTCACGCAGCATTGACTCAAAAAGCGTCATGGATGCTAACCGCACCTTATCATCTTACTATCTGGAAAGCCTTCTCAATGCAAAACTGATTGGTAAGAGTGTCCAGAGTCTAGAAAAACTGACGAATCTCCAATAATTCGCATGGTTAAATTTCCTCTCAAATCATTGATTTTAATGTCAGTGTTGCTGTTGTTCGGTTGCAATGATCAGGTAGAACTCAATCATGGTCTTACGGAAAACGATGCCAATGAAGTCGCAGCGGAACTGGGTCGTTACCACATCAAGGCTGAAAAACACACGAACAAAGATGGCATCACTGTAATGGTGGATACTGCAGACCTGAACCGTGCCGTGCATATTCTGGACGTTGCAGGTTTACCACGACCCACGCGCACCAATCTGGGCGAAGTTTTTCAGAAAAATGGCGTTATCTCTACGCCGCTTGAGGAACGTGCCCGCTACATTTACGCACTGTCGCAGGAAGTAGAATCGACACTGAGTCAAATTGACGGCGTGATTGTGGCCAGGGTGCATGTGGTGCTTCCGGAACGCGTTGCGCCGGGCGAACCGATCTTACCCGCCAGTGCGGCGGTATTTATTAAGTATCGCCCTGAACTCGATCCTGATGTCATTGAACCACGTATACGTCAAATGGTAGCCAGCAGCCTACCCGGGCTGGCTGGGCGGCCCGGCAAAGATCTGGCTATTGTTTTTGTCCCGGCGGGAACGTATCAGGATAAGCCATCGGAAGTCTCTTTCGGCCCTTTTACCGTAACGCCTCAGCGGGCGACACAGTTAACCTGGTTAAGTGGCACTATCGGTACATTGATTCTGTTGGCCGTAGCTGCATCTGTAGGCTTACCCTACTGGCGGCGCTATCACCAACGTAAAAAAACAGAGTCGGACGAAAAGGGTGAGTGATATGCCTTTTTCAGATGATGCGCGTTTGCGGTGGCTACGGTGGTGGTGCATCGACAGCTGGTTAACCGCCGATAAAAGTTGGCGCTATGCGGCATTTTATGACCTGGATGAGGCGCGTCTTAGTGCCCTGGCAAGGACTCACCACAAGCAAATCTGCCAGCAGTTGAAGCTAGATAATAAAGTCGCACCGGTCGATGCTGAAATTTTGGCATGGCTGGAACTGACGATGTCGCAACGGCAACTGGCAATGTTACTTGCTGCAGAAGTATGTTGGCGGGATTGCGCACTCGCATTGCTCGAACCAACACAACAACGTTGGTGTCGTCGCATTGCTCAGGGACTGCGTCCTGGACTCTGGCTTACTCAAGCCACAGACTTACCCGCCAGTTGCCCAGATCTTAAGAGCTTATGGTTATTGCGTCTACGCGCTGGCCCGGAATGCTGGCAGCGCCTGCGTCTGGCATTTAATGCTGAGCGTGTAAATCAGATGGAAAAACTGCACCACATTGAAACCTTTCCCGAACGCTTACGACCGCTCTGGCAGGCCGTTCTCTGGTATGCAAGGCAGGAATGCCCATGTTGATACGCAGACATATTGATTTGGTGAATGGCAAAGATGATCTCGCACCAGTGATCTCCCGGCATCAGCTCGCCGTACAGGAGCAGGCCAGGACAATCATTCAGGAGGCCCATCAGCGAGCAGAAAAAATAATATCGGCCGCAGAACAGGAAGCGGAAGCTTCTTCACTGTTGGTTCGGCAGCGTGCAGAGGAAGCGTTCTGGAAGCGGGCAGACACGATGTTCATGCACTGGCAAAAGCAGCAACAGCAGTGGGAGTCAGACGTGCTCTCAGTGATGGACGTCGTACTGGAACAGGCCCTGGAACAGTTGCTGACGGAAGTCCCTGAATCACAGCGCCTCCAGGGACTGCTGCGACAATTGTTGCTTGAAAAAACGCAGACAGATAAGGCTACGCTGTGCTGCCATCCCTCTCAACAGGCGTCCATTGCGACAATGCTGGAAAATTATTCACACCTGAACTGGCAACTGCAGCCAGAAGAGTCCCTTCCGCCAGACAGCCTGAAACTTGTTACACCACAGGGTGAATTATACCTCGACTGGCAGCTGGCTTCGCAGCAATTAAAACCTTGTCCGGTAGAACAACAAGCGCCTTAAAAAGCTATTTTTTAAGGAACCGTTTTGCACTTTCTGCCACTCAATGACAGGAACATCCAAAATGAGAGGGTATGTATGTCATCACTGAGTTCGATTCAGCGGCGTTTAGACAATCAGTTTGAACGTGCGAAAAACCAGCTTGACGAAGCCACCATGAATGCCAGTGAGGGATATAGTCAAGCTGACAGTTTTGCCTTTTTTGAAGCCAGCATGGGCCTTTCCAGTGCCAGTTGGGCAGCCACGCAAGAATTGACCGTCAAACATGGTTTAATCAAAGCCCTCATCAACGAGATCAACTAAATTGCAGCACTGGGTGCGATCTTTTTTGACTAACCCCGCCGAAGACCATCAATGCAAGGTCGATGATGGTCTTCTCTGGTTACAGCAACGGGGAGGGAAGCTTTTTGCGCTTGCTGAGTTAACAAATAAAGTACCGCTGGATGAAATGTTTCTGGCGCAAGCATTGCGCCTCTCAGCCCCTGCACTGCGTCATTACGGACGGGATTCGGCCGCATTAGCCTTGCAAAATAACAGTCTGGTCTTAATTTTGCGTCTCCATGAGGCTCACTCAGAAAAAATAGCTAAACAACTGGAATCTCTGCTTAATCAACGAGATGTCTGGCAGAGTTTGCTACAAAAACTGCAAAAAAAAGCAATAACCCATTGTTCCGTGCCATTACACAGCATGGCTTTTTTATCAAGGGGAGATCATGGTTAACGAACCTCAATCGCGCTGGCGAGTTATATGCGCGGTCTTAGTGCTGTGCGCCACGTTTCGGTTATGTGCTCAGACGCCGTCTGACTGGAAAGACCAGTCTTACGCCTATTCCGCCGATCACACTATGTTATCCACTTTACTTCAAGATTTTGCTGACGGGCATGGAGTTGATTTGCAGTTGGGGAATATCGAAGACACGGAAGTCAATGGCAAGATGCGCGCCGACAGCGCAAGCGCTTTCCTGGACCGGTTAGCCCTGGAGCACCGTTTTCAATGGTTCGTTTACAATAATACTCTCTACATTAGCCCACAAGATGAACAAAGCTCTGAGCGGCTCGAAATTTCCCCGGATGCCGCGCCTGATATTAAACAGGCCTTAAGTGGTATTGGCCTGCTCGATCCCCGATTCGGTTGGGGTGAGCTACCTGATGATGGGGTGGTACTGGTGACAGGTCCGCCACAATACCTGTCTTTGGTTAAACGTTTCAGCGAACAGCGACAGAAAAAAGAGGATCGGCGGAAGGTGATGACCTTTCCCCTTAAGTATGCTTCGGTTGCGGACAGGACTATTCATTACCGGGATCAAACGCTGGTCATTCCCGGTGTCGCCACAATGCTTAATGAGTTGATGAACGGTAAGCGTGCCGCGCCGGTAAGCGCCAGCGGGGCTGAGGGGACGATAGGGGGAGCGGATAACGCTGCAATGATGCAAAACACCCAGTCATTACTGGCTCGTCTCTCTAATCACGCGAACAACACTAACCGACCGGGTGACAGAGATAATAACAGCGTTGACGATCTCAGTGGCCGCATTTCTGCAGACGTAAGGAATAATGCATTACTTATCAGGGATGATGATAAGCGTCGTGAAGAATACGCGCAGCTTATTAACAAGATCGATATACCGCAAAATTTGGTAGAAATTGATGCAGTCATCATTGATATCGATCGTACCGCCCTTAATCGACTGGAAGCAAACTGGCAGGCAACGTTAGGTGGCGTAACTGGCGGTACATCACTAATGTCAGGCAGCGGTACGCTTTTCGTCAGTGATTTTAAACGTTTTTTTGCCGATATTAAGGCTCTGGAAGGAGAAGGTACCGCATCGATTGTCGCCAACCCGTCGGTGCTGACACTTGAAAATCAGCCAGCTGTCATTGATTTCAGCCAGACCGCTTACATTACTGCAACAGGTGAACGCGTTGCGGATATTCAGCCAGTCACGGCAGGCACCAGTCTTCAGGTCACGCCGCGTGCAGTAGGCCATCAGAACCATGCCAGTATTCAGTTAGTGATTGATATTGAAGATGGGCACGTTGAAACCAACAACGACGGCCAGGCAACCGGCGTTAAACGCGGTACGGTTAGCACCCAGGCATTAATAAGCGAAAATCGCGCCCTGGTGTTAGGTGGATTCCATGTCGAAGAAAGTGGTGAACGTGACCGCCGGATTCCTTTGCTGGGAGATATTCCGTGGTTAGGGAGGCTTTTCACGTCAACACGGCATGAAATTTCTCAGCGTGAGCGATTGTTTATTCTTACCCCGCGTCTGATCGGTGATCAAACAGATCCCACACGCTATGTCTCCGCAGATAACCGTCAGCAGTTAAGTGACGCCATGGCGCGAGTCGAACGTCGTCACAGTAACGTTAACCTGCAGGATATGGTGGAAAATGCCCTGCGCGATCTGGCTGAACGACAAACTCCCGCAGGTTTTAAAGCAGAAGCAGCGGGGGAACGTTTAAACGATATTTGCCAGTCCACCCCGGGCTTACTTTTTGATAACGCGCGCGGGCAGTGGTACAGCAGCGACAGCGGGAGTTTACGACTGAGCGTTGGTGTGGTCCGCAATATCACGCATAACACACTGCGCTTTAACGAAGCCAGTTGCGCAGGCAAACGGACACTGGCGGTGGCTGTCTGGCCGCACAGTTCCCTGGCACCGGGTGAATCGGCAGAAGTTTACATGGCCCTACAACCACATCGTAATATTGCTGTGACACGAGAATCGCTGATAAATCGTTGAGGCTAAATATATGCTTAAATCTTCTGCTTACCTTCTTCTGGTGGCCGCATTTTTACTTGCTGGCTGCGCTTCGCGGCAGGATAAAGGGTTGTCCTGTACATCCTCAGACTGTCGTCCACAGTCCAGCCCACATCAGTTGGTTATCTGGTGGCAACCCGATTTACGCAACAACGCTGCGGACTATACTAAGGTCTCGGTAAATGAATGAAACTTGCCCTCAGGTTAACTCACTTTCTGCTGTGCTAGACGTGCTCAAACTTCAACAAAACTGCCGCTGGACAGTGCTTCAGGGGGTAGAACTTGTTGTATTGTGCGGTACTCATGGACGTGAATTGATGCTTAACCTGTATCCCCCTTTTCAGGCTCCCGGAATTTTTCAGCGATTGCTGCGCCGCCGCGCGCAGCACCCGGATTACTATGATGGCTGTTATCTCTGTTTGAACAGTGAGAACATACTTTCTTGCTGGTATCAGTTAAGGGAAGAGGGCGCTGATGACAAGCATCAGATTGCACAACTTTTTCAGCTAGCCGGCATCGAAACTGAAGTCTGGATCTGAGTAAGTTTCATCTTTTATGATCTTCCACCTACCTCTGCTAACCCACTACGCTTTGTATTTACAGCTTTTTTCCACATCGCTGTGCCGCTTTTATTTGCAAATTTCGTTCTTCTGACCCAAACGAAAGTCACGCCCTGTAAACGTCAAATTCCCCCATCACGTGTGATTATTTTCATTTCAGACAGGAACCAGCACCGCGATAGCGGCACTTAATAAAAGCTTTGCCCGGACACTCACATAGCGCTCCGTATGCAAAGTAATCATCACTTATTCAAAGAGGAAGAGGACATGAGTATGAATACGAGTCCGCTGGGCACATCTGCGCTACAAGTTACTTTGGGTGGCAATAATGGTTTGATGGGAACGGATTTACGTACCGACGGATTGGGATTACTTTCCCAGCCAGGGCTGGGCGAGGGGAAAGGTCACAATGAAAGCATCGATCTGCTTGCAGCTGCCCTCACTGGCATGATGATGATGATGAGCATGATGGGCGGCGGCGGCCTTAGCAGCCTTTTTGGTTCAGGCACTGGGATGGGAAGCGGCCTGGGGAACTCACCTTTCGGTGGTTCAGGCTCGGCACCCGGGAACACGCTGAGTGGAACATCGGGTGGTTCACCTGGAGGTACTACGGGGGTTGGTTCGTCGCTGGGACTTGATCCGACCCAGACGGGTGATGATTCTCTGTCAGGCGCTGGCCAAACATCCGGTATGAGTCCGATGGAACAGTTGATGAAAATATTCGCCGATATTACGCAAAGCCTGTTTGGCGATCAGGATGGCGCATCGGGAGGCAACGCAGGGCGTCAACCTTCTCAGGATGAGCAAAATGCATATAAAAAAGGTGTTACGGATGCCCTGACTGCCTTTATGGGAGGAGGCCTGAGCCAGGTTGCTGAAAACGGATCCGAAGGTGGACTGGATGGAGGCATGGGGCTTGGTGGCGGTAATGGACTGGGCGGAAAAGGGTTACAGGATCTGAGTGGTCCTGCTGACTTTCAGCAGTTGGGTAATGCGATCGGTACCGGTGTCGGTATGAAAGCGGGCATTGAGGCCCTGAACAATATTGGTACACACAGCGATAGCAGTACTCGCTCTTTTATTAACAAAGAGGATCGCGCGCTGGCCAGGGAAGTGGGACAGTTTATGGATCAATATCCCGAAACTTTTGGCAAACCCCAGTACCAAAAAAACGCAGATTCGGCAGTAAAGACCGATACGAAATCCTGGGCTGAAGCACTGAGTCAACCAGACGATGACGGTATGACGCCTGCCAGCATGGAGCAATTTAATAAAGCCAAAGGCATCATCAAAAGCGCTATGGCTGGCGATAATGGCAACATCAACCTTCAGGCACGTGGCGCAGGCGGATCATCAATGGGTATTGATGCCACCCTGACGGGAGATGCCATAAACAATATGGCACTGACCAGACTGAGTGCGGCATAAAGCACCATAAGGCAGGCAGGGAGTTTCTGCCTGCCCATTTTACGGACCTGCAATAAATCCTGGCTCCGCGAAAGTCTTTCCGGGTAGATAAATCATGTTACTTCACGATTTGCCCGGTGCCCCTTGCCAGCAATGATTCCCCCCTCGGACCGCTAATCATCATTCTCACGCATTCCTTATTTCATCGTTATAAGAACACGCGCCATAAATATCATTTCACTATAGGGAAAAAATTTTGCGTACACGTTCTGAAATACTGTTCATCCTTCGCTTGAGGCTTTATTCAACAAAGTGGAACTGTCCACGCAAACTCACCACATAAAGATAATTAATGTTTTTTTGCGAAGACCTGATGGCGAGGGCGGATTATGAGACTGAATTTGCACGCAACAGAAAAGAAAACAACCGTTCAGAATGTCGAAAATCCTAATAATTCTACAATCCCGCCACTGCAACAGGGAAGCAGCAGCAGCGCCCCTCAGGCGTCAGGCGGAACGCTAGCCAGCGAGGGTAAAAACATTGCCAGTATGCCCGCTATTCGTCAGCATTTATCCGCTGATGGTGAAAATGGTGCTGCCCGGCAAAAAAATAAAAGCTTCAGTTTAAAAAATTTTCTCGGATTTAAAAAAACAACAAAGGCCCCTGCCCAACCCACAAACCCTGGCTCAAATCTTCCGGAAAGCAGTCGGATTCGGAGACCCACGCTGGGTGACTTTTTGGCACAACCAGAGCAGGACGGTGAGATTCAAGCCCCCCATCCTTCAGCCGCTTCCCCGCGCCTGACCCGTTCTCCCGGTGTAAGACGTCACAGCGTGGAAGACATGCGCGATAAGCCTGTCGCAAAGGCAGACCCACGTGAAACGTCTGCCATCGATATTAAGCATCAACTGAACAATTTCAATCAGATGCGTCAAAACATCTTGAACAAAACGAGACCATTTTCTCAGGGAGCTACCACATCATCAGTCATGGACGCGAGAGCGCCTTTACCTGCCATTCCATCCACAACATCAGAAATAACGGAAGAGGTTGATGCAACTCAGCCCGAACAACAGCTTCCGCAGCGGCATCTTGATGCTCGAGAAAATCCTTCACGAATACTAAAAACAGGCCGGGATGTGACAAGCCTTCACCGCTTCCGGCCTACATTACCCGCTATTGCAGAAAATACCGCGGAAGCTGAGGCAAACCGAAGAATACAGCCGCTTCAGACTCCACCACCTCTGGAAAATACACCGGTCAGCCCGCTTAGCCTGACGCTGGATAAAGGTAAATTACGGCTTGCTGACAGTAATCCCACTGCAATGAATACGCTTTTGGAACAAACCTTAGGCAAGGAGGGGCAACACTATGTTGCACACACAGCCAGCGCAGAGGGCAACCATCATATGCTGCTGGATGAACAAGGGCACTTGTTTGACCTCAAAAGTCATGAGGGTGGTTACAGCGTTTTTCATAACAGCCTGCCCTCAACGGTAAAAATGCAGTTGTCCAAAAACAGTGATGAACCGATTAAACTGGTAAATGATAATGGAAAATTAATCCTGGACAGGGGAGCTGAAGGTCAGAAAGTATTGCATCTCAATCCTCCCGGCGACATCCACCATGCTTACCTCAGCGGTATCTGGCGACATTCTGTAGCAGGGGAGATGAACCAGGAAAACCAATGGGTCCGCATTCATGATGACAAAATCCATTATTTAAATAATGAAGTCGGAGTGTGGCAAACGTCGGATAAAACGCCGTATAGCCAGCTTTCCGTTCAGGGGGATGGCAAACTCTACGCCGTACGGGATAGCCGGGCACTTCACAATCTTTCCGATAATCACGTATCAGAAAGGTTTGTCGACAAGATTAAGTCATTTGCTGTCAGTGAGCACGGGGAAGTCGCTGTTCTGACTGATACAGAAAGCCCCCACCATATTTGTCTGATGCCTTCGGCAAATGCGGTTTCCAGTGAGCGTATAGCGTTCAGTCTTCATCTGGCTGACACCATGCAAATGCTTCAGCGTGGTGAGCCACATCTTGAAACCCAGTCGATCG
The DNA here is from genome assembly GCF_035190385.1 of Pantoea sp. JZ29. NCBI lineage: Bacteria > Pseudomonadati > Pseudomonadota > Gammaproteobacteria > Enterobacterales > Erwiniaceae > Pantoea > Pantoea sp. JZ29. Next base: position 271,467 of record NZ_CP045242.1, on the reverse strand, counting down.
CGCTAAAGGACGGCAGGCTTTTTGCTGCCGACAGCGAAGGGAAATTATACTGCGGCGAGCTATCACAGATTAATGATGGCGAGTTGCCCATGAATCCCATGTCGCAAAATGTTCTTAAGCAACATTTTGGCCACGATCACCGTATTGAAGGTTTTTTTACTGATGACAACGGACAGGTCAATGCGCTGGTAAAAGATAACTTCCGACAGATGCATGCTTGCCCACTGGCTGACGACAATCAGTTTCATGCAGGCTGGAATTTGAGTGATGCGCTGATCATAAACAATCAGCTCGGGCTGAATAATATTAATCCTGCACCTCATGAAATCGTTAATCTGGGGCATGAAGGCAGTCTGACGCTGCAGGATGGCAAAGTGCACTATTTTGATCAGCTTACCAGGGGCTGGACAGAAGCAGAGGCGGGCTGTCAGCAGTTAAAAAAAGGACTCGACGGTGGCGCATATATTCTGAAAGAGGGTGAAGTCAAGCGCCTGAATATTAATCAGTCAACCTCATCCATTAGCCAGGGCAGAGATAATTTCTTCGCATTGCCTCATGTTCGCAATAAACCGGAACCGGGAACGGCACTTCATGGGTTGGATAAAACGGATAAAGCGCAGGCTATCGCTGTTGTTGGCGTGAATAATTACCTTGCCTTATCTGAAAAAGGCGATATCCGGTCTTTTCAAATAAAACCAGGCGCTCAGCAATTAGCACGTCCCGCGCGAACCCTGAGTCAGGAAGGGCTGAACGGCACTCTTAAAGATATTCATCTCGATAAAAAGCAGAATTTGTATGCAGTGACCCGCGAAGGAGAGATATTTCGCCAGGCACGTGAACACTGGCAGCAGGGTGAGTCAGGGAGAGGTTGGCAAAAACTGACAATGCCACCAGGTGAGAGCGGAATAGATCGTATCGAAACTGACGCTCATTTTCATCCTGTTGCAGTACTTCTCGACGGCAGCCGTTACCAGTTAAGAGGTGAAACATGGCATCCTCAAAACGCATCTGAACCCACGCAATTAGAAACCGGTCAGCGCGATTCACAGCGTGTATTTGCAAGACTCAATCAGGGTATGAAAGGTGCGCTAATTCCGGGGACCGGATTAACAATACAGGCTTCAGCGCAGCTTGCCGGCCAGACAGGGAGGGAAAACCGACAAATAAAGAGTAAATTCGCTGAAAGGGTGCGTGCTTATATATTTAATCCTACCATGGCTACACCGCGTCCTCTGAAAAATATTGCATACAATCTTCAACACAGATGGCAAGGACGGCGAGGCCTGAGTGCCGTCTATGAAATGCAAGGCGCGCTGATTAAGCAACTGGAATCTCAAAATGTACGAAACAAGGGTGCGCAAACGGATTTGCAAAGCAAACTGGACGCACTGGACTTTGGGGAGCAGGGTGCGACGTTACTTAAAAATATAAAGCAATTCCGTGAAGAACTTGAAAACAGCGCAACACAAGCAGCAATATTGCTAGGAAAGCATCAAGGCGTACTGACCAGCAACGGTCAAATCAATGAAAAATTCAAACCTCCGATCAGTAAAGCGGCCATACAAAGCTTTAACGTTAACCGCTCTGGCAGGGATTTAAGTAAAGGTCTGGAGCAAGCCGTTCGTGCTGCCTCTCCGTCCCCTCAAAGTAAATTGCAAAAATTGCTTAGCCATTTTGTCACGTCAGGTCTCAATATGAGCCACCAGAAAGGTGATATACCGTTGGGACGCCAGCGTGATCCTAATGATGAGAACGCACTGACAAAATCCCGGCTTATTCTGGATGTCGTTACCCTTGGTGAGTTGCACCAGTTTGTAGACAAGGCAGCACTGATATCGGGGCATAATCCCGACCCCAGCCAGATAGCCCAGCTACATCAACAGTTTGAGGCCCTGCGTGAAAACCAGTACGAAGCAAACCCGGTAAAACAGTTTACCGACATGGGCTTTACCCATAATGCCGCACTGGAGGCGAATTACGACGCGGTAAAAGCTTTTATCAACGCGTTTCGAAAAGAGCATCATGGCGTAAACCTGACCACTCGCACCGTACTGGAAACCCAAGGAAACGCCAGCCTGGAAAAGAAATTGAAGGATACGCTTCTGTCCCTGAACGCGGGTGAAAGTATGAGTTTCAGTCGTGCATACAGTGGTGGCCTCAGTACGGCCTTTGTTCCCACTATAAAAAAAATACCGGTACCGATTGTACCCGGCGCGGGCATCACTCTGGATCGGGCTTATAATCTCACGTTTGGTCGTACTGATGGCGGACTCGATGTCAGCTTTGCCCGCGACGGCGGAGTGACAGGAAGCCTCTCTGTTTCTACAGGACATGATTTATTAACTTATATGACCGGCACCCAAACCACCGCCGAAAACGCCAGTGACTGGCTGAGCAAAAAACATAAAATCAGCCCGGATTTTCGTATCGGTGCCACCCTGAGTAGCAACATGCAGCGCACGCTACAAAACAGCCTCAATTTTAAACTCACAGAAGATGAGCTTCCCTCATTTCTGAATGGGATGATTCAGGGCACATTGACCCCAGTAGATCTGATGAAAAAAGGGATTGAGCATCAGATGAAACAGGGGAGCAAACTGGTCTTTAACATAGATGTTTCGGCCGCGTCAGATCTCCGTGCCGGTATCAATATCACCGCCGACGGTAGCAAACCCGATACCGCCACCTTCCGTGCATCTACAGGATTGAGCGCCTCAGCCAATCTTGTTTCAGCCAGAAGCGAGCGCAGTACAACAGTCGGCCAGCTTGGGAATACGGTTTCGGCCAGTGACAACCGGCCTACATTTTTCAATTCTGCTAATATAGGTGCCAACCTTACGTTAAGTGCGGGCGTCGCTCATGATTTTATCCGCGGTGCCAGCGTCAGTCAGGATGGAACAACAAAACCAGAAAAAAAATCTGGAACCTTCCCTGCATTTATGTCAGTTAATGTTTCAGCAGCGCTGGCTTTGGATAATCGCACGACACAAAGCATCAGCGTTGAAATGAAACATGCTGATCCCGTCTCTCAAAACGATATCGACGAGTTAATTTCAACGTTAGGTAAGCATTTTAAAGACAGTATGAGTACTACATTACTTTCATCTCTTAAAAATCAAGAAAATCCCGATCCGGCTGAGCAACTGAAAAGCCTTGATCGACATTTCAGCTATAATAATGTCGTTGGCGATGACCGTTATGAAGCAGTGCGAAGTCTGAAACAATTAGTTCAGCGCCAACGGGCAGCAGAAAGTAATATGATGGAATTAGGTTCAGCCAAACATACCACGCAATACACCAACCTCTCTCGTTTAGATGAAAACGGCATTTTCGATATTTTACATCATCATTTCAATGCAGCATTACCGCCGACCAGCGCAACCCGTATTAGTAATATGATGGCTAACAACCCTTTACTTAAGGCGCTTATCCAAAAGTTGCAAAGTTCACCATTCACCAGCGCAAGCGTTTCGATGGAGCTCAAAGATGGCCTGCGTGACCAAACGGAAAAAGCCATTCTGGACGGTAAGGTGGGACGTGAAGAACTTGCGCTGCTCTTTCAGGATCGTAATAACTTACGCATCCGTTCAATCAGTGTCAGTCAGAGTGTTAGTAAAAGCGAGGGTTTTAATATGCCCGCATTGCTACTCGGGGCTAGCAACAGTGCAGGTCTAAGTATGGGACGTAATATTGGCACCATTAATTTCAAATATGGGCAAGATCAAGACACACCCAGGCGCTTTACCCTGGAAGGCGAAATTGCTAAAGCAAATCCAGACGTAGCCTCTGCTTTGTCTGAGCTTAAAAAAGAAGGGTTTGAAATGAAAAGCTGACATTATGATTAATTCATCAGTCACTACAGGTTATTACAATATTCAGGAGTAAATTAATGACACCTTCTCAAAAAAAAGTTGAAGCATTATTACAGCAATTTGCCACGAGCTGCAATACAACGTTGCACCTTAAAGAAGGTGTATGCGCATTGTATAACACGCAGGGACATGAAGCCGCAGTGCTGGAGGTTCCAGACCAAAGTGACTGCCTGCTTTTTCATTGCCAGTTAATCAACGCTGAACATCAGGCCGGACAGAACTTTTATGCGCTTTTATTGCAGTTGAATTTTGAAATGTCTGCTATGCGAGGCTGTTGGCTGGCGATAGATGAAAATCATATAGTGCGTTTATGTTTTCAGCAAACGATAAGTCAGATTGATGAAACCAGTTTTGGTAACCTTATAACAGGTTTTATTACACAAGCTGAAGAGGTGCGTGAGTTCATCACACACATTACTGAGCACGACGTGGCTTGAATTATAATACGTAACAACATCAAAGCCTCTTAGATACAACTTAGTTAGTCAAAAAAGTGTTATAAAATAAATCGCCCTCATAAATTAAAAAATTTAACATTAAGCTAAGTCGCCATGAGGCCGTAACAATGCGCAGTTTGGCGATTTTTTATTAACGTGTAGAGGAGGGCGCTTATCTGCATCACGCGACAAAGGTAAATTACTCAAGAAATAAATTTATGAGCAATGTATAGTCAACTTATTTTAGCGAAACTACAGATTATCCAAAAAGAGTCAAGCTGGCCCAGCCGGACCAGCGTAAAGGAAGGAAAAATTATTTTATAAAACGCCGGATTTATTATGACTTATGACAGATTAGCAGGACTAAATAAATAAGTCATGAGAAGTATTTTCGATAAATATCACTATGGTTTTTCAAAAAAACTTTCATACTTTCTCATGAAATCTTTAAGCTGCATGGTCATTGCTTCCAGGTCCGGCACAATACCATGTTTCATAGGTCCTAAATCCATGCCTCTTGCCTGGGCAATAGAACGAACACATAATTCAGTTTTCGCTGCACTTCCACGCTTGTCTGGCATGGCATGCGCCATCCACCAATGCATTTCTGCCAGCGTGTTTAATGCTTTGGAATCAGGTTCTCTTGCATCGATAGCTTTTCTGTACAGATCTTCAACATGTTGCATGATTAGCGGTACATGTTCAGCACTTGTATGAAACATTTGATTCGGCTCTCCAATATCATCGAACCCTCGCTGGCGTATACTTAAATAAGGTTCTTGCATTCGATCTGCATTCTTATCTGTACTGACTGTAACCTGTGTAAGGGGAATTTTTTCACCATTTATTTTCCCTATAATTTGAAGGGATTTAGTTGGCGGAAGAGAATATTGAGAAGGGCTGGTTTCTAAATCATTTCGGTCAGCTAACTTCCGGGCTACATAAGCGTACTGTTCAGCTAAAGGCGTTCCATAAACTTTATAAGTATTGGGATCACGTTCCTCCCGAAAAACATGTGCGTTTTCGGAAGCCATGTTTGCTCTCCATTCACGGGCCTTACCCCAAAGCTCATGGAAGTTTGTCACTGAGCCCTCAGCAATTTCCGAACCCAATTCTCTGGTTTTATTGTAAAAAGATTGTCCATATGCCATTTGGTGAGGTGAATCATCTCTGTTAAACCTTTGATCCGGCCAACGTGCCACACCGACCAGAGACTGCTGATAAGGTACCAACCTGCTAGGTTGTGGTCCTTTTAGCTCGCCATATCTAGGGGAATGTCCCTGACGCCTGACCGCAGAAGATGATGATGCCCCAAAATTGTCTGGAGAATTTAATGTGTAAGAACGAAAACTATCAGACGTGATGGAGTTTTTGGAAGATACGCAACCCATATCAATGATACCTCTTATTTTCCCTGGGGATGGATGGTAAAAGCCACTTTAACTAACGTTAAACCTTTTGTGAGTGGGAGTTAGGGGTCCACCAGTTCCACTAAATATGTGGGTGCTTTAGTATCAATACAGCTTTCGCTACAGGCGCAGCGACCAGATATACGCTTCTGAAAAACGAGAAGCAGGAGGATTGTGAAGACAGGGCGACTTACAGGACTGGTAATGGGCAGATAATTACATAAAAGTTATATAATTTAACATAACTATGATTATACGCACTTTACTGTAGTGGCTAAGTTCAGATGTCTGCCTCTGGCTGTATTGATATGTCCGCATTGACGTCCTTTTACCAAGGCTTCCGGGCTGAGGATAAACCTGATGACGGCTTAGGGTTCGGCGTGCTTTACGATGAATGAAGTTAACCGCATCAAGATCGTGCATGACGTTATTGATGGCCGGCTTACCACCTCGCTTGCATCACAACGACTCGGCCTGACGGTTCACCACTGCCGGCGTCTGCCTGTTCGTTATAGCGAGTCCGGGCCGCTGGCAATGGCGAACCGCCGCCGTGGCTTGCGCAATCGCCAGCTTGTGCAAGGCCTTGCTGTACTGGTTCCCGGCATCATTCGATGACAATAGTTGAGCCGTTTTATATTTTGAAGAGCTGGATTTATATGCTGATGAGCCTTACCGACCAACTGACCTGCTCCCTGAAAATGAATACATGGCCTGTTTCGGCTACAACCACCTCACCGGCATGCAGGTCGGCAATCATGCGCTGGAGTTCAGCGCGGTCGGCTCTGGCATCTGAGGCCTTTTCTTTATAAACGCCGTCAACATAACCATCCCTGCCCCGGGCATCTTCAAAAATGCTTTTCTGCAGCGTCAGTTCTTCCTCGTCAGTACTGACACGTAATGATCGCGGGGTAAAGAAAGCGGCCAGGAAGGCCGCTGAAGCGTGGCTGAATGTACCCGCCTTAAACAGCGCAGATTAGTCTGTGTCAGGGCATGTTTACGGCTGTCAGATTCCGGATATGCTTTCACTGTCCCGTGACGTCATTTGTCCTTTGATAAAATTCAGTACGAGGTACATCAGGCAGCCAGCAATGATTGAGTTCAGCGCCGGTACGCCGTAGGTGACGTAATAACCCGCTACCGCGCCCAACAGGCTGGCGATGATCGCATTCCAGCCGAAGTTTTTCGTCTGCGCTTCGTCGGGTAAGGCGTTCCTGCGCCGGCTTTCGTCCAGTACCTTCCTGTCACTTTTCAGAATGAAATAGTCAACCATCATGACTCCGATGACTGGCGGGAACAGGACACCCAGCAGGTTAAGAAAGTCGACGAAACGGTCAAGAATGCCCATGACCGACATCGTAGTGCCGGCAAGGCCGATGAAAAGCGTGATAACCACGTACGGGATTTTTTTCCCCGTAAAAGCTTCAATCGCGTTGGCCACGCCAAGCGAGGACGAATACAGGTTGATGTCGTTGATCCTCATCGTCGAAAACACCACGACGACCAGCCCAATGCCGCCTGTGACCTGACTCATAATGGTCACCACGTCTGCAGTATTCAGTATCACGGAAATGATCACTGCCAGCCCGTTGATAACGTATTCTCCCGCAAAGATGGTCAGAACCGTCATGAGCATGACCTGCCGGCCGTTGCTGTAATAGCGTGTCAGGTCTGGCGTTATCAGGCTGGCCACGATACTGCCTCCCACCACAAGCGTAATGGCATCACTGATGGAAAGACCTTTTCCTGCTTCAGACAGCGCCGAAAGCGCCCCCATGTCCTGACCTGTCAGCAGAACGGTAGAAATGTATAGAACGCTGATGGCGAACGCCGGGACCGCTATGCGGGCGGCAAAGCGTAGCGCTCTGAAACCGAAAGCCACGATAAGCGTCAGGGTAAGACCTGAAAGCGCAGCTGCCCAGTGGAATCCGAGTTTCTGGCCAAGGGCATGATCCAGCGAACTGGCAAAGACGGAATTCTGTATGCCAAACCATCCCAGGAGACTGACGGCGATAAGCAGACTGACCAGCACGGAACCTCCCCGGCCAAAACCGCACCAGCGAGCCAGCAGGCTGCCGGAGATGCCTTCCCGCATACCGGCGTAACCCAGCCCAAACGTTGCGACAAAGAAAATCAGGCTGCCGGCGGTGATGGCGATGAAGGCGTGTGCATAGCTCATTGAGTGGCCAAGGGTGGCCCCCAACATGAACTGGTCCAGCGCAGTCAGCATCCCCATGTGAACCAGTGCCACGCCCCAGAACGGCAGGCGGGCTGCGGCCGGAACCCTTTCAACAGAATAATTTTCATGCAAGCTCATAAGTGCTCCGGTCAGATAAATTTTATGCCTTTATTAATGGCAAATTCAGGCAGGTAATTCTGCAGGTTTTTATGTAAGCAGAATTCATAGAGCGCAGAAACTGAATTAACTCCTGTCTTTCTGTATATATTTTGCATTTTGTTATTAATGGTCTTTGTGGATAATCCGAGTTGGTTTGCGACCTCTTTCTGACTCAGGTTTTTCATCAGATAAAAAATCATATCCATTTCCGAACGAGTGAATACAGACTGGTCGGACGCTGTATGCAGGACGCCCGGTTTTTTATCACTGATACATACGTACGGGGAAAGGACCCTTATTTTTCTGGCATTCCACAGTGTCCCCATACAGACACCGTTCGCATCCCTGAAGGGTATTTTCTCACTGATATAAGGGTAGAGTTCTTTTCGGCCAAACCAGAAGTCGGTCTCTATCACGCTGACGCCTTTTCCTTCTGATTCCGCCTTTCTGTCATGTTCAATAAACCCTTCCGCCTGCTCCGCCCACGTTGTGGGAAATTCGCAGTCAAGTTTACCCTCAAGATCGAAAGCCGCCGGTGTGCAGGTGTACATGCGGGCGGCTTTGTTCATAAAAAGATGTCTGGACTGGCAGTCTTTAATTCCCCACGGTTCATCCAGTTTTTCGATCATTTTGATCATGATGGACAGTGTGTTCGCGCAGACTCTCTTATACTGCATACATACCTCTGCTTTCGCAGGTATGCTACGTAAATTCTTTTGCCAGGTAGTGACGTCTGAACTTATGTGCATAGCCTGAGAGTGATCCATACTCTTTGTAACCGAGCTTTTCATAGAACGACCTGGCCTGAAAATCGAACGTGTCCACTGTGGCCATGTGGCAGTTTCGGTTTCTGGCTTCTGCTTCAGCAGCTGACATCAATTCTTTTCCATATCCCTTACCTCTGATACGTTCAGCGATCCATAAATACTGAATTTCAAGAGTCCCCCACCAGGTCTGAGCGATCAGACCCCCAGCTACGTTGCCATCATCGTCTGTGCAGTAAAGCAGAAAGGGTTCGATTTCAACGGGATGGAATGTGGCGTTGTGGCTCCAGAGTCCATCAGTGATAACGTTTTTTTCCTGGTGGGAAGGATTGGTAATAAGTGTGATCTTCAAAGTACGTTCCTTGCGGCTTGCAGATGTATAAAGCAGATTACTCTCTGTGGAATAAGAATCCTTATACACAAGTCATTGCATCTGTCAATGGGGTGAATAACCCCATTTACTCCATTCCGGTGTGGTGTATCCTACGTAAATGAAACAACAGACCGGAAGATGCTTAATTCCCTTTTATTTTCTGCAAGGGTATATAAATAAAAAACAGACTGCAAGAAATTTAAAATGGCATTGTTTTAGTAGTATATTTCTGGCGCATGATGGGTCTGGATTAGGGCATTCAGCCATGTGATTTTTACATAATATAAACAACACCAGGGAACGCTATTTTTTCTCGTTTATATTCACTAAGATTTTTTATAAATTCAACGTTCTGAGCTGTCTTAACAAAATTACCAGGTTCCATAATAAAAACTCTATACCTGACAATCTGTTGAGTGACTTTTTAAACTCGCCGTATTTTTTATATCAGGACGAATTAATCAGTAACATGATTTATGAACTCAGGAAAACGTATCGCAGTTAAAGTGATCATGAAATCACGATGACTGCTAACGAATACGTATATTATGAATCGCTTACAACATTTTTCCTGAGCAGACTGTGCAGCAGGCCACTCATCTTTGCATGCTGGTCTTCTGTCACATTACGAGAGAGAGTCTCGCTAAATAACTTAGGTTTTCTCAAGATAAGGTTAAAGAAGCCATCAATTCCGTGCAGAAAAAGCTGGGTGTAAACTCCCGGAAAATACTGAGAGCATCTGTCACCCGCCGCGCACTATTGAAGCTTTCCCTGAATGTGTCTGACGAAAAACCGCACACGTAATCCCACCGGCCGTTCTGGCCATTATATCACCCTCTCCTGCCGCCTTTGTCTGTACAGACACCATACTGTATTCAGGAAGAGTTACTACGTCACATGATATTGCAGCGAAAGACAGGCTGGAGCGGTATAAAATCAATATTGATCTCGCAGCCTCAGGCGTTGTGTTGTCTGTAAAGAGCAAATGAATAAACCCTTATCCCGATGGAAGCAGAACTGCAGCAGTCAGAGGTACTGCGGGTTTATTTTCATGAGCGCCTCGACCGTTAGCGCCAGATTTCCCTGACTCTGCCAAAGAGCGCCGATCCGGTTTACCTGAAAGAGGATAAGCCTGAAGGAAACTGATGACAGGTCAGCTGGTGGCCGGAGTGCGTTCCCGACCGTCAGGTTGCCCGCGTCACTATCAGCGGTATCTTCATAAAAGCGTCAGGATGATAATTCCGGCTGAACGTGAGGGCGCAGGCGTTGTACACAACTGAAGAACTCAATAACCCCTGTTTCTACGGAGGCAGCCCGAACCTGAACGCAGGTGAACTTTTCAGCCTCACCAGATAACTGGCTGTACTGGTGACGCGGCAGACCTCGGCGACATCGACGAGTAATTCGCTGCCTTCCAGCAATGCATATCTTCGGCTTTCGCCAGAGCACGGGCTGTGAGCCTCAGGCCAAAGGTTCGCAACTGCTGCGGCGTTGGGCCGATAAAAATCCGCCCTGCGGACTCACAGGCTTCCGCAAGCGCGGCATTTTCAAAGAGAAAACCGTAACCCGGGTGAATTGCCTGCGCGCGACTTTGCTGCGCTGCGGTGATAATTTTCAGATCGGTGTAAGCAATAATTATGTAAATGCAAAAAATGAATCAGTCTACCTAACTGGAATTTCTGATAGCGCACAGGCTCATAACCACCACCTCTTTCCTGTTTAATCAGCAATATCAAAAAAGTCGGCTATTCATGGACAGCACATTCACAAACATCAATGCTATCTAATCTTTTGATAAAAGAATTCATCTTCTTTAACAGGTTACAGGTGGGCGCACAGACTTCTTTTGTAAAGAACAGCAAATATCCACATTAATTCCGGAGACCTTTTTTAAGTTAACAATTGATTTAAATCAAACAACGGAATTGTTTTTAGTAAAAAACAAAAGATTAATTAAAAAAATCATTTCAGGATAAAAAGAAAACTTCATATTTATTCAGATCTCATATTTAACAAAATAAAAAAGAAAATGGTAGAGTTATCCTTCACATCATGACTAACCCAGGTCTAATAAACTAAGAGGCCGATATCAATTTATGAAGTCATGTAGTTGCCGCATCAGGGTTTTTTGAGGTTAAATTGTAGATCATGTCAAAAATACGAAGTGTTATAGCTGTATTTGCGTTTTTTTTAGTTTTCCTTAATCACGCCATTGCTGATGGTGGTATTACTATAGAAGGAACAAGACTTGTTTATCCAATGGATGATAAACAACTGACTTTCACTATATCTAACACATCATCCAAAGATTCTTTTTTGGTACAGTCCTGGGTTGAAAATCAGGCAGGTATGAAAGTCAAGGATTTGATTGTAGTCCCTCCCCTTTATCTGAGTGGTCCTGAGGATGAGAACATTCTCAGGCTCATTCTTATGAATCATAATCTGCCGGAAGACAGAGAGTCTCTTTACTACTTCATTGCGAAAGGTATTCCTTCAATCGGAAAAAAAACTGATGATGAGAATAATGTCCGTATCGCCATAGCAAGCCGCATTAAATTATTTGTGCGTCCGTCAGGGTTAAGCCCCTCTCCTGAGAAAGCTCCGGCAAAGTTAAGTTTCATGAAAAGTAATAACAGCATAGTTGTAAAAAACCCAACACCTTATTACCTGACCATGGTCAATATTAAATACGGCTCACAAAATATCGAAAGCATGATGGTTAAACCTTTTTCAGAGCAATTATTAACATCAGGGGATACAAGCTCATCTCTGATTATTTACTCAACCATTAATGACTATGGTGCGAACACTCTCCCAATTCATGCCAAAGTGCTATAACAAAAAAAGCAATAAAAATGGAAAGAACATCTTTTTTTGTGAAAAGTATTTTTATATTGACCGTAATTTTAAACCCTAAAATTAGTTTTGCCCGACTTAATTTTGATCCAGCTATGATTTCAGACAATGTCAATAATGTAGCTGATTTATCTGTGTTCTCTACCCCGGGCAGACAATTACCTGGAAATTATAATGTTGACGTGTATTTAAATGGTTCATTCATTGAAAAGAAGAACATTTATTTTACTTCCATACATTATATGAATATAAAAACAAAAAGCGTAAGAGATGATACCGGTTTAATGGCTTGTCTCAGGCCGGATTTTTTTCAAAGTATCGGCTTGAACTTTAACACGTTTACTAAGATAAATAATACGTCCCGAACGAAATGTTTTAATCCGGGAGAATATATAGACTCTGCGTATACACGATTCAGCTTCTCCAAAATGAGGCTGGACATTAATATCCCACAAGCATATTTAATTTTAAAAAACAATGAATCAACGAATGAAACTGAATGGGACAACGGCATAAACGCGGTTTTTTTGAGCTGGCAATATTCAGGAAATAAAAACAGTACCGTATACGGAAATGCCTTTAATGATTATATGAACTTAAATTCTGGCATAAACACAGGCGCGTGGCGTTTACGCGATAACAGTATACTAACTCGATATAGGAGCAACGGTAAGCGAGAGCATAATTGGGAACATCTGAATACTTATTTAATGCGGCCTATCGTTCCATGGAAGAGTAACCTCGTCATAGGTAATACACAGTCGAATGGAAACATATTTGAATCTTTTTCATTCAGTGGTTTTAAAATAGGGACTGATTTAGCAATGTATTCCGACACGATGCAGGGCTTCGCGCCGGTAATCAGAGGTGTCGCTGCCAGTAATGCCGAAGTGTATGTTCGTCAAAACGGTAATCTTATCTACAGCACGGCAGTGCCTGCAGGGGCATTCTCTATTACTGATCTGGCTTCCGTCAGCAACAGTGGTGACCTCAGGGTTACGATTGTAGAAACTAATGGTACAAAGACACATTTTGTTGTGCCTTATTCTTCTGTACCGGTTTTACAACGAGAAGGACGTGTTGTTTATACGCTGGCAGCCGGGAAAGTCAGAGATACTAACAACTTATATGATCCGCTTAACTTTGCGCATGGAACTTTTCAGTGGGGTGTAACGGATGATACAACCATTTATGGTGGCACGCAGCTAGCAAACCGTTATCAGGCGGCTGCAATCGGTGCAGGTTTAAATGCTGGCTTTCTCGGTGCCATATCAGCCGATGTTACCCGGGCAGAGAGTCTTTTAGCTGATGAATCGAAGCATAGTGGTGCTTCATGGAGATTGATGTATGCAAGATCTCTGTCATCGGTAGGGACAACATTCCAGTTAATGGCAAACCGATTTTCTACCAGGGGTTATTACACGCTATCTGAAGCGGCTTTGAAAAAAATGAACGGATGGGCCAGTGATGATCTTTCAAACCGCATTAATCCTAATAACGATAAAGTAAACTGGGGTGATTATTACAACCTCTATCAAGCTAAAAAAAATCTTATACAGGCTAATATAACACAACGACTCGGGGAAGTAGGCTCGCTGTATCTGACTGCAAGTCGGCAGACATATTGGAGTGGCATGACACCGACCACTTCTTTTCAAGTCGGATTCAACAGTTCATTCTGGAAGGTTAATTATCAAGTCTCCGCAGGGTATAGTAAATACAGCGATCAGCCTTATGCTGATAAGAGTATATACCTCTCTTTTTCACTTCCACTTGATAACTGGTTATTCAATAGAGGTATGCTGAGTAATAGTTACCTGGCATACAATATTAACAGCGGTAACGGCAGTACCTCTAATCAAATGCAGCTCAGCGGAAGTGCTCTGGAAAACAATAATTTAAACTGGGGTGTTAGTCAGGTTTATAACCAGCGGGAGGGTAACTCCGGCGACGCTGCCATTGATTATTTGGGTACCTATGGCGGTATTTCATTGGGTTACGGTCAGAGTAAGAATTACAGCCAGTTAAGATATGGAGCTACAGGAAGCGTGGTACTTTCGTCATATGGTCTGACGTTTGGTCAGCAGCTGAGTAAAACTAATATTCTTATTAAAGCACCTGAAGCATCGTATATACCTGTAACTGATAGTCCGGGAGTGAGAACTGACTGGCGTGGTTATACAATCAAAAATAATGCTTCAGATTATCGTCGAAATCGTGTCGCTCTTAATGTCGGCTCGCTTGATCAGTTTACTGAAATTAAAGAGCCCGTCAAATACGTTACTCCTACCGAAGGTGCGATAGTGCTTGCAGGTTTTAACGTTCGTAAAGGGCATCAAGCTCTTTTAAACCTGATTTATCAGGATAAACCTTTACCTTTTGGTGCCGGTGTTTCTGTCTCTGACGATGATAAAGCCGGAATTATTGATGAAAATGGAGAGGTATATCTTACCGGTTTAAAGGAGAAAGGATTGCTTAGGGCTAAATGGGGAAATCATACAGGCGAACAATGTACTGCCCATTATGACTTTTCAAAAATAAAACAGGATAAAAGCATTATTCAAATGTCTCTGGTGTGTAAGTGAAATATGAACTATTGCAAACATTCTTATTTCAAATTTTAAATGAAAACTATTGAGGATCTAAAATGCCTTCAACCAAAAAGTTCAGTACTGCTTTCTTGATGAATATCTTAATTGCATGCGTAGCTACTGATGTTTATGCGGCAACCGAAACTGCAAAAATTAATGTTACAGCAACGGTTGTTGATAATACCTGTACGCCCGGCTGGAGTGCTTCTGGAATCAATGTATCTTTAGGCCGGGCATCTCTTAGAGATTTTACGGGCACAGGAGAATCTGGTGCGGCTAAAACATTTCATCTGGATTTAGAAGGCTGTGGCGCTGGTGCTAAATCAGTTACTGTGACTGCAAATGGAACCCCTGACGGAACCAATCAGACACTTTTTGCAAATAGTACCCGTTCAGGAGCTGCAGGTGTAGCACTCGGTCTGTACGGTGGTAGCACACAAGCAACCCAGCTTTTGCCCAACGGCAGCAGCTCCGTTGATTATGCGATAGTGGATAGCAAAGTGAGAATGGATTTTACCGCAAAGTTAATCCAGACGTCTGCCACCGCACCCACGGCTGGTGATTTTAGCAGTATTGTCACGCTCAACGTTGCGTACAACTAATTAGCAAAGCTGCCCGTACCGGGTAGCTTTTATTTCACTTACTGAAAATGACTGGCGAATGTCGTTTATTCTTAACGGCATCGCCCTTCAATGAGTAAATACACAAAATGAATAATACGCTGACTTTTAGCTTTTTCCTTAAATTTTTTTTGGGGGCGAGATGCAAATTCATAGTTTTCTGTATCATACCTGTGCTTGTCTGTTCTCTACATTCCCGGTCTGTTTTTGCAGATTCCGTCAGCGGCAGTTTTACCTGCACGTCAGGTAAGGTATGCAGAATGCAGTTACAGTCTGTTTATAATGGCCATAGCATTGAGCCTGCATACGATTATGATATTACAGGATGGAAAAGTGACGATGCTCAGGTTGATAATGATTCTGTCATTGCCAATGTTACATATACTTATAGTGATGGTACGTATTCATACGCAAATAATATAAAAATCCCTCTCAACCATGAAAAGAACCGTTATTTCCCCTCAAACCGCCCTGATTCAAATAGAAAGGTAGAGAAGTTAGTAGACACTGTATACGCCACATTCAAAAATGAATCCTCTGAGACTAAAACGATAAGCATAAATATTGATCACCGATATGGAGAAAACTCCGACAGGTTTACCTACACAGTCAATGTATTGCCCCCACCGCCTGTTTGCACGACATCTGTCAGTAACCCGAATCTGGATATGGGGACCTTTACCACTTCTCAACTCGCCGCTCTTTCTCCTGGTCAGTCGACTGGTGTCAGTAAAAGTGTGAAAGTTATTTCACAGTGCTCTTACAGTGCTGGTATTAATATTAGCCTTAGCACCAATAAGGTAACATCTGGCGGGTATCTCGTTGCTGGCGGCGGTTTGAATTTCCTTACCGATATTGATGGAAAAAAAACAGTTTTCGGCTCTGATGGTAAAATATCATTTTCAGTTAATTCCGCCAGTCGTGTTTTTGATTTGGGTTTCACAGGTGTCCGTTCCGACGATAAACCTACTGCGGGAAATTTTAATAACATTATTACCATCACCACAACACCTTTATAGCGTTAAACTCAAATTTTATATTAATTTCACTCTGCTCGCCTTATCGCGAGCAATTTTTGATATGTCTGTCTGAATGAATGCGGATATAAAAAGAGGACGAATTCGGCTTAGATTATTAATTGAAAGAGTTTAGCATATGAATGATATGATACCCGATGCGAGTCACTTATGCGGTAATTGACCAGACAGATTTTATCGCTTTTCCCGCCCCCTGTATTTGGGCAATTTTCGAGGTTTTCTCTGAGTCAGCCTGTTGTATGGCAACTTCCGCCGTTACCACAACTCAAGGACAGAGTGTCAGGGCGATGCCCTCCTCCCCCCTTTTCATTTTCTCTTTTACCGACAGAGGGTTAGCTTCATCTTGTTTACTGGAAACCGTCCAGAGCCCCGCTTTTTATTTCCGGACGACCGGGTTATTCTTCGCACACAGGAGAAAAGCCTGAAAGCGGACCCGGTGAGGATCAATATATCCCCGCCGAAAAGCTTTTACAGATGCGCGAAAATACATTGCACCATTACAGAGAATGGCAATTAATTATTCGGCTCGAAGAAACGCAGGTTTCTTTTTAATTCACCATGATAAAATAACCACGCTATATCATGTTTCTGACATTGAATTCGGTTTTACTTAAGATAATAAAGTTTTCAGGCTGCACAGAAGTGACCTGCGGTGTTCGCATCTGTATCAAACACCAGACCTGAACCTGAATCGTTAATAATGATGAGTCGGGAAGAGTCTGCGTCAGCAAAAGCCTTTTTATTCAAGCCTTTATCCCCAAACAGCTTTCTGCCCATTCCCCTCCTGTGACATCCCCCATCCCCAGACAAAACATTTCCGCTTACTACCGGAAAAACACTCTCTGTATCCCATCAGAGCTTGCTGATAATTTATCCAGACTCTGGCTTTACATTCCCAATACAAACGCTTAACGGACACCTTCAGAAAACCGCAGCCAGGCATGCGTGCCATGTAGAGGCGCTTCTGACAGGCCGAAAAGCGACACGACAAAGTGGATGGATACTCTCCGCCACACTTTTCTGGTAATCGTTTCGACGTGAAGGCAAAGCGCGCATCACTGAAACGCTGCGTTCTGCCCTTTTACTCACGGCGCAGTCACTGCATTGATGAACGGGCAACCGTTATATTCGATTAATGACACTGGTAAATAGGGAAAAATTATGAATAAAACGATTCTGACAGCAGCCGCCGTTGCAAGCGTTACGGCCTTCGTGCCGTTTATGGCTCAGGCATCTTACGCGTATGTGGGAACCTATAATCCTGATGGCGAAGGGGTTTATCGATTCACGATCAATGCGCAGGGTGAACTGTCGGGAAAAACGTTGGTGAGTCAACTGCCCAATCAGGCGCAGATGGTCGCGTCAGCCGATGGTAAACATCTCTATGTGGCCAGTGAGACCGAAAAAGGCAGCGTTACCGCTTATCAGATTGACCCGGACGGCTCGCTCACGGCATTAAATCAGGTTGACACTCAAGGTAAGGGGCCGGTTTATCTGTCTCTGACACCCGACCAGCGTTACCTGATGGTCGCCAATTATGTCAGCGGCAGTATCACAGTGTTTGCGGTGACGTCAGAGGGTAAACTGAGCCAGGCCATCGATCATCATCAGGACAGTGGCCCGGCAGGCGCAGGCAAACCCGCGGCGGCACCGGAGGGCAGTTTTGCTATTAGCGATCACAACGGTCCGCATGCACATATGGTCGCCAGCGATCCTACGGGCCAGTTTGTGTACTCGACGGATCTGGGACTGGATCGCATTTACCAGTATCACCTGAATAAAGACGGTACGCTCACGCCCGGTAAACCCGCATGGATAAATGCCTCGTCAGCAGGAGCAGGCCCGCGCCATTTCGTCTTTAGCGCCGACGGTCGTGCGCTCTGGTTAGTCAATGAAGAAGCCTCGACACTCACACATTACCTTATTAATCCGCATACCGGTGCCTTGCAGGAAAAGGCCACGGTTTCTACGCTGCCTGCCGGTTATAAAGGCACCAGTTTTGCAGCCGGGTTAGTTATTGATAAGGCCGGGAAAAATCTTTACGTGGCCAACCGTCTGCATGACAGCATTGCGCACTTTGAGGTCAATGCTAACGGCACACTGACGCATAAGGATGATGTGTGGACGCGCGGTGATTACCCACGAACGCTGACGTTATCCCCCGATGGCAGCATGATTTACGTGATGAATCAGCGTAGCGATAACATCACCAGCTTCAGAGTGGACAAAGCGAGCGGTGCCATCACCTTTACCGGAAACTACGTTGCCGTTGGCGCGCCCTCTCAAATGGTTATTGTGCCCTGATGCATTATTCGGGTGCGGGTCATCAAAGCGACCTCACCTGCTGAAACGCGCCTACCCCACGATGATCTCTGGCGTCCCGCGCGGGCGGGATGCCAAACAGACGACTATATTCACGGGTAAACTGCGTCAAACTGTCATAACCCACCGTCGACGCAACGGCAGCGACGTTACCGGGCTGACGAAAGAGCAGATTACGCGCAGCATAAAGCCGCAGATGCTTTTGATACTGCAACGGAGAAAATCCGGTGCTGGCTTTAAAACGACGATGAAATACCGAGATACTCATGTTGGTCATATGCGCCAGTTGTTCAATGCGCACCGGCGAAGCATAGTGCGTTTTCAACCAGCTCACCGCACTGCGGATGGATGAAAAATAACTGCTTGTGTCAGCAGCCTGACGCAACAGCGCCCCCTGGGGGCCACGCAACAGGCGGTAAACAATTTCACGCTCCGTTAAGGGCGCCATCACAGCAATATCTTCGGGATGATGAATCAGACGCACCAGTCGCAACCAGGCATCCAGTAATGTTGCATCTGCATCCTCAACAGCAAACCCCGGTCCGTCCGGTGGTTCACTCACTGCGGGTGACACATGCAGTAATGCTCTTATCACGGCAAGATCGAATGTCAGGCGCACTGCCAGATAAGGCGCTGCATCGCTGGCACCCACAATCTTACCGCTTGCTGGCAGATCGACAGACGAGATAAAGGCCTGCCCGGCGCTATAGCGAAAGAGACGCGATCCAATCTGCAGTTGCTTCTCACCCTGCAGGATCAGGCTAATAAAGGGCGGATAAACCTCAGGCGGAAGAGTAAGAGGTTGCGTGACCCGGTAGATGTCCAGTCGTGGGATGGCCGAATGCGCGTTTGCACCCACAGGCCAGTCCTGCACGCTCTCGCGCAGGGCGTCTAATGCCGTTGTCATAAGCTCAGCCTTACGCAGAATTAAGCAGAAACAGGCAAATAATAAGCAGAATTCAGGCCGCGCGGCAATGATGTGCGCACTAAAATCAGTGCGGAGAGTGCCGCAACCGGAGCGAGAAAAGCGATGAATATTAAAGGGGCAGTAATCATGATAACCGGCGCATCGTCGGGCATTGGTGCAGCAACCGCCCGGGCGGCTGCACAATCTGGCGCGCAGGTGGTACTTATCGCGCGGCGTAAAGAACGCATTAGCGCGCTGGCGCAAACGTTGGGAAACGCCATAGCGATAGCCTGTGATGTGACGCGTCATGATGAGATTGCCAACGCCGTTCAGACCACGCTTAGCCATTTTGGGCGCGTTGACGCGTTAATCAACAATGCGGGGCAAGGGCTGCATGGTGCCATTGACACGATCGGCAGTGAGGACTTCATGGCACTGCTGGACGTAAATCTGGTTGCGCCACTCAGGATGATGCAGGCGGTCCTACCCGCGATGCGTCAGCAAGGACGCGGCAGCATTGTTAATGTCAGCTCAGGTGCAACGCTGGCAACCTATCCAGGCTCTGCGGCCTATACCAGCGCGAAAGCCGGACTGAATATGCTTTCACGTGTTGCCCGTCTGGAGCTGGCTTCTGAGGGGATCACGGTATCGACTTTCTATCCCTTTGTGACCGCGACAGAATTTTACCAGTCCGTTAAATCAGGCCGTGAGCAGGCCAGCGCGCAGGAAAAAGAGATTGCCGCCTTCGCGCATTCACCTGAAAAAGTTGCTGAAAGTCTGTTAATGCTACTTGAGAGCGGGGATGCCGAGCAGGATCTGGTGCCGGAAGCTTATGGTGGCAGCGTCCGCGACGCGTAAAAGGCCGGGAATACGCATCACCTTTACAGCCGTTTTTGTTTAGCAAACAGCGCGCCGATAACATGCCAGAGCGCATGGCTTTCGGCGCGCAGGTGCACGAGACATACCTGCTTCGCGCCCCTGCCAGACGGAGATCACCAACGAGCGTGATCAGCCCCGGCGGTAACCGCTATCCGGGGCCCGAAACCGCTCCCGCTTCAGACGTTCTCTTCCCTTATCACCGCAACCCGCTGTCCCGCGCGCACAGCACTGCCTGGCTGCACATTTATCTGCTGAATGATGCCGTCGCACGGTGCCAGTAGCGGAATCTCCATTTTCATGGATTCCAGCACGACCAGCACATCCCCCGCATGCACGCGACTTCCCGCCGTAGTTTGGACCTGCCAGAGATTGCCGGAAACCGGGCTTTCGACGCCCTGTTCACCCTGCTGTAATAACCTATCGCCGCCCTCTTCCACCACGCTTTCCTGGCTGTCGAAATGAGCCTGACCGCTGGCGATCCAGCGATCGCGTTCCGCATTAAACGCCTTTTGCTGATGGTCACGAAACGCCGCGATGCTCTGCGCCTCCTGAGCAAGAAACTGCTGATAATCGCTTAACCGCAGCGTGCTGTGCTCAATGCGCAGCGGATAGCGTCCCAGTGGAAAATCGCGGCGGATTTGCATCAGTTCCCCGGCGGATACGGGGTAAAAACGCAGTTGATCGAAGAAGCGCAGTAGCCAGGGTTTTCCGGCAAAATCGGTGACGTCGCGATAGCGGTTCCACATCTGAAGCGTGCGGCCCACAAACTGATAGCCACCGGGCCCTTCCATACCGTAAACGCACAGGTAAGCCCCACCGATACCGACCGAATTTTCTGCCGTCCAGGTACGCGCCGGATTATATTTTGTGGTGACAAGACGATGGCGCGGATCCAGCGGTGTCGCTACCGGCGCGCCAAGATAGACATCGCCCAGCCCCATAACCAGGTAGTTGGCTTCAAATACCGTTTTCCAGACCGCCTGCTCGTCAGGCAGATCGTTAATCCGACGAATAAACTCCAGGTTGCTGGGGCACCACGGCGCATCAGGACGTACCGTAGTCATGTATTTTTCAATCGCCTGACGGCAGGCGGGATCGTCCCAGGAAAGCGGCAGATGCACCACGCGCGTCGGCACCTGCAGATCATCATGCATACAAACTGTGAGCCACTCGCCGCGCACCCATGCCAGCAGCGCGTCATGGGTGAGAATTTCAGGCTGAAAATGGATTTGCAGCGAACGGATCCCCGGCGTGATATCAATCACCCCGTCTTTTGCATGCGCTTCCAGCGCCTGCATCAGGGCATGAATGCGAAAACGCAGAACCAGGTCCAGTTCCGGCTCCCCGGCTTCGAGGAGCAGATGCGTATCGCCCGAAAGCCGCGCCACCAGGCGCTTATCGGCCTCGCCGCAGGTCATAACAATCGGCGAGGTCAGCGGCGCAGGTTGCCAGGCCGTCTCCTGCGCGCAGAGCGTTGCCAGCGCCTGGCGTTGCTCCCGGGCCAGCTGACGCGCGGTGGGCAAATCCACTGCGGTAAAGCGCACGTTATCACCGGCTTTCAGTTGCCCCAGTTGCCAGAGGTCGGCTTCTATAACCGTGACCGGACAAACGAAGCCCCCCAGACTGGGTCCATCCGGGCCCAAAATTACCGGCATATCGCCGGTAAAATCAACCGCGCCAATAGCGTAGGGGTTATCGTGAATATTCGACGGGTGCAGTCCGGCTTCGCCGCCGCTGTCACGGCTCCAGTCAGGCTTGGGTCCAATCAGACGAACGCCCGTGCGACTGGAGTTGAAATGTACTTCCCAGTCCGTGGCAAAAAAGGTGGCGATATAGTCCGGCGTAAAAAACTCCGGCGCGCCATGGGGGCCATAAATCACCCGCAAGGTGCGGACCTGCGGAAGATTCGTACGCAAAGCCAGAGGAAGTTTCGTGCCCGCCTGCGCCGCCTGCGGTGCCAGGTGCAGAATATCACCGCTGCGCAGGGCGCGTCCGGCATGACCACCAAACTGGCCGAGCGTAAAGGTGCTTTTGCTGCCTAAATATGTTGGCACCTGAATACCGCCGCTCAGGCAGAGATAGCTTCGCACGCCCGCACCGTTTACGGCACCCAGCTTTAGCGTTGCTCCGGCGGATATCGTAAAGACACATTCCATCGGCACGGGCTGGCCATCCAGGGTAGCGCTCAGCGATGCACCGCAAATCACCGCCTCAATGGCGGTGTTAAATTTCAGGGTGGGTCCGGTGAGGGTGATTTCCAGCGCGGCTTCGCCCTCCTCATTCCCCAGCAGCCGGTTGCCTGAACGCAGGGCGCGATCATCCATCGGCCCGGATGGCGGTACGCCGACTGCCCAGTACCCCAGACGGCCCGGGTAATCCTGAACGCTGGTTTGCGTACCGGCACTCAGCACCTCAACTGTCGCCGCCTGATAACACAGCTGCTCCAGACAACGGGTCCAGGGTTCTCCCTGGACAAAGGGCGCAAACGCCAGGATTTGCTGCAGATAGAGGCGATTGGTTTCAACACCGTACAAACGCGTCTCCCCCAGCGCCTGCGAAAGCGTGGCAATGGCCTCATCGCGGCTGGGCCGCCAGGCGATCATTTTTGCCAGTAGCGGATCAAAAAACGGCGGCACTTCACAGCCGGCTTCGACCCAGTGATCAATGCGCAGGCTGGCATTCTCGGTTTCGGGAAAGGCTACCTCCGTGAGCAGTCCGGGGGAAGGCTGAAACTGCCGTCCCGGATCTTCCGCATAAACCCGTGCCTGAACAGCATGGCCCTGTGGCTGAAGCCCCGCGGCCAGCTCGCGCAGCGGCGGCAAGGTGCCCGCCGCCAGTTCAATCATCCATTTCACCAGGTCAACACCCCAGACCTGTTCCGTTACGCCATGCTCTACCTGAAGGCGGGTATTGACCTCCAGGAAGTAAAACTGGCGGGCGACGCTGTCATAAACAAACTCCACCGTGCCCGCACTGCGATAGTTTACCGCTTTACCCAGCGCAACCGCCGCCTCGCACAGCGCCTGCGCCATTCCTTCGGGCAGATTGGGCGCGGGGGTTTCTTCGATGACCTTTTGATTACGCCGCTGCACCGAGCAGTCACGCACGCCCAGCGCGATAACCTCACCCTGCCCGTCGCCGAAAATCTGCACCTCAAGGTGGCGCGCCCGTTCGATATAGTTTTCGAGAAACACGCCGGCGTCGCTGAAGTTGTTTTGCCCCAGCCGCTGTACCGTATCGAACGCGTCGGCCAGCTCGTGCGCATCGCGGCAAACGCGCATGCCAATTCCGCCGCCGCCCGCGGTGCTTTTCAGCATCACCGGATAACCGACTGTCCCGGCGACACGGCAGGCTTCGGCGGCATCGGCCAGTAATTCGCTGCCTTCCAGTAAGGGCACACCTTCGGCTTTCGCCAGGGCCCGGGCCGTGTGCTTCAGGCCAAAGGTTCGCAACTGCTGCGGCGTTGGGCCGACAAAAATCAGTCCTGCGGCCTCACAGGCTTCCGCGAACGCGGCATTTTCAGAAAGAAAACCGTAGCCCGGATGAATGGCCTGTGCGCCACTTTGCTGCGCTGCGGCGATAATTTTTTCGGCGACCAGATAGGTTTGCGCCGCCGGGCCTTCGCCAAGGCTTAACGCTTCATCCGCGTCGCGAATATGCAGGCTACCGAGATCGGCTTCGGCGTACACAGCCACACCCTTCACCTGCATGGCACGTAGGGTGCGCAAAATGCGGCAGGCAATCGCGCCACGGTTGGCAATCAGTAAGGTATCAAACATAAGCGGAACTCTCAGGGAAGCGGGCCGTCCCGCACAAAGTCGATATGTCCCCTGGGGCCGTCCCCGGGGCTGATGTTGTTCAGGCGCGCGTAACGCTCAGCCGCGCCGGACTCAGTTCCACACCAGTACCTCGGCGGGTGTAGGGTTCCAGCCGTTGCAGGGGTTGTTTAACTGCGGACAGTTAGAGATTAAAACTACCGCATTACACTCAGCACGCAGTTCAACGTATTTACCGGCCGCAGAGATGCCGTCCTCAAAGGTCAGTCCCCCTTGCGGGGTAACAGGGACATTCATAAAAAAGTTGATGTTGGCACCGATATCGCGTTTATGCAGACGGCCATCGTGCAGGCAGGCACAGAGAAAATTATCCCGGCAGCTGTGCATATAGCGCTTGTCATGGGCATAGCGCACAGTGTTACTTTCCTGCGCACAAGCCCCGCCCAACGTATCGTGACGGCCGCAGGTATCGGCGACAATAGTCAGCAACGGATTGCCCAGATTGGAATAGAGTACGCTGCCGGTGGTCAGGTAAGCCTTACCCTGACGGCGTAGCGTACGTTGAGGATCGTAACGTTCACGCGGGTTATTCGCGTTGTAAAACAGCGTATCGATCGCCTGATTCCCTTCCAAATCGAGCAGACGCAGTGTTTGCCCTTTTTTAACCTCAAACAGCCAGGGTTCTCCCGCCGGGATAACGTGACGGTACACGGCATCTTCAGGGCGGCGGTCGCTGGAAATCATGGTCATCACGGCCTCCTTACAGGGCAAAAAGTTGGGTATTGCGAATCGCGCGCTGGTTTTCATCGCGGATAAACAACGCTTCGGTAGCGGCCTGTTCGTCATCCGCCTGATACCAGCTCAGCTGAATGGGGCGCGGGGCATAGTCCGGGGCAGGATCCATCGGATGTGGCAGCGCGGTCAAAACGATCAGAACGTCCATAGGGGCAAACAACTCAACAAAATCCCCTGCGCGACTGTTCGCTGTGATGAAGTGGAAGTAGCCATCTTCATCTACAGTGACTTTGCTGAAGAAGTTAACGACCATGAGCAGATCTTCCAGACCCAAATCCCATTTGCCCATTTCGACCAACAGATTATCGACGCCGTTACGATGGAAGCCATTCCGCAGCTCCTGATAGCGCCCCGTGCCATATTTTTCGTGCGTTTCTGCCGCGTTCAGTACGCCACCAAACGGGTCGTGCCAGCCACAGCTGTCCGCCACGATTCCGGCGAGTACGCGGCCCATATCGGAGTAGAAACAGTGCCCGATGGTGAGCCGGGCAGTATGCTGACCCTTTAGCGTATCCGGCAGATTCAGGCGTTCACTTTTTTCGTGGGGATTGAGCATCATCATGCTGACGTTAGCGCCGCCGTCGAGATCGGTCAGGCGCAGGATCTGTCCTTTACGCAGAATGAGTGAGGTATGCGCCCCGCCGGGAAGCCGCTCTTCGCGCAGGCTGGGAGCCGAGTGAAAACGTGCGGTCATTGCTGTCTCCTTAATGCATAAACGTTGTCTTTACTGTCTGCCATCAGCTGTGCCATTCGCGCCTCATTAAGCGGAATGTCGTAAGTGATACGTGCGCCCCAGGCATCAGGGGCCTGGGGATCGTGACGGACTTTGTCGAATACCAGTAGCCGGGTGCCCAGGTTGAAGCCTTCGGCAAGATCGTGAGTGACCATAAACACCGTCATACGGGTTTCACTCCATAGTTGAAGCAACAGCGCATGCATATCTTTGCGAATGCCGGGATCCAGTGCGCCAAAAGGTTCATCAAGCAACAGCACGCGCGGTTGCATGATGAATGCCTGGGCAATCGCCAGCCTTTGCTGCATGCCGCCGGAGAGCTGCGCCGGATATTTATCCAGCGCATTTCCCAGCCCCACCTTCTCCAGCATCGCGCGCGCCTGCTGGCGGGCCTCGCGTTTCCGGGCACCAAACAGGCGGCCAAACAGCGGGGAAGCAGGTAACTCAAGTCCCGTCGCGACGTTATCCAGGACGTTGAGATGGGGAAACACGGAGTAGCGCTGAAACACGACGCCGCGGCTACGGTCTGGTTCTGTTGCCAGAGCCTGGCCATCCAGCGTGATCTCTCCCCGGGTAGGTTTCTCCTGACCCAGCAGCAGGCGTAAAAATGTCGACTTTCCGCAGCCCGATGCACCGACCAGGGAGCAGAATTCACCCTCTTTAACCTGTAAATTGATACGCTCCAGCACTACATGATCGCCGTACTCCTGCCAGATATTCCTGATGCTGATAAAACTCATTTCCGGCCTCCTTCCGCCCAGGGGAAACAGGCGTTGTGCAACCTGCGCAGGCCCAGATCCATCAGCCATGCCAGCAGCGTGATCCAGATGACATAAGGAATAATCACATCCATCGCCATGTAACGCCGTACGAGGAAAATGCGATAGCCGAGCCCGGCGGTCGCCGAAATCGCTTCAGAAGAGATTAAAAACAGCCAGGCCGATCCCAGCAGCAGACGTAGCGAGGTAATAAGCCGCGATAACAGCTGCGGCAGGACAACCCGCAGTACAACCGTCCAGCTATTCGCCCCCAGGGTTTGCGCTTTGATAAAGAGTTCTGCCGGGATTTCCCGCGCCCGGTGTTCAAGATCGCGCGCGAGCATCGGCGTAATGCCAATGACGATAAGCATCACTTTTGACAACTCATCCAGGCCGAAAACAATAAACAGCACGGGCAGAATCGCCAGCGGCGGAATCATCGAGACAACCGTCAGCAGGGGTGACAGGGCGGCGCGGGACAGCGGGAACACCCCTGCGGCGATACCCAGACACAGGCCGATCAACGAGGAGAGCGTCAGCCCCAGCAGCAGGCGGCTCAGGCTGGTAAACGTATCGGTCCACAGCAGGTATTCACCACTGCGCTTATCCGGCGTGAAAGCCATCCGGTCAATGGCATCAATCATCTGCGACAGGCCGGGCAGCAGTTTGTCCTGCGGATTGGCTTCGAGCCGCACCGCCGACCCGATAAACCAGGCGGCGATAATCAGCACGAAGGGCAACAGCATTAGCGTCAGGC
Source organism: Pantoea sp. JZ29 (assembly GCF_035190385.1). Classification (NCBI taxonomy): domain Bacteria; kingdom Pseudomonadati; phylum Pseudomonadota; class Gammaproteobacteria; order Enterobacterales; family Erwiniaceae; genus Pantoea; species Pantoea sp. JZ29. The sequence goes on along the minus strand of NZ_CP045242.1, from coordinate 244,246 downwards.
GCATGCCCTGGCGGGGATAGCGGTTGATGAGGCGCATGGCACGAACTCCCGTGGTCAGTGGTTACAACTTGCCCGCGGCGGCCAGCTTCAGATAGCTGTCGTCGAAGCGCAGCTTGCTGTTAGCCCTGTCGCCAATGGTGACGTTGCCCGGGAACGTCATGCCAATAAAGTCAGCGCTCTGTGCGCCCTGACCCAGCAGCCCTTTATCAAAGGAGAATGTCGCCACGCGCTGCATGGTTTTTGGTAATTCCGGGGAAGAAATAAAGGCCAGCGTTTCGGCAGGTGTCCAGAACAGGTGGGTCGTTTTCAGCTGGGCCTGATAGCCCGCAAGGTCGGTACCGGAATCAGCAGCCATCTCACTCAGCACTTTCGTATCGCCTGCGTGCATTTTTGCCATCATTTCAAACCAGGCTCCGGTCAGCACTTTGCCAAGAGCCGGGTTATCTTTCAGCGTCTGGGTGTTCACCACCATCATGTCGATGAGTTCACCGGGGACCTGGGAGGAGCTGAACACTTCAGTGGTTTGTGGCGTCTTTTTAATGACGGACAGTTGCGGGTTCCAGGCGACCACCGCCCGCACGTTGCTGGTGCCAAAGGCCGAGACGATATCCGCATCCGAGGTATTGACGACCTTCACGTCCTTTTCCTGCAGTCCGGCTTTTTCCAGTCCGCGAACCAGAAGATAGTGCGATACCGACAGCTCAGGTAAATAGACCGACATGCCCTTCAGGTCGCTGAGTTTTTTATTCACCCCTTTCAGGACTATACCGTCGTTGCCATCGGAATAGCTGCCGGTGATCAGCGCAGTCGAATCCACGCCGCCTGCCGCCGGGATAGTCAGCGCATCCATATTAGTCATGGTGCAGCCGTCAAACTGTCCCGCTGTATACTGGTTAATGGATTCGATGTAGTCGTTGAGTTGAACGATATGGATTTTGATGCCGTATTTGCTGGCCCATTTATCAATAATTTTTTCATTACTGATGGTGCCCCAGGGCATCCAGCCCGCATAGATCGTCCAGCAGATGTTGAATTCTTTTTTGACCGCGGCGAAGGAAGGAAAGCTGATCAGCAAGATCAGTGACAGCAAAAGCGTGCGGATGAACGACGTTGTTTTCATGGTTAACCTCTGGTTGGCACAAAAAAGGAGCAGCGCGACACCTCACGGTGCTGCTGTCTCCCGGGCTTTTGTCCCGCCGTGTAACCTCGCAGAGGTCGCCAGCTCTCGGACCAGACATTCACCTGCGTGAACCGGAACCCTAGCCAGCTATTGCTATCAGATTATGTGTTGCGCTGCGTACTGTTCACAGTTTTGCAATTGACGTGCCAGAAATCATGTTGCCAGAAATCAGGCAATTACCCGATTTTCAGGCCGCTAAGCACCAGAATGATGAGTAATGAATGTGCGTTGCACATTCTCGGTGCCGGTACAGAACAGAAAGACGAAATGGGGTGACATCGCACGTAACCGCATCTGTTTGCCTGACTTAAGGTGTGGTGGCTGGGGCATTTGACTCAGAGCTGAATGTCATCATTATCCCATTCACAACGCAGGGTAAATCTCGTGCTTTTTTTACGGCAGGATAATCCGGAATACACTAGAGTTAACTGATTCAATTACCAGTAAAAACCCATGACCATGCACTCTTCCTTTGGCTCAAATCTTTTCGCCCGGTTGCGCCTGCTCATCTCTGTCGTTGCGGGTATCGTCTGCTATTTTTTACTGCCCGAACAGTTGGGGCAAATGCAGCGACTCTTGATAAGCTGGAACGTGCTGGCGTGGCTCTATCTTTGGTTTATCTGGTTTCGTATGTTACGCACTGCGCCTGATCAGATTAAACGAATCGCCCAGATGCAGGATCAAAGTGCCGCACTGGTACTGGGACTGGTGATTGTAGCCTGTACGATCAGTATGGTGGCCATTATGAGCGAGCTTCCCACGCTGAAAAGCCTGACGGGCACACCGCGGGCCCTGCATTTGCTTCTGACCGCCATAACGCTCATCGCCTCCTGGGCTTTACTGCCCAGCGCGTTTGCCATGCATTATGCACACCAGCACTATTTGCATCGTAGCAGCAGCGTTACCCCGATGATCTTTCCAGAGAAACCTGCGCACCCGGCTTACTGGGATTTTCTCTATTTCTCTTTTACCATCGCGGTGGCTTCTCAGACCGCCGATGTGGCAACGGGCACAACAGAAATGCGAAAACTCGCCCTCCTGCAGTCGGTCATCTCTTTTATCTTTAATCTGACGATTCTGGGGCTATCTGTAAACGTGGCCGCCAGCCTGCTGAGCTAACGTGCGTCACGAAAGGGAGAGAAGAGATTACCTGCGGTGAAAGCCTGATCTGCCCTACACCTGTCCGCTGACGGACGGTGTAGGGCGGCGAGATTTACTGCTGCCCTTGCTGCTTAGCATCCGCTTCTTTTTGTTTTTTCTTCGCCATATGATGCCCAACCGCACAGCCAGCCGCCGCACCCGCTGCACCGTGGTTTTTCATATGCCCGGCAACGCCACCGACGGCTGCACCTTTCAGGCACCCTTTCGCTTCGACCTGAGTACTCATTGCCATGAGCAGACCTGCGGTAATAACAACCATCGAAAGTTTATGCATCAATTTGACTCCGTAACGATTATGAAATGATTTACCTTTATTGAGCGTAGCGATGTTGTACGTTTTTGCCGTTCAGGTTCTGTTACGTTTATGCGACGTTTAACTTTCATTAAAAATCTTATTTCGCCGCAAGGCGAAATAATCAACAGACGGATAAAGTCGGCGAGAACGGGCATGGTTAAGCCTGGCGGAAAAGGCGATCAACCGGGATCGAAACCCATCTCAACGCTACCTGTTGCGAAATAAGCCTGTCTGTTTTGCTTTAAAAAACAGTCAAAGCATGCTCAGAATAGGTGACTCAAATCAGGCTGCGATCCCACGGCGTCTGGCAGATGAGATGACATCGTAACTGCCTGCATTCACAAGCAAAAACGGCGGATGCGCCGCCCGCTCTGGATAGCCTGTCTTGCTGGTGTTTAATTCAGGAGAATGACATACCGCACATACTAGCGCCTTAAGCTCTCGCCTCGTGCAATTACAGGTATGTTCGATACCGTTTTCTGGTAAATCCTTAATCATCGTGATTGCGTCAAATAGAGTGATATCCGCTAAAGGGCTGTCATAACTAAAAGGGTTAATTCATCACCAGGGCCTTCTTCAAATCCATCCCGCGATTTTGTTTATTGCAGAACAGATAAACCAACCCGTTAACTATCGCCGGATACCGTTAAACGTGATCCTTCTATTTTGTTGATAGCCTTACGCCAGTTTCAGTCGGACGATGTCGTGTGGCATTAAGTCGCAAGGCGTCGGGAAAACCGCACACTGCGCCCTTAGCCTCTGTACCGAACGCGCCGTGACCTTGCCAGGCATATTCTGCTTTAAAGACGACGGTGAATGAGCAGAAGTTTCATACGCAGGAAATTAAAACGCGCTTTGTTTTTCTGGTTTTGTTTACGCTAAGGGCAACGTGCAATGCCTGCCATAACCGTGACAATCGCTCAGGAAGAAAAAATGAAAGTACAAAAACTTGAACAACCTGCTTCGATCAGCACTCTCGAACCCTGGGGTACCGTTGAGGGATTACCTGGTTCACCTGAAATCGTGATCGCCGGGCTGCAGAAAGTCATTCCGGGCCATGAGAGTATTGATATGGGCATTTTTGAATGTTCGCCGGGCAGCTATCGTCGCGGCGTAAAGCAAGCGGAGATGATGCACTTCCTTTCCGGAACGGGATCTTTTACTGCTGATGGCGAAGCACCACAGCATTTCAAACCCGGCGATACGTTGTTTTTTGAAGCAAACACGGAAGGCACATGGGTTATGGACACGACCATGCGTAAGCTCTACGTGATATTTGAAACCCCTTAATGACGCCGACGAACAGACTTTTTGGTTGCCCGGATAACGGACAATCAGGACAACATAAAGTCTACGGCATCACGGGCATGAAGGCTGGTGGTATCAAAGACAGGCAGAGCGCTTTGCGCCTCGGGAACCAGCAGGCCTATTTCCGTGCAGCCGAAAATCACCGCTTGCGCGCCCTGATCGCGCAGCTGCGTGATCACATCAAGATAATACTGGCGTGCGCTTTCGGTAAATTTTCCCATGCAGAGTTCATCAAAAATGATGTGATTGAGGGTGGCGCGCTGCTCCGCCTCCGGCACGATCGTGTTAATCGAAAACCGTTGCTGTAACCGCCCCAGATAAAAATCCTGCTCCATCGTATAGCGGGTGCCCAGCAAGGCGACTCGCGTCATTCCTCTGGCTGTTATCGCCCTGCCCGTGGCATCGGCAATGTGTAAAAAGGGAAGATTGCAGTGGGCTTCTATATCGTCGGCAACCTTGTGCATCGTATTGGTACACAGCACGATGGCTTCGGCCCCGGCAAGTGCCAGTCCCCGGGCGGCTTCACCCAACTGCTTGCCTGCCTGTGCCCAGTTGCCCTCACGCTGACAGACTTCAATATCGTGAAAATCGACGCTGTGTAACAGCAGTCGTGCCGAGTGTAATCCGCCCAGTCTTTCCCGAATACCTTCATTGATGAAGCGGTAATAGGGCAGCGTGGATTCCCAGCTCATCCCACCGATCAGTCCGATTGTTTTCATGTTCATCCTGTTTGCATGCCGTGCAGGTTCAGGCCCGCCTTACGCGTGCGCAGGCCTGAATGCAGGTTTAATGGTCTGCCGCAGCAATAAGGCCATCAGGTTTTTTTACCTTTTTCGCTGGCCTGCTGCAGTGCCGTGATGACGATGCCTGGGGTTAACACCTGCGGCAGAACGACAGGTTTTCCGCCATCCGCAGGGTAAACGACATACAGCGGCAATCCGCCGCGACCAAAGTCGCTGAGCGCCTGTTCGACATCAGGATTGTACTTCGTGGAGTCCGCAATCATATAGATGGTGTCAGTGCGCGCCATAGCTTGCTTAACCGCCTGCGTCGACAGGGAAGTGCGCTCGTTAACCTGACAGGTAATGCACCATGAGGCCGTAAAATTGACCAGAACGGGTTTGCCCTGACCTTTTATCGCCTCAACATTTTGAGGTGTCCATGCCACCGCGGCCGCGGCCGCGGCAACGGTATCGGGCGAATCCGGCGTTGTCGTGGCGGTTTTCAATGTTAACAACGGCGGAATTAACAGAACGACCATGGCGGCTGTAGCGATGTGTAATGCCCAGTGCCGCCTTCCCATCATCTGTCGCTTTTGCGCCATACCATACAGCCAGGCGGCAAAACTCAGCACCAGGCAGCATGTCAGAATGGCTGCCAGGGCTGTCGAACCCGCCTGACGCTCCAGTACCCAAATCAACCACCCCGCTGCCCCCAGCATGGGAAAGGCGAGCCCGTGTTTGAGCGTGATCATCCAGGCACCCGGCGCAGGTAGCAGGCGGGCAAACACAGGGAAAAAGGAGATTAGTGTGAACGGTGCAGCAAACCCCAGCGCCAGTGAAAGAAAAATAACCACACTGATAACGGGAGGCTGCGTAAAGGCATAGCCGATGGCGCTGGCCATAAACGGCGCGCTACAGGGCGTGGCAACGACGATGGCCAGCGCGCCGGTGAGTGCCGATCCGGTTAGCCCTCCCCGCTCGCCTCCGACTTCACCCGCCCGCTGAAGGGATAAGCCAACCTCAAACAGGCCGAACAGGTTGAGGGCCGATGCCACCATGATTAGCACCAGTAAGGCTATCACCAGCGGCGATTGCAACTGAAAACCCCAGCCGACGGAAGCGCCCCCCATTCTTGCCAGTAACAGCACACTGACCAGCAGCACCATCGTGACAACCACACCCACCAGAAAAGCCAGCCCTTCGGCTCGCGCATGTGCGGGTTGGGCATTGTGGCGCAGCAGACTCAGGGCCTTCAGCGAGATCACCGGGAATACACAGGGCATGAGATTAAGAATAATGCCGCCCAGAAACGCGGCGGCGATAGCAGTCAACATGATGGCGCTGTCCAGATGTGAGATTAAGCCGGGTTAGCCTGACGGTATTTTTTCACGGCATCCAGGGTCTTCTGAATATGGGCCTCTGGATTTTTATCGGTGTAACTCAGCAAAATTTTGCCATCCGGCGCAATAACATACGATGTGCGGTCAGACAGAGTTTTGCCTTTCATTTCCATCGTACTTTTGTATTCGGCCGCCACTTTGGCACCCGGATCGGCGGCGACGGTGAATTTATCGCGACACTCAAGCTGAGAGAATTTCGCAATCTGATCGGTATTACCTGCGGTCACGCCAATTACCGTTGCGCCCTGCTTTTTAAACTCATCGGTTGCTTCCGCAAAAGCATGCGCTTCCAGCGTGCAGCCGGCGCTGAACGCCGCCGGGAAGAAATAAAGTACAACCGGTCCTTTTTTCAGTGCCTGCTGTAAGGAGAAGGTCGTTTCTTTACCTGCCAGAGCCGCTTCCAGTTTAAAGTCCGGTGCGGTTTCTCCTGCGGCCAGCGCAGCAAACGCAGAAGTCACAGGCAGGCTTAACGCCAGCAGCGTCGCTGCCGTCAGCATTTTCAGGCGCTTCATTTGATGCATTCTTTTTCTCTCCATCGGCAAACAGGCAACAGTGCCTTATGCACATTAATACTAGATTCACTGGCAAAAAATGGAAATATTTAGCCGCATGGCCGGGCGGACAGAAAGGTCATACACACGTACCCGGCAGATAAAATAAGATAGTCATATAACCGTTCTAATAGATATGCGGTTAGTAAGATAAATGTGTGACAGAGCGTAACGGTCCGTCGGTCACGCCCGCGCAATATATCCGACCTGATAAGCGCGAGCCGGACAAGTGACGGCCTGCGGCGTTCGCCATAAGGTGAATGTCAGGCGCCGCCAGCCGCAGGCGTCCAGTGCGGACACCCGTGCCAGCGCGTTGTCCAGCGGCCGATGGTGAGTCAGTAGCGCGAGATCGCTGTAAGGTTGTACGGGGCTGATTTCACAGACGGCCCAACTCGCCTGGCTGATAGCCGTCGATATGTCGGCAGACAGCACCGGAAAGGTATCAATACGCGGCCAGCCAAAGGCCTGCGTCAACCTTTTGAACCCCTCGCTGGCTAAAAAGCGGTGCATACTGTCCGCATCCTGCCAGAGATAAAACGGGGCATAACTGTTTTCCTGGCCGTTCATATCGGCGCCCTTCTGCCAGGCGTAAAGAAAAGCTTTAAACAGCAGGCCTGGAAAGCCATCCATTTTTTTGCCGTTGTCAGCAATCCTGCGCTGAATGATTGTCATATCGTAGTCAGCGGGAAGAACAAAACGGTACTGCATCGCCAGCATATTTTTTCTCCTCAGCGTGATGAGATATCGGCCAGACTAAACACCTTGCCGTTGCCAAATGACCAGTCCTCGGGGTCACTGAAATTCACGACAATCATGACGTCAGCCGGATTAATGCCAATCGCCTTTACCAGACGCGCATTCAAATCTGCATAAAAAGCCTGCTTTTGTGCGAGGCTACGCGCTTTCCCTGCCGTAATGTGAAACAGAAGGAAGTCATCACTTCGGCCCGTCTGCGCGCTGCACAAATAGTGCCGGTCAAAAATACGTGTATGCCGGTGATAACTGTCAAAGAACTGAAAACAATCCCCGTGCGGCACAGAAAAAGAGGTCTCGAATGCGTCCTGTAACGCTGTGGAGATAGCCTCACGCCACTGTTCAATACGGTGTTCAGATATCGCAATACGACTGACGGGCATAGATATTCCTTACTCTGAGAGCGTGTTTTTAAAAACCGTGAGGGCGGAAACAGCCGCCGGCCAGCCGCAATAAAAGGCCAGGTGGGTCATCATTTCCGTGAGCTCAGCCTCAGAGAGGCCATTCTTGCGAGCCAGTTTCAGATGCCAGCTCAGTTGTTCGGGTCGGTTTAACGCAATAAGCGCACTGACAGTAATCAGACTTCTGTCTCGCGGTGAAAGCCCGTCGCGCTGCCAGATATCGCCAAATAAAATGTCTTCACTCAACGCTGCCAGCCTGGGCGCGATCTCAGCCAGATTTTCGCGCGTTAACGGTATGGGGTTCATTTCTCTTTCCTTCTGGGGGTGTGATAAAAAGATAAAAGGCGGCGATGATTTATAAAATCAGAAATATTGGGACAAACAGTCCCGTTTTATGGGATGAATAAGAATGGCGAAAAGGCCCGTGACGTTTGATGCAGAAAGCCTGCGTACGTTTGTGACCGGTATTGAACTGGGGAGCTTTGCGTCTGCCGCGCAGCGCCTGGGCCGATCAACCTCGGCGGTGAGCGCTCAGCTAAAGAAACTGGAATACCAGGCGGGAGCAGCGCTGGTGCAGAAGTCAGGACGGCATCTGACGCTTACCGCGCAGGGCGAGATTATGCTTGCCTATGCGCGCAGGCTGATGAGCCTGAATGACGAAGCCTGTGCCGCCATCAAGGCCAGCGGGATTGGCGGAGAAGTGCGGCTGGGTTTGCAGGAAGATTTTGGCGAAACATTACTGCCTGCCGTTCTGGGTCAGTTTTCGCGTGCGCATCCCGACGTGCAAATTTCAGCATCCGTGAGCCGCAATCAGCCCTTGCTTACCGCAATACGCCAGCACGAGATTGACGTCGCCCTCTGCTGGCAAGGCGAGGAGTCGACGGCGCACAGTCAGTCACTTGGCGCGTTGCCGCTCAACTGGATCAGCGTAAAGGGTTTTGATGTCCAGAGTCTGCTGGAGGCTAAACAACCACTACCCTTGCTGGTCTTTGACGCGCCCTGCCTTATGCGTAGCGCCGCCACTGCGGCGTTAGACAGGGCAAATATTCCCTGGCGCATTGCGTTCACCAGCCGCAGTCTGAGCGGAATATGGGCCGCCGCGGAGGCGGGGCTGGGTATTACCTTGCGGACACAGATGGGCTTACCGTCTTCGCTAACGTTGCTGACATCAGCTCTGCCGGAGATGGGCACGATTGGCGTCAGCCTGCACTGTGCTGAAAAACCGTTATCCCCTGCAGCCGCATCACTCTGCGAGTCGATCAAAGCGCACTTTGCTGGCCTGTGACGGACCGGAACGCTTTACCTCAGGCGCGGCATCACTGGTGTGAGTCGCTAATCAGTGCAAAGAATTCACCCCGCCAGATGAATGAACAAGGTGATAGTGGTGAAGAAACTGGGGGTTTTCCTTATTAGACTGCACGTTAATCTCTGCCCTGCTGCCGCTTCTCGTTACGCTGTCACGGATAGCACACACTTCTGGCGGGCCGATGAAAGCGGGTTTTCCGCGAAAAGGTATGTTCGCAGATTATCTGCTGCTAACGCTATTTTGCCGCGAAAGTTGATGCCGGCACCCTGGCAGGAAATCGTTAAAGTATGATGTAACTAAAATGCATAACACAGCGCTGTTCGCGTTTCCCCTGCATCAGAGACCCTGAACCCGCACCCACAAAACGCTAGCCCCGGCTGATTTCTCCACCAAAACCGGACACCCTGAGTTGGTCACCCGTGATATCAACCCACGCAAAGGGCACCGCTGTGGGGCCATCCAGCATGCCTTTCAGGGTGAAAAATTCCGTCCCGTCGATACAGGCATAACCTCCTCGATGATCGTGCCCGGCAAAACAGGCGCGTACGCGATAACGTGTGAATAACGCCACCAGCGCGGGGGCATTCATCAGGCGGTGCGTGGTTACGGGTGCCAGCGGATAGTGGCCAAAAACAATCACGCTTTCCCGTGACTGTTGGGCAGCCTGTAACTGCTGTTCAATCCAGTTAAATTGTTGCCTGCCAACGGCACCGTTCCAGGGCTGCGCCTGAGGTTGTTGGTCATGTTGCAGTTGCGCTAACAAGGCTGCGGCCTCTTCACGATCTCGGCCGTTGAGGGTATTACAGTACAGGCTCATATCGTTGCCATCGTAAACAACAAAGCGCCAACCGTTAAAACGGAAAGCGTAATAGCCTTTGGGTAAGGGAGCCTGATTATCTAGTCGTTCAGCGATGGTCTGCGCATCATGGTTGCCCAGTACCACAGCATGCGGATGCTGTAACCGGGCAAACACCGGCAGTATGGCGGCATAGCTTTGCCAGTGGCGATCCACCAGATCGCCCAGCGTCACCACAAAATCCAGCGGCTCCGCGTTGAATGCCTTGATGGCCTGGCTGAGTTTATTAAGGCCATTGCGGTAGTAAAGATTGTTGCTGATATCCGGGTCCACATCAGCATACTGAGGATCGGCAAGCAGACCAAAACGGATGCCATTATCTCTGACGGGCAACGCACGTAACGATGGCGGCTGATACAGCGACGCAATATCCGCCAGCAAGGTACGTTGTGACGGGCTGAGAGTGTGCGGCGTTAACATGTTATTTTCCTTACCGAATGCCTGCGCGCATAAATGACTGGATAAACTGGCGCTGGAACACCAGAAACAACAGCAACAGCGGCAGCGTTGTCATGATCGTTGCCGCCCCAATCAGTGCCCATTGCACGCCCTGCTCCGGTGCCGAAAATAACTGCAGTCCTACCGTCAACGGACGGACTTTTACAGAATCCGTAATAACCAGCGGCCACAGAAAATCATTCCAGTGGAAACTAATGGAGACCAGTGCAAAAGCGATATAGATTGGCCTGGCCAGCGGAATATAGATTTTGCGCAGGATATAAAACCGACTGGCGCCCTCTACAATGGCCGCTTCTTCCAGCACCACAGGGATGCTTTTAAAGGTCTGGCGCAGCAAGAAAATCGCAAATGCTGAAGCAAAATACGGCAAGGCAATGCCGGTCAACGTATCGCGCAAGCCCAGCGCACCAATGGTTTTGTAATTATTCAGGATCAGGACATCCGGGCTTATCATCAGCTGTAACAGGATAAGCGCGAACAGAAAACCCGAATATTTCAGGCGAAACCTGACCAGCGCGTACGCCGCCATCGTGGCCAGGATAAGCTGACACACCACAATCATGACCACCAGCAATATGGTATTCAGTAAATAGCGGCCAAAGGGCGCGGCGTGCCAGGCATCCGTGAAATTTTGTAGCGTCAGGGGTGCCCACAGCGAGAAGCTTCCCTGATCGGCCGCCGGGTGAACCGCTACCCACAACGCCACCAGTATCGGTAACAACCACAGCAGCGCCGCCAGCCAGATAACCATATTCAGGCACAGTCGGCCCGCAGAGAATTCAGGCTTCATTGATAGTGCGCTCGCTTATCCAGCAGGGAAAATTTCAGCACCGCAATCAGGGCTAAAATCAGCAGCAATACGACGGTCATCGCCGCTGCCGCAGGGAGATCCCAGTAGCTGAATGCCGTACGGTAGATATAAAACAGTAACAGGCTGCTGCTGTTGTCCGGGCCACCGTTGGTCATCGCAATCACCTGATCGACGATACGAAATGCATTCATCGAGGCATTAATCAGCACGAACAACGTTGTCGGCATCAGTAGCGGCCACTGGACGCGGCGAAAAAAATACCCCTTTGACGCCCCTTCGATTTGTGCAGCTTCGCTGAGGCGCGGATCGATCTGCTGTAACGCAGCCAGATAAAAAATCATAAAAAAACCAGCCTCGCGCCAGACAGAAACGGCCATCAGGCACCCGAGCGTCGTACCGGGTTCGCCGAGCCAGTTAACCGGTGCGACAGAAAACAGCGCAAGCAGCTTATTCAGAAGTCCCAGCTGTGGTGTGTAGAAAAACAGCCACAGGTTGGCGATGGCTATCATCGGCAGCAGAGAGGGAATAAAGAAGGCTGCACGCACAGCGGCGTTACCCGCCAGCCGTCGGTTAACGGCCAGGGCCATCAGTAACGCCAGGGAAACCGCAAGCGGTATAGTGATCAAGGCATACAACAGGTTATTCCACAGCGACCGGATAAACACATCATCATCCAGCAGCGCAGCGTAGTTATCCAGCCCGACAAAGTGGGCCGGATGACCTGCACGGGCAGCGCTGAACAGGCTTTCCCACACCGTTGCCAGCGCAGGATAATGGGTAAACAGCAGCAGAAAACCCAGCGCCGGTAAAATCAGCAAATAGCCACACAGCTGAAGTGAACCGCGCCGCACACGCGGTGCGGGCGTTGCTGTTGCCGCCATGTTCATCGCCATCCCCTTACTGATAGGCCTTCAGTAAACGATCGGCCTGCTTCTGTGCCGCTTCCAGTGCCTCAGCCGGGGTTTTAGACTGCGTCACCGCCGCCTCAATGGCATGGTTCAGGGCTTCCTGTATCTGCACACTGTTGTAGGTAGAGAGTTCAGGCTGGGCATATTTCAGTTGTTCACGAGCGACCAGCGCCTGAGGAACCTGCTTCACATAGTCTTTCATCGCTGGCGTTTCCCATGCTGCCGGGGAGGTAGCGACATAGCCTGTCGCAATACTCCAGCGCGCCGCCTGCTCTGGCGCGGTGACCCAACGGATAAATTCCATGGCGGCTTTTTGCTGTTCCGGTGAAGCACTTTTGAAAACATAGAGATTACCGCCGCCCGTTGGGCTGCCGCGCTGTGTTTTTTCAGGCAACATGGCAACACCAAACGGGAATTTGGCATTTTTGCGCACCACGCTCAGGTTGCCGGTGGTGGTAACCATCATGGCCGTTTTACCACTGAGGAAATCCTGTGGCGTCGTGCCCCAGGCAATCGCGCCTTTCGGGGAAACGCCCGCCTTCTGGCCTAAATCGGTCAGCCATTGCAGCGTTTCGACATTGTTGGGCGTATTAAAATAGACCGCCGTGCCCTTGCCGTTATCCAGATGCGCACCGTTCGTGGCCGCAAAGCCCTGGAAAACCCAGTAACCATTGGGCGTCGTCGGGATTTCGATGCCCCACTGACTGACGTTATCGCCGTCTTTCACGACCAGTTTTTTACCGAAATCCACCACCTGCTGCCAGTTCGCAGGCGCTGTATCAGCAGCCAGACCCGCTTTTTCAAACGCCTGTTTATTCCAGTACAGCACCACCGTCGAGCGCTGAAAAGGCACGCCCCAGACTTTGCCGTTGATGTGGCGCAAAAAAGCGGGGTAAAAGCTGTCGATCCATTTTTTACCGGCGTCATCCTGAGCCAGATCGCTGGCCGCCACAATAGCCCCTGCATCCATCAGAGAGTAGGCTTCGATATCACCAATGACCGCCATTTGCGGCGCATTCCCGCCACGAAAGGCGGTTAAGGCTTTCGTAACCGTTGTGGCGTAGTCACCGGTATAAACAGGCTGAATGCTGACCTCAGGATGAATTTTTTCGAAATCGGCCACCAGCGCTTCCACGGTATGGCTGATCGCCCCACCGACCGCGATAGGGTAATACATTTGCAGTTTGACCGGCTCGGCGGCAAAGACTGCCGTGCTCGTCGCGATAAGTAAGGCTGAAAGCAAACGTGACAGACGAATGGCTGGCATGATTTTCCCTTAGGTAAAAGTTAAACGGCGTATTGTTTGAAAGAGGCAGACATCTGCTGTTCAGCGTGTAAACAGCGTTTACCGCTCGCAGTGGAAAACAGGTATTGCTTATCGACAGGCCATTGCAGCCCGGTCAGATGACCTTCGTTAAAACGTTTCATGCCCGGCACGGTAACGGTTAAAACGGCCTGGCTGCCTGTTAGCTGACAGACTACTAACGTATCTGCGCCCATGTATTCGTAGTTCACGACGTTGGCAGTCAACCCCGCACTGTGAGGATCAATGAACTGGATATCTTCCGCCCTGATCCCCAGACTGAGCGCCGTCTCAGACGACTCGCTGACCACAGGCTGAGTGGGCTGGCTCAAAAAGTGCCTGCCGTTGACAGAGGTCAGCGGCAGAATATTCATGGGCGGCGCACCGATAAACTGCGCCGCAAAAATACTGGCCGGATTGTTATACAGGTTGTCTGGCGTATCATGCTGCTCAATCCGGCCATCATTCAGCAGAATGATGCGGTCAGCCATGCTCATCGCTTCCGTCTGATCGTGGGTGACATAGAGCATCGTCAGGCCCAGCGCTCTCTGCAGCGCACGAATTTCGCGACGCATACTTTGGCGCAGTTTCGCGTCCAGGTTAGAAAGGGGTTCATCCATCAGGCATAAGGTGTTGTTGGCAATCACGGCACGTCCGAGTGCAACGCGCTGTTGTTGGCCGCCCGAAAGCTGTGCAGGTAACCGATCCAGCAACGTCTCCAGTTCCATTAATTTGCTGACGCGGCTCAGGCGGCCAGCAAATGTCTGCCTGTCCTCACCGCGCGCTTTTAAACCAAACAGCAAATTTTCGCGAACGCTGAGATGCGGAAACAGCGCATACGACTGAAAAACCATCGAAAGTTTGCGATCTGATGGCGGCAGGTGCGTGATATCGCGATGACTGAAACTGACCGTTCCCTCATCCGCGGTTTCCAGTCCGGCGATCGTCCGAAGCAGCGTCGACTTACCGCAGCCTGACGGACCTAACAGCGCTACAAAGGTTCCTTCTTCCGCTTCGAAACAAATGTTATCCAGAGCAGTTTTTTCGCCCCAGCGTTTAGTGATGTTGTGAAGCGCCAAATGGCTCATAGCTTCGCCGCTCTGCCAATGAGAATGGCAGTAAGCTAGCGGAGCAAAATGAAAGATTTATGGCTGAAAAGTGTCAGCAGAATGACAGAACGTGATGTGATTATGGCGGCTAACGGTTCTGCAAGGTGCAGAGACGGTTAAGCGTTGTGCCGACAGGCTATCGACGCCCTTCGTGTCGTGCTGCTGACAGGACCTGATCTGATTCGTTTGAAGGCAGTTAACCTGTTTTGGCGGGTGAAAGCCAGTACGGTTAAAGAGCACAGCGCACTCTTTTGTTATCCTCACGACACGATTTTTAAAGGATGATGTCAGGAGAGATGATGAGCGAGATAATTAACCTGTTTACCCGTCACAAAAGCGAACGCAGCTTCACCGATCAGCCGGTCGATGATGCCATTCTGGATCGCATAATCAGCACTGCTTATCGCGCGCCTACCTCCGTAAACTCACAGCAGGTTTCTCTGGTGGTGACACGCGATCCGGCTAAACGCCAGGCTATCTCGCAAATCGCGGGCGGCCAACCGTGGATCGCTAAAGCCCCTGTCTTTATCACTGTGGTGCTGGATATGCATAAATCACGGATGGCGATGGCCGCCGTAGGCAAAGAGCAAATTGCCCAGCAAAGCATTGAAAGTATTGTTTCTGGCTCGACGGATGTGGGTATTGCCCTGGGAAGCATCATGGCTGCAGCCCGTTCAGAAGGGCTGGGCATTGTGCCGATTGGTGGTATCCGCCGCGATCCTGACGCCATGATCGAACTGCTTAACCTGCCAGAATATACCTTCCCGGTCGCAGGTGTGGTTATCGGCTATGTTGATCAACCCGCGTTTCAGAAGCCACGCCTGCCAATGCAGACTTTCCGTCATGAGGAAAGCTACCATACCGAAGGCCTGGAACAACAGATTGCCCACTATAACGCCGAGATGGTGCAGCACTGGAAAGATACAGGCCGCGCCGACGGCGAAAGCTGGAGTGACAGCGTGAGTGGCTATTACCAACACATCTATTTCCCCAAAGTCCTGCCCGCACTGCATAAGCAAGGCTTCGGTAGCGACAAGTAAGACACCACTGCCCGGTGCTGATCCGGGCAGCGGCACTGAATGGCGCGACGTTACAGACTAGCACCGTTTCGCCCTTCGTGTTTTGTCCGGTACAAGGCATCATCCGCACGCTTGATCAGTGATTCTGCATGCTCTGGCCCTTCGCCAGCCTCCGTAGCCGCCACCCCCGCACTGAGCGTAACGCAACCCGTTGTGAGCCCCGTTGAGACATGAGGTATGGCCCGTTGTCTGACGGTCTCGACCACACTTAAGGCAACGGTCAACGCATCCCGGGCCGACGTATCGGCCAATACAATCGCAAATTCTTCGCCGCCATAACGGGCCGCGATATCCGTGCGACGTTGGGCAAACGTTTTCAGTATCTGGGCGACCTGCTGTAAGCATTCGTCACCTGACACATGGCCATAAGTATCGTTGTAGCGTTTAAAATAGTCGATATCGAAAAGGATCAGCGACACCGGCCCGCCGCTGCTGCGCGCATGGAGCAGGCTTTTTTTCAGGAATTGATCGAAATAGCGACGATTTGCCAGCCCTGTAAGCCCGTCCGCATTTGCCAGACTCTTCAGCGACTGATTCGCGGCGGTGAGCTCATCGCGAAGATGCGTCAGTTCAAGTTGATAACGCAGGCTGCGCCTGGCTTCATTCCGGATAAATATCCAGAGCAGAATAATGCCCACCAGCAATACAAGGCTCAGTAAAACCCCCTGCACGCGGCTTTGCATCCACTCTAAAAAAAGCCGTTTGGTATCAAATCCCGCGGTCACAACTACTGGATAACGGCTGGAGCTGACAAAACCAAATATTCGCTTTTCGCCATCCAGTTCGGCTTTCCACTGGCCGCTTCCGCGCTCGGCGTTGGCTAATAACTGATGGAAAAGTGGACTGGAGGAGAGGTTTTTGCCGATATAGCTGTCTGGCAACGGGCGCGCATACAGCACCGTACTGTCTGCCAGCATAAGCACCAGTAAATCCTGCGGGCCGATAACAAAGTAATCGTAATAATGGCGGAAATAATCAATGCTAATCGTGGCGAGCAGCACACCTTTGAAGCCGCCATAGTCGTCATTAATCCGTAAGGATACCGGGATGACATAGCGTCCCGAGCTGCGGCTGCGGAGCGCCGGACCGACATGCACGCTGCTACGAAGATTATGTTGATGGAAAATAAAATACTCCCGGTCAGCATTGTTATTTCCTTTGGGCATCTCAGTAAGCGAACTGGCTATCCATCGCCCTTGTGAGTCAAAGTAAAACATGTCCTCCAGTTGAGGAAGACGACTTTGTAAGGTGCGCATGATGTTATTGACTTCCGCCACGTCAATATCCGTTCCGGGCTGGGACTGAATAACGCGCTGTACTTCGCGCAGAGAAAGTTCGATTTGCAAAAAGGTATCTTCTGCCTGACGGGCCTGTGCGACAGAGAGATCAATCGCACGCTCCTCGGTTGACCGGACGGTTCTCTGCCAGTCCATGTGCAGCGTCCAGGCATTAACCACAATCACGCCCAGCGTCAGTAAACTACAGGCCAGTGTTATGCTTCTGAGCAGCGGGGAAAGGCGCATCATTGCAGCATCTTTTTTACGACGTAATTCCATGCCGGTTTACCGTTTTTTCGCTATGGGATACCGCAACATATCAGAAATAACATGTTAACAATGACAACCACACAGGCCATTTCTGCAAACTGTGTTTAGTGTAGATGACGGTTACGCTTTCACGCGCATGCTGTGCATGTCAGCGAGAGGAAAGAGAATCTTCTCCGGCGGTGGAAGCATAATGCGGCAGGGCGAGTGAGCTGATTATCAGGTTTCCCCTCTGCCCTCAGAGACAGAGGGGAAGATGCCTTAACGTCGACGACGCCACCACCAAAACAGCCCCCCAATGACCACCAGCACGCCTGCGACCATCGCCCCCCGGACCAGCGGCAGCAGCAGTGAAGGCTCACCGCCCTGACGCAATGCTTTCACGCGCGCCGGAGTGATGCGCACTGCACTGTTGCCGATGTCCTGCATCACGTAGTTCGTGACATCGGCAATTTGTGTGTCATTTAAGGTCTTGGCAAAACTGAGCATGCCCTGCCCTTTTGCAGGCCAGACACCGTCCAGTATGACCATCGCCACGTTATCCGCATTGGGTTTCTCCAGTACCGGATGTTTGGTTAAGGCAGGCAGGCCGTTAAGTCCCTGTCCTTCCAGGTTATGGCAGGATGCGCAGTTATTACGGTAAATCTGCTCGCCGTCCGTCATATCCGATAACATATCAGGTGTATCGTCCCCGGTGACGGGCGTCAGACCGACGGTGGGCTCCTCGCTGTCGGCATCGGCATCCGTGTCGTCTTCGTGATCGACTGCAGGCAACAGGTAGGTCGCGATAGCGGCCCGATCGTCCGGCGTCATCCGCGAAAAACTTTTGTCGATGGCTTCCAGCATCGGACCGGCCGCCGTTGCACCATTATCGGCGTGACCGCTGGCGAGATAGGCTGCCAGCGACTCGCGTGACCACTGATCGTCACTTTGTAACGCAGCAGACGTAATCGCTGGCGCATACCAGGTCCCGAGAGAAGCGCCCTGTAACGATTTATCCGACTCCTCCGCCATCAGGAAATTACGTGGCGTATGGCAGGTGCTGCAGTGGGTTAACCCTTCCACCAGATACGCGCCGCGATTCCATTCAGCAGACTGGCTGGGATCGGGAGTAAAAGGCTTGCCGTCAAGGAACAGAAGATTCCACGCCGCCATGCTGAAGCGGAGATTAAACGGAAACGGCAACGCCGTTTTTTCTGGCTGTGTATCATCTGCTTTTACACCGTACATAAAATAGGCATAAAGCGCGGAGATATCGCTGTCGTTAATCCGGGCATAGGCGGGATACGGCATGGCCGGATAAAGATGGCTGCCATCCGCGCGAATGCCCTTGCGTAAGGCATCGGCAAACTGCTTCTCACTGTAGTGACCAATGCCTGCCGTTTTTGAAGGCGTAATGTTGGTACTGAAGATGATCCCTAACGGGCTGCCAATCGCATGGCCACCGGTAAACGGTGCTTTGCCCTCTTCTGTATGGCAGGCCGCGCAGTCCCCGGCTACGGCAAGGTATTCTCCCCGCTTAATAAGATCGCCCTGGCTTTCGGCATGCGCAGTGGTCTGCATGAGGCTGAGCATAAGGGCAATCGGCACCACCAGGCGCCTCAGTAACTTATCCATGCTGCGTCTCCTGCAAAATTTTATCAGCCGTGCGCAACGCAAGCGCCATGGCGGTCAGTGTGACATTACAGGTTCCGACCGTGGGCATCACGCCAGTGCCCACCATAAACAGGTTTTCATGATCGTGCGCCCGCCCCCAGGCATCCGTGACGCTGGTAGCGGGATCCAGGCCCATCGACAACGTGCCAGTAATATGTTGGCGATTAGAAAATTTGCCGCTTTTACTGTGGCGAATATTGGTCGCGCCCAGCTTTGCGGCAATCGCGTCATAACATTCACGGGTTTTCGCCGTGCCCTTTTGCACATACTCGTCCACATTCCAGTACAGTGCCGGGGTAGGCAGCCCCAGAGCATCTTTGTTACTGCTTAACGTGACGCGGTTGGTGGGATCCGGGAGCTGTTCCAGGGCATTCTTTATGCTGAGACGACGTGCCGCACGGAAGCGAATCTGTTCCTGAAGTTTTTTGCCAAAATAGCCTTCCTCCAGCACTTCTTTCGTCACCGCGGCGACCTGCGAGGCATTGGAAATATCCAGACGGAATGGCGCGTGTTCACGACGGAACTCACCGTCCCTGAACTGCCCGATTGAGCACGGGCTGACGGGGCCGCGTCCGGGCCAGATTTCTTCATCCACATCAAACGTGACGCCAATCGCGGGGTGATCGCAGAGGTTACGGCCCACAGTGTCCCGGGCATTGCCGATGCCCTGTGGGAATCTCTCGCTGGTGGACATCAGCAGCAGCTTAGGCGTTTCAATCGCATTGGCCGCCAGAACAAATGTCTGCGCCGTCACGCGATGGCGTGTTTTATTCCAGTCATAATAGTTTGCGGCCACAATCCGCCCCTGCGCATCGTGCTCAAGTTGATAAACGACAGCTTCAGTGATTACCTGTACGCCGCTGTCTTCCGCCTGCTGAGCGGCCAGGCCACCGTGATACTGCGCGTCAATGGGGCACACGGGCATGCAGTTATTGTTTCCACAGCAGGCCGGTCGGCCATCGTAACTTCGGCTGTTGCGGCCGGTACTGTCATCCAGTACGGTGAAGTCTGGCGCGAGTCGGGCCGTGACACGTTGCTGCAACCAGGAGGCTGGCACCCGTTCCATCGGAAACGGCTTACTGCGAGGCGAGCCGTTGTCCGGCGATCCGCCGACGCCAGCGATGACTTCGGCTTCATAGTAATAAGGTTCCAGATCCTGATAGCTAATCGGCCAGTCTTTTCCCACGCCATACAGCGAATGTTGCTGAAAATCATTCGGGACAAAGCGCCACAACTGAGCCGCCCAGTGCCAGCTGGTGCCGCCAAAAATACGAATATATTGCGCATTAAATGCCTGAGGACCCAGTTGCTGCAGATAATCATTGGGTTCTGGGGTATAGCGCGGTTGGGGTGCCATCGGTGAAAAGGGGTACGGTGACATAAAGTCAGACTTAAAGGCAGAACTGCGGAAGCGCTCCACCAGTTCTCCACGGCTGACCTTAGGTCCGGATTCAAGCAGGATAACGGACTTTCCGGCTTTCGCCAGACGCGTCGCCAGTAACGCGCCATTCACGCCTGCACCGATAACGACCACATCAGCCGAATTATTCTTCTTCATGGATAACATTACTCTTGAAAAGGGTCACGGTTGGCTCGCCCAACTGCCACAAACGCCATAGGAGAAGCTCGGTGGAACCAGTTTGTCGTTAACGACCCGATTCGCAAGCGTGTTGATATAGGTGATATAGCGCGCATTTTTGCCTTTGCCGACAATGCCGGTATACCAGCTGCTCAGAATCGCCCCGGCCAGCCTGGCGCTTGCCGCCTCAGTTTCAGCAAACTGCAGGCGTGCCTGTTGTAACAGGTCGGGCTGATGCGTTAACAGGTTGCTGAGATGAAAAAGTGCCGCGCTGAAGTTTTTCTGCGTCTGACTGAACGCATCAAACAGCGCACTGCCTACCGTGTCATTGAGCTCGTTCTGTTGTGTCAGTTGCTGTGAAACCAGCATAAACACATCAAGGGCATCTGCCTGCATGTTCGGTTGCGCAGCGTTGAGAGGCGCCAAAGGGAACAGATGGCCGGTCGCACTGGCCACAGCGACAAGCCCAACCATCTTCAGCACGCGCCGGCGTGAATAGTGATTCATCATATTATCCAGTCAAAAAGCTGCCTTTCTCTGGCAGCAAATCCTTCTTTGGCATACGAATAGCGTGTTGCCAGAATGCATCGCGTCCTGGATGCTTTGCCTTACGTCATCGCTAAACTTGACGAAGTGATGACTGCGACGACCTGCTCTGATTAACTCTATCGACAAGCCAGCCACTGTCCTTTACGTTACGCATGCAAGAAATCTTTTTCCTGTTAGCGGCAAACCCAGCATGATGCTGTGTGATCCTTCAACAGCGCCTGGACAGCGTTATCCTGTTGGCAGTCGTTAAACCAGATGGTTATTTGGGTTATGAATATATTAAATGGATAGTAAACAAATTTGATACGAAGCGGTACTGACCGTTGAGACGGGTGAGGTGTGTGAACCTGTTACGTCAGGCTGTCCTGCGCGTTGTGCCGGCGGCAAGCTGATCTCTTTTTCCAGTCGGTTATTTAGCCGGCCAGACAAGGCTTTATTTTTGTGTGAGAATCCCGGCAGGAAACATGCCAGGCTCAGCAAAATGATCGGGCAACCGACGCCCGTCCAGAACGCAATTGCCAGCAACACGATGGCGGCACCGCTGATGGGACGACGGATGTTATCAAGACAGGCAAATGCAGCTCAAAAAAGTCGACAAACTCACGTGACAGCGTCACACGGATAGCAATCGTTGAGGCATTACGCTTCGCGTTGCGCCACGTCCACCGGCACCGCCAACTCTACATAGATCCGTGCAAAAATTCGGGTGTCCACGCTACGCCTTGCCGCACCGTTTCCCACATTGTAAAGGCTATTACCGCATGAAGCATGGCCTGGAGCGCATGTCCGGTGATAATGGCACTAATCGCGAACCCGGCTAACAGCGGGTAAAGCAAACAGGAGACATTTTCCGCCATGACCCGCAACAGGGTGAGAGTCAACTTTTTACTGTGACGTCGCCCCAGCGTTTTCAGGGTTGCAATGGCGGTATGTGGCGCGGTATTCGGTAGTGTCGCTCTGGAAGAACGCATGATTTTCTTTTCGTAAACTGTTAAAACTGAGCGGTCGCTCAAGTACCAGCGCATCATAATTGCGTGATTGCTCAAAGTTAATTCAGGAGTCAGGATGCAAGCATCAACACAAACCGCCGGGGAAACACTGAAAGAAAAAATTCTGGCGGGCGCCGTCGCGCTTTTTCTTGAAAAGGGGCTCGAAAAGGCCACCACACGCGAGCTCACCGCGACGCTGGGCATTTCACGCAGTCATATCTATCACTATTTTCCTGACTGGCACACGCTGACCTTAACGGCGCTGGAGCGCTTTATGCAGGGCGAACTCGACGACTTCGCCCGTGAACTGGCCGCGCTGGATCCTGAGCAGCAACTATACTGTTTAATCGAAGGACATATTCCTGATGCGGCGGATTCCGGCTGGCAACTTTATGCTTCAGTGTGGCAGATGGCTGGCCATCACGATGATTATGCCGGGTTGGCCGAAAAAATTACGGCCGGCTGGGATGCCCTGCTGTGTCGCATTCTCGAAGCTGGCGTCGCACAGGGATACTTTCGGATTGAGGATGTTGCGCGCAGCGCACGCCAGCTCAACGCCATGCTGAATGGCTATGCCGATCTGCTCAGTATTAAGTCTTCGCCTGAGAGAGTCGAGCAGGTGATGTCTGATATTCATCACTTTGTAAAACTGCTGCGTTAACCGTATCCGCAACAACAGCGTGGGGTTGACGCCCACCGACATTAAAGGAATGTTAAACAGAAGTTATAATTATATTTACTCTTATCCTTATATTGTTTCATCTCTATGGCGCACGTTTTACATTTTGATGGTTGATTAATCTCAAATTTTATCGCTTATCCGCACCGAAACGGTTGCTAACACACTTTATTTTTACTTAGTAAAACGCATGCGTGATCCGATAAGCGCGTGTTTTTTGGCACTTTATTGATTATCTGTTTTAAGAAAAGTTGCTTACTTAGTGACGAAATTAACGGTAAGCAACTGTTTTATATAACAAATGAATTAATAAAAAGACATAAAATTAATCATTGAGTCCTGTGTTAAAAAACAATATATTGGCCGCGTTTTTAACATGAGTTCTAAATTTTATTCACTTATCCAACTGCAGCGTGATGCCACGCCCGGTTGTAGGAGAGATATGATGACGGATAAAGTCCGTATTGATAGTTTGAATGCGAATACATTAAACGGTAACAATGAGTCTTATCTGGCCCGCCAGGCCGAGTTTGAATCAAATGTTCGAAGTTATCCGCGTAAATTGCCGTTAGCGATCGCAAAAGCTAATGGTGTCTGGATCACAGACGTTGAGAACAAACAGTATCTTGACTGTCTTGCCGGTGCCGGAACGCTTGCGTTGGGTCATAATCATCCTGACGTACTGCAAAGCATCCAAAATGTCATTACCAGCGGCTTGCCGTTACATACTCTCGATCTGACCACGCCATTAAAAGACGCGTTCTCAGAATATTTGCTCTCTCTGTTACCGGGTCAGGGCAAAGAGTACTGCCTGCAGTTCACTGGTCCTTCTGGTGCGGACGCAGTGGAAGCCGCGCTGAAACTTGCGAAAAAACACACGGGCCGTTCAGGCGTGATCAGCTTCTCCGGCGGTTATCATGGCATGACCCACGGTGCGCTTTCAGTGACAGGTAATCTGTCACCGAAAGAAGCCGTGGACGGCATGATGCCGGAAGTGCAGTTCATGCCTTATCCGCACCTTTACCGTTGCCCGCTGGGCATTGGCGGCGAAGCCGGTGTTAAAGCGCTGACCTACTACTTCGAAAACCTGATCAACGACGTTGAAAGTGGCGTACGTAAACCGGCTGCGGTCATCCTGGAAGCCGTTCAGGGTGAAGGCGGCGTCAATCCTGCGCCAGCAGAGTGGCTGCAACGTATCCGTAAAGTCACCCAGGAGCACGGCATTCTGCTGATCCTGGATGAGGTTCAGGCCGGATTTGCCCGTACCGGTAAATTCTTTGCCTTTGAACACGCCGGCATTGAACCCGACATTATCGTTATGTCAAAAGCCGTCGGTGGCGGTTTGCCATTAGCCGTACTGGGTATTAAAAAGCAATTTGATGCCTGGTCGCCTGGCCACCATACCGGTACATTCCGTGGCAACCAACTGGCCATGGCAACCGGTCTGACAACGTTGAAATTGCTGAAAGAAAACAACATCGCTGACAGCGTGGCAGAAAAAGGTGAGTGGCTGAAAGGCAAACTGGCCGAGCTGCAAAAACGTTATCCGGCGATTGGCAACGTCCGTGGTCTGGGTTTGATGATCGGTATCGAAATGGTCAAACCAAACGAAGCACAGGATCACATGGGCTGCTACCCGGCTGACGGCGATCTGTCTGCGCTGGTGCAGAAAAAATGCTTCGAAAATGGTCTGATTCTGGAGCGTGGCGGCCGCCACGGCAGCGTATTACGTCTGCTGCCTTCTCTGCTGATCAACCATGATGAGCTTCAGGTTTTCCTGGATAAGTTTGAAAACTCCCTGCTTGCCGCAGGCGTCGAAGCAGTTTAAGTGGAGTAAGTTCGATGTCACGGTCAAATCCTATTCTGGCGTCCTCGGTGCAAAGCACCGAGGCTTATCAGCAGGCTATCGCTCAAAGCAGCGCGGCCGTTGTTAAGTGGCTGGAACAGCCTGAAATGTATCAGGGCAAAACGGTTGCAGAACTCCGCGAACGCATCAAGCTGGACTTTAACCCAGAAGGCCTGGGTAACCAGGCCGCCATTGAGCGCGCGATTGAGTATTTCCTGAAAGACAGCCTGTCTGTTCATCATCCACAGTGTGTTGCGCATTTACATTGCCCAAGTCTGGTTATCAGCCAGGCCGCTGAAGTACTGATCAACGCCACGAACCAGAGTATGGACTCGTGGGATCAGGCACCTTCTGCCACGCTTATCGAAATGAAGCTGATCGAGTGGTTGCGCGAGCAGGTTGGTTATCAGGCGGGTGATGCAGGCGTCTTTACCAGTGGCGGCACGCAGAGCAATCTGATGGGGCTGATGCTGGCACGCGATGCCTTCTTTGCCCGTCAGGGTCATTCCGTGCAGCAGGACGGCCTGACTGGCGATCTGAAAAAAATCAAAGTTTTCTGTTCGGAAAACGCGCACTTCTCAGTGCAGAAAAATATGGCCCTGCTCGGCTTAGGCTACCAGTCGGTCACGTTGGTGAAATGCGACGAGTTTGCGCGCATGGATATGACGGACCTGGCTCAGAAACTGGCACAGGCCAAAGCCAACAACGAGCAGGTGCTGGCGATTGTCGCGACGGCGGGCACAACGGATGCGGGTGCTATCGATCCGTTACGTGAGATCGTCAGGCTGGCGGCTGAGCAGCACATCTGGGTTCACGTTGATGCGGCCTGGGGCGGCGCGCTGCTGCTGTCCGAGAAATATCGTCATTACCTGGATGGTCTGGATCTGGTGGATTCCGTTACGCTGGATTTCCATAAACAATTCTTCCAGACAATCAGCTGTGGCGCTTTCCTGTTAAAAGAAGCCCGTCACTATGAGCTGATGCGCTATCAGGCCGCTTACCTGAACTCTGAATTTGATGAGGCACAGGGCGTACCAAACCTGGTATCAAAATCTCTGCAAACCACGCGTCGTTTCGATGCGCTGAAGCTGTGGATGGGACTGGAAGCGCTGGGCCAGAAACAGTATGCCGAAATTATCGATCACGGCGTCACGCTGGCACAGCAGGTTGCGCAGTTTATTGAACAGCAGGATGCGCTGGAGCTGGTAATGAAACCTCAGCTGGCGAGCGTCCTGTTCCGTTATCGCCCACATCAGTCCGCGGGCTGGAGCGATGCTGACATTGCGCTGTTCAACCAGCGCATCGGCGATGCATTGCTGGAATCCGGCCGGGCCAATGTCGGCGTGACCGAGCATAACGGTATGACCTGCCTGAAAATGACGTTGTTGAACCCAACGGTGACCCTGGAGGACATTACTGTCCTGCTGGCACTCCTGGAGAAAACAGCACAGTCATTGCTGTAAGCCTTTCTTATTCTGCCTGACTCAGGCCGGTAATTTTTACCGGCCTTATTTATTTGTGCAGACTGTCCGCAAGGCTTAGCGTGCCGGTGGACAATATCGCCCCACAGCGCCCCTGACTGAACTGACTTGCGCCACGCAGCATCGTGCTGCAGGATAAGACTTTTACAGCATTTACCGGAAAGACTATGACCGCTCACGTCTCTAACGATCCCCTGCACGGTATTACACTTGAAATGCAGGTCAACAGCCTGGTGGCACGATATGGCTGGGCTGAACTGAGCAAGCGTATCAATATCAACTGTTTTAAAAACGATCCCAGTGTGAAGTCCAGCCTGAAGTTTCTTCGCCGGACGCCCTGGGCGCGCGCTGAAGTGGAAGCCCTGTACCTGGCTTCACGGGATGACGCGCAACTGGATTCCACACCGTCATCCGATGAAGATCCG
Source organism: Pantoea sp. JZ29 (assembly GCF_035190385.1). Lineage (NCBI taxonomy): Bacteria > Pseudomonadati > Pseudomonadota > Gammaproteobacteria > Enterobacterales > Erwiniaceae > Pantoea > Pantoea sp. JZ29. The sequence continues at coordinate 217,896 of NZ_CP045242.1, read as the reverse complement.
TGGTCCAGTTGGCGCCGTGATAAAACCTGATGAAGATTGCGCGCACGCTTCAGACGTAAAAAAGCCCGCGTCATCACTGACGCGGGCTTTTTCATATTATGGCATTACAGCGCCATATCGTGCTTCGCTGGTTCAGGTGTTTTATCACTTTTCGCCGCGGGAGCTTCAGCAGGCTTAGTGCCCATGTTAATAACCGGTGGCTTCGTCAGCTGCAGCGTTGCAGCCGTTTCATCCCACACCTGCTGTGTCAGTGCAGGATTGTCGTTCAGTTTCTGACCGTAAGCAGGAACAATTTTACGGATTTTTTCCTGCCATTCCGCAGACTTGAATTGCTCCGGGAACAGTTTCTGCATAACGTTAATCGCAATAGGTGCAGCGGTTGATGCGCCTGGCGATGCGCCCAGCAGTGCAGCAACGGTTTTCTGCTGATCGGTCACGATTTCTGTACCGAGTTTCAGCACGCCACCTTTCTCTGCATCTTTCTTGATGATCTGTACACGTTGACCGGCCTGGATCAGCGTCCAGTCTTCTTTCTTCGCATCAGGATAGTATTCTCTCAGCGCAGCAAAGCGGTCATCATCGCTCAACATGACCTGACCAATCAGGTATTTCACCAGATCGAAGTTATCCAGGCCCACATGGGTCATTGGCATAAAGTTGTGAGTCGTCGTCGAGCTCAGCAAGTCAAACAGCGAACCGTTTTTCAGGAACTTGGTTGAGAACGTGGCGAAAGGTCCAAACAACACGACACGTTTGCCATCGAAGTAGCGTGTATCAAGATGTGGAACGGACATCGGTGGCGCACCCACAGAAGCCTGACCGTAAACTTTGGCTAAATGACGCTCAGCAATCTGCGGGTTTTTGGTGACCAGGAATGAGCCGCCAACCGGGAAACCTGCATAATTATCCGCTTCGGGAATGCCGGTTTTTTGCAGTAACTTCAGCGCACCGCCACCCGCGCCGATGAACACATATTTTGCGTCTACCGTGCGTTCGCCGCCATTTTTGGCATCTTTGATGGTCACGTGCCAGGAGTTATCGCTGTTACGTTTGAAGTCGGTGACTTCAGAAGACGTTTCCAGACGGAAATTATCATGTTTCTTCAGGCTACCAATCAACTGACGGGTAATTTCACCGTAGTTAACGTCGGTCCCGACAGGCGTCCAGGTTGCTGCCACTTTTTGTTGAGGGTCGCGACCTTCCATCACCAGAGGTGCCCACTGCGCAATCTGTTTGTGATCGGTGGAGAACTGCATACCCTGGAACAGGACGGTTTTCTGCAACGCCGCGTAGCGCTTAGTCAGATAATCCACATTATCGCCCCATACAAAACTCATATGCGGCGTAGAGTTGATAAATGAACGCGGGTTATTTAACACGCCGTCTTTCACCTGAGAACTCCAGAACTGGCGGGAGATCATGAAGGCTTCGTTAATTTCCAGCGCTTTGGTCACGTCAATAGAACCATCAGCACGCTCAGGCGTGTAGTTCAGTTCCATATTGGCGGAGTGGCCGGTACCGGCATTATTCCAGCCATTCGAGGATTCAAGTGCCACACCATCAAGCTTCTCAACCATGATCTGTTTCCAGCCCGGTTGTAGCTCTTCCAGCAGGGTGCCCAGAGAAGCACTCATGATACCGCCGCCGATCAGCAGAACGTCTGTTTTTTCTGGTGAATTTTCAGCATGGGTGACTGAAGAAACGAGTAACGCTGCAAGCGAAAGTGCAGGTACGAATTTAGTTGATTTAATCATTCGGAATCTACAATTAACGTGGAGAAGTAGTTAAAAAAAGTCCCGAAAGTTTAAAATATTGTTATTGCGTAGTTAATGTGAAAATAGTTAAAAAATTAAAAGCTTCTTTATTTCGATTAATTTAGTTACAAAAGGTTAACTTCATTATCGATATATTTTAACCACACAATAAAGGGGCGTTTTGCAATATACAATGCCCTAAGGCAAATATTTTCAGCGCGCGGTGATGAGAAATGATGCGACAGCTTTTACTCGCAGGAAGGCTAAAACACAAAGAGGAAAGCGCGCCGTTCAAGATAAGATATTACGGATAGTGAGTCTTTCAACGGTGATAACAGCGGCTCTTTATCACTGACCGGTCAAGGGGATCCTCAGTGACGGATCTGCGCCAGATCATCCGCATTAAGACCCGTCATTTTCATTACCGTCTCGTTATCCAGGCCGTTTTGCAACATAGTACGGGCAATTTTCAGCGTGGCTTCACGTTCCCCTTCAGAACGACCCGCTTCACGTCCCAGCTGAATGCCCTTTTCGATACCTTTCTCCATGCCCTTTTCGATGCCTTTTTGTTCGAGCTGCTGCGCGATGGTCATTAGTTCGTCTCCATGTTGCGGCACACGTTGTGCCAGTTCTCTGACCAGGGCTTCGGCATCCGAAGTTTCCCCTGTCTGCACAATGTAGTGTATCAATGATATGACTTGTGATGAAGAAAGATAGCCTGCCAGCAATACCGGGACAAGCGTATCCATCAGCTCCGCAAAATCACGCTGGTGGATATGCTTCTGGAGCAGTGTCAGCGCGGCCATACTGCGATGACCCGCAATTTCTTCATCAGGAATCACGGTGACATCCACCAGCGGGAAGGGTTCGGCATAGAGTCGGGCTGCCAGTACGGGATCGCTGAATGCATCAAGCCAACGGGTCGAGTAGGGATAGGGGCTACGTTTCCCGGTATAGAAGAGGACAGGAATCACCAGCGGCAGGCTTTTGTGGCCGGCTTCAAGGTGACGTTGCATGGCCGCCACCGCGTATCGCAGTAATCTGAAAGCCATCAGTTTATTCGGGGAGGACTGATGTTCGATCAGTACATGGATATAGCCCTCCTCGTCTCGTGTCGTTTTCAGACTGTAGAGAACATCACTGAAATACTGGCGAAGGTCGTCTTCCACAAAAGAGCCGGATTCCAGTTTCAATGTATTCAGATCACAAATAGCACGTAATTCGGCGGGAAGATGCAATTCCATAAAGTCACGTGCAATCTCGGGCTGCGAGAGAAATTGTCGAAACGTTGCATCGTGAGGCATTGGTGTGCCGTTCTTCTTCTTCATCAACCCTGACTCCAGAATAACAAGCTGACATTTCATTGTGGCAATAAGAAGCCTCTGGGGGATAAGCACGGAAAACACGCGCAATGACGCACGATAGCTTTACTTTTGGGGAGCAGCATTGACCTGAATCAGTCCTGCCTGTGTGGTGAGTTTTTTTAAACTGATGATCGCTGGCCATGAAACTGTACTGGTGGTACGACTTCGCGTATGTTGCATCGCGAACCTTACTATTGCTGATACTCACTATGAATGACTCCCGGCCCCACCGTTCGTCTAAAAAACGCCCCATGAAACTCAGCACGCTCTCGTCTCTGATGATGGCTGCTGTGTTGATGACCGTCTTGTTAAGCGTACATCTGCTTTACTATGTGCAGATTGATAACTTCACACGTGCGCATGTGAAAGATAAGGCCCTGGCCGTGGCGCGAACGCTGGCTGACAGCCCGGAAATCCAGCAGGCGCTGACCCAGCCTGATGGCAGCAAGATCATTCAGCCTATCGCCCAGGCAACGCGTAAACGTAATGATTTGCTGTTTGTCGTGGTAACAGATATGCGCGGTATTCGGTTTTCGCATCCGAATCCTGATGCGGTTAACCAACATTTTGTCGGTGAGGATATTAACCCTGCTTTACAGGGTCATGAGAACGTTGCGGTTAATCATGGCGTTCTGGTCGAAGCACTCCGAGTGTTTACACCCGTGTTTAATGCCAGACACCAGCAAATCGGCGTTGTGGCTATTGGCATCTCAGTGAATGACGTTGCCGCGCAAGTCACAAAAAGCCGCTGGAATATCTTCTGGACGGTATTATTAGGCGCGTTGGTCGGCATGCTGGGCATTTTCATATTAGTAAAACGCCTGAAGCACATTTTGCTGGGGTTAGAGCCATACGAAATCTCCAGTTTGTTTGAAGAGCGTCAGGCTATCCTGGATTCGATTAAGGAAGGCGTCATTGCCGTCGACGATCAGTCCCGCGTCAGCCTGATCAATCAGGCAGCGTCACAATTATTGAAAGAGACGACGCGTGAAGCCTTTCTGAGTGGCGATCGCGTACCGGAAAATGCGCAAATGCTGACCCATCTGCGTGATGCGTTGCATGAAGGCAAAGCCGCATATGATGAAGAACTTAACGTGCGCGGCAAAATACTGATCAGCAACACCGTACCCGTGCGTAGTCGCAGCAGTATCATTGGCGCGGTGAGCACCTTCAGGGACAAGACAGAGATCAGTCAGCTAATGCAGCGTCTCGACGGCATGGTAAACTATGTGGATGCGCTGCGTGAACGTTCCCATGAATTCATGAACAAACTGCACGTGATTCTTGGGCTGCTGCACATGAAAAACTATGCGCAGATGGAAGAGTACATCCTTAAAACGGCCAATAACTACCAGACCGAAATCGGTTCGCTGTTGCAGAAGATTAAATCACCGGTCATTGCGGGTTTCCTGTTAAGCAAAATTAATCGTGTGACGGATGAAGGCCATCAGCTAATCCTGAGCGAAGCCAGCTACCTGCCAGACAGCGGCAGTGAACAGCAAATTGCCGCATTAATAACGGTGCTGGGTAACCTGATCGAAAACGCCCTTGAGGCGCTTGACCCGGATATGGACGGTGAAATTCACGTCATGCTGCACTACCAAAACGGCTGGTTGTCATGTGAGGTCAGCGACGATGGTCCCGGCATTCCTGCCGATCAGCTGGCAACCATTTTCGAACGTGGCGTTTCCACCAAAGGTGAAGATCGTGGCGTTGGACTGTTTTTACTCAAGCAACAAACGGAAAGTCTGGGCGGTAACGTCAGCGTCGAATCCGAGCCAGGCGTGTACACGCAGTTTTTAGTACAGCTTCCGTGGGAAAGAGGAAATATTAACGAATGATCAATGTGTTAGTTGTAGACGATGATGCCATGGTGGCCGAGCTGAACCGATGCTACATCGGTCAGATAGACGGTTTTACCTGTTGTGGCACTGCGTCCACGTTACTGCAAGCCAAAGAACGCCTGTTGCAGACCGATCCGGCCGTTGATCTTATTTTGCTGGATATCTATATGCAGCAGGAAAACGGACTGGATTTGCTGCCGGAGCTGCGCAGCGCAGGTCGTCCGATTGACGTGATTATCATCTCGTCAGCAGCGGATGCGGCAACCATCAAAACCTCGCTGAATTATGGTGTTGTGGATTACCTGATTAAACCGTTTCAGTTTTCGCGCTTTGAAGAAGCATTGACCGGCTGGCGACAAAAAAAACGGCTCATGGATAATCATCAGTTTTATCAACAATCTGATGTCGACCAGTTGCTGCACGGCAACCCGGCGAACGCCAACGAGACAAAACGTCTGCCTAAAGGACTGACACCGCAAACACTGCGTACGCTTTGCCTGTGGATTGATGCGCATCCCGGAACGGAATTTTCCACCGATGAGCTGGCAACGGAGGTCAATATTTCTCGTGTATCTTGCCGCAAATACCTGATTTGGCTGGCGCAAAGCAATATTTTATTTACGAGCATTCATTACGGTGTGACAGGTCGTCCGGTTTATCGTTACCGTCTCCAGCCTGAGTATCACGCACTTTTACGTCAGTACTGCCAGTGATGTAGCGGAAGCTGTGATCCAGCAATGTAAAATCAAAGTGACGTTGTGACGAGCAGATGATGCGTTTGTCGCGCGTCACGAAGATAGCCTCTATGCCGGGATAGGCTTTCAGATAGTCGCTCCCCTTTTCAATGCCCATGCCATAGATCAGCGTGGTAAAAATATCCCCATCAATTGAGTGATCTGAAACGATGGTTACGCTGAGTAGCGGGTTATCCAGCGGATAGCCGGTATGCCTGTCCAGGATATGGTGGTAGCAGACCCCTTCCTGTTCAAAGTAACGTTCGTAAATCCCGGAAGTCACTACGGATTTATTCGTTACGTTAATCACCCCAAGCAGCGCGTCCGAAGCGGCAAAGGGTTTTTTTAAACCAATTGCCCAGCCTTCCTGCGGTGCATCAGGCGGCGCGCCGAGCGTTTGCACATTGCCGCCAAGATTGATGAGCGCGCTGTCCACACCCTGCTCATGTAAAAATGCCTGCACCCGATCGGCAATATAGCCCTTGGCAATCGCACCCAGATCAATCTCCATGCCCGCTTGCTTCAGAAAGACCGAACGGTTCGCCGCATCAAGTTCAATGTTCTCAGGATGGGTTAAAGCGAGTTTTGCCTGTATCTCTGCCCGCGCCGGCACGCTTTTCCCCTGAAAGCCGATCTTCCAGCATTTGACCAGCGGTCCGATGGCCAGATTAAAACTACTTTCAGGCAGCAGGCTGACCGCAAGTGCACGCTCGATTAGCGTAAACACGGGCTGGCTGACGCTGACGGGACGCTGACCGGCCGCATGATTAATCGCCATCACTTCGGAGTGCTCGCGATTGACGGTAAGCACATTCTCATACTGTTTGATCAAGCGAAAAACCTGACCTGCCAGCGCCTCATTATGCTCATACAGCTTAAGCAGAATGGGCGAGCCCATCAGGACGGCGGAATAGGCGTACACGTGTGAATCAGTTTGCATAAGCGACAGGACTCGGGGAGAAAGAAGAACCGGCATCCGATGTTATACGGATGCCGGATATCACGGCTTAGCGTTTGGCAAAAGCCGCTGCGTTTGCGCCAGCAAGAATACCAAAGATGATGATATCGGCAACCGCGTTTCCACCGATACGGTTTGCACCGTGGATACCACCGACGACCTCACCACAAGCCCAGGCACCGTTAATAACCTGCTTATTGGTGTCCAGTACTGCAGTCGCCGTGTTGATAGTCACGCCGCCCATTGTGTGATGGACGCCGGGCGCGATGCGAATGGCATAGAAAGGCCCTTCGCTTAACGGATGACGCAGCGCGGTTTGACGGCCAAAATCCTCGTCTTTCTGTTTAATCACAAAACCGTTGTAGCGTTGCAGTGTCTCTTCCAGCGTACGGTGTTCCATATTCAGCTTAACCGCCAGCTCCGCTACGCTCGGGGCGCTGATCACAAAGCCTTTCGCAATATATTCATCAGCGGCCTTGTTGTTCATACGGACCTGCTCGTCAAAGATAATCCAGGCACTTTTTTCTGGCAGCGCAATAATCTGCGCCGAAACTTTATCGCGAGTTTCCATTTCGTTGTAGAAGCGCTGGCCTGCCTGGCTGACCAGGATCGCCCCGCCACCGCGAATCGATTCTGAGACCAGGTAAGATGTCGTCTGCTCGACTGTCGGGTGAATCTGAATCTCGCCCATATCGACTGTATCCGCCCCAATTTTTTGCAGCATTGCAATGCCTGCACCGGTAGCGCCTTTATGGTTGGTGGTGACAAAACCATCCAGTTCCGGGCGATATTTCACCACCATTTCCCGGTTAGCACTGAAACCGCCTGTCGCCACAATCACGCTTTTTGCGTTCAGAATACGGCTGTCATTGTATTCATCCACCACCTTCACGCCGCTGACCGCGCCATTTTCAAACAGGATCTCTTCAACTGCGGTTTCAAGCAGCACGTCGATATTACGGCTGTTGATATTTTTCACCAGACCACTAATCAGGAAGCCGCCGACAGCGGAGCGGTCTGCAGGGCGATGCGTACGGTCGATACTCATACCGCCTGTGATAGTGATATCGTTAAGCTCAATGCCGTGATCTGCCAGCCAGTCGATGGCTTCCGGCGCTAAGTCAACAAACTCACGCAACAGCGCGGGATTATTTTTAAATTTACCGCCTTTGAGGGTTTCTTCATAAAACAGCTCCTTGCTGTCCTGAATCCCTTTCAGCTTCTGAAAACGCGTTTCTGCGGCGTTCATCCCGACAGAGGCTTTAATGGTGTTGCCGCCAATGGTCGGCATCTTCTCAATGACCACCACTTTAGCGCCTTCATCGTGGGCCTGAATGGCGGCGGCCAGCCCTGCACCACCACTGCCAACAACCACAACGTCATACTGCTGTGGCGCGTTGGGATTGCCGCCCTCTTCAATGACGTGTGCTTTGTTCGATGTGGTCATTGCGCGTGAGACCGCTTTTTTCAGCGCTTCACTCTGTGTCGTCGCACCGGTAATCGCGTCAACATGTGGGCTGTTTGCCACCAGAATACGATTACGCAGACTTTCAAACGTGGTGGTGAAGTCCACATCCAGCGTGTCATCAGGAACCAGGGAAATATCGGTAATACGATCGGTATCCAGCGTAACGTTGATTTTCAGCTTCAGTGCTTCAGCCTCAACTTTCTCCTGATAAACGCCCGCTTTGTATTTACGACCGGTTTCGCTCATGTCACGAATCATGGCGTCAACCAGTGAGAAACGCCACAGAGGCTCGGGGATGAGTAAAGCTTCACGTTTGTTGCTGTCGATATAGAGTTCAAGGTGCTCGTTATTGATGATGCGGTCAGTCCAGTCTGGATAAGCGATGCAGGCTTTACCGACGGCGACCAGGTCATAGCCTTTTTCCAGTGCCTTTTCTGCATCCTCTTTGTTAACCACGCCGCCGACACCTATTACCGGGACCTTCGCCAGGGTTTCTGACCGCATGGCAATAAACTTCTCAATAAGCGGTGTAGGATCGGTGGTATCCACGATGGATGGGCGCATCAACTGCCCGACAGAGAAGTGCACATAATCCAGGCCCCGTGCTGCAAGTTTCTCCAGTAAGTACATTGTGTCGTCAAAGCGGATGCCGGGCACTTCGAGTTCTTCAGGCGAAAAACGATAACCGATGATGAACGAGTTATGCGCAAAGCGCTCGGCCATCTTATGCGTGATATCCAGCACTTCCAGCGGGAAGCGGGCGCGGTTATCACGACTGCCGCCCCATTTGTCTTCACGCTGATTTGAGTTAGGTGAGTAGAATTGCTGAATAAGATAGGTGTTAGCGCCATGGATTTCTACGCCATCGAAACCCGCTTTGATGGCGCGGTTAACGGCATCACCAAATTTGGTGATCATGGTATCCACTTCTTCTGCCGTTAAGGCGCGGGGCGTCGTTGCCCCTTCACGGGGTGCCGCAATTGCGCTGGGCGCGACAGGGGTTTTACCGCCAATCAGTTCAGGCTCAACCATGCGTCCGCCGTGATAGATTTGAAGAATCGCGGTGGATCCTTTTTCCTTGATGGCGTCAGCGATGCGTTTTAAGCCGGGTATTTTGTTGTCGCTGTCGATGGCGATCGCACCCGGAAAAGCCGGGCCTTTTGGATCGATAAAGCAGCACTCAACAATCACTGTTCCGATACTGCCCGCACGTGCACGGTAATATTCAACCAACTCGCTGGTCACCGTACCATCATAAAATCCGGTACAGGTTGTCATTGGTGCCATGATCAGACGATTTTTTAAAACTGCACCACGCGGCAAGGTGAGGGGATTAAGAATTGGGGTGAGTGTATTCATTGCGATTAACTCCAAAATATCAAAAACCGGGAATTCTTTCTGGACGTTTTTAATTTAATTTAAGTGGTCCGATGTCATGCTTATAATATATCAGTTAATTTAGTTTCATAAGATATAATTTTAATTATTTAACTTTTAAATATCTTTAGACTTTTTGTTTGATTGGAGTGATTTCGTGATGTATGGTTATTGTTAATCAATAGTTACCAAAAAGCAATAGTGAAACAGCAGTAAAATAAACACAATAAAAACAATAAGTTAAAATTAACGCTCTGTGTTTTTTCTTCCTGATGTGGTTGCAAAAAGTATTCAATGCTATCTTACTCACCTGTTCCTCATTGATTATCGTTTAATTTGTTAAAACATAAAAAATACAATTTAACTTGTTTGATCCAGATCAAAATTTTATTTTCCAGAAGTCGCATCATATTCACATGGTTTCTTAAATTTTCTGCATCGCACGAGTAGAAACGTTAAAAGAATATAAAACACCACGGGTTATTCTTATAATGTAGAATAAATAAAATGTCTTGAAGAATTCGCCGGGGCGTTAATCGTATTATCCTTAACTCGTAGAAAAACACTATGAAAACACTCTCAAACATGAAAGAGCCCCCTAAAGCAGCCCCTGCAGCTGCGGGCAAAAAAAATAAAGCACTGATGCTAGCCCTGCCTGTCATCGTCGCAGTGCTTTTATTACTCGTCCCCGTACCGTCCGGTCTTGAACCTTATGCATGGCATTTCTTCGCCATCTTTGTTGGGGTGATTGTAGGCTTGATTTTTGAGCCGCTGCCCGGTGCCGTAATTGGTCTGACAGGCGTCGTAGTCATCGCCCTCTTCAGTCAGTTTTTGCTGTTTAGTCCGACAGAACTGGCCAATCCGACATTTAAACTCGCAACGGAGTCCTTTAAATGGGCCGTCAGCGGCTTTGGTAATTCAACCGTGTGGCTGATCTTTGGCGCATTCATGTTTGCTGCTGGCTACGATAAAACGCAGTTTGGTCGTCGTCTGGCCCTGATTCTGGTGAAATATCTGGGCCGCCGCAGCTTAACATTAGGTTATGCCATCACTTTTGCTGACCTGCTTTTAGCACCCTTTACTCCGTCTAACACCGCGCGCAGTGGCGGTACCATCTACCCGATTATCGCCAACCTGCCACCGCTGTATGGCTCTAAACCCAACGATCCCAGCGCGCGCAAAATCGGATCCTACTTAATGTGGGTTGCCATCACGGCGGCCTGTATTACCAGCTCCATGTTCCTGTCTGCACTGGCGCCGAATCTGTTAGCCCTTGCTTTAGTCAAAAGCGTCATTGGCTTCGATATTTCCTGGGGAATGTGGTTTCTTGCCTTTATTCCTTTAGGTCTGCTGCTGATTCTGACCATGCCGCTGCTGGCTTACTGGTTCTATCCACCTGAAGTCAAAGTGAATGATGAGGTGCCACGCTGGGCGATGGCAGAGCTTGAAAAACTGGGTAAACTGACCCGCAATGAAATCCTGTTACTGGTGTTTGTGGTCTGTGCACTGTTGATGTGGATTTTTGCTACTGCCTGGATCGAACCGGCCATGGCGGCACTGTTAGTCATCATCCTGATGCTGTGGACTGGTGTGCTTAACTGGAATGATATCACCAGCAACAAAGCGGCCTGGAACACTTTTGCCTGGTTTGCCACGCTGGTAGCCCTGGCTGACGGTCTGGCCAGAGTGGGCTTTATCGCCTGGCTGGGTAAAGAAGGAGGAATATTACTGCAAGGCTATGATCCACAGATCTCGGCGGTCGTGTTGTTAATTGCCTTTTTCCTGCTGCATTACCTGTTCGCCAGTACCACCGCGCACACAACGGCGTTACTGCCTGCCATGTTGACGATTGCCGCCTCGATTCCTGGCATCAATATGCCCGTGTTCTGTCTGATGCTGTGTACCTCTCTGGGCGTGATGGGCATCATCACACCTTACGGTACAGGTCCAAGCCCTATTTATTACGGCAGCGGCTACTTACCCACTAAGGATTACTGGCGACTGGGAACTATCTTCGGCGCTATCTTCCTGATTGCAATGATGCTGATTGCTTATCCCTGGATGGTGTGGATGTTCTGACCGCGCCCTGTGCAATCCAGCGCGTCATACGATAACATGCCATTACTTGCCAGCCTGCGCTTACGGCTGGCAAGCATAATAAACAACGAATTCGCCTGTGATGTTGCTCCTGTCAGCCTGTCTCAAAAGGAGCCAGCACGTCATTAAGTGAGATACCATGTCGAACAAACCTTTTTATTATCAGAACCCCTTCCCTCTTACCCACGAGGATACCGAATACTACCTGCTCAGCCCTGACTATGTTTCCGTTGCTGAATTTGACGGGCAGGAGGTGCTGAAAGTAGAACCTCAGGCGTTAACCTTACTCGCGCAACAGGCTTTTCATGATGCTTCCTTTATGTTGCGCCCGGCCCACCAGCAGCAGGTGGCCTCTATTCTTGACGATCCTGAAGCCAGCGATAACGACAAGTATGTGGCACTCCAGTTCCTGCGCAATTCAGAAATCGCGGCCAAAGGTGTGCTGCCAACCTGCCAGGACACCGGTACAGCCATCATTATGGGGAAAAAAGGTCAGCGCGTGTGGACAGGTGGAGGTGATGAGGCCGCCCTGTCAAAGGGGATTTACAATACCTATATCGAAGACAATCTGCGTTACTCACAGAACGCGGCGCTGGACATGTATAAAGAGGTCAACACCGGGACTAACCTGCCCGCCCAGATCGATCTCTACAGCGTGGATGGTGACGAATACAAATTTCTCTGCATCGCCAAAGGGGGCGGTTCAGCCAACAAAACCTATCTGTACCAGGAAACCAAAGCCCTGCTCAGCCCGGGTAAGCTGAAGAATTATCTTGTCGATAAAATGCGCACCCTGGGCACCGCCGCCTGTCCGCCTTACCATATCGCCTTTGTCATTGGCGGTACCTCTGCTGAAAGCACGCTGAAAACCGTGAAGCTGGCGTCAACGCACTACTACGATGGCTTGCCAACAGAAGGCAACGAGCATGGCCAGGCATTCCGCGATGTTCAGCTGGAACAGGAATTACTGGAAGCCGCACAGCAGTTAGGGCTGGGCGCACAGTTTGGCGGAAAATATTTCGCCCACGATATCCGCGTTATCCGTCTGCCACGCCACGGCGCATCCTGCCCCGTCGGTATGGGCGTCTCCTGCTCCGCTGACCGCAATATCAAAGCCAAAATCAACCGCGACGGTATCTGGATTGAGAAGCTGGAAGCCAATCCTGGACGCTATATTCCTGAAGCGCTGCGCAAACAGGGTGAGGGCGAGGTGGTGCATATTGACCTGAATCGCCCAATGAATGAGATTCTTGCACAGCTTTCTGAGTATCCGGTGTCCACCCGTCTGTCCCTGACCGGCACCATTATCGTGGCCCGCGATATTGCGCATGCGAAATTGAAAGAGCGTATTGATAACGGCGAAGGCCTGCCGCAGTACATCAAGGATCACCCGGTATACTATGCCGGACCGGCAAAAACGCCTGAAGGCTATGCATCGGGTTCACTGGGCCCGACAACAGCAGGCCGCATGGATTCCTATGTTGACCTTCTGCAGGCAAATGGCGGCAGCAAAGTGATGCTGGCAAAAGGCAACCGCAGCCAGCAGGTTACTGATGCCTGTCATAAACACGGCGGGTTTTACCTGGGCAGTATTGGCGGACCCGCGGCAGTTCTGGCGCAACAGAGCATCAAGAGCCTGGAGTGTGTGGAATACGCTGAGTTAGGAATGGAAGCAATCTGGAAAATCGAAGTAGAAAATTTCCCGGCCTTCATTCTGGTCGATGACAAAGGAAATGACTTTTTCCAGCATATCGAACGTGAACACTGCTCGCGCTGTGTAAAATAAGCTGGCAGTAACAGAAAACGGCCCCCTGACAGGGGCCGTTTTTTTAGCGCTGCAAACGTTGCAGAGCGTGACTGATGCTTTCATCACCTGCGGTCAGTTCAATGATTTTGTGATTCAGTTGCGGTGTTTCAACGAGCGCCACCAGCGTGGCGGCAACGTCTTCACGTGGAACCGCTCCGTAGGGGATGGCGTAACCGGCTCGTACGGTGCCACTGCCCGCCGTATCCGTTAACGTCCCGGGACGCAGGATTACCCAGTCAAGCTGACTTTCCACCAGGCGAACATCCGCCAGCCGCTTCACATGCATGTAGTTCTCGAAGCCTTCAGACGTTTTTTCGCCCCGCGCCGCATCCGGAAAAACCGACACCAGCAAAAAACGGTTAACCCCCGCCTTCTCTGCTGCAGCAACCGCCAGCGCCAGACCCTGACCATCAATAGCATTGGTGAGTTCAATGCCAGCACCACCCGCCCCTGCGCTGAAAATCACCACCTCATGACCGGTCATTTTCTGCGCCAGCGTCTCAACACTGAGTTTTTGAAGATCGCCCATGATCGGTGTCGCGCCCACAGCGGTGATGGCTTCGGCCTGCTCCGGTTTACGGTGCAGCGCCGAGACCGCATGCTGTCTGGCGCAGAGCTGTTTCGTCAGGTGAGTGCCCACTTTTCCCGCCGCGCCAATGATAAAACACGTTGCCATCGTCCTGATCCTTATTTCACGTCAGTCAGACTACAAGTATAACCCTTAGCGCAGCGGCGATGGCCTTGCGCTGACAGGGCCGAATCCCGTTACTGCGGGATGATTTTTTCCTGCTTCAGCTTATCGAACAGCTGGATGAATGAATCCAGCGTGCTGCGGTAGCCGGTAAACCCCGCTTTACGGCTTTTACTCATATCGGTAAAGGCTTCCATTGGACGGCCCAGATCGGCGTCAGTGTGCCACCATGACGCCAGTCGGGTGACGTCGCTCTCGCGCAGGTTTTCGCGCCCGGCAATGGCCTGCCATACGCTGGCAGCGTCCTGCATACGGCCATCGAGCGGCATCATTTTTGCCGGATAAGCAGCGGCTTCAATACCAAAATATTCAGCCAGTTTCGGCCACATCCAGTTCCAGCGGAACACATCACCATTGACAGCGTTAAAATCCTGATTGGCCGCGTCTGGACTGGTTGCCGCCCACTCAAGTTGTTCAGCCAGGAGATCCGCATCGGTCATATCCACAACGCCGTTCCACTGTTCAGGTGAGCCCGGGAAGATAAACGGCCAGCCTTTTTCTTTACACAAGGTCGCGTAAACGGCCAGCGTCTGCCCCATGTTCATGGCATTGCCGAGCGCATAGCCAATGATGGTATGGGGACGATGGACACTCCAGCGGTAGCCGTACTTGTCAGCGCCTGCAAAAACCTCATCTTCCTGCGCGTAATAAAAGTTATCAACGGGCTGACGACCTTGTTCTTCACGGAAAGGCGTAACCGGCACCGCACCTTTACCGTAAGCCTCGAACGGCCCCAGATAGTGCTTCAGTCCGGTGACAAGGGCAACATGCGCCCCCTGTAAGCGCTCGCCGAGTGCCTCAATGACATTACGGATCATCCCGCCATTGACGCGGATATTCTCTTTTTCGCTGTCCTGACGCGCCCACACGCTGAAGAATACCGCATCGGGTTTCGTATCTTTCAGGGTAGCGCGCACCGCATCGGGATCGGTCAAATCGGCCGTCAGACTGTGGCAGCCTTGCGGAACAGCGCCGCGACCGCGGGATAATCCGCTGACCTGCCATCCGTCTTTCATTAACCTTTCAGCCAGCGCTCGCCCGATAACCCCGCTGATTCCGACAATCAAAGCCTGTTTTTGCATGTTAATTCTCCTCGTTTTGCGTAATGCTAAGCGTAATAGAGAATTTAATTCCTATTATTGGTAATTATTCACAGCATTCTCAACCTGAGTTCATCAATCATGCACGATCAACGACTTAAGGATATTGTTCCCTTTGTTGCCAGTGTTGAAAGCGGCAGTTTTACTGCTGCGGCAGCACGTCTGCATGTCACCGGCTCCGCCGTCAGTAAAAGCGTCAGTCGGCTGGAAGCGCGGCTGGGCTCGCGCCTGCTGGAGCGCACAACACGCAGGCTGCAGCTCACCGATGCCGGTAACGCCTATTACCAAACCTGCATACGCATCATGGAGGAGCTTGCTGAAGCTGAGTCAGTTCTGGCAGCACAACGTATTATTCCGTCAGGACGCCTGCGACTCGCTGTGCCGCATACGTATGGTCGCCTGAATGTGATGCCGTTGCTGATTCCGTTTTGCCAGCAGCATCCCGAGCTTGAGCTCAGAGTGAGCTTTTCAGATCGTTTTATTGATCTCTTCGACGAAGGTATTGATGTCGCGGTCAGGATTGGCGGATCCGCCGATTTACCAGCCTCAATGGGCAGTCGCTACCTGGGACGAGAGAGAATGGTGTTTTGTGCATCGCCAGCCTGGCTGGATCGCGAAGGCCGGCCACAGGACGAACAGGCGCTGATGCAACATCGGGCCATTCTTTACGAACGCGCGGATAACACGCCCAAACCCTGGTTATTCCCCCGTGAAGAAGGACATGTCCAGTGGCGAGATATGCCGTTTCGGATGGCATTGGGTGATGTAGATGCGCAACTCCAGGCGGTCATAGCTGGACTTGGCATAGCGCAAATGCCCTCCTGGCTGGTAAACAGTGCCGTAGCTAAAGGCGAACTGGAGATTATCCTGCCACAATTACAGCCTGATGGTCTGGCCCTGAGCGTCATCTGGCCACGCCGTAAGCAACTGCTGCCGAAGGTAGATGCCTTGTTATCCGCACTGACACAGCTGGTGATTCGCTAAGTGATCAAAGATCTCACCTCTGCGGCCGACGGGCGTTCGGCACGGCCAGCGCAGAAACACGCGCGGGATGATCTTCTGTCACACACGCTGTGGCCTTTATTGTGGCGTGTCGCTAATTTATTGTGTAGCCAGTGGAACGGATAAGCCTGTAAGGACAAATAAGGTATGGCATTTCAGAGCGCGAACACTTCGGATTATGCATAGCACGGCGCCACGCGGCACGTTAACACCGGCGGCAGTCTGATGCCTCTCCTGCCCCTTCTGTGCCGCCTGAGTATTCTGGCAGGGATAGCTTTTGCGCTGTCAGGATGTGCGCGCCAGGATGCGTTGTGGATGGTGACGAACGACGTTTGCAGGGTGAACTACGCGTACACTGGCTATGCTGCCCCCTGCCAGCAAGTCTATCTTGCAAAAGGGGAACAGCAGGGCTTCAGCGTTATTCAAAATCCACGTTATCCGTATCATTTTATTCTGGTGCCCACACTTTTGTTATCTGGTATCGAAAGCCCCTTATTGTCGTATACGACCCGCACAGACTATTTCGGTTATGCGTGGCTGATGCGTTATCGCGTAATGGCGGCGTATGGCGGAACGGTGCCGGAAGACAGGCTGGGCATGGCTGTCAATTCCGCCTGGGGGCGCAGCCAGAATCAACTGCATATTCATCTCACCTGCCTGCGGGAAGATGTCTATCGCCAGTTACAGGCTGAACGCCCTTATATTCAGGATGACTGGCATCCCCTGCCAGACAAATTGTTAACGCACACTTATTATGCGCGACGCGTCCTGCAGCCCAGTGTGATGGGCATTTATCCTGTTGCATCCGTTGCCCGCGATTTTCATCTGTCTCCGCCCCAGTTGGCGGAATATGGGATTGCCGTTGTTCCTGCCACGTTTTCAGGAAAAAACGGCTTTATCATGCTGGTGACGCGACGAGGCTGGGATAAAGGGAACCGGGCATCCGTCGAATCGCTTCTGGATAAAAATTGTGAAATTCTGCACGACCCAACACTGCTCCCTCCGCAGGCCTCCCCAGTGGCAACGATGAAGACAGTGCCGCATCAATAAGGGGATGGCACGCTATGGCATAAAGCCTGACCGCTGGCAGCCTCAGTGCCCCTCACACAGTCAGCCAGTCATTAGACTAAATTACACAAAACGTGAATTTTTTCATTTTGTAACTTTAACGTTATGTTACTGAGTATTTTTACTGCCATGATGCATTGCGTTACGCATTGAAATGTGGTCGTTACCCACAACTTCTTATCAGCTACAGGGAAAAGCACATGTCACAACGGTCACTTCAGGCGCTGTGCCTGATGAGTTTTTTTCTGGCCGACGTCAGAGACGGCCTTGGGCCCTTTTTAGGCATTTTTTTGACAGAACGCCACTGGAGCCCGGATGAAATAGGCCTGGTGATGACCTCAGGCGGTATCGCCGGACTGCTCTCAACGTTACCGGCGGGTGTGGTTGCCGACGCCACACGTTACAAACGCTTTATTATCCTGGCGGGTTGTGTCGTGATTACGGTCGCTACCTTACTGCTCTGGTACAGCAATCAGTCATGGACGGCGATTATTTCGCAAATCGTCGCGGGCATCGCTGCCGCCTTCATCGGTCCGACGGTGGCAGGAATAACGCTTGGCCTGACCGGGCAAAAAGGGTTCAACCGTCAGATGGGACGCAACGAAGCCTATAACCATGCGGGTAATACGCTGGCGGCTGTCCTTGCAGGTTTTGCCGCCTGGAAATGGGGGCTGGGTGCGGTGTTCATCCTGATGATGGTCATGGCGGTATTTGCGGCTATCGCCACCCTGGCTATTCGTGCAGACGATATTGACCATGATGTGGCGCGCGGCCTGGACGATAAATCGTCGGATAAACCTACGCTCAGCCTGTGGATACTGGCGCGCAAACCGGCGTTGCTGGTGGCCGGATTGACGCTGCTGCTGTTCCATCTGGCTAACGCTGCGCTGTTGCCCATGCTGAGCATGCGTGTGGCCTCCTCAACCGGACCTGACACGGTGGATCCCGGCCTGTATGCTGCCGCAACGGTCGTAATTTCCCAGTTAGTGATGATCCCTGTCGCGATCTTTGTCTCTAAACGTGTCGATCACATTGGCTATCGCCGTTTAATCATGACCGCACTGTTAATGATGCCACTGCGCGCGGTTATTGCAGCAGAATTTCCGGAGACCTTTTTCGTGGTTCCCGTACAAATCCTGGACGGTATTGCGGCCGGGATACTGGGCGTCGCCGTGCCGGGCTATATCGTGTCGCTGTTGCGCGGCAGTGGGCACGTGAACGCTGGCCAAAGTGTGGTAATGCTGATGCAGGGCGTTGGGGCGTCCATGAGCCCAGCCATGACAGGCCTGATTGTGGCCCGTTACTCTTACAGTATTGCCTTTAGCGCATTAGGCTGCATTGCCCTGGTAGCCTTGATGTTGTGGTGGTTCTCGGGCCGGACACCCGAGGCGAAGCCTGCCTGATGTGCCCTTCTCTGCCAGCCCTGGCTGGCAGAGAGTCTTCGCGCACCACTTTTAACGGGCTCCCGGGTCACTCTCAGTGCCTTTTGGAAAACATAGCAAAATGTAAATAAAAGTAAAAACTCATTTTCTGCTATCTCACTTATAAGACAGTCTTTTTTCCCAGAGACTTGCAAAAAATGACATTCATCGACTATGTTTCTACGCTGCGGTTAAGAACGCTCTATCATTAAAGTTACTGGCCTCTTATAGCTTTCACTTCCTTCTCTTCCGTTAACCTCGCTGACTGGCTGCGAAAGCTATAGGTCGTCCCATTTAAGTCGTATGAGGAAAATATGGATACTAACCATTCATCGTCAACCAGGCCAAAAAAGCATTTCTGGAATAAAAGGCCAAAAAAACTCACTGTTGATGATATTACCGTTATTGATAATGACATGCTGAAGCGGGCAGTAGGGGCCGCGGCATTAGGCAATGCCATGGAGTGGTTCGACTTCGGGGTTTACAGCTATCTGGCGGTGATCATCGGTAAGGTTTTCTTTCCCGATGCCAATAACGCGATTCAGCTTATCGCCACCTTTGGTACTTTTGCGGCCGCCTTTTTAGTGCGTCCACTGGGTGGGATGGTCTTTGGTCCACTTGGCGATCGGATTGGACGCCAGAAGGTGTTGGCGATAACGATGATCATGATGTCGATTGGCACGTTTTGTATCGGCATTATCCCTTCTTATGCCTCTATCGGGATAATGGCCCCCATTCTCTTGTTGGTCGCCCGCCTGGTGCAGGGGTTCTCAACGGGCGGTGAATATGGCGGTGCAGCCACCTTCATCGCAGAATATTCAACAGACAAACGTCGCGGTTTCATGGGCAGCTTCCTGGAGTTTGGAACGCTTGGCGGTTACCTGCTGGGCGCGTGTCTGGTGACGGTCATGACTTCGGTAATCTCGTCCGAGGCGATGATGTCGTGGGGCTGGCGCGTGCCCTTTTTTATCGCCGCACCGTTGGGCTTGTTCGGCCTGTATGTGCGTCTGAAACTGGAAGAAACGCCGGCCTTCAAACAGCATATGCAAAAGCAGGAGGAACTGGAGCAAAGCAAACCGCGCCTGAGCCTGTTTAAGATGCTAAGTAAGCATCGTGTCCCGATGATGAAATGTATCGGCCTGGTCCTGTTATTTAACGTGTCGAACTATATGCTGACGTCGTATATGCCCAGCTATCTGACCGGCGTGCTGGGTTTACCTGAACTGAGCGGTCTGTTACTGGTCATGGTTGTCATGTTTGTGATGATGCCGCTCACGCTGATGTGGGGCCGCTGGACCGATCGCATTGGGCGCCGCCCGGTGATTGGTTTCGGTGCGGTAGGGCTGATTTTGCTCTCCATCCCCTGCTTTATGTTGATCGGGACACATAATATGTGGGCCGTCTTTGCGGGACTGTTGATTCTGGGCGTGCTCCATACCTGCTTCAGCGGCACAATGCCCTCGACATTACCGGCACTGTTTACCACGGATATTCGTTACAGTGCGCTCGCCATCGGCTTTAATCTGTCTGTATCGTTGTTTGGCGGGACAACCCCGTTACTGACAGCATGGCTGGTCGATACCACGCAGAATACCATGATGCCAGCGTACTATATGATGGTGGCGGGTGTGATTGGATTACTGACGATTCTGACGGTCAGGGAAACCGCCCGTAAGCCGTTAAGCGGTTCATCCCCCGCTGTGGCAACTGAAGCTGAAGCGCATAGCCTGATTAGAAAACTGGATAAAAGCGCAGAACCAGTGCCACCCTCACCAGCCGACGCGAAATAAAGCAAACTCACGAAAAACACCCTGCACATGCAGGGTGTTTTTTTGATCGCATAGCACGTTAGTCATTGCCGAAACGGGCGACGGTGCTTGCAGCAGCCAGCGCATGCCCTTTAAGTTTACTCAGCAGTTGATCATGCGTTAAACCGGCTTCAAGCGCAGACGGCGGCAGGTCTGTGGCAATAAGCACAAAGTTGTAGTGATGAAGCCCAGATCCCACAGGGGGACAAGGACCATAATAGTGCGCCGTACCCGGTGAATTTTTACCGCCGGTATAGCCTTTCCCCTGCGTCAGTTCGCCCTGAGCAAATGCGCTGCGTTCAGCGGCAATGTTGTACGCCACCATATGCGTAACCCCGAGCCCTTTTGCGCCAACAGGATCGGTCATCAGCAAGGCAAAGCTTTTTGTGCCCGCCGGTGTTTCGGACCAGTTGAGTTCAGGAGAAACATTCTGCCCGGTACAGGCTGGTTTAATTTTATCTGCGCCCGCGAACTTCTTATCCAGCACGCCATTATCACTAAAATCTTTTGACTGCAGCGTCAAAGCCAATGCCGCAGGACTCAAACAAATTAATAGCAGAGAAATCAGTTTATTCACCGGGTACTCCTGTGCGAAACCGTATTGAGAGGAGGTAAGCGTGAGGCACGTTGCCGTAAACAGTATATGTCGCAAAGCCTGGCTGTGCAGAAGCATGAGGCGCTATGAAAGCGAGGGCTGTCATTAGCCTGAAGGCTTACGGTAAGCGCGAGCATGCTGTTACATAATCGCCTGAACTTTCGACGATTTCAGCATGAAATCGCCAGCTCACCTTGTCTGCTCTACGGTTTACCTTCTTAGAAAGGCATTGTTTTTTTATTTACACAAAAGGTCTGATACTTGATCTAAGTCACAAAAAACCGCATGATCGTAACAAATCATGAATCAGGGATAAGGGCTCAAATGACACTTTATCAACACATGTTGGTTTTCTACGGCGTGGTTGCTTTTGTTGCCGCGCTCATTACGTTTTTTATCGCCCGCGACAAACTCAGCATTAAATTACTGAGTGCCTTTCTGGTGGGTGCAACCTGGCCGATGAGTTTCCCCGTCGCCCTTATGTTCGCGTTGTTTTAAGGCCTTTCTCCTGCCCGTGCCGGCTGGCTTTTCCTGATCGCTTTTCTCTCTGCCAGACGTTTCCCTGCACAAGCCTGCGTGATATCGCACCTGTTCCGCGCAGTCTGCTTTACATACGGACGCCATCCTTTTACAGATGGCGCGCGCCCTGCCTGCCGTAATCGGGATGCTTTTACCGCGCCGTTGCCCCCTCCTCCTGAGGTTGTTGTTTTGCCAGCGTACGTGCCAGTATCGTTGAATACAGCGGTGTACCGCCGAAATACTGTGCAGAGAGTGTCGCACCGAGACAGGTAATAATCATCGGCAGGATCAACTGATAATTGTTGGTCATCTCCAGTACCAGAATAATCCCGGTGAGCGGTGCCCGAACTGAAGCGGCAAACAAGGCGCCCATGCCTGCTACGGCAAACGTCGCGGCTTCAAGATGATAGGCTGGGAACAGGTTAACGCACAGTTGCCCCACGCAGGTACCCAGTAAGGTGCCCAGCGTCAGCATGGGGGCGAAAATGCCCCCTGGGGCGCCAGAGGCAAAACACAGTAGCGTGACGACCGCCCGCAATAAAAATAAGGACAGTAAGGCAATCGACGTATAGTTTCCTGCGGTAAAGTCGGGGATGAGCGTAATCCCGCCGGTTACGCCCTGGGGCAATATCAGCCCCAGTAAGCCACATAAGCCGCCCAATAACGCCCCACCCAGGACCCAGCGTGATGTTCGTCCCTGATGCAGCCTTTGAAACAGATCCTGAAGGGTAAATATCAGGCGATTAAAAGCGACGCCACAACCGCCAAATAAAATCCCCAGCAGTAAATATAACCAGAGCGTCTGGATCGGAGCGTCTTTTAACTGACCAATATTGATAATGGGCTGATTACCGTTCAGCGCAAGAAAAACGATGCTTGACGTACTGACGCCCACAAACACGGCTTTAATGGAGATAAGGCTAAAGCGGAACTGCAGGCGCATTTCTTCAATGATAAACAGAATGCCCGCCAGCGGTGCATTAAAGGCTGCGGCCAGACCTGATGCGGCCCCGGTAGCCAAAATAGTGTGGCGGGATTCAGAGGAGCGCATGCGAAAGATATCGAGGCACATGCGCCCGATGTTACCACCAATCTGAACCGTCGGGCCTTCACGACCCAGCACCATGCCAGAACCAATTGCGCCAAGTCCGCCAAAGAATTTAACCGGCAACACGCGCCACCAGCGCACTGGCCTCAGTTCTTCCAGCGCACCTTCGATTTCAGGAATGCCCGAACCGCCTGCTTCCGGCGCAAAGCGCCTGACAAGAAAATAGCCTGTCGCGGCCAGCACGGCGGAAAAAATAAAAGCGTAGCAGCCAAGAAGAAAGACATTATTTTCATGCTGGCTCAGCCAGTTGACCCGCGAATGAATCACCCAGCCCACGGCTTTATCAAACGCCACCGCGGTCAGGCCAGTCAGCACACCCACCAGCGCGGCCATCAGCAGCAACGCGGCCGGTGTTTTGTCTCGACGTATAATATATTGCAACAGACGAAGCCGACGAGGCCGAAAAATCCCGTGTCGGTTTGAAACAGAAGCGCGCATGCCTGACCTCAAATATCCTGCTGAAAACTGACGACCCAAATTAAATCGAGAGGTTAGCGTATTTGCAGCATTATTCCTCGCTTTTATTTATCTCTGGATTTTACTACGCCAGCAACGCCTGCTGTTCTGCCGCTCGCTACACGCGAAGAACATGATTTCAGGATGTGCACGGCAATTTTATCCATAAGCCATTGATTTGCGCCTGAAGGGCGCTCATCATCCTGCGCCATCATCGCTTATTCTGGAGTGAAACGTGTGACCACGCTGAGTAATGCCTTGCTGGAAGAGGTTCTTGAACAGGTTCGTCCCTTAATTCATCGCGGTAAGGTAGCCGATTATATTCCGGCACTGGCCGACGTGGCTGCCGATCATTTAGGTATTGCCGTCTGTCTGCGTGACGGCACAGTCTTTCAGGCGGGTGATGCTGAAACGCGCTTTTCCATCCAGTCGATTTCTAAAGTCCTCTCCTTAACTGTTGCACTGACGCGCTATGAGGATGCGGAGATCTGGCAACGCGTGGGTAAAGAGCCCTCAGGTCAGCCGTTCAATTCACTGGTTCAGCTTGAACTTGAGCAGGGAAAACCGCGTAATCCTTTTATTAACGCCGGCGCGCTGGTGATCTGTGATTTGCTTGAAACGCGTCTTACAGCACCGCGCCAGCGTATGCTTGAGATTATCCGTCAACTGAGCCAGCAACCTGATATTCAGTACGATCGTCATGTCGCGCGTTCAGAGTTTGAACACTCAGCCCGCAACGCGGCTATCGCCTGGTTAATGAAGTCATTTGGCAATTTTGACAATGACGTGACCAACGTGATGCAGACCTACTTTCACTACTGCTCATTGTCCATGAACTGTATTGAACTGGCCCGCAGTTTTATTTACCTGGCAAACCAGGGAAAAACGCTTGACGGCTCGGCGCTCATCACCTCCCGTCAGGCCCGGCAAATCAATGCCTTGATGATCACCAGTGGCATGTACGATGGGGCGGGTGAATTTGCCTGGCGTGTCGGCATGCCCGCAAAATCGGGCGTAGGTGGCGGTATTATTGCCGTGGTCCCGGGCGAAATGAGTATAGCGGTATGGTCACCCGGGCTGGACAGTGCAGGCAACTCGCTGGCAGGCACTGCCGCGCTGGAGTGCCTGACTGACAGGCTGGGCCGCTCAATATTCTGACTCAGCTGACAACATTTACAGGCCGGTTTTGCTCAAAGCCAGCCAGATTGACCATGATGCCTTGCAACAAATTGTGCATACCACTTTTGCTTGCCCAGGCAATATGCGGCGTGACAAGCAGATTCGGCACATCGGCCTGAAGCAGAGGATGATCGGCTGGCGGCGGCTCACTGCTCAGCACATCCAGTGCCGCTCCGGCTATCGTGCCCTGTTGCAATGCCTTCGCCAAATCAGCTTCATGAATCAGACCGCCACGCGCTGTGTTGATCAACAGCGCATGGGGTTGCATCTTATTCAGGGTTTCACTGTTAATCAGATGCCGGGTTTCTTCGCTCAGAGGACAATGCAGCGAGATCACATCGCTTGCGGCCAGCATCTCGTCAAAACTTACATAGCCCTCACGCACCCTGGTGCTGCCCCTGCGTTCGGCAAAGCACACCTTCATGCCGAGCGCCTGTGCCAGCCTGCCCACGGCGATACCAATGTCTCCTTTTCCCACAATGCCTAATGTTGCCCCCGCAATATCCTGAATCGTTGAACGGTGAAAACAAAAATGAGAAGAGGCAGGCCATACTTCACGCGTAAGCGTCGCGTATTCCACTATCTGGCGACGCAACGCAAAAATAAAGGCGATCACGCATTCTGAAACGCTTTGCGTTGAATAGCCGGGGATATTACTCACGACGATTCCACGTTCCCGACACGCCGGAATATCAATGCAATCAAAGCCCGTGGCGGTGACGCAGATATAGCGCAGGTCAGGAAGCTGCGCCAGCGTCGCCGCACGCAGCGGGACTTTATTGGTGATGGCAATGGTTGCGCCCTTTAACGCCTCAATAATCTCATTGTCATGCGTTTCTTCACGAAAACACCAGTCGCTGCACCAGTCAGGTTGAGAAGGAGGGACGGGCAGCGTGCCACCATCAAGCGTTACGATTTTCATGACGTATCCTTTATCACGTTTTGCGGATGAATAATGTTGCTCAAATGTATGGCAGCAGTAACAGATAAGTTATTCTTAATATCTAATTAAGTGAAGGTGTTCAAAAGGTGCTAATTTTTTGGGGCAAAAAGGCATTTCTTTTAACCCTAAACCCTCTGACGCGTTACACTGCCGCCTCTATCGTGTACCCGACTACCGCCGTTCAGATGATTAACGCCACCCATTATAATCGACAACGTTTTACCGCCTGTCTTGCGATACTGGCGGTGCTGCTGTTGTTCATTGCACCGATGGTATCCAAAAATCTGGCTGAAAATCGTGACGCGATGGCGATGTCCGACATGTCGATGCTGGATCAGCATAACGATATGATCATGGCCGACATGCCGATGGGGGATCACCATAGCGATATGGCCATGGGCGATCACAGCATGATGATGAGTGCCTGTGGTTACTGCGATCTGCTGGTCCATATCCCCTTTATGCTGTGGGTGTTTATTCCGTTCATCTGGTTAATGTGTTTAATTAGCCGGGCCCCACCGACTCCCGATACGTTTTGCCCTCTGTTACCGCGCCACAAGCGGGTTTACCGGCAGCGCGCCCCACCATTGCAAATGCGCGCCTCAGCTTAATGTGATCTTTTCTTCTTCGTCATCCACGAAGAAGAAAAGCCCGGTATTCTCGAAATATGGAATCGCTATGCGTGTTTCACAAGAAATAACATCGCCGCCGCGCGGCACGGTACTGAATGTTTTGCGCCGTTTGCATTTTTACATTGGCCTGTTTATTGCGCCGTTTATTTTTATTGCGGCATTAACCGGCACGCTTTATGTCCTGACGCCACAGATAGAAAACGTAATTTATAAAGATGCGTTAACCGCGGAGCCTGTCGGTGCCGCTCAGCCGCTGTCCGCTCAGATTGCTGCGGCGCGGCGATATGTTGGTGATGCGCGGATTTATGCGGTACGGCCTGCGCCCGGCGCTCATGACACCACTCGCGTGCAATTTACGGATGCACAGTCAGGCCCATCAGAGTCACGCTCTGTTTTCATCGATCCTTATACGCTTCGCGTCAAAGGTGATATGACCGTATACGGCACCAGCGGCGTGTTACCTCTGCGGATGTGGCTTGACCAGATGCATCGTGGACTGCTGCTGGGGGATGTTGGCCGCAACTACAGTGAACTCGCGGCGTCGTGGTTGTGGGTAGCGGCGCTGGGCGGGATCGTGTTGTGGTCTGGTACCCGGCCCCGGCGTCAGGTAAAAACGCGCAAGACGGGTTTTGCACTGACACGATACTGGCATATTACGCTGGGCCTGGTGTTATCTCTGGGGTTGATCTTTTTCTCCGTTACGGGATTGACCTGGTCGCAGTGGGCCGGGAGCAATATTGATAAAATGCGTAGCGATCTTGGCTGGCTGACACCGCAGGTCAGAACGGCGTTAAACGGGGCTGCACCCTCTGCGCCTGCCGATCCCCACGCCGATCATCATCCCGACATGGACGGCATGGTGATGGAGACTTCAATGCCGGGTCATCATGCCAGTATGCCCGCCGTATTCAATCAGCCGGACGCGGACTGGGACAGCGTTGAACACGCCGCGCGCCTGGCCGGTTTACACGCTGCCAAAATTGAGCTGCGCCAGCCCAAAAACCCTGACCAGGCCTGGACGGTCAGTGAGATAGATCGTCGCTGGCCGACGCAGGTCGACTCGGTATCCGTAAATCCGCATGACTTCAGCATTGTTGATCACGTTGAGTTTGCCCGTTTCCCGCTGGTCGCAAAACTTACGCGCTGGGGCGTGGATGCGCATATGGGCGTGCTGTTTGGCTTACCCAATCAGTTGCTTCTCGCGTTCTTTGGTTTTGGTTTGTGCGCCATGATCGTGCTCGGCTACCGCATGTGGTGGATTCGACGCCCGGCACTGCCGCAGGCCAATCCAGTGCAAACGCTGCTCGCGGCCTGGCTGGCGTTACCCCGCTATCTTCAGGGCTCAAGCCTGATTCTCGCCCTGGCTCTGGGTTATGCGTTGCCGCTGATGGGCGTCAGTTTAGTGGTCTTTGTGCTGCTGGATCTGCAACGCTGGCGTAAAGCGCAGCGTGCGGTACGCCAGGTGGTCGCTACGCCGGAAGATCAACAATCGCCGCTGGCGATTGTGCAGTCCCGTTTTGCAGTAAAGCGTAAAGAGATGCGCTATTTCCTGCGCAGTGTCGCCATTCTCGCCATTATTGTCGGAACGGTGATGGCTCGCGCCATGGTGAGTGGTGTAATTGAGCAATACAATATTCCGTTCAGCGACTGGACCGCGATGATGTATATCACGCAGGCCTTGATGATTTTGCTTTATACAACAGTGTTTACAGGCTTAATGTCCATTCCGCTCTGGTACTTCTTCCTGGGTGAAAGCGACGAGCAAGGTAAATAAACACTGTCGCCCGCTAAAAGCGGGCGACAGTGCTGTCAGGCATAATAACGTTTTGTCCGTTCAGTGATGATGGATAACATGGGCACGTTGTAGCGCATGTTTAAACTGCCGCACATCCTCGCGTAACCAGTGACGCTGCGTCAAAGGCAGATGCTCCAGCCCCTCAGGCAATGGTACCCCATATAACGCCCCACGATTGCAAAGCGCTCTGACCAGGCTTGTTTGCGAAATACCCAGATAGGTCGCCATTTCGGGTAATGTCATAAACTCTGCATGCATGTTCACCTCCCAACCTGTCGTTAATGCTGCATTTTTGTTCAATTCAGGGCGGTTCTTATTGATCTGCGTCATATACACGCATTAAACAGACGAAAGAGGGAGAAAGTTGCTAAGCTGGAAGTTCTCCTGAAGACAACATGAGAAGACCACGTGCAACGTTATGGATTGATGGTGCTTTTTCTTGTTTCCTGTTGGTCTCATGCTCACACATTTACGATGGGCAAACCTGTTCCGGCCGTTTCTGTCGCAGATAAAGGTGAAATGCAGTTACGCAACGGTCAAATTCACTACCAAACCTGGAACAGTCAGTCACTTACAGGAAAAGCCCGTTTACTTATTCATGTGGCTGGCCGGTTATCGGCTAAAGAGCAGTCCGCAGGCCTCATCAGCGCCATTCAGCAGGCCAGTCTGCCGGAAAAGACCTTTCAGACAACTACCATCGTTAATACCGACGATGCTCTGCCGGGCAGCAGTATTTTTGTGGTTAACAGCATTCGCTCCAGTAAAAAAGCGTCGCCGTGGCAGCAGTTCATCATTGACAGCAGTGGCCTTGCCCGCCATCGCTGGCAGCTTAAATCGGGCGGGGCGGCGGCAATTGTTCTTGACGCACAAGGCAATGTGCAATTTGCCAAAGACACTCCCCTGAGCGCGGATGACATTTCACAGATTATTTCGCTATTACGGGCGCTGACGCGCTGAAGAACGATCCAGGTGATTAAAGCCAGTCCGGCAGAGGGCAGTGACGGAGGTTGATGAATTTCCCCTCTTTTCTTAAAGCTCAACTAGTATTAATTATATGGGTTTAGCCCAATAAAAACTGAAAACCCGAACGGTAAAAAAACGGGTAGCCCTGCCAACGATGCTCTGGCAGTTAAAGTGTCTTTTAAAATGGCATCGCACGTTTTAGCGTTGTCGTAAATGTATCCGTTAATAAGGACAGCCCGAATGACGGTCTGCGCAAAAAAACACGTTCACCTTACTGGCATTTCGGCTGAGCAATTGCTGGCTGATATTGATAGCCGCCTTGATCAGTTACTGCCGGTTCAGGGTGAGCGGGATTGTGTGGGTGCCGCGATGCGTGAAGGCACGCTGGCACCGGGCAAACGTATTCGTCCGATGCTGCTGTTATTAACAGCGCGCGATCTTGGCTGTGCGATCAGTCACGGGGGATTACTGGATTTAGCCTGCGCGGTTGAAATGGTGCATGCTGCCTCGCTGATTCTGGATGATATGCCCTGCATGGACGATGCGCAGATGCGTCGGGGGCGTCCCACCATTCACACGCAGTACGGTGAACATGTGGCGATTCTGGCGGCGGTCGCTTTACTCAGCAAAGCGTTTGGGGTGATTGCCGAGGCTGAAGGTCTGACGCCGATAGCCAAAACTCGCGCGGTGTCGGAGCTGTCCACTGCGATTGGCATGCAGGGTCTGGTTCAGGGCCAGTTTAAGGACCTCTCGGAAGGCGATAAACCCCGCAGCGCCGATGCCATACTGCTAACCAATCAGTTTAAAACCAGCACGCTGTTTTGCGCGTCAACGCAAATGGCGTCCATTGCGGCCAACGCGTCCTGCGAAGCGCGTGAGAACCTGCATCGTTTCTCGCTCGATCTCGGTCAGGCCTTTCAGTTGCTTGACGATCTTACCGATGGCATGACCGATACCGGCAAAGACATCAATCAGGACGCAGGTAAATCAACGCTGGTCAATTTATTAGGCTCAGGCGCGGTCGAAGAACGCCTGCGACAGCATTTGCGCCTGGCCAGTGAACACCTTTCCGCGGCATGCCAAAACGGCCATTCCACCACCCAACTTTTTATTCAGGCCTGGTTTGACAAAAAACTCGCTGCCGTCAGTTAAGGATGCTGCATGAGCCATTTTGCGGTGATCGCACCGCCCTTTTTCAGCCATGTTCGCGCTCTGCAAAACCTTGCTCAGGAATTAGTGGTCCGCGGTCATCGTGTTACGTTTTTTCAGCAACATGACTGCAAAGCGCTGGTAACGGGCAGCGATATCGGATTCCAGACCGTCGGACTGCAAACGCATCCTCCCGGTTCCTTATCGCACCTGCTGCACCTGGCCGCGCACCCGCTCGGACCCTCGATGTTACGACTGATCAATGAAATGGCACGTACCAGCGATATGCTTTGCCGGGAACTGCCCGCCGCTTTTCATGCGTTGCAGATAGAGGGCGTGATCGTTGATCAAATGGAGCCGGCAGGTGCAGTAGTCGCAGAAGCGTCAGGCCTGCCGTTTGTTTCGGTGGCCTGCGCGCTGCCGCTCAACCGCGAACCGGGTTTGCCTCTGGCGGTGATGCCTTTCGAATACGGCACCAGCGATGCGGCTCGGGAACGCTATACCACCAGCGAAAAAATTTATGACTGGCTGATGCGACGTCACGATCGTGTGATCGCGCATCATGCATACAGAATGGGTTTAGCCCCGCGTGAAAAACTGCATCATTGTTTTTCTCCACTGGCACAAATCAGCCAGTTGATCCCCGAACTGGATTTTCCCCGCAAAGCGCTGCCCGACTGCTTTCATGCAGTGGGACCGTTACGGCAACCCCAGGGGACGCCGGGGTCAGCAACTTCTTATTTTCCGTCCCCGGACAAACCCCGTATTTTTGCCTCGCTGGGCACCCTGCAGGGGCATCGTTATGGCCTGTTCAGGACCATCGCCAAAGCCTGCGAAGAGGTGGATGCGCAGTTACTGTTGGCACACTGTGGCGGCCTCTCAGCCACGCAGGCAGGTGAACTGGCCCGGGGCGGGGACATTCAGGTTGTGGATTTTGCCGATCAATCCGCAGCACTTTCACAGGCACAGTTGACAATCACACATGGTGGGATGAATACGGTACTGGATGCTATTGCTTCCCGCACACCGCTACTGGCGCTGCCGCTGGCATTTGATCAACCTGGCGTGGCATCACGAATTGTTTATCATGGCATCGGCAAGCGTGCGTCTCGGTTTACCACCAGCCATGCGCTGGCGCGGCAGATTCGATCGCTGCTGACTAACACCGATTACCCGCAGCGTATGACAAAAATTCAGGCCGCATTGCGTCTGGCAGGCGGCACACCAGCCGCCGCCGATATTGTTGAACAGGCGATGCGGACCTGTCAGCCAGTACTCAGTGGGCAGGATTATGCAACCGCACTATGATCTCATTCTGGTCGGTGCCGGTCTGGCTAATGGCCTTATCGCGCTCCGGCTTCAGCAACAGCATCCGGATATGCGGATCTTGCTTATTGAGGCGGGTCCTGAGGCGGGAGGGAACCATACCTGGTCCTTTCACGAAGAGGATTTAACGCTGAATCAGCATCGCTGGATAGCGCCGCTTGTGGTCCATCACTGGCCCGACTACCAGGTTCGTTTCCCCCAACGCCGTCGCCATGTGAACAGTGGCTACTACTGCGTGACCTCCCGGCATTTCGCCGGGATACTCCGGCAACAGTTTGGACAACATTTATGGCTGCATACCGCGGTTTCAGCCGTTCATGCTGAATCGGTCCAGTTAGCGGATGGCCGGATTATTCATGCCAGTACAGTGATCGACGGACGGGGTTACACGCCTGATTCTGCACTACGCGTAGGATTCCAGGCATTTATCGGTCAGGAGTGGCAACTGAGCGCGCCGCATGGTTTATCGTCACCGATTATCATGGATGCAACGGTCGATCAGCAAAATGGCTACCGCTTTGTTTATACCCTGCCGCTTTCCGCAACCGCACTGCTGATCGAAGACACACACTACATTGACAAGGCTAATCTTCAGGCCGAACGGGCGCGTCAGAACATTCGCGATTATGCTGCGCGAGAGGGTTGGCCGTTACAGACGTTGCTGCGGGAAGAACAGGGTGCATTGCCCATTACGTTAACGGGCGATAATCGTCAGTTTTGGCAACAGCAACCACAAGCCTGTAGCGGATTACGCGCCGGGCTGTTTCATCCGACAACTGGCTACTCCCTACCGCTCGCGGTGGCACTGGCCGATCGTCTCAGCGCGCTGGATGTGTTTACCTCTACCTCTGTTCACCAGACGATTGCTCACTTTGCCCAGCAACGTTGGCAGCAACAGGGGTTTTTCCGCATGCTGAATCGCATGTTGTTTTTAGCCGGACCGGCCGAGTCACGCTGGCGTGTGATGCAGCGTTTCTATGGCTTACCCGAGGATTTGATTGCCCGCTTTTATGCGGGAAAACTCACCGTGATCGATCGGCTACGCATTCTGAGCGGCAAGCCGCCCGTTCCCGTTTTCGCGGCATTGCAGGCAATTATGACGACTCATCGTTGAAGAGCGACTACATGAAACCAACTACGGTAATTGGTGCGGGCTTTGGTGGCCTGGCACTGGCAATTCGTTTACAGGCCGCAGGTATTCCTGTTTTGCTGCTTGAGCAGCGCGACAAGCCGGGTGGCCGGGCTTATGTTTATCAGGAGCAGGGCTTTACTTTTGATGCAGGCCCTACCGTTATCACCGATCCCAGCGCAATTGAAGAACTGTTTGCTCTGGCCGGTAAACAGCTTAAGGATTACGTCGAGCTGTTGCCGGTCACGCCGTTTTATCGCCTGTGCTGGGAGTCCGGCAAGGTCTTCAATTACGATAACGACCAGGCCCAGTTAGAAGCGCAGATACAGCAGTTTAATCCGCGCGATGTTGCGGGTTATCGAGCGTTCCTTGACTATTCGCGTGCCGTATTCAATGAGGGCTATCTGAAGCTCGGCACTGTGCCTTTTTTATCGTTCAAAGACATGCTTCGGGCCGCACCCCAGCTGGCAAAGCTGCAGGCCTGGCGCAGCGTTTACAGTAAAGTTGCCGGCTACATTGAGGATGAGCATCTTCGGCAGGCGTTTTCTTTTCACTCGCTCTTAGTGGGGGGGAATCCGTTTGCAACCTCGTCCATTTATACGCTGATTCACGCGTTAGAACGGGAATGGGGCGTCTGGTTTCCACGCGGTGGAACCGGTGCGCTGGTCAATGGCATGATCAAGCTGTTTCAGGATCTGGGCGGCGAAGTCGTGCTTAACGCCCGGGTCAGTCATATGGAAACCGTTGGGGACAAGATTCAGGCCGTGCAGTTGGAAGATGGCAGACGGTTTGAAACCTGCGCGGTGGCGTCGAACGCTGATGTTGTACATACCTATCGCGATCTGCTGTCTCAGCATCCCGCAGCCGCTAAGCAGGCGAAAAAACTGCAATCCAAGCGTATGAGTAACTCACTGTTTGTACTCTATTTTGGTCTCAACCATCATCACGATCAGCTCGCCCATCATACCGTCTGTTTTGGGCCACGCTACCGTGAACTGATTCACGAAATTTTTAACCATGATGGTCTGGCTGAGGATTTTTCGCTTTATTTACACGCACCTTGTGTCACGGATCCGTCACTGGCACCGGAAGGTTGCGGCAGCTATTATGTGCTGGCGCCTGTTCCACACTTAGGCACGGCGAACCTCGACTGGGCGGTAGAAGGACCCCGACTGCGCGATCGTATTTTTGACTACCTTGAGCAACATTACATGCCTGGCTTGCGAAGCCAGTTGGTGACGCACCGTATGTTTACGCCGTTCGATTTCCGCGACGAGCTCAATGCCTGGCAAGGTTCGGCCTTCTCGGTTGAACCTATTCTGACCCAGAGCGCCTGGTTCCGACCACATAACCGCGATAAGCACATTGATAATCTTTATCTGGTTGGCGCAGGCACCCATCCCGGCGCGGGCATTCCCGGCGTAATCGGCTCGGCGAAGGCGACGGCAGGCTTAATGCTGGAGGACCTGATTTGACGAATACGTCATTACTGAATCATGCCGTCGAAACCATGGCGGTTGGCTCGAAAAGCTTTGCGACTGCATCGACGCTTTTCGACGCCAAAACCCGTCGCAGCGTGCTGATGCTTTACGCATGGTGCCGCCACTGCGACGACGTCATTGACGATCAAACACTGGGCTTTCATGCCGACCAGCCCTCTTCGCAGATGCCTGAGCAGCGCCTGCAGCAGCTTGAAATGAAAACGCGTCAGGCCTACGCCGGTTCGCAAATGCACGAGCCCGCTTTTGCCGCGTTTCAGGAAGTCGCGATGGCGCATGATATCGCTCCCGCCTACGCGTTCGACCATCTGGAAGGTTTTGCCATGGATGTGCGCGAAACGCGCTACCTGACACTGGACGATACGCTGCGTTATTGCTATCACGTCGCCGGTGTTGTGGGCCTGATGATGGCGCAAATTATGGGCGTTCGCGATAACGCCACGCTCGATCGCGCCTGCGATCTCGGGCTGGCTTTCCAGCTGACCAACATTGCGCGTGATATTGTCGACGATGCTCAGGTGGGCCGCTGTTATCTGCCTGAAAGCTGGCTGGAACAGGAAGGACTGACGAAAGCGAATTATGCTGCGCCAGAAAACCGGCAGGCCTTAAGCCGTATCGCCGGGCGACTGGTACGGGAAGCGGAACCCTATTACGTATCATCGATGGCCGGTCTGGCACAATTACCCTTACGCTCGGCCTGGGCCATCGCGACAGCGAAGCAGGTGTACCGTAAAATTGGCGTGAAAGTTGAACAGGCCGGTAAGCAGGCCTGGGATCATCGCCAGTCCACATCCACCGCCGAAAAATTAACGCTTTTGCTGACGGCATCCGGTCAGGCAGTTACTTCCCGGATGAAGACGTATCCACCCCGTCCTGCTCATCTCTGGCAGCGCCCGATCTAGCCGCATGCCTTTCTCTCAGCGTCGCCTGAAGTTTAGATAACGGTGGCGCGTACAGAAAACCAAAGGACACGCAGCCCTCTTTTCCCCTTACAGCATGATGCATGCGGTGGGCCATGTATAACCGTTTCAGGTAGCCTTTGCGCGGTATGTAGCGGAACGGCCAGCGCTGGTGTACCAGTCCGTCGTGGACCATAAAATACAGTAAGCCATAAGCGGTCATGCCTGCGCCAATCCACTGGAGCGGCCAGATTCCTGTACTGCCGAAGTAAATCAGGGCAATCGACACAATAGCGAATACCACGGCATAGAGATCGTTAACTTCAAATGCGCCTTTACGCGGTTCATGATGTGAAAGATGCCAGCCCCAACCCCAGCCATGCATGATGTATTTATGTGCCAGTGCAGCAACCACTTCCATGCCGACCACGGTGATAAACACGATCAGGGCATTCCAAATCCACAACATAATCTCTCCAGTACAGACGTCCGGCATCAAGCGTGAGGAGTTAATTTTAACAGAGATTAGCCCGTCTACTTACGGGAAAGAGAAAAGGCGCGCCAGAAAGGCGCACCTGGCATCAGAAATCCGCCTTCAGAACCACGCGGTAATTGGCTTTACCCGCGCGTACGTGCGCCAGCGCATCGTTAATTTTGGACATTGGGAAGTACTCTACCGTCGGGGCGATATCTGCACGACCAGCCAGCTTCAGCAGTGAACGTAACTGAGCCGGAGAGCCTGTTGACGAGCCAGTAACGGCACGGTCGCCCAGAATCAGACTAAAAGCCGGGACATCGAAAGGTTTCAGCACCGCGCCGACCGTATGGAACTTGCCGCGAGGAGCCAATGCCGCAAAGTACGGCTGCCAGTCAAGATCAACCGCGACAGTGCTGATAATCAGATCGAACTGACCGGCCAGCGCTTTCAGCGCCTCGGGATCGCGACTGTTCACCACATGGTCTGCCCCCATGTCGAGGATAGCCTGCTTTTTGCTTTCAGATGAACTGAACGCCGTTACTTCCGCCCCCATGGCATGCAGGATTTTAATGGCGATATGACCCAGTCCACCAATCCCGATCACACCAACCCGGCTCATCGCCGTGATGTTGTGCATCAGCAGAGGCTTAAATACCGTGATACCGCCGCAGAGCAGTGGGCCTGCCGTGGCAGGATCCAGTTTTTCCGGCAGCGGAATGACCCATTGCCAGTTAGCACGCAGCTTCTCAGCGAAACCGCCGTGGTTGCCGATGGTCGTCGTCGTACCCTGTGCACAGTTAACGTGATCGCCACTGATGCAGGGATCGCAGTGCTGGCAGCTCTTGGCCGTCCAGCCAATGCCCACGCGCTGACCAACTTTCAGCCCTTTATTTTTTGCACTGTCGCCCAGTGCGGCTACGCGTCCGATGACCTCATGACCAGCAACCACGGGATAAGCCGAAATTCCCCACTCGTTATCGATCATCGACAGGTCGGAGTGACAGACACCACAATACTCAACCTCGACTTCAACATCTTCAGCGTCCAACGGGCCGGGATCATAGTCGTAACGCTCCAGCGCTTGTCCCGCCTGCATGGCTGCGTAACTCTTAATTGTCATTCTGTACCTCTTTTAACGCGTTGATTTGGCAGTCAGCGTATTCGCAACGGTCACGAACTGACCACCGCCAAGATGATGTAATGTATGGAGCGCGGGATCCACGGCCTCGAAATGCCAGCGGCCGTCATAAAATACCCGGCTGTCAGCCGCCGCAGTGATCACCTCACCAAACAGCGTGTCATAGGCCTGTTGCGCTTCCGTTTCAGGCAGCAGACGGCACTCCATCCACGCGACACAGCTCTCTTCCAGCAACGGCACGCCATAGTGCGGACTTTCGTGTGCCTGAATAGCGAAGTCGACAAACTTGTCCTGATCGCGCCCGGACGTGCTGCCCACCGCATAAGCCATATCCACAAAACCCGCCGCCGGTACACAAATGCCAAATGCCCCACTGGCTTCAATGATCTCACGTGACAATGTGGATTTATCCACAACGATAGCCATTCTTGCTGGTGTGAACTCAACGGGTACCGACCAGGCTGCGGCCATGATGTTGCGGCGCTTTGACTGACTGTCGCGACTGGTAATTAACACCGTTGGACCGTGATTAAGCAGACGGCTTGCGTGTTCCAGCGCTACCGGACGAAAATGCGACATGCAGTGTTCCTCAGACCTGAACCAGGCATAAATGACGCGACTGAACCCCAATATCAGGGAATAAAGCGCGTTACCTTAGCGGCTTTTATTTCGCTTCAGTTTGCCGCTTTGTGCCTTAACGTTAAAAATAATGTTTAATATCATGATTTAACATTGATGAAATCTGATAGTGCTGGCCTTTAAAGCGAAACCGCCGGATAGCTAATTCTAGTTTGGTTTGGTTTGATGTGGGAGAAATGAGATTAATCCTTATCGGTTTAAAATAAGGTCTGCACTAGCAGAACCTGGCTAAGTTTGTCACAGTCATTGAAGCCAACTTTCATGCTTTACAACAGGAGCCGCTATGAACACTGAAACACTACGGGCAGAACCGCTTACCTGGGGTCATGGGCCTCATCTTTTTGAAGTTTTTATCGAGCCCACCTGCCCTTTCTCCGTTCGGGCTTTCAATAAGCTGGATGCGCTCCTGAGCCTGGTCGGAGAAGATAAGATGACGCTTAAAGTCCATCTTCAGTCCCAGCCCTGGCATATGTATTCCGGGGTTATTGTGCGCTATATTCTTGCCGCCTCAGTACAAGGTAAAGCGGCGGCTAAAGCCGTCCTCCAGGCGGTGGCCGATCACCGCGAAGCGTTTGAGTTCACTGACCACTGCCGTGGTCCTAACATGGACACCACGCCTAACCAACTCCTGGCACGGCTCAGGGATTACAGCGGCATTGATGCTTATGCGACTTTCGATCGCCCTGACTTACAAAATCTGGTGAAATGGCACTGTAAGTATGCCCGTCAGAACGGGATTCATGTTTCGCCAACCTTCATGATTAATGGTCTGGTCCAGCCCGATATCGGCAGCGGCGATTCGGTTGAACAGTGGGCAGAACGCCTTCTGGCCTGATATTCCCCTGCGATGCACACAAACTGAGTGGATAACCCATAAACGGACGTAATATTCCCATGACAATGAATGTGGAACAAATAAAGGCTAAATATCCTGGCGCACTGTCGTGGTCATTTGGCGA
The DNA here is from genome assembly GCF_035190385.1 of Pantoea sp. JZ29. NCBI lineage: Bacteria > Pseudomonadati > Pseudomonadota > Gammaproteobacteria > Enterobacterales > Erwiniaceae > Pantoea > Pantoea sp. JZ29. The sequence continues at coordinate 179,937 of NZ_CP045242.1, read as the reverse complement.
TTCACCTGAGCTGGCGAATGAACTGGCGACCCTGGTCCTGACCGGGAAGAAAATTGCCACCTGCAGCTCGTTGCAGGGCTGGTACGACGACGACGTCAGGCCGCTGCCTGGCGGTTACAACATTATTTTAGATGGCGAGAAAAAACCGCTGTGCGTCGTCAGAACGACCGGGCTTTTTCTGACGCGCTTTGATCGCGTCACGCCGGAAATGGCCATGATGGAAGGAGAAGGCGACCTGAGTCTTGAATACTGGCAGCGTGAACATCAACGCTTCTTCCAGCGCAACGGCGGATTCAGTCCCGAAATGGAGCTGATCTTTGAAACCTTCCAGCTGGTGGAAGTCATCTGACAAACCGCCCGTTCGCGCCCGTATTACATCCGAACGGGCGTTTTCATTCCGGGGCAGCAGGCCGAATCAACGGTGCAGCGCCATTGACCATCACGGTCCCGGCGAAACACATAGGTGGCGCGCCGGGTCGTTTCAACATGGTTTTCCGGCTGACAGGGATAACGCAGCACGGTTTCCATGATCACCAGCGCCGTTTCCCCCCTCAATGACCGCCATTCTGCCCTGCTCAACCACCCGCTTATCCTGAACAATGGCCTTAAAAGCACGACGCATGGCGGCTTTGCGCGTTACCGTCATTCCCGGCTTTATCATCAGGCAGGCATCCTATGAATAGTGCTGCATCAATGCGTCGTAACCACGGGAAGTCATCGCCCTGTCGCATCGTCTGATAACCTGTAAAACAGGTAGCTCATTCATCAGCTCTTCCGCACACATTGCGGGTATGTTAAGTATATGCTTACCGATGTTAAAAGGAGTTAATCATGTTTAGTCATATGGTTGTTGGTACAGACGATATTGAACAGGCTAAAAAATTCTATGACGCCATTTTTGCCGTAATAGCGTGTGAAGAGCAGGGAATTGATGCCATAGGCCGCCCTTTTTATTCGAAAAATAACCAGCGTTTTATTGTCACTAAGCCCATTAATGGTCAACCCGCCACCTTTGCCAATGGCGGAACCATCGGCTTTGCGATGCCCTCATCTGACGCCGTCTTCCGCTGGCATCAGCAGGGTCTCGAAAACGGCGGAACCTCGGCTGAATCCCCACCGCATATCAGAGAAACCGATGGTCGCTGTGTCGCTTATCTCAGAGATCCCACCGGTAACAAGCTGTGTGCTTTTTACAATCCGTCATAGTGTATGACCGGTTCTGTACACGCAGCGAAAAAGCCTTGTAAACGGAGAGCCGTTGGATATTAATCTCGCTGGCTTTCTGCCTGCACTGTTGCCGATTGCGCTGTCACCTGGGGCGAGTTTCACTCTGGCGATGAACAGTGCACTTACATCAGGCTACAGAGGCTTGTTTAAAACACTGTTCGGCACTGCGCTGGGTATTTACACGCACGCGCTGCTGATTGGACTGGGGCTGTCGACGGCGCTGGTGGCGTCATCCACACTGTTCACCTGGTTAAAAATCGTGGGGGGCGTTTATTTACTGTGGCTTGGCGGACTGCTGTTTATCACCGGGATAAAGACAAAAACCTTTACGCTGAACGCTATGGACAGCGCGGTGACGATAAAAGGCGCCTGGCTGGCCAACGTCATTAACCCTAAAGCTATCCTGTTTTATCTGACGGTGGTTTCCCAGTTTACAGGCGACAGAACCGATTTGGCTGCCTTCCTGAGCCTGGCCACCGTGCACATTGTAGTGATGTGTCTCTGGCTCACGCTTATCAGCCAGCTACTGGTTTTTTCAGCGCAAAGCGTGAATCCCGTTGTTCTGAAACGCTATGTAAACATGGCAGGGGGCCTTTTGCTGATAGTGATTGCCGTACACAACCTGGTATCCTGATCGTCAGCTCAACGCGGTCATCATAACTTTCATTCATATCGGAAGGCAGGGGGAAACAGATGGTAGCCGTTCAGCAATGGTATAAAGACGATTATCTGATCACGACAGATCGCGCAAGGATGGATATTGAGGCGATTCATCGCTACTTACCCGCTCAACATGGGCAGCCGGTTGAAATATCGCGAATGGATGTGGCCGTACGTCTCTATCCAGTTGTTTGCGGCGTGTAACGTTCAGTGCCAGTCATTCTCGTACAAGGTCGAGTGCACTGAGTGTGTAGCGGCCTTCGCTGTTGCACTTAACAGCCTGGCGAAAGGTAACCATGATTTCGTAGTCTCGGGGCATCAATCTGCCCTTCAATTTTTGCTATGTGTAATTACAGTAATATCAGTACGTGATAATGATCAAGCCGCTACGGTTGGGAATTTGTAAAACCTATGAAAAATAATTATTTTTATTGACAAGACTTTTATCAAGACAATTTTCCGATTTACTTAATAAGTTAATAGCATTACATTGTACCTGGTTAAAAATTTCTCGTTAATCTCGCGTTTCATCAGTGACGATGAACCGTTAAAACAAACATGAAAGGACGTCGAAAAGGATAGAAGGATGTATTACAGGGAAGAGATAATAAATTATTTTCAAGCCAATAACATATTAGCTTCTAAATTAGATCGTGCGTTAACAGGTGTCATGGATTTAGTTTCAAACCAGATAGATACGATTGGCGCTGGTGCCAGGCGTGCGCTTTATTATACCTCGTGTTTTACCGATGAATATAACGATGTTTGCCAGCAGCAAAAAAACGAAGATGTTCGATTCAAAAATGGCGTCATTTATCTTTTGCGACATGAAAATATTGCTTATCAAATGCTAAAGATATATTTCGAAGAAATATTTAAGGATAAGACCTCCGAACAACTTGAACACATCAAGCAAAAGCTAATGACTGTTAACATACATATTGCCGCCAGCTCACTGACAAATGTTGGATTTGCTTTAGCAACAGCAACTTCTGTTGCAGCAGGCATGAATCTGAGTTTTCAACTCAGCGCGCTGGTGGGACGTAGGGCGGGACAGTTAGCCGGAGCGATTGGCATATATGGCATAGTCCAGAAAGCGGCAGATAGCGCATACCGTCTTCACGTGTCTAATCCGGTTTATTATTCAGCGCTATACACCCAAGAGCTCGAAATGATGTATTTCCTGATAGAACCTTTATTCGAGCGGGCGGAGGCATTTAATGCTCATTGGGCATCAGATAATAAAATTGCAGATATCATTACTAAGATGATTAGATAAATGACAAGTTTAACTAAAAGGGTTTTCAGCCGTATATTCAGATCATTAATTTCGGTTTATGGCCCGACAGCATTGACCATAGCATTTGCTGTCATTCAGGGCTTATTTTTCCCGAATAGTCCAATCTGGCTAATCCCCTTATTCTTTATATTCGTGATGGTTGGTTTATCAATATATGAAATTGTGAAGTTCAAACGAAAGCAATAACACAGATTTATAAGGAAATAATATGTCTACACCAGCTCATTTATGGCTTGAAGATGAAAACGGTTCGCCTATTATTGGTGGCTGTACAATGCCAATGCGTTTGGGTTCTATAGAGTTAAAAAATTTTTCTCACGCCGTGACAATTCCGGTTGATCCCAGCTGGGGAAAATTAACAGGAACACGTATTCACCGACCCATTACTGTAGTGAAAGAATTCGACAGAACTACACCCATTTTATATCGTGCCGTATGCCAGGGCCGTCCTATGAAGAAGGCTACGATTAAAATGTATCATATACTGGAGTCTGGTACAGAGGCCGAATATTTCAATATTATTTTAGAAAATGTCAAAATAACGACTATTTCGCCTTATCTTACACCTAATGGGATGAGCAGCACTCACCAGGAAACGCTGGAGATTCGATATGAAGCGATTACATGGAAATATATAGATGGCAATATTATCTTCCGCGACTCATGGAATGATCGCGCAACTGCTTAAATGAAAAAAGCCTGGTCTTGCCGGGCTTGCTGGTGTTGGCGTTAACATTCACATTAAAATCATGTTAAAAATTTTATCAAATAAGCCATTATTAATTTCCAGGCACTCATGCATCCAGCTTACATCCCTAACCATACATTTCTCCTTTTCATCATCCATTAACTCCCGGCATTAGTAATAAAAGTACACCGTGTTTGATGCTGTCTCTCATTGGCTGTTCCGATCAATTCGCCCTGATTGTCTGGAGAAGCAGACAGACGTGCTTAAGCCATTAATTGCTATAAGATATAAACTGATCTTGCCATTGAAAATGTTGGTGCACAACTAGCCAGTGCAATCTTCGGTCTCAATGCCACGCTGCAAAGCATCATCGCTGTTAACACCAGCGTTAGTTATCCTGCATGGTGGCAACATCAAATCCGGCGATATGGTTGGCCGCATCCATAGCGCGCTGCCGTATACGGACAACTTCAGGATCAAAATTGCATTTACCCTTTCTGGTTTAGAAAAATATTTAACGACATCTCTGTAAACGGTTATATAAATCATCTGCTTTTTGCGGTGGATACTGCAGCGTTTTTTCGAAAGCCAGCATGAAGGTGGTCGCGCGTTCGCGTTTCATCTGAGCCTGTTGATTCAGCTTATCGGCATGTTCATACCAGCCGGCCCGATTACGCCTGGACGATTACCCGACCCGATATCTATCAGGCCCGTCGTTCAGACCGGGCCTGATAAGCCTGCTTTTCCGTCAGATTTAGCGGTCGGCGATGATGGCCAGCCGCTCACAGCCACACGCCTCCAGTGCCTGCGCGGCCTGAGCGGCACGCATGCCGCTGGCGCAGACCAGAACAATGCGCTTATCCGCGGGCGGCTGCCAGCGGGCAATATCCTGTGGCAGTAGCCTCTCAGCATTCGTGCTGACGCTCACGGGGGCTTCATCCATCCCACGTAGCTCCACCACGCAGTCGTCTGGCGTCAACAAGGCAGGATCAATAAACGGAATCCCGGGTTTTTCCGGTTCCGGTGCCGCGTCAAAGCGGAACTGACGCAGCTGCCATGACACAAAATCACAGTTAATCATGCACCCTAACGGTGACGGCGACAGCGTTAGCAGTATGCTGAGCGCCATCTGAGCCTGCATTGCGCCTAAGGTGGCGACCGCCGGGCCTAAAACCCCCGCAGTGTTGCAGTTGCCTGATGCTTTGGGTAAACGGGGAAACAGCGCGCGATAGCTGGGCGCTCCGCCGCAGAATCCGCCAACATAGCCTTGTCTTCCCAGCACTGAGGCACTCACCAGGGGAATTCGTCGGGCATAGCAGTTGTCGGAGAGCAGATAGGTCACTGCAAAATTGTCTGCGGCGTCAATGACCAAATCAATCCCTGTCATTGCCGTATCGATAATGCTGGCACGCAGGGCATCAACATGCGGCTCGATGAGTATGTCAGGATTGCGTTGCGCCAGCGCACGCTGCGCGCAGAAAACCTTGGGCTCGCCAATGTCGGCAACGGTAAACAACGTCTGGCGATGCAAATTATGCAGCGTCACGACATCATGATCATACAGCCGAATATAGCCCACGCCGGCACCTGCGAGCAGGGGCAACAGGGTTGACGCGAGTCCACCCGCGCCCACGACCAGAACGCGGGCTGCAGCCAGCGCCTGCTGCCCCTCATCCCCGACTTCGGGCAACATAGTCTGTCTTTGATATCGCGACATTTTCGCTCCTTAACTGAACTGCGCCAGACCAAAAACGGGCGTGGAGGCGACCGCCATATCCCGACGTTCCATCATGCCGGCCAACCGCGCCTGATGTCCTGACTGAATGGCACTGGCAAACGCTCCCGCCATGCGTACCGGATCGTGGGATTTCGCGACGGCGGTATTCAGCAACACGGCATCAAAGCCCAGCTCCATCGCCTGCGCCGCCTGGCTGGGAGCACCGATCCCTGCGTCAATGATCAGCGGAACGTCTTTAAACCAGGCACGCATGGTGCGTAAACCGTCAATATTGCGTAGCCCCTGCCCCGAGCCAATGGGCGCGCCCCAGGGCATCAGCACCTGACAGCCCGCTTCCAGCAGTTTTTCGCCCACAATCAGATCTTCTGTGGTGTAAGGAAAAACATGAAAACCTTCGGCACATAAAATACGGGCGGCCTCCACCAGGGCGAAAGGATCCGGTTGCAGGGTATCCGCGTGCCCGATCACTTCCAGTTTGATCCACGGCGTGGCAAACAGTTCGCGCGCCATATGCGCCGTCGTGACGGCTTCCCTGACGGTATGGCAACCCGCCGTATTCGGTAACACGCGCTTATTAAGCGTTTTCAGTAAATCGCGAAAGGCCCCACCCTGATTTCCTTCCCGACGCAGACTGGCCGTGATGATATCCGCACCGGAGGCTACAACAGCCTGCTGAAGAATATCCGGTGAGGGATAACCGGCCGTGCCCAGTAAAAAACGGGACTCGCCCGTGTAGTCGTAAAACATGATCAACCTCCCTGCATTGGCGACAGCACTTCCAGACGGCAGTTGGCCTCAAGCAACTGTGAAGCATAGCGCTCTCTGGGAACAAAGGTTCCATCGAGGGCACTGGCCACACAGCCAGCGTCAATGCCCTGCTCTTCTAACAACTCCGCAAGCGTCCCGGCTTTCGTCTCGATAGCACGACCATTTAGTTCGATTCGCATAGTAGTCTCTCTGTTGCAAGTTGATGCATGAGCTTTTCGGCCATAACCGGTGCCAGCAAAAAGCCATGGCGATACATGCCGTTAATGGAAAAGACACCGTTTTCATAACGCACGTCGGGCAGGTTGTCGTGATAAGCAGGACGTAACCCCGTCCCGCTTTCGATAATGCGCGCTTCGGCAAGCGCAGGATGAATGCTGTAAGCAGCGCTCAGCAGCTCCATCATGGCGCGCGCGCTGATGGGGCTGGTATCCTGACTCTCAACCATGGTGGCCCCGAGCATAAAGTGCCCCTGCGCCCGGGGAACCAGATAGCAAGGAAAACGGGGATGCAGCAGGCGTAAAGGTCGGGAAAACGTGATCTCATCCGTTTGCAGTATTAGCATTTCGCCCCGCACCGCACGCAAGGCTGGCTGTGCCTCACGCGCATGAATACCGCGGCAATCAATAATGCGTCCGCTGGGCTTGCCAGCGTGAATACTGACGCCCGCGCTGACCAGACGTGCACGTAACTGTTGCATTGCCTGACGCGGATCGAGATGCGCTTCAGCCGGGAAAAATAATCCTCGGGCGAAGCGGTTTTCCAGCGCGGGTTCGATGTCACCTGGCGCAACCCACTGATGCGCTAGGGTCATGCTGGCAAACCGGGTAAGTTCGGCGCTGTCACGCGGTGGCGTGAGCACGAGTGTGCCCTGCTGTTCAACGCCACTTACGCGGGCTGCCCACCACGCTGCAGCGTGCTGTCCCCATTCAACGACCTGCTGAGGCGCACTTTCCGCCTCACACCAGGGTGCCAGCATGCCGCCAGCCCAGTAGGACGCCGCCTGACAATTCGGTCGTGTAATGACTTCAACCTTCTCGCCGTGTTCGGCCAGTAACGTCGCGATACAGAGTCCGGATACACCGCTGCCCAGCACTGACCAGCGGCTCATCGTCCGCCATCCTGATGGGGGAAAAACGGAATAAGGATAGTCACATTGGCCTCTCTGTTAGCTCTCAGAGACCCGCGATACAAGAAGGGAAAAAGCACAAGCCTGACAGAAACAGGCTCTGCGGCAAGCATCTACGCGATGCGCAGATGCCCGTCTTCCTACGCCAGTATCAACTGGGTCAGGTTCTAAGGGTCGCTAAGCCGCGCATGGCGCTATTAGCCTCTCAGTCTCTCTGGCGAGACTCCCCTGACGGGTTCTAGTTGTATTTTAAGCGACGCTGTTCGTCAAGGCTGACACGCAATTTATCGCCGGGTCCGGCAAGATAAATAGCGCATTCAGGGTACACCCATATAGCGCAACAACGCCGTCATGCAGGCCGCGCCCAGAATAATGAAAATCAGCGGAGCTCTACGCCAGGCAAGGAACAGGGCAAACCCGACGCCCAGCACTCTGGCCATCCCTGCAAAATGCTGGCCTTCAAACAGCGTGGTGGTTGCCGCAACCGCAAGCAGCAGTACAGTGGCAGCATCGGATAACATGTTTTGGGTTCGTTCACTGACGGGCAGACGATTGCCGAGTTTAACACCCGCGAAACGGATGGCGTAGGTGCCAGCAGCCAGCAACGCAATACCTGCAATAATCATGGCGTGATTCATTTGCGCGATCTCCATGTAAAGAGGCCCAGCAAGGAAAACAATACGGGCATACCGGCAGGTACGAAAGGCGTGACCACCAGCGACAAAAACGCACCAGTCACAGCAGGAATGCGGGTGCGCGCTTTGCGTAAGGCAGGAAAGATCAGCGCAATCAGGATCGCGGGAAAGACCGCATCCAGGCCGATAGCAGACACATTCGGAATAAACTGCCCTATCGCCGCGCCAGCCATTACGGTTACAGGCCAGATCACGCCAATACTGATGCCGCATATCCAGAATGCCTGGCGACGTTGCGCCAGCGTAGGCTGGGAAATGCCAAACACGACACTTTCGTCATTCATGATGTGGCATCCTAGCAGACCCCGTCTGCCCTGACCGACCAAATCCTTGACAGTGATACCAAAAGGAAGATGACGCGCATTGACCAACAGCCCCGCCGCTGCCGCCGTGAGAGGACTGCCACCGCCCGCCACGATACCGATAAAAAGGAATTCAGACGCCCCCGCCAGCACCAACGTCGATAACGCCAGCGGCACCCAAAACGGAAAACCCTCTGCAAGAGCGAGCGAACCATATGACAGGCCAACAATGCCATCGGCAAGACAGACAAGGAAAATGGCTTTTATCACGCCCTTGCCCAGCGTCTCTTTTTTATCCAGCATCACGATTAGATCCCATAACGAACGATATACCCATTATAATGAACGGACCGCAGCAGCATTACAAGATGAACGATATGTTCGCTATAACTAACAGGATGCAGAATGAGTACACCCATTGATATTATCGCCAGCAGTTTAGTCAGAGAGCGCCAGCGGGCAGGACTGACACTTGCAGAAGTCGCGCGTCGGGCCGGCATAGCAAAATCGACCCTCTCTCAACTTGAGGCGGGGAACGGTAATCCTGGCATTGAGACGTTGTGGTCACTTTGCGTTGCCCTGAATATTCCGTTTGCCCGCCTGATGGAGCCGGAAGCGAACCGCCTGCAGGTTATTCGTCGCGGTGAAGGCCCTGCCGTTGCCGCCGAGCAGGCGGATTATAAAGCCGTCCTGCTGGCAACCTGTCCGCCCGGCGCGCGACGGGATATCTATCTGCTAAACATCCAGCCTGGCAGCGAGCGCCGCTCGCAACCGCATTCGCCGAACACCATTGAGCATCTCATCTTGACTCAGGGACGCGCGCTGGTCGGGCCCACAGACTCGCCCGTCGAACTGGCACCGGGCGACTACATCAGCTATCCCGGCGACACTGAACATATTTTTCGTGCGCTGGAGCCGGATACGCTGGCCGTGCTGGTCATGGAGCACATCTGAGGGTGCTCTGCCTCAGTCATCAGGCAGGCTAATCGCATCAAGGGAAATGACCCGATGTGCACTCCTCTCAAGTAGCGTGAGATCATGACTGACCAGCAGAATGGCGCAGCGTTGCTGCATGGCCAGATCAGTCAGTAAGGCCAGCGTCTGTTGCTGAACCACAGGATCGAGACGCGACGTGGGTTCATCGGCAAACAGGAACACGGGATTCAGCAACATCGCCCGAAGCAGCGAAAACCGCTGAAGCTCACCGCCTGACAATCCTGAAGCCGGACGGTGTAACAACGCCTGTCCGAGCCCCAATTGGCGCATCCGCTCATCACGTCGCCTCACCGGAATTGTGTGGCGCTGCAGCAGATCGTCGATGATCTGGGCCATAGTGATATCCGGTGGAAAAACCGCAGAAGGATCCTGGTACAGTTTTTGATAACGCAACGGATGAAACCTGCCCGGTCGGGTTATCGTTCCCTTATCGGGCTTAATCAAGCCCGATAGCGTATCTCCCAGGCTGCTTTTGCCACTGCCGCTCTCACCATAAAGCCCAACGATTTCACCGGCGCGAAAGCATAAATTTACATTGCGGAACAACGTTTTCCCGGCGCGTTTCAGAGTAAGCCCTTCGGCCCGTAATACGAGGGTGTCATCACAGGGCAACAACGTGGCCGGTGGCCAGGCATGGGGTTCGGCGGCCAGCAACTGTTTCGTATAAGCCTTCTGCGGCGCATTCAGGACTTGCGTGGCATTGCCCTGCTCAATCACCTTTCCCTTATGCATCACGACAATGTCACCGCCTAACTGCCTGGCCAGCGCGATATCATGGGTGATGGTCAGCAAGGCTTCGCCGCGGGCTACGGCCAGGTTGAGCATGTCACCAATTTCGTCCCGTCGCGCCACATCCAGTCCTTTCGTCGGTTCATCCGCGATAAGCAGAGTGGCACCGCCCGCCCGCGCAGCGGCAAAGCACACCCGTTGGGCCATTCCACCGGAAAGCTGCCAGGGGAAACGCTCTGCCGCGTGGGCCAGCCCCAGCGAGTCCAGCGCCAAACCTGCCGCCTGCTGCGCGCCCTGACGCGTGTACCCCTGTATGTACCGATAACCCTCTTCTGTCTGGCCTTTCACACGCATCGTCGGATCAAGCGCCAGCAAGGGCTCCTGAGGTAGAGCGGCAATACGGTGTCCCCACAGCGCACGGAGTGCTGTCAGATCGGTTCGCAGATTATATTGCTGCCCGTCAATGACTACCGTTCCTTCAGCGCGCAGTCCGTCGGGTAAGGCGCCGAAAATCGCCTGCGCAAACAAACTTTTTCCCGATCCTGTCTCACCAATGAAGGTGACGGGCCTGCCGGGATGGATGATCAGACTTACAGGCTCAACAATGCAGGTATCCGCGAAGACGGCGACCTGTTTGATTACGATGCTTGCCATTTGCGCTCCTTGTTGACCAACAAATTCAGCCCCACCAGCAGGATAAACAGCACAACCACAGGCTGCAGTAATAGCCAGGGCGCTTCCCAGGCATAGGGGAACAGCTCCGTCATCATCAGGCCCAGCTCAGGTGTGGGTGGACGAACGCCAACACTGATAAATCCCAGCGCCGATACGGCCATAATGGCATTGCTGAATGCATAGACGGTCAGTGTCAGCAATAACGGAGACAGGGCCGGCCAAAGATGTCGGCGAAAGAGATAAACAATGGAGAAGCCAAGCAGTGAAGATGACTGAACGGCTGGCGACATGACCACAGGCCGCAGCGTGGCGCGCGTCACACGGAAAAATTCCACCCACGGTACCAGTGAAAGTCCCAGCCATAACATGAGCGGCGCGTCAGGTGCGATTGCGGCGAGCAGCAGGACTAACAGCAGGCCCGGCAGCGCCAGACACATGTCGGCCAGCATACCGAAAAGTCGATCGACCCATCCGCCGTACCAGGCGCTGGCTATTCCCGCCAGCAGCCCCATGAGCATTGCTGTAATCACACACAGGGCCGCCAGCCCCAGCGACAATCGCAGAGCCGCACTCAGGCGCGCCAGCATCGAACGCCCTAAATGGTCATAACCCAGCCACGCGTTACCCGAGGGTGGCGTTAACATCTGTAACAAATCCTGCTGCAGGGGATCGTTCTGATTCAACAACGGCATCAGCCATGCAAAGGCCAGCAAGGTTAAAATTATCACCAGCCCCGTTTTTTGGCGGTACGTCATACGCGTTTACCTCGGGGATCCAGGACATAACACACGGCATCGACAAGCATATTTAAGGTGACAAAGGTCAATCCCAGTACCACCGCACTGGCCTGAATCACCGGAACATCCCGGGCAAAAATCGCATGTACCAGCGCGTGTCCGACACCTGGCCAGGCAAAAAGAGTTTCGATCACCACCACACCTTCCACTAACCAGACGAACTGCATGCCGATCCAGGTGACGACAGGGACACTGAGATTGCGCAAACCATGTCGCAAAAACAGGTGCGGCGCGGAAAGGCCCTTTTGCGCTCCCCAGCGATACCAGCCTGCTTTCACTGCCTGACAGGTTGCCTCACGGACAACACGCGCCCCTACCGCGCTCAGCGTTAATGCCAGCGTCAGCGCCGGGAGGATGACATGTTGCCCTTCCCCATGCCCCGCACTGGGTAGCCAGTTCAGGCGCAGCGAAAACAACATAATCAGAAGTAAACCCAGGGCAAAATGTGGAATCGATTTAAACGTGGGTGCCAGCACGTTAATGAGCCGATCAACAACACCGCCCGGCCGACATCCTGCCCAGACCCCCGCAGGAATAATGAGAATCAACATCATCAGCAGTGCTACACCGGCCAGAGCAAGGGTTTGTGTTAACTGCCAGCCCAGCTCACTGCTGACCGGCTCCCCTGAGACGAGAGATCGCCCGAAATCGAAGCGCAGCAGATCCCACATCCAGTGCCATAGTGCATTTCCCTGAGCGGAAAAGTCCGTCAGCTGTTGCTGCACGCGGGTAACCGCCGCCAGGTCGACCCGGTCATAACCATATCGTCCCGACGCAATGCGCCAGGCCATATCGCCCGGTAACGCCTGTACTAAAACGAACGTTAAAATACCGACGGTAAAAATCACAAAGGCAGCCTGACCCAAGCGCCAGACGAGTTGTTTAAGCATTATTCCGCCCATTTCATTTCACGCAGGCCAAAATGGCGTTCAAAGGGATCCAGTTTTATGGCGGCGAGCTTCGCGTTTACTGCTGCTGACTGCTGGTACCAGGCAACCGGAATAACCGGTAAATCACGCTGTAATGCGGCGGTGATGACCGCTCTTGCCTGCTGTCGTTGATCGGGATCGTTGCTACGTGAAAGCGTGCTGAGCGCCTTATCAAACGCGTTGTCGTGCCAGTTCATTGCGCCCCAGTCACCTCCCTGCGAACCGTAATCCTGAAGTAGCGTGCCGCCAGGATCCGGCGTCAGGGCGAAATTACGGGCATAGAGCGCCATTTGCAGGCTGCCATCATGATGACGCGCGGGTATCTCACTGGAATTGGTTGAATTGATGATGACCTCGATCCCGACCTCTCGCAGTTGTTGCTGAATGACCATGGCGATTAAGGGCAGCTCGGGGCGATCGGGATATGTCAGCAGCGTGAGGGTAAAGCGCTGGCCAGCGCGGGTTAACATGCCGTCCCGGCCGGACATCCATCCGGACTGTGCCAGTAAGGCGGCGGCACGCTGAGGAGCATAATCCAGAGTCTGTAAAGACGCGTTGTGCCACCCGGCCATAGAGGGCGGGAACATCTGTGTTGCCGCACCGGGAGAGCGTAATATGGCCGCAGACAGCGCATTCCGATTGATCGCCAGGCTGAGCGCTTCGCGCGTGGTTTGTTCCTTCAGGAACGGATGAGCGACGTTCAGCTTCAGCATCACCGTACGGGGTACGGAAACGGTAAGCACCTGTAGTGAAGTTTTGTGTGACAAGCGCTGACGGCTGGCGGCGTCCAGATTAAAGACGTAATCCGCATCACCACTTTCTGCAAGTAAAGCGCGCGTTTCGGCCCGACCCGCGGACAAATAACGGGCACGTTCAATGCTGGGTTTCTCTCCCCAGTATCCTTCAAACCGTTTTACACTCAGTGACTGAGGTGGCTGGAAACTGACGAGCTGGAAAGGGCCACTGCCGATGACGCGCGTAATGGTATTAGTATCGTCCCAGGAACTCAGCGCGAGGATTTGCGAACGGCTTTCAGCCAGCACTGCCAGCAGCGGCGTGAAAGGCTCGCTCAGCGTGACCGTCACACGCCGATCTTCTCCGCTGACCGACGTAATGGGTGCCTTGTCGAGTAAACCTGGCTTACTGCGGGCGGTATTCAGCGATTTTACGACGCTCTCAGCAGTAACAGGCGATCCATCATGAAAATGGGCGTTGCTCCGCAGCGTAAAATGCCATTGCAGCCCATCAGGCGAAATGTCCCAGCTTTCGGCTAACGCGGGTACCGCCTTGCCTTTCTCATCCGTTTCCACCAGCGTTTCCACCACATCCATACGAAGCAGAATGTCGCCTGAAAGGGCGGGATCGGGACCTTTAATCTCGAAAGGTGCGGCAATGCGAACGGGCTGATTGCGATCGGCGTAAGCACTTAATGACGCAAACAGCAGGCCAGTAAGCGTACCGAAAAACCAGTATTTGAATTGTGTCATGATATGTCTGTTTACCACATAATGTTTCCCAGAATTAATTATGTTATAACATAACAATTAAAATATGAACCCGTTTAACGCTCAGCCAGTCGCATCAGCCTGCTCGCTTTCAGTCTTAACAGCAAAGAAATGGAAACCCTGAATCCAACAAAGCATATTGAAAATGGCCGCTATTTTGTTATGTTATAACATAATATGTTCGCCATTTAAGGATCACTTCATGTCAGGCCACTCTCTTTCATCGCCCACAGACAAACGTTTGCCCGTTTCCGTGCTGTCCGGCTTTCTCGGGGCAGGCAAAACCACCCTTCTCAACCATATCCTCAATAACCGTGAAGGCAGGCGCATCGCCGTGATTGTCAATGACATGTCGGAAGTCAACATTGATGCAGCCTTAGTACGTAATGGCGGTGCGGCACTGTCTCGTACGGATGAAAAGCTGGTGGAAATGAGCAACGGCTGCATCTGCTGCACACTACGTGAGGATCTTTTGCTGGAGGTGAAACGGCTGGCGTCGGAAGGTCGTTTCGACCATCTGGTCATTGAATCAACCGGCATTTCCGAACCGCTGCCCGTTGCTGAAACGTTTACCTTTGCCGATGAAGAAGGTGAAAGCCTGTCGACGGTGGCAAGGCTGGATACCATGATCACTGTTGTGGATGGTTATAACTTTCTTCGTGACTACCGTTCACTGGACTCCTTACAGGCGCGTGGCGAATCACTGGGCGAAGAGGATGAGCGCTCGGTTGTGGATTTGCTGATCGATCAGATTGAATTTTGCGATGTTTTGATTGTGAACAAAACCGATCTTATCAGCCATGAGGATCAACGTACGCTCAAAGCGATGCTGCACAGGTTGAATCCACGGGCGCGCATTATCACCAGCCATTTTGGTAATGTTCCGCTCGATCAGGTACTGGATACCGGCCTGTTTGACTTTGACCAGGCCGCTCAGGCACCAGGCTGGCTAAAAGAACTTCGCGGCGAGCATCAGCCAGAAACAGAAGAGTACGGTATTCGTAGCTTTGTCTATCGCGCAAGACGTCCGTTTCATCCTGAACGATTCTGGCATGCGGTTAATCATCAGCTTGAGGGGGTGATCCGTTCGAAAGGTTATTTCTGGCTGGCCAGCCGTCCTGAATATGCAGCGTCGTGGTCTCAGGCGGGTGCGATAGCCCGGCATGGCTATGCAGGCAGCTGGTGGGCCAGTATCCCGCGTGATAAATGGCCACAGGACAGTGAATCCCTCGCGTTTATTGCCGACAACTGGATAGACGGGACGGGCGATGCACGACAGGAACTGGTTTTTATCGGCATTGATATGGATGAAACGACAGTGCGTGCTGCGCTTGATCACGCCTTGTTAACCCCTCAGGAAATGGCGGCGGGGCCGGGATACTGGGTGACGCTTTCCGATCCCCTGCCCGGCTGGTTCGATAACGCTGAATCGTAACGGATCTTTTTCTGCAAAGGATCCTGTTTTGTGTCAGGCAGAAATCAATGTTGTTATCCGATGGGAAAAGACAGTAAGCCGGCGCACTGCTGCGCCGGTAGACTCAGGGGATAAGAAAATACTGGTTAGCGCCGGTTTTTCCAGACTGTCTGAATATTACAGAACTCATGGACGCCAAAGTGCGATAACTCACGACCATAGCCGCTCTTCTTCACGCCACCGATAGTCACGCGTGGATCGGATGCACCATTGCCATTAATAAATACAGCACCCACTTCGAGGTTTGCCGTCATCTGCTCAGCACGATCGGTGTTGTTCGTCCATACCGTTGCACTGAGTCCGAATTCGCTGTTATTAGCGATTTCCAGCGCATGATCCGCATCACGGGCGACTGCGATAGCGGCGACAGGCCCAAAAAGCTCTTGCCTGAAGGCTGTCATGTCACTTGTTACATCAGACAGGATCGTCGGTGCATAATAATTGCCCTGCCCTGCTATTTTTTCGCCACCTAACACCAGACGTGCACCTTCACGCAGACTCGCTTTGACCTGTTCATCCAGTTCATCGCGGAGATCGTAACGGGCCATTGGGCCAATGTACGTTTGTTCATCCAGCGGATCGCCGATTTTAAGCGCCTTAACGGCTTCAACAAAACGCATTTCAAACGCTTCCGCAATCGGCGCTTCAACGATAAAGCGTTTCGCTGCCATACAAACCTGCCCGGTGTTCTGGAAACGGCCTGTGACTGCGGATTTAACGGCTTCATCAAGATCAGCATCAGCCAGCACGATGAAAGGATCTGAACCACCTAACTCCAGCACGGTTTTTTTCAGCGCCGCACCCGCCTGGGCAGCTATAGCGGCACCCGCCCGGACGCTGCCTGTTACTGCAACCGCTGCGATGCGATCATCCCGGATTGCGGTTGAAACGCCTTCGTTATCGACGTTTATCAGGTTAAAACCGCCTTCAGGCAGATCTGTAGCATCGAACAGCTCTGCCATCAGCATTGCGCTTCCCATGACATTAGGGGCGTGTTTAAGCAGATAAGTGTTACCCGCCAGCAGCATCCCTACAGCACCGCGCAGAACCTGCCAGAAGGGGAAATTCCAGGGCATTACCGCCAGAATAGTCCCGATTGGCCGGAATGACTGCCACGCATCGGGAATCTGTGAGGGTTGGTCTTGCAGCATGGCAGGGCCAAATTCAGCGTACCAGTCACACAAACTGGCACATTTCAGGATCTCTGCTCTTGCCTGTGCAACAGGTTTACCCATTTCCAGGGTTATCATTCGCGTCAGTTCTGGCTCACGCTGGCGAAGTTGTTCGCTCAGTTGACGAAGTACGTTGACACGCATGTCCATGCTGCTTTGCCGCCACGCTTTACTGGCCTTGGCACTTGAGTCTAACGTCTGCTCCAGTTCAGAAGCGGTTTGCATTGGATATTTTGCAAGAATTTCACCCGTTGTTGGATTACGGGAAATGGCAAAGTCAGTCATGATCGTGATCCTTAGTAATGACGAAATTCTGTCACCATACGCCGTAGTAATACTGATGAAAAATGAATAATAGTGATGAACTTGTTTCTGAAAAATGAAGGTACAAGTGAGTGCGTTTGTCCGGGACGGGTGGCAGTTACCTTATCGTTTTTAAAAAAAACGCTATTCAGAGAAACATCACTATGATCTGTTATCGCTGAGTTATCCACTTATACAGTGAATAGTTCCTATATAACGATCATAGAGAGATCCATAATAGATCCAAAGAGATCCCCGATCGCTGCAGGCCGCGCCACACAAGGGCTGAGAGGGGGTTGGTGTTCACTGTAATCAGCAAACTATTCACTGTAATCAGTACTTTATTCACTACACACTGTAGAAAGTTCACTATAATCAGTGCTAATGTTCACTGTAATCAGAAAACGATCCTTTTCATCCACAGAATGAAGATCTTATCCCATGGCAGATAAAGATACTGAAAACAAAGCGTTACTAGAGCCTTTTCTGTCTGTGACTAAAAACAGCGGTGAAGTTATTCAGCTTCATCCCAATAAAAATAACACTGTTCAGCCTGTTGCCTTGATGCGACTGGGACTGTTTGTACCAACGCTTAAATCTACCGCGCGCGGGATTTCAGGCGCGATGGCGTCCACGGATGCGACGAAAGAACTTAAAAACCTCTCGCTGGTGAAAGCGGAAGGGTATGAAAAGATTACCATCACCGGTGCCAGGCTGGATATGGATAATGATTTCAAGACATGGGCAGGCATCATCCAGTCTTTTTCGCGTTATCCTACTCAGGGCGATACGGTCACGCTGCCCTTTATCGATTTCGTTAAAATGTGTGGAATACCTTCAGCAAACTCTTCTGCTGCCTTACGTAAGCGGCTTGATGCATCCCTACGGCGAATTGCGACCAATACGCTGTCCTTTGAAGGAAACGGTAAGGCCTATCACACGCACCTTGTTCAGTCTGCCTACTATGATCGTGAAAAAGATATTGTTCGCATACAAGCTGATCCCAAGCTTTTTGAGCTCTATAACTTCGATCACAAGGTTTTACTTCAGCTACGCGCCATCTCCCGTCTGAAACGTAAAGAATCGGCTCAGGCGCTCTATACGTTCCTTGAGAGCCTTCCCACCAACCCTGCGCCTATATCACTGGCACGCCTGCGTATGCGCCTGAATTTAGGATCTAAAATTACGACGCAGAACCACGTTGTGCGACGCGCAATGGAGCAGCTTAAAGAGATTGGCTATCTCGACTATTCTGAAGTCAAACGCGGACGCTCTGTGTTTTTCATTATCCACAGCAGGACGCCTAAACTGGATGGTATCGGCAATCTTGAAGGTATTGATACCCTTGAAGACATTGAATTTGAAGAATAGCGCGCGCATTTACTGTAATCAGTAAGTTTTGCGTTGCAGTGTCACTTTTAACGAAAAAGTGACACTGCACGTCAGTTCATATACTTCTTTCACTCCTTACCTACAATCATTCACTGTAATCAGCGGCATTCACTATAGTCAGTAACGCCGCTGAAGTTATGCTGTTGGAACGTCTGCCATCTGATTTTATTTTAATAATATTTCAATGACTTATAAGTAAGTGTGCGCTTACTATTATTTTATTAATTTTCTGCTTATCCTTTTTTGCCTCGCCTTGCTGCTTACAGTGAATACTGGCTGCGTTTATTCGCGCCCTGCCTTTCACTGATTACAGTGAACGTTTGTGGAGAATGATATAACTGATTATAGTGAATATTGTTATTAATTAATTGATTTTATTTGTATTTTTTTGGGTTAGACAACGCAGGGTTGAACACGTTGGCATTTATGAACAATCACAGTAAAAAAGTGACAGGGTTAGTGGAACGCTGATTACAGTGAATGTTATGACGGGTTAAGCCGACAAAATGCATTTACTGATTCCAGTGAATCTGTCCTCTGTTCGTCACGAGGTTCCTGCTGATTCCAGTGAATCTGTCCTCTGTTCGTCACGAGGTTCCTGCTGATTACAGTGAACGTTCCGAAGTTAGATCCAGATTACTGACGGTGGCAGCTACGTTTACTGATTACAGTGAATGCTATCGACGTGTCATGGATGGACCACAAAGTCAGGCAGAGGCTGATTCAGATCAGGGCGTTTACTGATTACAGTGAATGTTACTGGGAAATGTATCATTCTTATAGCCTTTCCAGCCTGATGCCATGAGCATTTTCTCCTTCTGAAGGCTGCAAGTGTTACTGATTACAGTGAATATTCAGGGGACCGGGCTGATGAAGCCTCTTCCGGACTTCTCTACCCGACAACAAAGACTGCCACGCTGGTATGGGTATTCTCCTACTGATTACAGTGAATGTTTACGTCATTCCCCTTCCCTGTTTATTTTTCGCTAAAGGCTCGTCACGGTCTGTATCGCTACGCCTTTATCGCCAGGTCCGGCCTTAAAGCTGGCCCGGCATCACTTACTGATTACAGTGAATTTTTTAGTCGATGCCTTTCCACATCTGTTGCGACAGAAGCAAGTCGTGTGGCAAATAGCGGCATCTCTGTGGTCAGGCTTTTCATCTGCAGGCAACTGGAAGGGATACTGAATATAGTGAACATTGCGGATGTATATGTTCGCTCTGTCAGATTTTTAGAGAGTTAGCATTGAGACACAGCTTGCTTCAGTGAACACAGGATGGGTCCAGAACGCCCCCGCTGAGTCTGAGTAATAGATATTGATGCTGAATCACCTGCTGTGCTGTTTTAGCTGTCTGTCATCCTGATTCTGGCCACACGCTCGGCGCTCATCCGCTACTGAATACAGTGAATCTTTTACTGATTACAGTGAACGAATACAGGTTAAAAGGCACCTGCTGGTCAGATGCCCGTTAAATACATCCGCCAGCAGTGACGCCACAAGCGCAGTAGCTGCTGACCCTTTGCTACGCAGTTTTGCGCCCATGTGATCGGCGGGCTTTACTGATTACAGTGAATGTTCGCTTCTCGTTGTACGTACTGACGTTCTACTTTCCTGTATAAACCGAGCGAAGATAGCCTCACGGTATCTTTGTCCAGCTGTGTGGGCGAGACGGATTAAGTTCATCCTCCTGTATAGTCCACCTCTGAACGCATCGCAGATGCTTATTACAGTAAATTATGTGTATAGCGTCACATAAATCATAAGTTCAGCATTAAACATAGGATAGCGTTTATAAGATAAATTCTTGCCCGATGTGCAGGATTTAGGTATAAAGTCGTAAATCCTACATATCTGGAGTAAGTATGGCTAACGATGACAGTCAGGTCATGAAAGTTGCTCAGCGTTCTGAACGGATGCTATTGAGCCTTACTGAACAAATTCAGGCGCAAAAGCTTGAGTTACAGGAAAACAGTTATTACCAGATTTATGCGAAGGCTGCGCTGGCTAAACTGCCAAAATTAACCCGCGCCAGTGTGGATTATGCTGTCAATGAGATGGAAGAAAGTGGCTACCAGTTTGATAAGCGCGCTGCGGGAAGTTCGGTCAAATACGCCATGTCCATACAGAATATCATTGATATCTATCACCATCGCGGCGTACCGAAATACCGTGATCGCCATCCTGAAGCCTTTACGTTGTTTGTCGGAAATTTAAAAGGCGGCGTATCTAAAACCGTTTCGACAGTTTCTCTGGCGCATGCGCTTCGCGCTCACCCTCACCTGCTCTATGAAGACCTGCGCATTCTGGTTATCGATCTTGACCCACAATCCTCAGCAACCATGTTTTTAAATCATGAACGCTCAGTCGGTTTGGTTGAGGCTACGGCCGCGCAGGCCATGCTACAGAACGTGAGTCGTGACGAGCTGGTGAATGAGTTTATCGTATCGTCCATCATTCCGGGCGTGGATGTGCTGCCCGCCTCCATCGATGATGCGTTTATTGCATCTAGCTGGGATGAGCTCTGTGCCACGCATCTTCCAGGACAGAATGTTCATTCAGTGCTTTATGACAATGTTGTCTCAAAACTCAAAAAAGATTACGACTTTATCTTCATCGACAGTGGTCCCCATCTGGATGCCTTTTTAAAGAACGCGATTGCTGCTTCTGATCTTCTGATGACGCCGGTGCCGCCTGCACAGGTGGATTTTCATTCCACTCTCAAATATCTGACGCGTTTACCTGAGTTGATTGGCATCATTGAAGAATCGGGGGCAGAGTGTCGCCTTCAGGGAAATATCGGCTTTATGTCGAAACTCTCGAATAAAGCTGACCATAAGCTGTGTCACAGTCTTGCTAAAGAAATTTTTGGCGGCGATATGTTAGATGCAACGCTTCCGCGACTGGATGGTTTTGAACGCTGTGGAGAGTCATTTGACACCGTTATATCTGCTAATCCATCCACCTATGTGGGCAGCAGCGAAGCGCTAAAAAATGCGCGTTCTGCCGCTGAAGATTTTGCAAAAGCGGTTTTTGACCGCATCGAATTTATTCGCCTGAACTGAGGTTTTTATGAGTGCAAAAAGAATAACGATTGGTCGAACCTTCAGCCAGACGCCGTTAACTACCGAAAAATCCTCTGAACTCCCCTCACAAACCTTTGTGCTTTCGACGGGGAAACGCGCCGTGTTCAGGTTTAATCATATACCTGCCAGCGAAGTGGCTGCTAAAACCTTCGTAAATATGGAAACCAATGGTCGCGACCAGTCTGGTCTTACACCTGATTCATTACGCGACATTATTCGTACCATCAAACTCCAGCAGTTTTTTCCTGCCATTGGCATCATGCAGGACGAACGTATCGAGATACTGGATGGTTCAAGGCGACGGGCCGCAGCGTTGCACTGTAAAACCGGTCTTGATGTGTTGGTTACCGATGCTGCAATCACGCCCGATGAGGCACGCAAGCTTGCACAGGATATACAGACGGCGCGCGAACATAATTTACGTGAAGTCGGCATGCGTTTGCTTGCGCTTAAAGAAGGCGGACTTTCACAAAAGGAAATTGCTGAAAATCAGGGGCTGTCTCAGGCTAAAGTGACCCGTGCATTACAGGCGGCGAGTGTGCCTGCCGATCTGATTTCGCTTTTCCCCAATCAATCTGAACTGACTTATCCTGATTATAAAGCTCTGCTCCAGGCTTCAGACAAGCTCAGTGAAACAGGGCAATCAGTTGATGCATTGATTAATGCGATTTCTGCTGAAATCGATGTGGTCAGAGCGCGTGAAAATTTAGCTGAAGATGAGCTAAAGAATAATATTCTTCGCTTAATTCGTCAGGGTAGCCAGACGTTGATTAAAGAGCCCGAAAAAGACAAAACCACTGCCATTGCGCTGTGGTCTTTCGCAGATAAAGATCGTTTTGCGCGTAAAAAAACGCGAGGAAGGATGTTCAGTTATGAATTTAATCGCCAGTCTAAAGAGCTGCAGGATGAGCTGGATAAAGTGATCTCAGAAACCCTGAAAAAGTTCATGACACGATGAGCGTCTAACCCTGACCAGGCAAATAGCCTTTGCCTGGTTTCTTTCCTCCCTTCCTGCTTTGTTTATGCTGCTATTTACACTCGCAATTTCAGGCTGAAATCGCCATCTAATAATCTTCCTTGTCGATATTAATATATTGAAAAATAGGTTCTTTTTTATCTCAGTGCCGTAAAATTTCGCCCGAAATTCTGTTTCGGGTCTTGGCTGTGCTGGTCGAAATTGTGCACGATCTGTAAGACTGTAATGAAAGCCTGACGCTTACAAATCAGGTCTCAAACCCATCTTATGGGTGATATTTGTTCAACCGCTTCCGCATTTATCAGCTCTACAGGCTTTCTCTCGACTGTCCGTACTAAAAGGAAAGTTTGAAGGAATGATGGAATGCTTTAATGTTACACCATGACGGCGATAAATTTGCGATTTTCTCTTATATCTAATTGTATTATATAGCTTTTGTTTTGGCGATTTCACCCTGAAATTTTTCTAAATCTGCCAGCAATGTAAACCTCATTGATATGAGCTGACACCGTATCCTCACTAAACTTATTTGCCGCGAGAAAATCTGATAAACAATAAAATTATCAATAATGACGATATACAGAAAATATCCCTTAGTTATCCACAGAAAAAGTGGATAACTAAGGCGGTGATGGATAAATCACTCTGTATGATGATGTGCTAACGGGAAAGTATTTGGTAATGATTAAGCCAAAGTTGTCAATGAATGGCACCATCACGATTTTGCCCGAATCTCTCTCACATGCTGATTAGCGCCCTCATCCCTCTTTTCTTTAAGAGTGAAGCCTGTAGTCGCCCGTACACTGCAGGACTGGGGCCAGCGAGTGAGGAAAGGTGAGACAAATGATATCACCGCGTTTTCTGTAAGGCGCTGTGAATGATGATGCAAATTCGCGGTGTATCAATAAAACCGCTTAAGCCTGCGGGTTGCGTCAGTATCATTGCTGTTGAATCGGCCGCAAAACGTTTCAGGCACCAGAATGCAGGTGACACAATCATTGGCTTTAATCTCACTTTTAGAAAACAAAGAAAGGCTTATTACATCTGCTCCGGCTAATCATGTTCAAAAGGACAAAGCGATGGGAGCTCAGGTTTTAATATTGAATTCACTGTAATCAGTATTCTGGTGCCCTGAGCATGTTGCTCAGGCTTTGACGCTTGCCGATGCTTCACACTACAGATTACAGTGAATCACTTGCCACGCATCGGTACCGCTGTTAGTCAGGAATATGCCGTTTACTGACGGCGCGATGCGCAGCCTGGGATGAGTATGGCACTGACATGAGATCTCTTTCTTAGCCTGAAGAGGCCATATGTAAAATGCAGTTGATTACTTATTACTGATTACTGATTACTGATTACTGATTACTGATTACAGTGAACACCTGCTGCATGTTCACTGTAATCAGTGAGCAAAATGAGTTTGGCGATTTCAGGCTGAAATTTGGTCGTCAACCTTTCCGGGCGGAAGCTAAAAGCTAAGCCGTGAATGCGGTTACGCGCCTGAGTCAATGTTTACAACTCATCACGCTGAAACTGACTCGCATCGTTATTGAAGAAATACAGAATTAATATAATCCGGAAGGCCGCAAAGCGAAATCGGGTAAAAGTTAAACTTAATAAATCACGGCACTATAAAATGCGCGTCCAGCTAAGATGACCGTGACATGTTAGCGGCTTGCTGCATATCGCAAGCCTGCGGTACCCGTATTGCTGTCCGTGATTCATGTTCAGCGCGCTTGTCTTTCAGGCCGGCTCAATGACCTTAATATCAAGCGGTCTAGAGCTGCCACTAGCTTCGATCTTAACATCGCCGCAGCATCGCTGTTAGCCGTCCTTTTTATCTGTTTCTAGAATAAGCGTGCCAATAACGCAGTCATCTGTTCACGCGAACTGACTACAGTGAATACTCAAACATTCACTGTAGTCAGTGCTTCTCTTTGGCGATTTCAGGCTGAAATTCACATGTCATGGGTTTCTGAATGAATCCCTTTTACCAAGGCCCACGCGAAATACGAATTAATTAATCAGGTTCCTTTTGACAGGCACAGCCAGTTTGTCTGAATGAGAAAGCCTTATGCAGATAAACCGCAATTCTGGTTATGACAGGTATGCGAAAGGCTGATAAGTGAGCTGCGAAACGTCAGCCACTCGGTTTGTTATTCGTATCGCAACGACAATGTGGCATATCTGTATGGCATGTCAAAAAGCTTTCATAAGTATGAATACAAGCGCGATCGCTGCAATATTAATAGCCAGCCAGCATCTTTCGCGTTGAGCATGCCTGAAAACCAGATAGGCAAGAGGGGAAAGTATAAAAGCCGGCGTCATAAGAGGAATACCATGTCAACGTGCAGAACAAACGTGTACCGCACTTATCTGAAATGATGTGAAGTCAGAAAAGGATAGGTGATGGAAAATACATTAAGAACATGCTGTGCGAAAAGCATGTTCTTACCCGTTGGTGACATTACACGTATGAAAAGGGCAGGGCGAACTTTTCTTAAAGTGCAATGATCGCCTCAATCTCAATTAACAATTCAGGTGCAAAGAGGGCGTTAACCTGAACCAGTGAACTGGCTGGGAGAGCGGTGCCATAGCGTTTAAACAATACCTTACGAAGTGCATCAATATCAGTGAATGAAGTAATGAACAGGGTCACCTTTATCAAATTCTCTAACGACGTTTGCTCAGCGCTGGCGATAACCTCAAGCTGATCGAATATCGCTTCTGCCTGAGCTGCTATGTCACGCTGGCTTGCTGTCGTGCCGTGGGCGGTAAGGCCTGAAACATACAGTGTTCCGTTATGGCTGACGGCGTGGACATATGGCGCTGTTATTTGGCCCAGCGCAGCGTAGTTTTTGCGTTGCAGCATGATTAAGTGACCCTTTGCGCAGTTATTTATTGTGGGTGAGCAAGTGCTGGCACTGCGTGTTATTACTGGCGGCGAGTTGCTGCTGGTCGGGCGTCAGATTTTTCCAGACAGTGATGACACGTTTAGCCAGTCCCGGGATAAAATGGATTTTTTGCAATGCATAATCAGAGTTACTGCCTTCGATAACATTATTCATTGCATTGTATATCTGATGTTCATTTTGCTGAGGCACTGCACAGAGCACTGATACATAATAAGCTTCCTCTTCCGCATCATAATGCGGAACGAGCCACCAGGCCAGGCAAGCCAGCACAATAATTACAGGAACAATAAATTTAGGACCAACTTTTGCCATGATACAACCTTAAAAATATGACTGACAGTCTGCACAGTTACGGGTTTGGTTGCGTATCCTGCCATAAACATGAAGTGTTGTTAAAGCACATGGCTGGGGAAACAAGCGAAACAGTCTTTCGTTGTTTTATTAAATCAACTGCGAACACCCATTTTTAACATTTTTACGCGCCTTTTCGTTTCCTGTAAATAACTGTAAATATCAATATAATTAGGGTGTTATCTGTCCAGACTAGTCTGTATTTACCGTTACGTTTCTTAAAACCGACTATGCTAAAAAATCTACAACAGGCGAAATCATAAATGGTGCGGAAAAACAGTAACAGGGGAATCATATGCTGATAAAAAAGAAGAAATTGCGTTCACATACCGAAGACCGTTATCTTGCTCTGGCATTAGCGACAACGGCAGGTATTCTTAATGCCATGGCGCTTGGCGCGTTTGGTTTTTTTCCGTCACATATGAGTGGAAATACCTCTCAAATTTCAACTGAAGTTTTTACATCCGATTTTGACAGCCTCATCTTTCTTGCTGGATTAATTATGGCGTTTGTTGTTGGATGCACATCGGCAAGATTATTTATCATTGCCGGAGAAAGGCGAAAAATAAGGACGGTTTTTTGTCAGATTATCCTGGCTGAAGGAATTGCTCTGACGTCTGCTTCGCTGTTCGAGAAAATGTTTTATTCTCCTGAGTATAATGGTGAAGTGTTATTGATGCTGGCTTTCCTGATGGGATTGCATAATGCGACGTCTACCCAACTCTCAAATGGTCGTGTTCGATCTACACATATCACAGGTACGCTTACTGATGCCGGAATTGCACTTGGCACGTACGTCTCTTCGTTCGTTTCTCGTGCCGAACCCTGCGACAGACGTTTTGCACAGAAACAGTTGCATACCCATCTGACCACCGTCTTTTCATTTTTGTCCGGGTGTATCGCCGGTTTAATGCTTTTTAAAGGTTATGGATTTAATGCGATGATTGCATTGGGTATTTTCCTTATCACCCTCGCGACAAGCGCCATAATAATCACCCTGAATAATGCAAAAAAGGTAAGCGTACAGCGCAAACCGTCTGCTCATAATCTGAAGCATCCGACAAAGTGATGTTCACCAAATAAGTAGTGGGAACCGAAGTGTCAGATATGCAGAAAAATATGACTCCCGGCAGGCGTAAAGACTGCCCTGATTATTCTCCTGAATTTAAACAGCAGCGCGTTGCTGCCCCCTGCGAACCCGGGAAATTCATTTAAAAGCTGGCGCTTGCAATGGCACTTACGCCAATCTGTTGTTTAAATGGCACCAACAATAGCGTGAGGGAAAGCTGCTATTACCCTCTTCAGAGAGTCCTCAGCTACTTCCTGTGACTCTCGATGCAGCTGCCGTATAGTCAGAGCCACTCGCAGAGGACCCGGGAACCCTTAATATTGGCTGTGAGGTAACGTTCCGGCACGGAACGCTCTGCCTCAAGGGCACTGTCAGCAAAAATCTGCTGACCCTTCTGATACAGGCGTTCAAACGGTAATCCCATTACCAACAGGCACCAAAATCTGGCTGGTTGCCGGTATCACCGACATGCGTAACGGCTTCAATGGCCTCGCCACAAAAGTGCAGACGACGCTGAAAGACGATCCGATGTCCGGCCACGTCTTCATCTTCCCGGGCCGCAGCGGCAGTCAGATCATACGGCTGTGGTCTGCCAGTGACGGGCTGTGCCTGCTGGCCAAACGGCTGGAGCGCGGCCGCTTCGCCTGGCCGTCAGTCCGCGATGGCGCTGATGTGCAGCCTGATAGGGACGTGCAAACTGAACGATGTGGAACCTGAAAGCGATTTCCGGCATGTCCTGGACGTTATTGCTGACTGGCCGATAAACCGGGCGCATCGTCCTGCCAACCGAGTCGTCCTTGTTCGTCATTACGGTTCTCTTTGTACGCCTACATTTCTGTAAATTTCTCGCCCTTAAACCTTCTTCACTTTCACCTCTCCATTATCATAGATTCTGATGGGGTGGCTTTGGGGGCTTATTTCATATTGTCCAGTTACATACTTATTAATTGCAACTGGAGTAACTAATACGGCGCTAATAATCTCAGGGTTTTAAGTTTTAAATGGAAATTTATTGGGATGTAAACTCAGTTTATCTTTCAAATGAAAATAATATTGATCCAATTGCTGTCTTCCTGGAAGGAGTGTGTATTTTCCATTATCAAAATGAAAAGGATTAATTTGGTGCCGCAACGTAAATATTGTCATATATCAAATAAAAGTTTTTTTTGCGGAACCATTTTTCCCTGAGAATTTCACATACATTCAAACGCTATGCCCATAAATGCAGCAGGTGCGTGCTAAATATCATCTTTATTTTCAATATGATATGTGTTTATTTGCATAATCCACTAGCTGTGGAAAACGATCAATATTTGTTTTTTTGATAGTTGATAACTATCAGATGCCTTTTTATGATCGGGTTTGACGTCGGTGTGTCGTTGTGCATAATGCGCTTGATTTTATTTTTTCGGAAAGTTCTTACCCCCGCAGGGTATTGCTGTATCTGTTAAAAAATATTTATCCATCTGATAAGGGCGGCAGTATGCTTATTTATGCTAAAGGAATTAAGGGGGTAAATCCGGTACGGCAAGTTGGCTTCAGTCATCACTGATGCGCAGTATTCTTAAAGACAGGATTAGGATTTACGGATTTATTCAGTGGGGACAAAAATATATCTTTTTTGACTATGTATGCGATACATACCCCAGGGAGGCAGAACTGAAATAGGTTCAGGGAAAGTTAGTTGAGTGTCTTGTCGGGCATGATGATGGGAGTATGTTTTTTCCGGGATGAATACTCTGTGACAGGAAGTTAACTCCGCTCTGGTCTGTTGTTCCGCAGGAAATGATCTCTGACTTTTAAGTTGATGCCTGAAATAACGTTTTTATCCAGAGCGACTGATGCAGTCACAGGTTTCTGTTTCCCGTGCAGGTCTCGTTTCGCCGTCAATATGGTTATATGCCATCATCAACGGCCGGGGCCATTTATTTCCGCTCTCAGTCATGTTGGGTCTGAAATTATTTTAATCTGAATGTTGACGGTTCAGATAAATGAACATTAATGCCAGTGAGGTTTGTCATGCAGCTTCGTTCACTTATTTTCGGTGTGACTGCGATTTATTGTTTTTTTATAACCGCAGATGCTGCCGCGGCCATGTACGTCTACCCGATGGAAGTCTCTCTGAATGACAAAGGCACCAGGCAACTCACGCTTTTATCAAAAGATGATGATGTACAATTTGTTAAAGTGACGCTGAAACGGATAGAAAATCCCGGCACGCCGCAGGAGCGTGAGGTTGTGTCTGATATTGGTGGTGATACCGGTATTGCTGTTGTGCCCTCAAAAATTGCGTTGGCAGCCGGTAGCGAAAGGATTGTCCGCATTGTATCAATGCTGCCACCAGAGAAAGAAACAACCTGGCGTATTTACTTTGAATCTGTGGATAACAATACCTTCAATTCAGAAATTACCGGGGAAAAATCAAATAAAGATATTTCCACCCGGGTAGGTGTCAATATTATCTGGGGTGTTTTATTGCATGTTCCACCTGAGAATGTAGTTGTCAGCATGAAATACCGTCCGGGCTCATCTGAAATCGTAAATGATGGCACGGTCAGGTTGCCTTTAAAGGAAATCGGCATTTGTGATAAGCAGGGGCGCTGTAAATGGCAAAGCAAAGTGAAAACAATTTATCCAGACATGCATGTCATCCTTAAAGATTTTACGTTCAGGCCAGGTGAACATTACAAGTTTAAATATACAGACGTTACAACCGGCAATATTAAGGAGATTGCACCTGAGGTATTGCCATAACACTTTTTAATAACAGTTGATTTAAGGGTATCTGATGAAAAAAATTCTTTCCTGTTCACTGCTTTCTGCAGCCATGCTGACATTCGCATCCGCGCATGCTGTGACAAAAAACATCACCGTCACGGCATCGATTGATCCGACTGTGGACATCACGCTGGCCGATGGCACTGTTTTACCTGACACCATTGCCATGCAGTATGTTGTGGGTTCTGGACTCGGTACAGTCTCAAAAGATGTTAAGCTCTGGTCCAACTCAACCACTGCCGACCTGAACGTTGCCCTGGCCAGTTCACCGGAACTGAGCGCATCCACGACCACCACCACCATTCCGCTGACGGTGACGCTGAACGGTACCGCGCTTAGCACAACTAAGTCGACGCTGTCATATGCCACCTATTTCCCGAACGGAATTACTAACGGTTCAATCACAATTCCCCTGGCGATATCCCAGACAACCAAGGGTGTTGTCAGTACTGCCGGTGAGTACAGCGGGACCGTCTCCCTGATTCTGTCCCAGGCTACAAGTTCCTGATTCATTAATTCATACCTGACGGTAACCCCGTCAGGTATCTTCTGTGCGGGTGTGACGTGAACCGATTTCCCTCTTGGGCTATTTTCTTTCCTTTTGCAGTCATCATTCCTGTGATGTCTCAGGCCGCTATGCGTGTTCCGGCTGGGTTTGAAGAATTGATTCAGGGCCAGGAATTTCAGTCAGAGGTTCAGATATACGGTCAGTCTCTGGGTATGGCCCGAGTGCGGGTGGACCTTGAAAATATAACCTTTCTTGAGCCTGATAAATTATCGCAGGCCATCGCGAAACTTTACGGTTATCCCTCCGGACTTGATTCCCTGCTGACAAAAAATCTTCATCTGCCATTGAGCAGGAATGGCCAGCTGTCATGCAGTGCCCACCGGGGGCGTGTCGGCTGTGATTATCTCAAGACAGACAGCCTCAGTGTCATTTATGATGAAAACAATAATGTAGTCAGACTGTTTCTCAGCGACCTTTACACTCTTCACCTGCCTGAAGACAGTGGTTATTACCAGGCCAACCCGGCAGGCAGAAACGCCTTTATTCACCAGCAGGCTTTGAATCTGGCCACGACGGGTCAGTATCAGTCACTGACCTTAAGAGGTAACGGCACGCTCGGGCTTGGAGAAACCAGCTATGCCAGTGTGGACTGGAGCTGGCTGAGTCAGCGCTCTGGACATTCCGGCACCCAGGAGGCAGAAGCCTCTAATGCGTATTTCAGGCAAGATTTTCTGAAGCGCATCTATATCCAGGCCGGACTGATGAATTCTCAGGATATTTTTACGAATGCAGGGGGGAATATAGTCCTGAATCAGCTGCCGATAGAGCGTATTCGCGGCGTTCGCATGGGGTCGACTCTGGCGTGGGCAAATAAAAGTAAAATGTCAGCAGGCACGCCCGTAAACCTGTTTTTACCCCGGGATGCGCGAGTGGATGCCTACCGGGATAATCAGTTGCTCAATACGTTTTACCTCAAAGCCGGCATGCAGCTGCTCGATACCAGTATGTTACCGGCCGGCAGTTACACGCTGACCTTGCGTATTTATGAGAATAACCAGCTCGTGCGAACCGAATCACAACTCTACACCCGCCAGGAGATGGGGTGGGGGAATGGATTTCAGTGGTTCCTGCAGGCGGGCTCACCGGACAGTGAACGGTCCTCCATGACTACTGATGCTTCACATGAGCATTTTGTCATGCATGCCGGCGGCCGCCTCCCTCTGACAGACACGCTGGCGCTGACGGCCGGAACAGCTGTGCTCAGTGACTCTGAATATGCCGAAGCGGCAGCCGACTGGCTTCACGGATTTGACTCAGGAGTACTGGACGGGCAGCTAAGCACACGGGTCAGCTGGCTGCAGGGCAGCGATGGCTCTCGGGGGAATACCCAGCAGGTGAGTTACAACGATGGTTTCGCTCTCAGCTTTTACCGCACATCCCGGACAGCGGATGACTGTAATGTTCAGCGATCGCATATTTACGGCTTCACGGGCTGCTACAAAAATACCAACGTGATGCTGTCTGTTCCCGTAATGAGCTGGCAGGCCTCTGTGGGTTATACCCTTAGCGATAATCAGGGGCGTTATGTTTACCGTCAGGACCTGGATGAAAGCAGTGCTGAATATAATGCCGGTGCCCCCTGGGAGCAGATTTATCAGTCCAGTTCCCGTAGCGAGAGCTGGCAGCTGGGTCTGAATCGTAACTTTTCCGTCAATAGCCTCAATATAAACATGCGGCTGAGCGCTTATGTCAGAAATGTCAGTACCTACAGCAGCCCCGACAAAGGCGGGTACATCGGGGTGTCAATATCCCGCAGTACGAAACTTTCAGACGGCGCCCGACGGACAACCAGTGCGGGCATGAACTGGCAGTCTGAACGGTCGGGTGGGGCGCTTGGGTACAGTACCTCAATGACTCACTATGGCGAAGATAACGGAAATAATCGTGCAGGTGTGGCGTTGTCAGGCATCAATACGGATACGGTGAATGGCTCTGT
Source organism: Pantoea sp. JZ29 (assembly GCF_035190385.1). Taxonomy (NCBI): domain Bacteria; kingdom Pseudomonadati; phylum Pseudomonadota; class Gammaproteobacteria; order Enterobacterales; family Erwiniaceae; genus Pantoea; species Pantoea sp. JZ29. Next base: position 147,780 of record NZ_CP045242.1, on the reverse strand, counting down.
CACCGGAAGTGCCGGCGGTCAGTACGGTGACGGGACGCTGACGATAAGTGATGCATGGGACCGGTCAGGAAGCCGCCGGCACACGTTTGGCAGCAGCGGAGCCTACAACTCCTCCCTGGTGGTGGACCGGTCAGGCGTGGCGTTGGGACGCTGGAGCAATGACGGCGCGGCCTCAGCCTTTGGTGTCTCCGTCGGGCGGAGTGATGGTGAGACCGGCTCCCGGGTCAGTATCTCCGGTCTTGGGGGTCGGACGGATATCACCAGCGGGCGGCGGGCTGTGTTTACGACGCAGGGGTATCAGGAAAGCACGTTCAGAATCCACGAGTCGAGCGTCTCCTCTGACGGGGTGGCGGCTGAAATCACCCGGGGCGCAGGCACGACCACAGCCTTTATGGCTCCCGGCAAAATACTTAACAAAGAGGTTACCGTCAGTCCGCGCTATATCTGGCTTGGCCGGTTGCTTGATGGTTCACGTCAGCCTCTTGAGAACGTCATTCCTCTCAATGTGACGTCATGGACGTCAGTCGGTGACGGCGGTTTTTCCATGGAGACGGAGTCTCGTATGGACCAGCTGTACGTCATGCGGGCAGACCAGTTCTGGGTGTGTGCACTCAGGGTGCAGAAAGTGCGCGAGGTCGTTCGCTATCTGGGTGCGACCACGTGCCAGAATACCGATATGGCACGCCTGCCGTCAGCAGAGCGTCGTCAGGTTACCCTGATGACAGCCGGGTCAGAGCGTGCAGACAGCCCGGTAGCGATGACAGATTAATACGTTTATACCAATAATTCAGACCGTGAGAGACCATGAAAACAAACATCTATTGCTGGCTGACCGCCCTGTGCTGGCTGGTATCGCTGCCTGTCCTGGCCGACCTGCCGACAAGTAGCACGACGACCGTGACGGAGACGATAGACACCAGTTCGCTGCCCGCTCCGCTGTACATCTGGAATAACGTTACCGTTGGCAGTATTAGTGGAACATCCTCCTTCAGGGTAGGCATGGTCTGTAAAAGTAGCACGGACTCCACAAATGGGGCCTGTGATACTGCTCTTTCCTGGAAGCCTGAAGCCCCGGGAAGAATTACGCTGACCTTCACTCAGGACCGCACCGGGCAGACAAAGCCTCTGACTGTGCTAGGAAGGCGCTCTTATAATGGCCCCAGTGACTGGGCACCCTGGAGCAGTATAAATATGGATACACCAACTGCTCCTGTCTTTACTTATTTTATCGCGCAGAGTGAGTTAAGCAGTCTGACTGACGGAGTCTGGCGTGCCACACTGGTGATGGATTACTACAGCTGGGAATATACGTATGTGGCTACCTGGACTGCCGACATCACCCTGACTGTCACCACTGCCAGTGCCCAGCAGGTGTATTTTCCTGCCTTTACGTCCTCGGATGCAACAGTCGACCTGGGCGTTTCCGGTTTCTGGCCAACCACAAGCGGTTCGGCCTCGCTGGATATGTGCCTGTATGACGGTGCAAATGCGGCGGGAAAAAAGATAATCCTGTCACTGAGCGATGCAGGGGGGAGTCCCTCTGACCGGACATCGGGTCTTTTCTCTGTTTACCGGATCGGAGGGAGTGAGACTAATCCGGCTGACCGCGTTGACTTCGCCATCAGCGTAAGGAATCCGGTTACCAGCGCTGCGCAGACGGTGAAGAATGGGGAAGCCATCACCTGGGTAGCACCCGATAGAGGGTTCACCGGCCGCCTGGTCACCCTGCCGGGTTACACAACCTCCACGTATTGCGTTCCGGCACCGCTGACATTTACCACCCCGACTTTTAAGCCATCAGCTAAAAACAGCGGCGAGTATACCGGGACGGTAACGGTCACCTATACCCCCAGCACCAGTTGAGAAGTCGCGCTTACTATGACCGCAGGAATTTTTTACGTTTCCGACGGGCGCTCAAAGGAGATGATATACAGGTTACCTGGTGGAAAATATTGAGAAGGTGCATTTGCCTTTACTTTAAATATGACGGGTGATGCTGCCCAGGTAGTATCAGGTCGTGCTGCTATTTAAAATGATGCTAATGCGACATTCTTCCATTCTGCAACAGCCAGTTCTGCTGTTATTTAAAGCATGAGGATGCAGACTGGTAAGGTAGGTGATTTTCAATAAAAGCACCAGAGCTAGCAGCGTGTGACGTTAATAAAAATAATTCACCAATTGGTAATATAGTGTCAGGTACTACATCAAAAAATCCGAGCTTCGCTTTAATCCTCTCTGATACTGCCGCTCTGAATTATCATTCATTCCATAATCGAATATTCAGACAGGTTGCAAGTCTGACCCTGGTGTAGGCTCGAACAGGTCAGGAAAGGTGTTGAATTGATTATATCAGGTGGTCGATAAAGTGATGCTGCTGGTGTCCCGGATATGAGTAGTGATATTCATAATTTAAATCGTGTTGATTACTGAATATTAAGTTATTCGTGTGGGTCAAATCTCTCATTTTCGGTTGGTTTAATCCTTAATGGGGTTTCTTTTATACTCCTTTTCGTACAGGTGAGTGGACATGAATGAAATTGTAAAAATACAGAGCTCACATCCCTCTGGAAGAAGACTTTGCATAATAGATGACTGTAACTTCTTTTCGTTGGCAGTTAAACAATTGTCAGGCGCGAAATATGACGATATAGCGCATATCCGTTTGCCTGTCGCCGGTAAGTGCGGTTTATTTCCTGAAATGCATTATGATGCTGTCATAATAAATCTTCACTACAGTATCAGCATACAATTCAGTATCCTTCGTTCACTTGTTCGGAGCTGTGTCAGAGGAAAGTTTAAGGGACCGGTTATCATACTTACTGATATGTCTGCTAACTGTATTCAGGTGCTCCTGCGTTTAGCCGGCCTGCCTTATGTCTCAGGTGATAATTTTTACGCAATACCCTCCAGACTTTCACCTCAGCAGATGAAATGCGCATTACAGGACATCATCACGGGTTCCACTGAGTTAAAACCCGTAACTGCACAAGCATTCAATCTCACCCCTCTGCGTCGGGCTTCTCTCATGGCAATGATTGAAGGCGTTCCGGAAAAGCAGCAGGCGCGCAATCAGAACTGTCAGATTAAATCCGTCTACAACCTTCGCCATGTTGTTATCCAGAACCTGGCAGGCGTATCCCAGCATGCGTTCCTCTGTGGGACCTTTACGCATCGTTTTTCTCATTACCAGGAAAATATGGCTGCATGCTGAAAGTTAACAAGAAACAAAAAGGTAAAGTCATCCAGCCGCCGGGTATGAGGGATGCATCCCGGGTTTTACCCGCGGAGGTGTGCTGGCAGTAGCCTGGTGGGCCAGGTTTTCAGGGCGACCCGTATCCGTCACAGAAAACTCCTGCGCATTCAGGATAAGTACTCAAAGGGCAGGCGATGCGGTAAGTTACATGCTTACTGGTTGTAAAAAACAATGTGATAGCCGAAGGTTTTATTCAGGTTGCACCGGGTGGTGGAGGTACGCGTTTCATTCAGATTCATGACGATGACATCAGGTTTTCAGCCTCGGGACAGTGTTTTCTCACTGCATGGCTGGGTCGATACACGTGCCGGATTAAAGGAAGATCATGCGTTTTTGTCAGCGCTGGGCCGTTTTTTCCTGCTCGGGGGCAAAAAGACAGAGAATGTATTTTCCGGTTTCTGAAATTTTTCTGAGTAACTACCTGACAGCTTCCAGCGCTGTTTTTCTGTGTTTGCCATATCAGGTAAAACAACTGATATTCGCTCTATGATTGGTCGATTTATTTCATCGGGTAGTCGGTGTCTGCCAGGTAAATATCATCGCCAGTCGTTAGTAATCGCAACAGGCGGCAATGGCTTGACGCAGACGAAAAAAGAGTTGAAGTGGTATTTTATCGGGTGGCGTTATCTGAAAAGCCGCTCTGATTTTTATGATACATCCGTAATATCGATCAACATATGAAGTAATGATTGTTAAATTTTCTTCACGTTTTGCTGGCTCAGGAAATATAAATTTACTTTTTATCGAATTTCGTCAATTTATCCTGTACCAGGAATCTCGCTATTTATGCACGATTAGTAACAAATAATCCAGAATAAAATCAAGAGCATAACTTAATGTCACCGCTCCGCTTACCATAAATTTCCATTATCTTCTTTGTTTTTAAGATGATAAAGATGTTAGTCTGTATATACATACACCAGTTGGAGGTTATGTGAATAACCATGAAGACAACGATATTCGTGCGTTGATTGGAGAGGTGGTGAGTGAGCTTTTGAAGATGGGGGAGCCCGTTCAGTTTCATCAGATCACGGATGCACTGTTTCGAATGGGCGAGGATAGCCGGGACAAAAGAGTCAAACATCTGTGCAAGCGCGCCATTCATTTTTTTATGCGTAAAATGCATTAGCCTTATCCTGCAATACAAAGGTGTTGCAGGATAAAGAGGGCAGCCAGGAAATATCGTTGTTTTATTTCCTGGTGATAATATCAAATGCCCGCGTCGTCCGGGGTTCGGCCTACCACGATTTCCAGCGTATTGCGTAACAGTTCAATCTGAGATGCATCGTCAGTGCACTCCAGTTCAGCAATTAAGTACAGAATAATGGCTTTATTCGTCACCCGCTTCTTATCGCTGACAATGTTTCTGATCACCCGACCAAGCAATTCAGTTTCTTTGGCGAGGTGATCGCCCTCACTGCGGAAAAATTCGATGATGGCTAAATCTGATGTGCTCTGTTGCATAGTCTCAATTCTCTAAGAAAATTGTCAGTTGAATAGCAGGAAGTCAGCCGACAGTATTATTATTTATCAGGGTTAATCAGGTAACTTACCTGTCTGCAATCACACCGCATCATCGCCTGATGACCAGCCACAAACATTAAGCTCAGTGCTTTTTAGAACCTTCAGGCGGACCATCATTGTTTAAACGGTGCTTATCACGTTCTGAAAGATCCACTCTTCGACGACTGTTTGCAGAAGCCATTCCTTTTTGCACTTCAACGATGGCAACTTTAATCGCACGCAGTCGTGTTGCATCTTCCGTTTCGCCCGCCATCACCTCAAGCTGGGCAATTAATGCATTGCTGGAAATCGGACTTTCGGACTTGAGTAAGGTCAGCACGGCCTCACCTATCATCACATCCGTTATTTTTTCTTCTTCACTTCTGTACATACTGGCTTCTCTGATTACGAATGTGTGGCCATAGTCCGGTCACGATGACGGGGACAGCTAACCTTCCCGCGTCAGCTGTGGACAGTACACTCCCTGTGACTAAACGCAGTACTGTCCGATCAGAATTTACTTTAAAAACGAATTAACGATTAATGCAAAATTTATCAGCCTTCACGGCTAAACAGCAAACCAATCAGGGCCTGATAATGCTGCTGTTGTTCTGATGAAGCGCACCCATCAAGACGATGGAGAAGTTTACTGCAGATAGCTTTACGAGAGAGCGTTTGACCAGCGCGCAGGAGTTCCACAACAATTTCGCCCAATGTTTCCTGCTGAGAGGGCTGGCTGGCCTGGTTAAAATAACGGGCAATGTCGCTGGTATTATCCGGTGCATGTCCGTTCTGACGCATGCTCATATCCTCAAGTGGTTAAAATATACTTCGCCGCTAAGCGAAAGTTATACATGTTTTAAAAACTTGTACAGAATTTTGATGATCTTGAAGGAATGTTTTTGTGCAAAAAGTGCTAATTGAGGTAAAACAGAGGGTTATAGAGGTTGGCGTTTAAACTTTTTTAACAATTATGGCGTACGGTTCAGCTTGTTTCCCACCAACAGGGATGAAAAACAAGCTTATTACTATTTAAAGAAAATATCATCATAGTCATTGTCAGAAGATGCTGAAAAAGGGTGCTTGCGTGCAGACCAGCCTGTGCCGGGAGACGAGCGTGCACCGATTTTTCTGAATCCCATGAGCCACTTTGTTGCATCGGCCAGTTGCAGAAGTCGTTTTTCATCAACTTCAGATTCTTTCATTACCCTGAGCTCATCCACCAGGGACTCAACACTTACGTCCTGATTAATTAATATCAGGTTCAGAGCGGCCTCGCCAATGATAGTGTTAGTCAGATACTGTTGTGAAAGTAGCAAAATAACCTCCTTTGGCATGTGTTCCACATTCGTAATTTTAGCAAAGAATACAATCCGCCTTACCGTACAGCGCTGTTTGTACGCTTACACGAATTCACGGCACCTGTTTAGACAGAAAATCTGCATTAGCTGGAGAGGGGTGGATCTATTTTTTACTCTTTAAAATAACGAATTACATACCTCCTGTCAGAAAAAATGAAACTTCCATTCATTTCATTAAAAAACTTCACAAAGTGTTTCTGTCCCTGATTTATAGCTTGTGCTATACAAGTTAGCACTAGCTATATTTGCGCATTAAGCTGAGGACAGTACGATGAACAGGTTTAAAAGGTATTGGATAACCGCGCTGAGTGTCATGCTCGGTGTTGCAATGACAACAAATAGCCATGCCGCTGAAAAATTTAAAGTTGTAACGACATTTACCGTCATTGCCGATATGGCAAAAAATGTGGCGGGGGAGGCGGCTGAAGTAACATCCATCACTAAGCCCGGAGCCGAAATTCATGACTATCAGCCGACGCCCGGAGACATAAAGCGGGCTCAGGGGGCGCAACTGGTGATGGCTAACGGCCTGAATCTTGAGCTATGGTTCCAGCGCTTTTATCAGCACCTGAAAGGCGTACCTGACGTTGTCGTTTCTGCCGGAATCGAGCCCATGGGGATAGGGGAGGGGCCTTACAATGGCAAACCCAATCCTCATGCGTGGATGTCGCCCGATAATGCACTTATCTATGTCGACAATATTCGTGACGCGCTGAGTAAATATGATCCGACCAATGCCCAGATCTATGCGCAGAACGCCGCTGCCTATAAGCAGAAAATCATCGCATCGCTTGAGCCTTTCCGAAAACAAATCGCCGACATCCCTGAGAACAAACGCTGGCTCGTGACCAGCGAGGGGGCATTTTCCTACCTTGCGCGCGATTTGGGGCTTAAGGAACGTTATCTCTGGCCTGTCAATGCCGATCAGCAGGGGACGCCTCAACAGGTACGCCAGGTTATTGACCAGATGAAGAAACATGCCATTCCCGTTATTTTCAGTGAAAGCACCGTATCGGATAAACCGGCTCGTCAGGTAGCACGTGAAACACAGGCGCACTATGGCGGCGTTCTGTATGTCGATTCTCTCAGTACCGCCAGTGGACCCGTACCAACGTATCTGGACTTACTTAAGGTCACCACTCAGACATTGGTGAAAGGCATTAATGATGGGATGAAAAAACAATGACGCCGACAATTGATGTTTCTGACCTCTCGGTAATCTACCGCAATGGCCATATTGCCCTCGACAAGGCCAGTTTTTGCGTGCCAGCCGGTTCCATTGCCGCATTGCTTGGCGTCAATGGCTCGGGAAAATCAACGCTTTTTAAAGCGCTGATGGGGTTTGTTCCTGTGCGTGCAGGTACGGTCAGTATCCTCGGTATGACAACGCGACAGGCCTTACGCCGTAGTCTGGTGGCTTATGTGCCGCAGGCAGAAGAGGTCGACTGGTCTTTTCCTGTCCGGGTTGAGGATGTTGTCATGATGGGGCGTTATGGTCACATGGGTCTGATGCGCAGGCCCAGACAACAGGATCGTGACAAAGTCATGGCTGCGCTCGGACGGGTAGATATGCTCGAATACCGGGAGCGGCAAATCGGCGAGCTCTCAGGCGGTCAGAAAAAACGTGTCTTTCTCGCCCGGGCCATGGCTCAGCAGGGAGAGGTAATTTTACTGGACGAACCTTTTACAGGCGTCGATGTAAAAACCGAAGCCAAAATCATTAGTCTGTTGCGTGAACTGCGCGATGAAGGGAAAACCCTGCTGGTCTCAACGCACAACCTCAGTTCGGTGGTGGCGTTTTGCGACTACACCGTGATGGTCAAAGGTACCGTTCTGGCCAGCGGGCCGACGCGCACCACCTTTACACAGGCAAATCTCGAACGGGCATTTAGCGGTGTACTTCGCCATGTGATGGTTGAGGGTGAACTACGTGAGGTCATGGATGATAAGCCTCTTTTACCCGCATCGCCTGACAGGCGTTCAGTACGAGGTCAGCCATGATGTTATTATTTGAACCCTTCAGTTATCAATATATGTTGAACGCCATGTGGATTGCCGCAATGGTGGGTGGATTGTGTGCCTTTCTTTCATGCTACCTGATGCTAAAAGGCTGGTCGCTTATCGGCGATGCGCTGTCGCACGCTATCGTGCCGGGCGTGGCAGGCGCGTACATGCTGGGGCTTCCGTTTGCCTTTGGTGCATTCCTGTCGGGGGGATTAGCGGCGGGGAGCATGCTAGTCCTGAATCAGCGTACACGTTTAAAAGAAGATGCCATTATTGGTCTGGTATTTTCTTCGTTTTTTGGGTTAGGGCTGTTTATGGTTTCACTGAATCCCCTGTCGGTGAATATTCAAACCATCATACTGGGCAATATTCTGGCTATCGCCCCCGCGGATATTGTTCAGTTGGCCGTTATCGGGATCACGTCTGCCACGATTTTATTTTTCAAATGGAAAGATTTAATGGTGGCTTTCTTCGATGAGAACCATGCTCGCGCCGTGGGGTTACAGCCGGGACGGCTCAAAATACTGTTTTTCACCTTACTTGCAGTTTCAACCGTAGCGGCATTACAAACGGTTGGGGCTTTTTTAGTCATCAGTCTGGTGGTAACACCGGGCGCAACCGCATGGCTGCTGACCGATCGCTTTCCACGTTTACTGGCTATTGCTGTCGCCATCGGCAGCCTGACCAGCTTTGCGGGTGCCTGGGCAAGTTATTATCTCGATGGTGCGACAGGAGGAATCATTGTGGTGGCCCAGACGTTGCTGTTTCTGCTGGCTTTTGTGTTTGCACCTAAGCACGGTTTACTCGCGAACCATCGGCGTCGCCGGATGCAGGAGATATGATGATGTGGCTTGAACCTTTTCAGTTTGGTTTTATGAACCACGCCCTGTTAATTGCCTGTATCGTTGCTATTCCCTGTGCGCTGTTGTCTGTCTTTCTGGTTCTGAAAGGGTGGGCGCTGATGGGGGATGCCATGAGCCATGCCGTGTTTCCCGGTGTTGTGCTGGCATGGATGCTGTCATTACCGCTTGCCACAGGCGCTTTCAGCGCGGGTTTTTTCTGCGCGATTGCCAGCGGCTATCTTAAAGATAACAGCAGAATCAAACAGGATACGGTACTGGGGATTGTTTTTTCGGGCATGTTTGCCACCGGCCTGATTATGTTTGTTGCGTTAAAACCCGCGATTCATCTCGACCATATTCTCTTTGGCGATATGCTGGGAATCAGCCGTGATGACATTATTCAGACAGGGGCGATGGCTGCGACAGTGGTAATACTTGTTATCCTGAAATGGCGTGACCTGATGGTATTCAGTTTCGATGTCCAGCAGGCGCGGGCTTGTGGCCTGGCGGTGCGCTGGCTGCATTATGGCTTGTTAGCCATGGTTTCTCTGACGATTGTGGCGACGTTAAAAGCGGTGGGCATCATTCTTTCCATTTCTTTGTTGATTGCGCCCGGCGCGATTGCTGTCTTACTGACACGTCGTTTTTCACATGCGTTGATTCTGGCCGCTCTCATTTCCGTAATGGTATCGCTCAGCGGTGTATATTTGTCATTTTTTATCGACAGTGCCCCAGCACCGACCATCGTTGTCTTATTCGCTTTCGTTTTTATGATCAGTTTGTTGATCGCGCACGTTAAAGGCCCACGTTTACCTGCCCATTAATCTTCGCTGTTTCGCTGACCGTCACCCTTGTCTGGACGGTCAGCGTCAAGCACAGCAGACATTCTTCTCGTTTTTATCTCCGACCCGAAAAATAAGTGCTAAACCTAATGACGGACATACGCATGTAAACATCAGGGTTATCCGCGCTTCACGTTTTTAATTTCGCCCGTTAGCGATAAGCCTCACATCACGTAACCGGCCCTGCAACCATGGGAAACAGATAATGTCAGAAAAAATACCACTCACGATGCAGGTCAATGGTGAGACCCGGCAGTTAACGGTCGATCCTCGCGTCACATTATTAGATGCACTGCGCGATCATCTTGATCTGACCGGCACTAAAAAAGGATGCGATCAGGGCCAGTGCGGCGCCTGTACAGTGCTGGTGAACGGTCAGCGTGTCCTGAGTTGCCTGACGCTGGCTGTTCAGACGCAAGAAAAAGCCGTCACCACGATTGAAGGTCTGGAACAGGCATCGGGTGAGCTGCACCCGGTACAGCGCTGTTTTATTGAACATGACGGTTTTCAGTGCGGCTACTGCACGCCCGGGCAGATTATGTCTGCGGTCGCCTGTATTAAAGAAGGTCATACAGGCTCAGACGACGAGATTCGTGAATACATGAGCGGTAATCTCTGCCGATGTGGCGCGTATCCTTTTATCATTGATGCGATAAAGCAGGCTGCAGCTGAAATGGCGGAGGACGTACGATGAACGAATTTCGCTGGCAGGTTGCCCGGTCAGTAACGGATGCAGCAGGCGCTAAACAGCACGCTGACAATCAGCTTATCGCGGGTGGAACGACGCAACTTGATTTGATGAAATGTGGCGTACTGACTCCCTCACTCCTCACCGATATTGCCGGCTTGTCGGATCTGTCAACGCTCGAATTCGGCGACGATAAAATCACCATTGGGGCGCTGGTCACCATGAGTGAACTGGCCAGTCATCCTGATTGTGAGGCCCTGGCCCCCGCGCTGTATGGCAGTCTGTGGCAGGCGGCGTCGCCTCAAATCCGCAATATGGCAACCATCGGCGGCAATCTCTGCCAGCGTACCCGTTGCGCCTATTACCGCGATCCGGCCACCTTTTCCGCCTGCAATAAACGCACGCCGGGCTCAGGATGTGCAGCGCTGCACGGCATCAATGCGAGTCACGCTATTCTGGGCGGCAGTGAACAATGTGTGGCGGTCTATCCTGGTGATCTGGCCGTCGCGCTGACGGCCTTTGACGCGACGATTATTGTCCAAAACAGCCATCAGGATACGCGGCGCATTCCGGTTGACGACTTTTTTCTGTTGCCCGGCGAGACGCCGCAGCATGAGCACGCCTTACAACCCGATGAAATTATCGTCGCCATCGAGATTCCCCGTTCCTTAGCATTAAAACAGTCCCATTACCTGAAAGTACGCGATCGGACTTCTTACGAATTCGCCAGCGCGAGTGCGGCCGTGGGATTAACGCTTGCGCAGGGACGGATAGAGACCGTTCATATCGCGTTAGGTGGTGTCGCAACCAAGCCCTGGCGTGCCCGTCATGTGGAGCATGCGTTAACCGGACAACGGTTTGAGGAACAAAGCCTGTATAAGGCCGCAGAATTAATCACTCAGGAAACGCGCGCGCTGGCGCACAACGCTTACAAAATAACGTTAACGCCGCGCGTGATTGCCCGCGCGCTGCTGGCTGCGGGGGAGCAGGCATGACAAAACATAACAACGGCCTGGCGCGGTCCGACAACGATGTGCTGTCCGCGGATAAGCAAAGCGTCAATCCTCACCGTCGCGCCGCTGCCAGCCCTTCCGGTCTTGGCACACCGCGAACCCGCGGTGAGGGCAAGGTCAAAGTCACGGGAAAAGCCCGTTATGCTGTAGAGCATAAGCCCGACCGCGTGCTGCATGGCGTCGTCCTGCAATCGACAATTGCCAGTGGCCGCATCTCACATATCGATACGGCCAAAGCGGAACGTGCGACAGGTGTGATTGCCGTTTATACACATCTTAATTCACTCAGAATCAATAAGCCGACGGCTATTGCTGATGGCGGTGCGGCGCAGACAACCTATACGCCCATTCAGGACGATGTGATTATTCACAATGGTCAGAACATTGGCCTGGTCGTAGCAGAGACATTTGAACAGGCAACTTATGCCGCTTCCCTGGTCGATATCCACTATGAGACGACGCCTGCTCTGATCTCGGCGACGGATGAAGGGGTGGAGCCTAAGCCGACTACAAAGCAGGACATCGATTTAGGTGAGGCTCAGGCCGCCATGGAACGTGCAGACGTGCGGATTAATCAGCGTTATACCACGCCACGCGAATATAACATGCCGATGGAGCCCCATGCCTGTATTGCACACTGGGAGCAGGGCCGCATAACCGTCTGGGAACCCAGCCAGTGGGTGGCAGGGGCGCAGGTTGAAATCGCCGAATGGATGGGGATCTCGCCAAAAGATGTTCACGTCATCTCGCCTTATGTGGGGGGAGGTTTTGGCTCTAAGCCGGTGCCTTATACGCACGTAGCGCTGGCCTGCGTGGCCTCGCGCGCGCTTAATCGTCCGGTTCGGGTGTCACTGACGCGGCCACAAACCTTCACCGGCTTGGGGGGGCGTCCTGCCACCTCACAGCAGCTGGAGATGGGAGCGACACGCGACGGGAAAATTCAGTCGGTGATTTTGCGCAGCTTCAGTGAAACGTCACTGATTGATGTCTTCGCTGAAAACTGCAGTAAGGTGACGGGGCGCATGTACGCCATTGAAAATCTCTCGGCGCAGCACCAGGTCAGGCCCATCAATACCGTCACGCCAGGCTGGATGCGCGCACCGGGTGAGAATCCCAGTGCATTCGGGCTTGAGGTGGCGATGGATGAAATGGCTTATGCGCTAAATCTCGATCCGCTGGCCTTTCGCTTACGCAACTGGGCAGATCACGATTATCAGTTGGGGTTGCCCTGGAGTTCACGTCGTCTGAAAGAAGCCTATGAAAAAGGGGCGGAAGCCTTCGGTTGGGATAAACGCATTATGGCGCCTCGTTCGATGCGCGAAGGGCGTGAATTAATTGGCTGGGGCATGGCATCGGGCACGTATCCGGTTAATACCATGCCGGCTGAGGCAAAAATCCTGCTTTCCTCTCAGGGGCAGATTGTTGTGCAGTGCGCGGGAGCTGACATCGGCACCGGGACGTACACGATTCTGGCGCAAACCGCCGCTGATATCTTAGGGGTGGATTCACACTGCATTGAAGTTGAACTGGGCGATACGCAACTGCCACGAGCCGGCGTTGCGGGGGGCTCTCAGCTGGCAGGAAACCTGACGGCTGCGGTTGATGACACCGCCAAAAAAATGCGCGCGCGCTTAGTCACGCTCGCAAGCGAATTAACGGGCTCGCCTCTGAAAGGCATCCCTCCGCATGAACTCAGCCTGGCGAACGGGGCGATTTGTGTTACCGCTAACCCTTCTCAGACTGTTTCTTTTGGTGCACTGGTCAGCCTGACGAACGCATCCGTGCTGTGCGTCGAAGGCGGCACGTTCTCAGCGGATATGTCTGCCGAGGAACGGGACAGTGTGACCGGTAGCCTGGGTGAAATGAGCCGCCCGGAAGACGTCTCCGCACACAGCTGGAGTGCACAGTTTGTCGAAGTGAGAGTGGACGAGGACTTTGGCACCATCCGGATTAAACGTATGGTCGCGGCGTTTGACAGCGGCCGGCTCTATAACCCCAAACTGGCTCGCAGTCAGTGGGTTGGCGGCATGATTATGGGCGTGGGACAGGCCTTGCTTGAGGAAGGCATTATCGATCCGCGCAACGGCAGAGTGCTGAACAACAATCTTGCCGATTATCTGATTCCCGTGAACGCGGATATCCCGGCGATTACCACGATTGATGTTGGCCTGCCGGATTATAAAGCGACCCGGATGGGCGGCAAAACGGTGGGTGAACTGGGCATCGTGGGCGTGGCGGCCGCGATCAGTAACGCGGTTTACCATGCTACGGGCAAGCGGGTCCGCGATCTGCCCATCACGCTGGATAAGATTCTCTAAACATGCGAAGGAACGCGCTGAGATGAAAACGGCCATTGTATTAACGGCGGCAGGGATGGGCCGCCGGTTTCGGCATGCCAGTGGCGAACATAAGCTACTGACGGCGTTGAATGGCAAAGCCGTGCTGAAACATACGCTTGACCAGGCGAGGGCGAGCGGAATGGAGGTGGTCGTGGTATCGCGTCCCGAAGACGTGGCCATTCATTCTCTGCTAGGTGATGCGGTGCGGGTGTTGTGTGCCAGCGCAGGGCTGGGCGAGTCGATAGCGGCGGGCGTCAGCGCGTGCACGGATTATGATGGCGTGATCGTGGCGCTGGGCGATATGCCGTGGCTTACCGCTGCAAGCTACAGGGCGGTAAACAGGGCGTTAACCACGTATCCGCTGGTGCGTCCCTGGGTTGACGACCGTGCTGGTCATCCTGTGGGTTTTTCGGCCGCTTTTTTCCCCGCGCTGCGCCAGCTGACCGGTGATACTGGTGCGCAGCAACTGTTACAACATCATCCTGTACATTACGTGCCACTTCGGGATCGCGGTTGCCTGGAGGATGTTGATTATCCGGATGATTTACGGCGAATGAGGTGCAGCCCATGATGACGTTAGATCAACGAGTGATTGAAACGGCATTAGGCTGGCATCATGCGGGACGGGCCGTCTGGCTGTGCACTGTGTTGCAGACCTGGGGCTCTTCACCGCGCGCACCTGGCACGATGATGGTGATCAGTGACAGTGGGGAAGGATGCGGCTCGCTTTCCGGCGGCTGTATAGAAGAAGACTTTCTGGCACGGCTGGCTGAGGGGCATTACCGCACCCACAGTCAGGTTGTCCGTTATGGTGAAGGCGGAAGGCAAACGCAGGTGCAGTTGCCCTGTGGCGGTAGCCTCGACGTGCTGGTGGAATATTTGGTTGCCGATAACGACAGCGGCCAGATGTTACAAGCGATGCATCAGGCGTTGCGTGGCAAAACACGACTGCTCAAAACGGTCACTGTGAGCAAACGTGCCACCTGGCAAACTATGGCGATGACGGCGGCGCTGCCGGTGCTTCGTTATCAGCATCCAGAGGTCGTGTTACCGGTTGGTGCCGTCCCGGAATTGCTGGTGGCAGGTTACTCTACCGTGGCCTTTGAGTGCATCCGGCTGGCACAAATCCTGGGCTTTCATGTTCGGGTATGTGAGCATCGCTCAGAGATGTTAAGTGAGCTGGAAGGTCATTTTACGGGCCAGGATACGATTACGATCGTCCCTCAGCATCCCGCGCGCTGGCTGGAGCTCAACGGTGCGCATGCTGCGGTAGCCATCGTCTCATTAACCCACGATCCGCGCATAGATGAGCTAACCATGATGGAAGCGGTCAACACTCATGCGTTTTACATTGGCATTATGGGGTCGGCTAAAAATACGGCCAGGCGCAAGTCGCGTTTACAGACCATTGCAGGGTTGGATAACGATGAGCTCGCACGGATCATTGCGCCTGTTGGTCTGGCTATCGGAAGTAAAACCCCCGCGGAAATCGCGCTGTCTGTCATGGCCGACATCGTACGGGTAAAAAATCACTGTTAAGACGTTGCGTTGTCCGGCGTCACCATTACGCCGCCGGACAATCCGTGATCAGGTATTGGGTGTCAGCTGACAGAAATAGGTGCCGGAATACGGAACCGGCAGAAAATCAGTAAACAGCTGGCGCAGCGTTTTTTCAGGATCAATATCGTTAAAGAGCGCGGGATGAAGCGTTTTGGCAAAAAATTCTGCCGCGACAACGTGCCAGGGGCTGAGGTAAAAATTATGCCACAGGGCCGCCGCGTGGCCGTCCTGCAACGCACGCAACGACTTCAGGCCCGTTTGTTGCGCGGCCAGTTGCCGCAGCGAGGCGCGCGTTTCAGCCTGCGTGATGGCAGGGCCAATACGCAGATCGGACGTATCATTACGATCGCCGCTGCCCGTTGCAAAATAGAAATCCGGATGTGACGCAATCACCGTTTCTTCATTCAACCGGCCGAAAACGCCGGAAACCGTTTTGCTGGCAATGTTTTCGCCGCCGGCAAACGCCAGTATCTCACCAAGGCTGCCGTTTACCGACGTCACACAGCATTCATTTCGACGTCCCAGATGCAACTGCAGAAGTACGGTGGGCTTCTTCCCGCGAAACTGAGCGAGGCGCTGCGCAAGGGTCTGCATATGTTGCTGATAAAACGCATTAAAAGCCGAGGCTCGCTCACCCTGATCGAGCACCTCTCCCAGAATGGCTACGCTGCGGGTCGTATTTTCAAGAAGATGCACCCGCAGGTCGATTTTCACGACCGGGATATGCGCGGATTTCAGGACGCGCTCCAGCCGTTGTCCGGCCTCACTGCTGCGCGCCAGTGCCGGCAAAATTACCACATCGGGTTGTAATGCGATCACCTTCTCAGGGTTGATGTCATTTGATCCCTCCTGACCTAATGACGCGATATGCTGCATCTCAGGAAACTGACGCGCGAAAATATCCCATGTCTGACGATCGTACTTTTTCAGATCCTCGGGCCAGCCGACCAGCCTTTTGAAAGGGTTGCCGGGCTCCAGCAGTGCGTAGGTGTAAAGCATCCGGCTTTCGCCCAGCACAATACGCACAGGATGATCGGGAACGGTGACCTTATCGCCGTTGATATCGGTGATGGTTTTGCCCCAGCCCAGGCTACTGAAGGTCAAAGCCAACAGCAGGAGCGTTCGTAGCAGGCTGCGTTTACAGGAATCAGAATTCAACACGGGCTTGTACCATCAGGTTGCGGGTTTCACCTTCACGTACGCGCAGGTTTCCGCCGCTCGACGTGTAATAGTGTTTATTAAACAGGTTATTCAGATTCAGTCGTATCTGTGTTTTCTTGCCCAGCAACGCGTTGTTCCAGGCAATAAAGCTGTCCGCTACGACATAATCCGGTAAGGTAAAACTGTTGTCAGGATCGCCAGCACGACTGCCAACATAGCGGGCGCCGCCGCCGACACGAAAATCACCGGGCACGTTGCTGACGATCAGATTATGGCTCAGGTAAAGCGCACCGGACTGCTCTGGTGCGTTCTGTAAGCGATTGCCATTATTCGCCGGGTTAATCCGGTCATCGACAATTTCAGCGTTGTCATAGCTGTAACTGGCACTGACATCCCAGTCCTGGACCACTTCACCATTAAGCTCAACCTCAACGCCCTGCGAGCGCGCCTTGTTGATCGGACGGTTAGTACCGTTGATGTTCAGTGTCATTCGCTTTTCATCGATTCTGTACAGCGCCAGCGAGGCGAAGAGGCGCGGAGAAAGTTGCCATTTGCTGCCAACCTCCCAGGTGGTGCCCTGCTCAGGCTTACTGACGTTTCCTTCATCGTCGACATCCGTCGATGGGGTGAACGATTTACTCATGCTGGCATAGAGCGAAACATCCGGTGTGATTTTATAAATCAGCCCGGTTTGTGGCAGGAAGGTATTTCCCTCATCATTCAGCGTTTCAACGACCGGATTAAATCCTTTTGACGCGCGTTGTTCGTAATGTTGATAACGTCCGCCAATGACCGCAATCCAGTCTGGAGTAAGCGAAATACTGTCTTTTAAATAAACCGAACGGCTGTGGATACGGTTAAGGTTGTTAGCATTTGCCGTATTTTCGGTTGTGCTGTCGGTTACCGGTGACAGCAGGTCATAAGTGGGGTTGAGGTAGTTAAAGCGGCGGTCATTTTTGCCCTGATACTGGTGCGCCCGGTACGTCTGGTTCATTTCATAATCCGTACCGAAGACCAGCGCATGCGCCATGCCGAATATCTCCGGATTCCCCAGGACGTCCCATGACAGATATTTGGTTTGCTGATTAAATCCGCGATTGGCATCGGCGCGTCGGGTAACCACGCCGGTAGCAGGATTAATCGCCGTGACCCGAACTTCGTTATTGTCATAACGGCGCTGATTCCAGCCAAGCGTCAGGCGCGTGCTCCAGCTGTCGTTGAACTGCCAGTCGTAATGCGCGTTCAGTGCCTGATTACGTCCCCAGGCATGATTCGCTTTGTCATCCAGTCGCTGTTTGTAACCGACATCGAGTGGTGCGCCATTAATAAAAGCGGTACCGCGATCGTAAGGAATGTCATAACGATAGTCGCTGTAGCTGACCAACAGGCTGGCTTTCTCACCGTACCATTGCAATGACGGTGCGAGCAGAGAATGCGCATCACTGCCAAAATTGCGCCAGTAATCCTGACGCTGCTTCTCTGCGATGAGCCTGAAAGCAAAACCATTACCCAGCGGGCCGGTGACATCGAGCGTACCGGCTCCACCACCTTCACTTGCGTAGCGCCCACTGACGGAAGACTGCCATGAATAGCGTGGTTTTTTGCTGATGACATTGATGATACCGCCTGGATTTTGAATGCCATAGAGCAGAGATGCCGATCCCTTGAGTACCTCAACCCGCTCCGTGGTCGCATCCAGATTTAACCCCTGGCTGCTTCGTATACCATCGCGATATATCGAGCCATCAGAATTGCTACCGAAGCCACGGCGAACGAAACCGTCCTCTGTTCCTGCCAACGTGTTGGCTTCCGCAACACCACTGACGAAGCGCATCGCATCGCTCAGATTGCTGACCTGATAATCATCAAGCTGCTGTTGTGTCACGGTACTGACAGACTGAGCCTCGTCGAGACGCGCCGTCGGCATTTTACTGCCAACGCTGCTGGTGGTGGCTGCATAGCCCTCTTCACGGTCAGCATCGCTGGTGACGGTGACGGTATCATCCCCGGTGGCGGCAAGGCTGTTACCGGCCGGAAGCCAGGCGCTGGAACAGATCGCCACTATTAAAGCCTGCTGAAATCTGAGGTTCTTACTCTCGCCTGGACGTGTTTTCATTATATTTTTTCGCTGATCATCAAAAACAAAATAAACGTAAAGGCCACGTTAAATGTGGGGGTTTTTCGCCTTCAGGCGGAGGTTTTTGCGTCCGTCCTGGTAGGCTGTTTTGTAATTGAGAATCATTCAATCATTGAGGGGTGTAGTAGTAAATATAAAAACATTTATTTTTACTACATTTCCAGGAGAGTGTATTAACGATGATTTAACTGTTTTTATATTGTTAACTCATTAATTTTCATGAATTAAAAAACTTATTCTGGCGAAGTGTATCCAGGTGAAGAAGCATAACCTTGCTGTTCGTGAGGGAGAAAAGGCTTGCTGACTACAGCCGGGCGAGACATGCTTAGCGCAGGCGAAGCAAGAACAGTATCGTCGAAGGGGATTACCCTGTCAGGTTCACACATTATCGTTCAGGATTTAACGGGGGCGTGAGAGTGTTTCATCTCATCGGTGTTTTTAACAGTAATCAGCGGGACAGGCTTCCTTGATGCAGGCCAGAAGTCGTACAGATATATTGGGCGAGCGTTTGCGTTCGCGGGAACAGCAACTCTCACCCCGCCTGCTGGCTGTTGCACATTATCTTCACACCAACCGGGAAACGGTTCTGGACAGCACTGCCATGGATATCGCCCGCGCGAACAACACATCGGATGCGACCGTGATTCGCGCCATTCAGGCACTGGGTTTTTCAGGACTGCGCGATTTGAAAAACGTCCTTCAGGCCTGGTTTGGTCCCGGCCTCTCTTCAGAAGAGAAAATGCTGAGCACCGTCAATGCTATGACGCATGATGTTTCGTCGTCGATAGACTTCGTATTGCAGGGGCATCTCCATGCGTGTCAGGTACTGGCCTCTGAGCAAAACCGCCAGGCGCTGGCCGAAGCGACGGGGTTACTGAGTGAAGCCCGCCAGGTGGCCGTTTTCGGGATTAACGCCTCGGGTATTCTGGCTGACTACACCGTCCGCCTGTTAAATCGCATCGGTTTGCCAGCCTTCTCACTTAACCGTTCAGGTATTGCGCTGGCGGAACAGATGCTGGCGCTGCAACGGGGCGATGTGCTGATCATGATGGCACAAAAGTCGGCACATCGCGAAGGAACAACAGTGGTGCGTGAGGCCAAAAGGCTGGGCATTCCGATAATTCTTCTCACCCATGCGACCGACGCCTTCTTTGCCCGGGAAGCGGATGTGGTTATTGACGTGCCACGCGGCGGGGAAAAAGGGCGCATCCCGTTACACGGCACAGTGATGGTTTGCCTTGAAATGTTGATTCTCTCGGTGGCCGCTTCCCTGCCAGATCGTACGACTAAGACCATGAAACGGCTACAGGATTTCTACCGTGGTCTTAAGCCTGCCATAAAAAAATAAATCCTTCGTTCAGATGTCACACGACAAGAGGAGAGTTGAGCCAGTACATGGCTGGCGCAGCTTAACGCTTTCGCTCACCCTGCATCGCCTGGATGTGTTTCCTCAATACCTGGCGTGATCGGGTTTGCAAAAGTGGCTGACACTTTTCGGAATGGCTTAAAAATTTTTCGTTTTTGCGAACTCACGTCAGCTTTCGTCTGGAGCGTTCTTCAATCTGCGGCTATTACTCAGCCGTGATGTTTATTTGCTGTTCTTTGATTTATCCATCCTTGTTATTTCCCTGAACGGAGCTGGTCATGAAGAAAAATCGTGCATGGTTTCCTGTGTCGTTCGTCGCGCTTGCCATCCTGGTAAGCCCACCAGCGGTGATGGCCTGGGACAGTCTTACCGTATTTGGCGACAGCCTGAGTGATACAGGCAACGTCGGCCGTTTTACCTACGATTCTGCCAGTCATCCACTCTATGATGAAATCATCGCCCTTGACGCGGGACTGATGCTGCAGCCGTCCTCTCAGGGCGGGAGTAATTACGCGGCAGGCGGTGCTGTGGCGGTGCCCGCTCTCAATCCGCAGTTTAATACCCAGGATCAGGTTGCCCGCTATCTGTCGTCAACGAATGGCCGGGCCGATTCCAACGGGCTCTATATTCACTGGATCGGCGGGAATGACCTGGCCGCTGCCACGCTCATTCCCAGCCCCTCGCTGGCGCTTTCTCTGGTTGACAACAGCGCCGGTGCGGCCGCCAGCCAGGTCAGCGCGTTACTGAATGCGGGCGCTGGTACGGTGATAGTGCCAACCGTGCCGAATGTCGGTGCGACGCCTGCCCTGATAGAAGGAATACTTCAGGGGGCCGGTTCCGCAGCGGTGGCGGCGGCGTTTCAGTCACTGAACGCGGCGACCATGTTCACTACGGCGGAACGGCAGCAGGCTATCCAGACGGCTTTCGGTCAGGCCGCTGCGCAGCTCTCTGCCATACCGGCGGTTCGTGACCTGATCGCACAACAGCTGTTCGCCACCTGGCAGCAGTTAAGCGATCAGGCGGCTTCTCTGACGGCCCGTTACAATCAGCAGGAAGAAAACGCGCTGGCGGCTGCACAGGGGAATATTGTTCGGGTCGATATTAATGGGCTTTTTAATGAAGTGATCGCCAGTCCGGCGCTTTATGGTCTTACTAACACCGCAGGCATGGCCTGTCCACCGGGCACCTCTTCCGCCGTCTGTACTTCGTCGACAGCGGGTTTCTCATCGCTACAGACTTTTTTGTTTGCCGATCGTCTTCATCCCAGCCCTGCGGTGCATGCCCTGATTGCTGACTACATTCAGTCAATCCTGGATGCACCAGCCCAGGTCGCGGTACTGACGCAGGCACCGCTGTCGATGCTGCAGGATGTGCATAACACGCTGGACAGTCATTTCCAGCAGCAGCGCAGGCAACCCGCTGAAGCCGGAGAATTCACCGTGTTTGGCGGTTACGCCGGTCAGCACGCGCGCAACAAACGTGATGTTTTTAATGATGGCGACACAGATACCGCAAACCTGTCAGCCGGCATGGGTTATCAGCTGACCGACAACCTGCAGGCAGGGGCGTTGCTGTCAACGGCCAGCCAACGACAGCATCCCTCTGAACGTTATGATTACCGGCTGCACGGCAACATGGTGGCACTCTGGAGCCAGCTACAACTGATGGACAGACTGTGGGTCAACGCCGATATCCATTATGCGGATCTGGATTACGACAGCATTGAACGTCAGATAAAACTTGGCCCTGCGGTCCGCACTGAACAGGGCAGCAGTAGTGGAAAGCTGATGGGCACGCGGGTTCAAACTGGTTGGGATTTTCCCTTAAACGAGACGATTACCACGGGGCCTGTTGTCAGCTATGCGCTGGATTATGTGCGGGCCGACGGTTATCAGGAACGCGGCGACAGCAGCAGTGCGATGCGTTTCTCCGATCAAACACGGCATTCACAAACTGGCGCAGTGGGGTGGCGCATTGATACCCAGGGATTAGGAATCAATCCCTGGGCACAGGTCAGTTATAACCATCAGTTTGGCGACACGGATACATCGGTGAGTGCAGGTCTGAAATCGACACGAACGGCTTTCCGACAAAGCCGTTCGAATCAGGATAAAGACTGGACGGATATAGCTGTAGGGGCCAATGTCCCCATCGGCGATGCGGTTAGCGCTTTTGCCGCTGTGTCGACGGTGGCGGGCGCGCGTGATTATCATGAGGTCACCTGGAACCTTGGCATGAGCGCGCGGTTTTAGCACCTGCCCGGTGCAGACCTATGGGCGTCGCATCGATCAGACCCGGGTCAGCGCCATCGAAAAAGGCGCGGGACGAGACTGATGTGTCACGTCGTCTGCCTGCACTTTCAGGTTCAAAACGCAGAGGATATGGCCTGATTTTACTGGCCGATGAAGGGGCCAAAAGTTTAATGCCTTCTGCTTCGCAAGCGAGAGCGGGTAAGGTATAGTGCGCGTTTTTGGAGGAACCATGCTGACGCATTCATCAACACGACTCAATAAATACATCAGTGAGAGCGGAATCTGCTCTCGCCGCGATGCCGATCGCTTTATCGAACAGGGCAACGTTTTCATCAATGGTAAACGCGCAGCCGTTGGTGCCCAGGTTTTTGCTGGCGATGTCGTAAAAGTGAATGGTCAGCTGATTGAGCCTCGTGATGAAGATGATTTGGTGCTGATTGCGCTGAATAAACCCACAGGCATTATCACCACAATGGAAGAGGGCGAACGCGATAACATCAGTGATTTTGTTAATCACAGTAAACGCGTTTTTCCCATCGGTCGTCTCGATAAAGATTCGCAGGGACTTATTTTCCTGACCAATCATGGCGATCTGGTCAATAAAATTTTGCGTGCAGGCAATAACCACGAAAAAGAATATGTCGTCACTGTTGATAAGCCCGTTACCGATGAATTTATTGCCGGTATGGCAGCCGGCGTTCCCATGTTGGGCACGGTAACCAAAAAGTGCAAAGTGAAGAAAGAAGCACCCTACGTGTTTCGTATTACGCTGGTACAGGGGCTTAATCGGCAGATCCGTCGTATGTGCAAACACTTTGGGTATGAAGTCACCAAACTGGAACGCACGCGCATTATGAATGTAAATCTCAAAGGTATTCCTTTGGGTGAATGGCGCGATCTGACGGATGATGAATTAATCGAACTGTTTAAGCTGCTCGAAAATTCCACTTCTGATGACAAATCGGCAAAAAAGACGCCGCAGAAAAAATCTCCTGCAAAAAAACCAGGGAATAGCCAACCTAAATCGGGCGTAAAAGCTGATGATAAGCCCGCTTCACGCAAGCGATTTACGCAGCCGGGTCGCAAGAAAAAAGGGCGCTAAAAAGCGAAATGATAAACGGGCGTCAGATAATCGTGAGTGAGTATTGCCCTGAATGGGCGAATCATTTCTCTGCTGAGGCGGCTGTGTTAGCGGCGAGATTGGGTAAACACCTTGTCGCTATTCATCATATTGGTAGCACTGCGGTGCCAGGATTAGCGGCCAAACCGATCATCGATATTTTGCTGGAAGTGATTACTCATGATTCGTCTGACATTACGTCAGCGTTGTGCGCCTCTGGCTATCAGGCGCGTGGCGAAAACGGTATGTCAGGAAGACGCTATTATACCAAGGGCCTTCAGGGCCGCCGTACGCATCACGTCCATGCTTTTATCCAGGGCAGTCCAGATATCATCCGGCATCTGGCGTTTCGGGATTATTTACGAAAATATCCAGACATCCGCGACAGCTATGCGGCAGTGAAATACGCCGCGCAACGTGACTGCCGGGGGGAGAGTAACGTTTACTGTGAATTAAAAAATGCGTTTGTTCAGACCCATCAGCAACGCGCACTAGCCCTCTATCCCTTCTGAATTATCTCTCTGAACGCGTCTTTATTTTCCTTTTGCAAAATTTAGCCTTGCCTTGTCTGCACATTCAATGATGCAGCCTGATGCTTATGGCTACAGACGGCATCACAGAACGATAAGTAAGAGGGTGCCCAAAAGGAAAGCGCAACGTCGCATAATCAGATGACGGCACCTTTTCAGTAGTAAAATGGCATGGCAGGATACGCTAAATTACAAAGGAGTGGGCCTGATGTTACTGAAAGGTATGAATGATCCGTTGTTCAAAGCGTATCAGCATCCCAAAGCAAGGCTAATGATAAGTCGTTTCAGAGGATTAGCCGGTGACCGGCGGCTTAGCGACTGGCAGGTATTTTGTATTCTGGTCAACGGTTTTACTAACTACTGGTATGTGCATTCAGGCAATTTCACCATCAATGTCACCTTAACCAAGACGCGTCAGTTCGATTTTATGCAGGATTTTTTGCATTTCACGGTGACGCTGGATGGTCTGTTAAGCGACGAGAATTTCCGCTGTCCCGACTTCATTTTGCCCCATTATGATGTGCCTTATGAATTTTGCCGTTGGCGGAGTAAACGTGGCTACGATTCGCAAACCACCTATGTGGGCAAACATGGTGTGAAGTCCCACAAAGGCCTGTTCATTGCAACTCATGATCCGATCAGGGATGAATATCAGATGAAATGGGAAGGCATTATTACGGTTTTTGATAAAGCCTTTTTTAAAATGGGAAACTTCAACACCACCTGCGATTTTTTAATCAACGATATTACCAAGACCATTCATGAGGGCGTGGTGAAACATCTGAGCCTGTATCGCGATCTGTACCATTATCTGTTTCCCTCACCCACAGAAGCGCGTATCCAGGCCCGTGATACGAAACGCCATCTGGCCAGAAAATAAATACCAGCAGGATGGCCCATGAGTACAGAACGGAGAGAAAACGCTTACCCCGGTAACTTCCATTTCAGCCAGGGATCGAGTTCCGTTTCTGTCATGGGTTTAATGTTGAAATATTCATAGGTAGCCTCACTGTTATCTGAGGTGACCACAGAGGCGGGACGATCGCTGTAGGCTAAAACAAGGAGATTGAGCTCTTTAAGCGTCGTAAAAATACTGTGTGCGATAAGTCGGGAAGTAATATTTGCATGGATTTCATTGGCCAGTGTTTTATCCAGTTTTATAACATCAGGCGGCGTCCCGCGCAGATAGCGTATTTTGCGATAGCCTTTCGCGATATATTCCCATGTCATTGTGAATCCCATACGTCTTAGCATTTCCAGGCCCAGCATGGCTGAGGGGCTGTCAATGATATGCTCTTTTTGAACGATTTTGATGACCAGCATTGACACAGGTAAGGTTGCCTTAAGCATTTTTTCCGCCAGCTTTTCTGCAAACGCCCGATCTGTCACATCCCGCTCATGAATACTGATCGTGACAGGTAACTGAATAGGATGATTACGTAGACGTTTAAGCCGGGCAATGGTGCTGTCAATCAGCCAGGTCGTGAGTGTTGTGCCCAGCTCAGTCCCAACGGCCAGTGAAGTAAAGTTATCGGCTGCCAGCTCTCCACGTTGGGGATGATGCCAACGGATCTGCGCTTCGAGGCTAACCGGTTTACCACTGAGCAAGCAAACGTTGGGCTGGAAAACCAGATACAGTCCCTGGTTGCGCCGCAGCGCGTCTGCAAGATCACGCATTAAGGTGAAATCAGCGGGGGAACTCGCGTCTTTAATTCCATCACTAACAGCATCACACAGACGAACGGACGGACCGCTCACGCGTTCCAGCGCATTGACTGCCCGTCTGAGAGCGTCCTGGGGGAAGGTCTGGCCGGCGATAAAGTCGATCTGCGCGGTACAGGTCGCCAACGCCATAGTGAGGCCGTCGCCCATATCGGCATGAATCCCGTTTAACCGTTCCTCAACCCATTTTGCGCTAACGTGGCTTTCTGCACGGGTCAAAATCGCAAAGCGGCCAGTCGCGATCGTGTAAATCGACTCACCACTGGCAGGCCGAAGACGTAACCTTAACAGGGTGGCGACATCCTTAAGCAAGGACTCCAGCGACGCCATGCCCAGTGACCGGGACAGGTCGTAGGCGCGTGACATATCAATACAGTCGATAAGCACCAGACGGCGCAGTGCCGTGTCATTCAGCGTGGCAAGATGCAGAATGTCGCGAAAGAGACGTTCCCGATTGGCCATGCCGGTAACAGGTTCGATAAAGGCCGCCGAATGCCAGGCTTCAAGAAAGGCAACAACCAATCCAGCCAGTGACTCAATGATCTGTTTCTGCTGGTGGCTAAAAGTCCGTGGCACCGTATCCGTCAGGCATAGCGTTCCCAGTATCTGTCCATGAGCGTTTTTCAGCGGCGTACCGACATAAAAGCGAATATAAGGGGCATGGACAATCAAAGGGTGATGGGCATAACGCGGATCAAGTCGGGTATCGGGTGCAATGACCGTCGTATCACTTTCGACAACATGCCGGCATAAGGCCTGGTCGCGCGTCGTGTCACTCAGCTCGATATTGTAATTGGCACGCACACTATGCTTATCGTCATTTAAGACAGCGATATAACTTCCATTAATACCAACTAACTGACAGGCCAGACGTAAAAACTTTTTCAGCACCTCATCCCGGCCTCTGTCTGAGAAGCGCAGTGACTGTGTTGTTCTGGTGCGGTGATATTCCTTGTCGCCAGGTTCCTGAGCCATTGCCGCTCCTGCCCATATGCTGAATGATATTGCAAAAAATAATTGTACGTTGATTTTAAAAAATAAAAGCCAATCACTATAAAAGGCGAAAACAATTAATGCGTTGCGATGCTAAACCGTCATGGAATAACCATTTACGTCCTGGGTGAAGGCCGTTCATTTTTTTGAGTTAATGCGTATTGATTAATACGGCAGGTGAGGAAAGAACAGAAACCCTGGAGCCTCGGACGAAGATTTTATTTTCGCTTACGCTTTTTTATAAGGCAAATTTCTGGCTGCGATACATTTCCCGACGTGCTCCGTGCGGCATGTCGGGCCGGCTTCAGGTGGATAAATCTGCAAACCCAGAAGCGCGGGTCACCGGCAGGTGGGTTAAAACCTTTTAAAACATAGAGTTAAAAAATAAATAAAAGCGCACTCATTAGCAGTTAAAAAATATCTCTTTTAAAAGAGGTCAGGGCAGTAATCGTTCCCCGCTGAAAAAGTAACGATAATTAATGAGAAGCCGATCCGGGTTTACTTTGTGTTATTTTGTCTTGCGCGCCATCACTGTTCCTCCCTGATGCAATTTAATGTAAATTATTGCGTCAGTCCGCGCACCGAGACCTGCATGTTAAAGGAATAACTGATAAGCTGACGACTACACTCACGTTGATGTTGGAGATGCCCTTTGCTGACCACAATAATTTATCGCAGCCATATCTCGGATGACGTTCCTGTTAAGACGCTACCCGGAATGGTGGATGATGCCAGCATACTGAATGCGTCTCATGATGTGACCGGTATTCTGTTGTTCAATGGCACGCACTTTTTCCAGTTACTGGAAGGCCCGGAAGAGGGCGTGCTTGCCATTTATCAGCGCATTTGTGCTGATCGACGTCACCATAACCTGGTCGAGTTGATGCGTGATTATGCGCCCTCGCGTCGGTTCGGTAATGCCGGCATGGAATTGTTTGATTTACGTGAGCATGATCGTTCCACTGTGCTTCAGGCGGTGCTGGATAAAGGCACGTCGAAGTACCAGTTAACTTATGCTGACCGCGCGTTGCAGTTCCTGCGTACCTTTGTTGAGGCGCGTGAGAAAGAGAATTACTTCGAGGTATTGCCCTCCGAATACTGGGAATTCATTCCGGAAAGCACCACTGCCAGCAAGGTGACGCCTTCGGTATCGGGTATTACTTTCCGTCCCGTCGTCGATCCGCTTGCCCGTCAAGTGACGGCGATTGAGGCGATAGCGGACGCACGGCTTCGTCGTACTGAACAGCGCGATTCGTCAAAGCAGTTACATGATGCCGATCTTGACGCGGTGATTACAGCGTTCAGGATGGCCGGGCGGGCCTGCCCGGACGAGATGACGCTGTATGTCAGTCTGCTGCCTATGACGCTGGTTGTCGTACCTGATGCGGTTCAGACCATTGTTGCGGCCATAAATGCTGCAGGACTGGTCCCTGAGCAGGTGGTCATTGGTGTCAGCGAAACGGAAGTTATTTCACGCGTGGAAGCTTTTTCGGTTGCCGTCAGGGAGCTTAAGGCTGCGGGCATCAGTCTGTCCGTCGATAATTTTGGTGCCGGTTCCGCCGGGCTCTCGTTATTGACACATATTCAGCCCGACCGGATTCGCATTGACTCAAGTATCACTTCCGATGTTCACCGCAGTGGTCCGAAACAAGCCGTGGTTCAGGCCATTATAAAATGTTGCTCTGCCTTAGAGATTACGGTCATTGCTGCCGGCATCGTGAAAGCGGAGGAGTGGATGTGGCTGGAAGCAGCGGGCGTGATTAATTTCCAGGGCAGTTTATTTGCTCCTTCAGGTGCGCTTCATTCAGACGCGGTGGCCTGGCCGGAATATCGAAGCGCGATGTAAGGTCCGGTTAATATTATATGTCACGATAAAGACATCGTATCACTCGCAGCAGGGACCGCTGCCGTTTTGATTGCGTCAGCAGTGCTCCAGATACCGCATTCAACCTGTCCCGACTTCACGCCTGAATCAGTCATCTCGCCTTTCACATCAAATTTTTACCGTCCTCGTTTCAGACGAAGTGGGACGAAACCTTATATTCATCTAAGAGCATTAACACGCCGTCGCTCGCCGAGAAGTCATGCTGAACAGAATGCTTTCGCGATGAGAGTATGCATGGCGCAGGAAAGCGGATCACCATCATTTCAGTCGTGCAGTAAGGAATCCAAAGGTATTTACTCACCCGTGAGCTGAGTTAATCACCTTCTCAGTATTACCTGGACAGAAAAATCGCACTTTGCGATCATATCTGCATGATCCAAAAAAAGAAAACGCCCTGGTCAATGTGAAGATGAAAGAAAACAGTCGCTTAGAATCGATAATGAATTACCTGAAAGGAAATAATCTGGTAACGGTTGAACAGCTTGTTTCGGTCACAGGCGCTTCTCCTGCCACTATCAGGCGTGATCTGATTAAACTCGATCAGGAAGGAGTGGTCAGCCGCACGCACGGGGGCGTAACGCTTAACCGCTTTATTCCATCGCAGCCCACCACGCTGGAAAAATCGTCACGGAATCAGCCTGAAAAACATGCTATTGCGCGCGTTGCAGCCACCTTCATCAAAGCAGGCGATGCAGTAATCCTTGATGCAGGGACGACGATGTTTGAGCTGGCCCGGCAAATTACCCATATGCCGCTACGTGTGATCACCAATGACTTACATATTGCACTGTTCCTCTCCGAGTTTAAGCAGATTGAAGTAACCATCATTGGTGGGCGAATCGATGAAAGCAGCCAGTCCTGCATTGGCGATCACGGTCGGAAGATGCTGAACAATATCAATCCTGACATTGCTTTCCTGAGTGGTAATGGATGGGATATGACGAAAGGCGTGACATCGCCCACGGAAGAAAAAGCGGCTCTGAAACACGATTTGATCATCAATGCGAGGCGACGTGTTTTGCTGGCAGACAGTTCAAAATACGGTGCCTGGTCTCTTTTCAATGTGGTTCATCTGGATGCGCTGACGGATATTGTCACTGACACTAATCTGGACGCAGACGTCAGGAAAGCGCTCCTGTCCAGCAGCGTGCCTGCGTTGACTATCGCTCATCCTGCCTGAGTTGTCTGCATTATTTTGCCAGTAACAACTTACAAAAACTGATGGGCGCAGAAGCCGCAACGATGTGGCCCAGAGAAATGCGGTCAACCCGTGTTTTCTGACTCGCCCGGTGGCAGCTGAAAGCGGTGATCGCGTGTTGTGATGATTGGGTCTCGCTTAAATCACGCGCTTGTCGCATCACATCAGTGATTCAGTAAGTGCAGAGCCGGGACAGATGCCAACAACCACAATGGACGGCATCGGTATGCGTTGACGATGAAAAGTGACCGAATCGCTTATCTTTCTGCAGAGCGGGTGGTCACGCCACACGCATCATGGCAGCGCCAGGCAGTGTCTCAAATCAAACTAAACATGGATAGATGAAGTGTTGATGCTACGGGGTGAAGAGCAGGGCTGACTAAGGGAGTATCAGTGTGTAACATGAGTCTCGCAGCGTTGACATGAATGAAGGTGAACGGGGGCGTGCCAGGACGGGGATTTACAGATGTGTAAGTATGAATGCGTCACAACGGTTATTCTTCCATTGATGGTCTGAGGTAGAGCGGCGTATCGCCTTCTTCGTAGTGTTTCGGATGCCACACCATCGCGCCATTTTCATCGCCAATAAACGTCATACCTAATGGTTCAATGATCGCATAGGGCTGTGCGAACGCAGCACGGTAAACCCGTATCTCTTTCGCCATTGCCACAACCTGATCTGAAAATTCGTCGGGGTGGCTGAGAATGTAATTCAGTTGATCGTCAGTCAGCATACTTCATTTCCTGAGCAACCCAGACCTGCTGGCGCCAACTGGCAGGGTTGTTTAACCTGTTAATCGAGTTCAGCATTGGCATTGTTCCGCCAAGGCAATAAGTGTACCAATTATCAGCGTGTCAGCCCATCATTACCGTCAGGGCGTCGTTTAATAAGCGAAAAGAAAAGCTGTTCAGCATACCGTAGCCGGCGATAGCGGGCTAACGTCCATTTCCTTATGCTTTCAGCCAGAAGTCTGCTGACATTTATCGTGTCTGCAGACACTAAGATGCCTGAACTGTTCTGTATTCCTCGCGCCATCACGAAGCCCCCGACCGTGTTTGTTAATCTTTGCTTCCATAACTTTACATTTTGCATTTAATTAACGTCTGTGCCGTCAGGATGTTTTGCCATTATTAAGTTCTTATCTCTGACAGAAAAGCTTAAGTAATATTTCATAACGGCAGTCTTACAGGCGCGCAACAGGTAATAACTGAATGCGCATTCATTACTGAGAGAGGCAGCCTGTGGCAAGATGAAGCGTCGGGAGAAAAAACCGCTTAATGTGGACCAATACCCTTAATGGGGTAAGCTGATCGATTATTGTGCCTGAACATTGACAGCGATGTCGTCTCCTCACCAAAAGTGCCGCCTGTGTGTCGGGCATAATGCAGAACGTTGTGACATTTACGGTTAAAAATGACTTAAAACCTTTTCTTGCATGTTATACAGTCTCGCATGGCCTCTTGTTTGCTATAAATTGTCGGTCAATGTGGCGCTAAATATTTAAAATTAGGCTAAATTGTTTTCTGCGTTTTGCACCCGCACATGGGGAGGCTGTTGTGCACGATAATCAAAGTGGCAATGAAGAAAATCGTCTTAAAGCGGTTAAAGCACTTTTGTCACCTGATGTAACCAGGGATGAGGTGCTGGAAAAATTTGTACAGCTTGCCGCGCAGGCACTCGGCATTTCGGGCAGTTTTATCTCAATTATTGACGACAAAAATCAATACATTAAAGTTTCCCGCAACTTTAATCTTAAAGCGTCGTCACGTGATGTTTCCTTATGTCGACATGTTATTGATGGCGACGGCCAACTGGTCATTCAGGATACACTGCAAGACAATCGGTTCTCTTTCCATCCGTTAGTGGAAGGCGAGCCGCATATCCGCTTCTATGCGGGCGTGTCATTATGTAATGTTGAAGGGTTGGTTCTGGGCACGTTATGTGTCACAGATACGCAACCCCATACCTTTAACGATGCGCAACTCGAAACCTTAAAGTCGTTAGCGAGGCTGGTCACCTCATTTCTGGACGCCTGGAATCTGGCCAGTTTTACTGACCTGATCACGCATCTTCCTAATCGCCCGCGGTTGTTGCGTGATATACAGCAGCTGGCCGTGAGCAATCCTGATCGACGCTTCCGCCTTATTCTTATCGACTGCATTGATATTCCGCATGCTTATGAACTCTCGCGCACCTTTGGTATCGCGCCGGTAGAAAACCTGCTCCGGCAAATCGCCGGCCTGGTCAGTGCGCGCCTCGAACTTGAGTCCGATGATATGCTTTATTCATTCGCACCGGGTCGGTTTGCCCTCATCCAGCCCTATCTTGAAGGGTACACGGCACAAAGCACGATTGATGTTCTCAAGAATTTGAAGGCGGATTTAGCGGACAATATCACGATCGATATCGACGTTTATGCAGGTGAAACAGAGTTTGTTTCCCGAGAGATAGATGCCAATGAAATCGTTCGTCAGGCGGTAAGCGCACTGCATGAATGCATTTATCAGAATTGCGGTGCCATGACCTTCGATCATGCTTATGATTCGCGCCGCACGGATGATTTTCTGATCATGAATGATTTGGCACAGGCGCTGAAAAAAGACGAAGGTCTTTATCTGGCTTATCAGCCCAAAGTGTGTTTAAAAACCGGCAAAACCGTGGGGCTGGAAGCGTTGATCCGGTGGCATCACCCGGAACGAGGCGAGCTGTTCCCTGCCGATTTCGTTCCCCTGGCTGTAAAAACAAACCTGATCTCGGTGCTGACGGACTGGGTCATCGATCGTGTCATCGTTCAACTCAAAACGTGGAAACAGGAATATCAGTTAATTCCTGTCTCAGTTAACGTCAGTGAACGTGACTTTTCACGCCCCGGCTTTGCGGCAGATTTGGCCAGTAAAATGCAGGCTGCTGATTTGCCTACGTCCTTTATGGGCGTGGAGTGCCTTGAAAATGAACTTATTACAGAAAGCCATGTTGCTATAAACGGCCTGGAAGCGCTGAGAACCGAGGGGTTTGTTATCTCTCTGGATGATTTTGGCACAGGCTACAGCAACATCAGCTATCTACAGGAAATTCCCTTAGACGTTATCAAAGTTGATATGTCTCTGATTAACCGCATGGACAACGATCAGGCGTCCAGAGTGATTGTCAGAAGCATTATTCAGATGTTGAAGGAGCTGAATTATACAGTTCTGGCGGAAGGGGTCGAAACCGAAGCGACGCTGAGTCTGCTGAAGCAATATGGTTGCGACCAGATTCAGGGCTACTTTTTTTCTAAACCGCTGCCAGCCAGCGAGATTGAACACTGGCTGCTGCAAAAATAACCGGACCAGAAGGCGACAGTATTATCTGTCGCCTTATCCCTTTAAATGCTTCACCGCCGTCGCGTCTGGCCACGTCTCGTGGC
The DNA here is from genome assembly GCF_035190385.1 of Pantoea sp. JZ29. NCBI lineage: Bacteria > Pseudomonadati > Pseudomonadota > Gammaproteobacteria > Enterobacterales > Erwiniaceae > Pantoea > Pantoea sp. JZ29. Next base: position 114,604 of record NZ_CP045242.1, on the reverse strand, counting down.
TGCACACCGACTCAATCCAGATCGCGGCCATTGCTGGCGATGACTTTCTTGTACCACCAGAACGATTTTTTCCGGCGTCTTTCTAACGTCCCGTTACCGTGGTCGTCCCGATCAACATAGACAAAACCATAGCGCTTGCTCATTTCACCGGTTGAAGCCGCCACCAAATCAATGCAGCCCCATGTGGTATAACCCAGTACGGGAATACCGTCGCCAATCGCGTCAGCCATGGCGCGAATATGCTCACGCAGGTAGCTGATACGATAATCGTCTATGATTTCGCCTTCTGGTGTTAACTCGTCACGTGCACCCAGACCGTTCTCGACTAAAAACAGCGGTTTCTGATAGCGGTCGTACATCATATTCATGGTGATGCGAAGTCCAAGCGGATCAATGCCCCAACCCCATTCACTGCGTGCGATGTGCGGATTAGTCAGCGATTTGACGACATTGGCTGCGCTGCTGTTCTGGTCATGCATATCAGCAGATGCGCAGCGAGAGGCGTAATAACTGAATGAAACAAAATCGACAGTGTTTTTAAGGATCTCCGCATCGTCTTCCGCCATAACGATCTCAATGCCTTTCTCTCGAAACAGACGCGCGGAATACGCTGGGTAGGCGCCCCGTGCCTGCACATCGATAAAAAACAGATTTTCACGATCCTTTTGCAGTGCCGCCCAGACATCGTCGGGTTTACTTGACCAGGGATAAAAATTGCCGCCTGCCAGCATGCAGCCTACCTGGTTGGCCGGGTTGACCTCATGAGCAATTTTCGTTACCAGCGCACTGGCAACCAGTTCATGATGGGCGGCCTGATATTTAACCTGCTCGGTATTTTCACCCGGTTCAAACACCAGCCCAGCGCCTGAAAACGGACTATGCAGCATGATGTTAATTTCATTGAAGGTAAGCCAGTATTTCACAAGGCCGTCGAATGCCTCAAAACAGCTTCGTGCATAGCGTGCGAAAAACGCGATCATTTTACGATGACGCCACGATCCATATTCCGTTACCAGATGCATCGGCACGTCAAAATGGCACAGCGTCACCAGTGGCTCAATGCCATAGCGACGACATTCGGTAAACAGATCACGGTAAAACGCCAGCCCCTGCTCGTTGGGCGTTAATTCATCTCCACGAGGGAAAAGTCGGCTCCAGGCGATAGAGGTGCGAAAGACGGTGAATCCCATTTCTGCCATCAGCGCAATATCTTCGCGATAGCGATGATAAAAGTCGATAGCGGTATGGCTGGGATAAAATTCATCATCGCGCAGTGTGACGCGTTTTTCCTGCCCCAGTTTCACCGGCATGCGTGCCGGGCCAAGCGGTAACATGTCAACGGTCGTTAATCCTTTCCCGCCTTCAAGAAAGGCGCCCTCTGACTGGTTTGCGGACAGGGCACCGCCCCATAAAAATCCTTCCGGGAATACTGACTCAGACATGACATCCTCTTTAATACTGTAATCATTAATTAACTGGCGTTAACCGCGTTCGCTTTTTCTGCGGTGACGACGGACGAGGGCGCAGACGGCTGGGTCGTTTCAGGGATATCTTCAAACCCCAGAATGAGAGTAAGAATGAACGACAGCACGACAGAAAGCACCATTACCGCCACGACCCAGACAATCGACAGGGGATTGGACGGATCAAAAAACTGCACGCTGGTAAATAATCCTGGCGAAGCCATTGAATGGCTGGCAAGCCCGCCGATTCCGGCAACGGCACCGCAGATAAAGCCACTCATCAGGCTGGCGATTAATGGGCGTTTCAGGCGCACGGCGACACCGTAAAGAGCAGGCTCAGAAATACCGGCCACAATAGCGGAGGCCGCGGCTGCAAGCGCCGTTTGGCGTAATTCGCGGTTTTTCGTTTTGAAGGCGACGGCCAGCGACGAACCGCCAAGTGATAAGTTGGCCCCAATTTCTGAAGGCATCACCATGCCTTCTTTACCTGTTTCTGCAATCGTCTGGATGATGGTAGGGGTAAAAACCCGGTGCATGCCGGTCATTACCAGTAGCGGCCACAGCCCGCCCATGATGGCCACGGAAAGCCAGCCCAGATAGCCGTGAATGGTGTAGACCAGCGCAGAGATACCGCTGCCGATCCAGATGCCAATGGGACCTATTAATACAATCGCAATCGGTGCCGCAATCAGCACAATCAGCATCGGCTTAAGGAAGTTTTTGGTGACGGCAGGCGTAATCCGATCCACGCCACGTTCGATATGGGACAGAATCCACGTCATCACAAGCGCGGGGATCACCGTATAGGTATATTTCACCGCCGTCACCGGAACAGAAGCAAACTCGACATGCTGGCCTTGAGCTGCTTTGGCCATTAAATCGATGAAAGTGGGGTGCACCAGGACGCCGGCAATAGCAATCGCCAGTGACATATTGGTTTTAAATTTCAGTGCGGCAGAAGCGGCTACCATGACCGGTAAAAAGAAGAATGCCCCATCCCCGATAACGTTCAGGATGATCAGCGTGGACGAGCCTTTGTCAAAAACGCCCGCCATATCCAGAATCATGGCCAGCAGTTTGACCATCGATCCGCCAATGATCGCCGGAATCAGTGGTGACATGGTACCGACAAGCGCATCGAGAATACCGGCACCAATGCTTTTCAGCGTGATACGACGTTTAACTGGCGAAGCGCTTTCAGCCTGCGGTTGACCGAGGGCCAGAACGGCCTGGTAAGCTTTGGCAACATTATTCCCGATGATCACCTGATATTGTGTATCGGTATGCACGACGCCCATGATGCCGTTGACGGCCTTCAGGGCCGCCAGATCGACACTGTCGTCGTCTTTCACGACAAAACGCAGGCGCGTCATACAATGCGTAATGGCGCTGATGTTGTTCAGGCCACCTAAGGCGGTAACGATAGCCTGTGAAATCCCGGCATAATTTCCTGACATGATGTTTCTCTCGTAGGGTAGAGGGAAGTGCGTTCTGGTTTCCGCTCATGACGGCTGCCTTATTGTTTTACGTCTTTCGCCAGGGGAACGTTGCGTGACCACTGACGATCGGCACGGCAAAATAGGAAACCGGTTTCACAAAATCATGAAGCTGTTTTGGGGCTGACACAAGCGCCAATAATCACCCTGTGTTATTTCTGTGATTAAGGTCACTGTCAATGATCTGGCGCGCCCTGTGGGCTGGCGTGTAAATATTTCAAATAATGAAAGACTTAGGTAGACTGCTTTCAGGCTGAGAATTCTGGCGATCCTCATATGACAACGATTTCAGAAGTGGCAAAACGCGCCGGTGTCTCAAAAGCAACGGTTTCCCGGGTATTGTCGGGCAACGGTTACGTCGGCAAAGAGAAACGTGAACACGTTTTGCAGGCTATCGCTGAAACAGGCTATCGGCCCAATTTACTGGCCCGTAATCTGGCAAATAAAAGTACACAAACCATAGGGCTGGTGGTGACTAACACACTGTACAGCGGCAATATTTTCAGCGAGTTAATGTCGCATTCCGCCAGGATTATGGAGCAGCAGAATCGTCAGTTAATTCTGGCTGACGGGAAGCACACTGCCGCTGAGGAGCGCGCGGCGATTCAGTTTTTGCTCGATCTGCGCTGCGATGGCATCATCATCTATCCGCGCTTTCTGAGTATTGATGAACTGGATGCTATTATTTCCGACCACAAACAACCCATTCTGGTAATCAATCGCCGCCTGCGCATTCATGAAAGTTTTTGTGTATTCAGCGACCAGCAGGCAGCAGGGCGGCTGGCTGTCAATCATCTGCTTGAACAGGGGCATCGTGATATCGCGTTTATCACCGGCTCGCTGGATTCTCCTACCAGTCAGGAACGACTTTCCGGTTATCAGGCTGCATTAAGCGCGGCGGGCATTGCGCCTAATCCCCAGTTGATTGTGCAGGGTAAGTGGACCGCACAAAGCGGCATGCTGGCGGTCAAATCCCTGCTCGCCAGCGGCGAGTCTTTCAGCGCTATCGTAGCCAGCAACGATGAAATGGCAATTGGTGCCATTAAACAACTCACGGAAAACAACATTGCCGTACCGGCCAGAGTTTCGGTGATAGGTTTTGATGACATCCCGCTGGCTCCGTATGTGATTCCCTCGCTCTCCAGCATGAAGTTTCCGGTTACCGACATGATCAATGAAACTATCAACCGGCTGGTCGCCATGCTCGATGGCGGCGAGTTAATGCAGCGTAAGCCTTTTATCGCCAGTCTGGTGTCGCGCGATTCTGTCAGCGTCGCACCCTGAAACCGACAGCCACCTTTAAGCGATCGTCACCGGTATCACCTCGGTGCCTTGCTCTGTAAGCCGGTTCACGGTATCCGCGGGCAACCCGTGTTCCGTGATGACATGACGCGGCGCATAACCGGGCGATAAAGGATAGGGATAAAGCTGTCCGAATTTACTGCTGTCTGTCAGGACATAGCTCTCAGCGTTTTTTGCCAGTACAGCGTCCACCACGTCACACCGTAGCATGTCGCGACCGGTAAAACCGGTTTCCGGGTGCCAGCCATCAGCACCAATAAACGCTTTATGAAAGTGGGTCTGCTGAATGCAGTAACGCGTCAGTGGCCCGGTCATCGATTCACTGCTCTTTTGTAACCGGCCTCCCAGCACAATGACCTCACAATCGGCTTCTTTCAGCAGATGAGCGATATAGTGACTGACGGTGATAAGCGTCAGATTTTTTCGACCGGCAAGCGCAAGTGCCAGTAAGGCATTCGTACTGCCGCCCTCGATAAAAACTGATTCGCCCTCATTGACGCGTCCGGCGGCATAACGGGCCAGAGCCTGTTTGATGCTGAAACGTGTGTTCATCCGTGTGCTCACATTATCACTGTCCAGGGCGATGGCTGCACCGTGAACGCGACGTAACACGCGCTGCTGTTCAAGTTGTGTTAAATCCTGCCGTATCGTCACCTCAGACACACTGACAACGCGAGCCAGTTCACTGACGGTGATGCTGCCACGCGCATTGACCAGTTCGATAATTTTTTCCTGGCGCGTATTCATACCGGCTCCCTTTATCCTACTGAACCAAAGCGGGCATTAACCCGCTTACTCTTTTTTATCAGGACTGGCACAGGCTGCGTTTCCCGAGTGAGTTAAGATCGGCCAGGGTAAAGCGATTCTTCCAGTCAGCTTCGTAATGCTCCGGTGGGAAATCCGCAGGGGAATGACCTTGCTTCAGCGCATGCGCCACATGATGCGCATACGCACGGTTTTTATCGCACATCGGCGCAGCAGGAATATACATCACATTTCCCCAGCCTTGTTGGTTTTCGACCGGCGCGACCGCGTGAATAAGGTCACAATGCCACCAAACGGAATCGCCGGCGGTAATAGCCGGTACCGGGCATAAGCCCTTCATCAAATGGGGATGCCATTTTTCATTAACAGGCAGGACGCGGCCGGGTGCGACACCGCACAGTTCATCTTCCGGCACATCGGAGAGCAGTGGACGTAACAGAAGATAGGCCATTGCCATGGGGACGGGCACAACGTGAAGTAAACCCTGACCCGGGATCATATCGGACAGCGCGGTCCAGCCCTGGAAAGTGCGGAAGACAGAACATTTTGTGGTGTCCGGTACATCGTATTCATCGACGTCGCTGCGGTGAGCGGCATTCCAGGGATCGTAGCGATCAATATCCCCGTTAAAAACGGCGTGAAAGACGCGTTGATAAGCAGGCAACAGCCACCGTTCCAGCGCGCCTGAATCGGTATGCGCACCCAGTCCCTTTGACGTGGTGCCCGGTAGCCGTCGACGAATACGGTCTGGATAGAGGATATTCACGTCAGGATCAAACCATCGCTGCCCCTCCGATTCATAGGTCCATAACCGGTTCAGAAACGACTGTACCTGATGCATTTCCGGGCGTTGACGGGCCTGCATTTGAGCCTGAGACCAGTAAATGGGGTAAATTTCTGGACGGGATGCCTCAAGACTGCCGAAAAAATTGTCTCCTGGCCCGCGGTACTGTGCATCAAACTGGTTTTCATCCAGATAGCGCAACATGTCGGCATCCCAGGCCAGTGCCTGCTCACGAGGGAAATGCTGCCGGACGACGACACAGCCGCGCCGCTTGATACGCGCCCGCATTTCCGGGGAAACCGTGCCTGAGGCTATCGCCTCGCCCGTGACGATGGGCCAGGCGCTCCCGGTTTGAGCCTCTTCCAGCCTGGCTTCGGCAATGGCCTCTTCTGTTTTCTGACAGACTTGCCGAAATACGCGCTCAACGTCACCGATCTGCTCACGTGCGCGCTGCTTAAAGTTACGGATAGAGGCAGAGACGTCCTCAGGAAGTGGGGTGTAGTGAAGTCCTTCGCGCATAGGTTAACCTCTTAACAGATGATGTTATTTCGAATGAAATTTATGTAACCTTCATTCGAAGGTGATGGTCATTATTAACAGAGCTTTAACTTTCAATCTGGGCGCGACGGCACAATTTGCCATAACAGGCGGAAATTCAGCGTTTGTAACTTTCAATAATCCTTACAGCGAGTAAGCTTAACCACACAGTTAGCCTGTTAAGGCCGGGAGCAAAGGGGGAGTAAAATGGCAGTAAGGATGATTGCAGTGGATATGGACGGTACCTTTCTTGATGAAAACAAGCAGTACAATGTCCAGCGCTTTTCACGCCAGTATGCTCTGCTCAAAGAAAAAGGTATTCATTTTGTGGTCGCCAGCGGCAATCAGTATTACCAGTTACAGCGATATTTTCCTGACATCAAAAATGAAATTGCCTTCGTGGCAGAAAACGGTGCGTGGGTGTCGCATGGCGATGAAGTGATATTTTGTGGCGAGCTGGCAAAAGAAAGGGTACACAGCGTACTCGATATTCTGGCCAGAGAACCGGATATCAGCGTCGTTGTTTGTGGCCGCAAAAGCGCTTATGTTCACGCGTCCATGCCGGATAGCGTGATCGGCATGCTAAAAAATCATTATTACCGACTCGAGAAGCGCGACAACCTTTACGATATTGATGACACTGTCTTTAAGTTCTCGCTCAATCTGGCGCACGAAGGGATTGAAAGCCTGATGACGCGTTTGCATACCCAATTGGGCGAAATCGATCACATCATGCATCCCGTTTCCAGCGGTTATGGCTTTATTGACCTGATTATTCCGGGTTGCCATAAAGCGCACGGTATCGCTTTGCTTCAGCAAAAATGGGGCATTAGCGATTGTGAAGTGGTGGCTGTCGGCGACAGCGCGAATGATATCGAGATGTTACGTCAGGCCTGCTTTAGTTTTGCAATGGCCAATGCGGGTGAGGCTGTCTCGGCTGTCGCGCGTTTTAAAACCGAGAGTAATACGGACGAGGGCGCGCTGAATGTGATTGCCCGCGTTCTGGCTCGTGAATTTCCATTCGACTGATTTCACTAATCAGATATCAACCAACCCAAATCACGTCTTACGGAAACCAAAGGTGACGTTGTCACTTGTAGCGATGTTTTCAGGGGCTGCTCACTCATCGTGAGCAGCCTCCCTGACGAGCCTGAACGTAAGCTGAGCATCAACGAGGCATAATATAGTTACAACATACTTTAAGCGTTTTAAGTTATCCCTGGCATTAACCTATGTGCCTGTTTCGCCTGCCAGATGCAAAGGCTGGCCCGATGCATATCGGGCCATGGAAGGTTAGCGATCGGCTTTATTTTCATCAACACCGGAGGGATCGTTTTCAGCCTCTGACTGCCACGGTTTCAGGAGCTGAATATCCAAAATGACATAAACCATCGTACTGATAAACAGTGAAATGACGCTACCAAACACACCGCTGGTGGTGAAGGTAAGGTAGTTATAGATGATTAACCATGTGAGGCAAATGAACATCGCGAGCGCCAGCATGATGGATGAAAGCGAGTAGTTGCTGGTACCCGCGCCTTGCTGATGCGTCAGTTTAAATACATGACCTGTGGTATACCTTTCCAGAATCAAAAGTGTTCGTTGCCAGTTACGGCGTTGACGTGAACCCGCGCGCACAAGAAACAGGTAAAGCACAGAAATAAAAAAGCCGGAAAAGGCGATAAGCACCGGCACGGCTTCTAACGCGTATTCAATACTTTTGTGACTCGCCCCGGCGGGACTCAGGTCCAGCGTCAGTGATGCACCCAGCGCCGCATAGAGAAAAACGAACAGGGCCAGAAACGTGATCGTCCGTTTCCAGTCTGCCTCAGCCTCATGATTTTTTTGCTGTAGCGCGACAGTATAAGCGCGATCAATGTGTTCAGCGTGGGGAGAGTGCATCTCAATGACGTCAACGGGTTCGTCCAGAAGTGCGGTGATAAATGCTTTATGATCGTCAGGCAGGGGGATTTTCATTATCCAGATTCTCGTTGTTAATTTTCGCTTATTTTAGCTGTCCTGAGACGAAATGATACTCACGTTCCCGGTTAAAATGCGTTAAGAGGCAAGCAAATGCCTTTTATTCATCCGGCTTGTTGTACACTGCCGATGATCCCACGACGAGGAAAGCGACGATGAATGACAAGAAAATGATTTCCATCGATCAGTTCAGCGATGAAGAGCGACTTGCCGTCAATGAAGTGCTTCATCATTTGATTGAAAAATACCGCCAACGTACGGGTAAAGAACCGGACGTCAAAAAAGAGAAAGCGCTTAACCTTGAAGCGCGTCAGCAGGTGATGGCGGATAAATTGCTTAAAGAAAAGTTAAAAGCAGAAAAGGAAAACAAAAAACCTGTCCGAAAAAAGAAACCGTCCTCACTGACTGCCAGTGAAGTCAGCGATTTTAACTGGTCTGCGTCGGTCGCGAAGGGCCGCAGGAGATAGCGGCAATGTATTGCTAAATTGACAGCCTGATGCATGACAATGAGATGATGTTGCGCGTTAGGCTTAAACGTATTTTTTTAAATGCGGGCAGCTAACATTTTTTTCTCACCAGAAAAAATAATAAATAAAGCGGAAAGAATCTTAAAAAGTCATGCTGCCTGCTCTTTTTGTAGATAAACTGCGTTATATAGACTGCTAATTACGCCTTCGAATGACCTATTACTCACCCGATGATAATCATCTCAAAATGCGATCGACGCGATTTGTTCGTCGCATGTTCGCAATGCGCCAATTAGGGACGATTTTATGTGCCATGCCAATCGCTTCTGTATTAGTCGAACAGGGTCACGGCATCTCTATTTTTGCGTTACTGATCGGTAATGTCATCGTCTGGCCGTCTCTGGCCTATCGCCTTGCGGCTTCCGCGCGTGATTCAACCGCGAGGGAAAGAATGAATCTCACGCTTGATGCGGCGTTTGGCGGTATCTGGGTCGCGTTGCTGGCGCTGAGTCCCATGCCGTGTTTTGTGATCATGGCAGTATTAATTTCCGACCGTTACGCAGCAGGCGGCTGGCCACAGCTCTTGTCCGCATTTCAGTCATTTCTTTTTGCCTTTCTTCTGGTCTGGACGTTTGAAGGTGCGCCGGTATCAATGACGTTCAGCCTGCGTACAGCCTGGCTGACATTACCGCTGGCGACCTTTTATATGCTGGCGTTAAGCGTTGTATCCCATAATCTGACGTATATGCTGCGTCAAAAAAATCGCGAACTTGAACGCATTGCATTAATGGATCCGGGTTTGCAAATTCCTAATCGACGTCTTTTTGAGCGCCGACTCGAAAGCGAATTTCTTCGTACCCGCCGTGGAGACAGTAAAGCCTATCTGATTCTGATCGATGTTGACCATTTCAAACATGTTAACGATACCTATGGTCACGAAGCAGGGGATTTTCTTCTGGCGGAAATTTCAGGTTTATTACGCGATAGTGTGGGAATGAAAGACACACCGGCGCGGTTCGGTGGCGATGAGCTGGGCGTCATTGTCCGTGATGCTGATGACGCTGGCATCGTCAAACTCGCTGAGCATATTCAGTGGCGCATTACGCAGTTACGGTTGCCTGCTTCGCCCGATTTTACCTGTTCAGTCAGTATTGGTATTGCCTGTGCAGAAAAAGCCAGTTCGATACACGAATGGTTGCGCCGTGCCGATGAAGCGTTATATGACGTTAAGCGCTCAGGACGTAATGGTTTAAAGTTATGGCGAGGTCTTTAAGCACAGGGCACGATATCTTATACCGCAAAAATAAAGCCGCCTGTTAAGGGCGGCTTTATTGACTCAGATAGCGGGATAATCGCCCGTTCCCTCGGGCCAGGGCGTGAGCAGGTCAAAACCCGTGTCGGTAACGGCAACGGTATGCTCCCACTGTGCGGAGAGTGATCGATCCTTCGTGACTACCGTCCAGCCATCGGAAAGCACGCTGGTGCCCGCTTTTCCGGCATTGATCATCGGCTCGATAGTAAAAATCATACCAGCTTTCAAGGGCATCCCTTCACCGGGCGTACCGTAATGCAAAATTTGTGGGTCGGTATGATAAATCTCGCCGACGCCATGACCGCAATATTCTCTGACAACCGAAAAGCCGGCATTTTCAGCAATGCGCTGAATGGCTGCCCCTATATCGCCTAAGGTCGCGCCAGGACGGACAGTTTTTATACCGGCAACCAGCGACTGGTAAGTGATATCGACCAGGCGTTTGGCGCGCACGGACGGTGTGCCAACAAAATACATGCGGCTTGTGTCGCCATACCAGCCATCTTTGATAATGGCGACATCGATATTCACGATATCACCGTCTTTCAGTTTTTTTGCCGCAGGGATGCCGTGACAGACAACGTGGTTTACAGAGGTGCAGGTGGTTCGCGTATAACCGTGATAACCGATATTAGCCGGCGTCACGTTGAGTTCATTGACAATAAAATCGTGGCAAATATCGTCCAGCTCTTCCGTCGTAATGCCTGGACGAACGTGCGGTGTGATCATGGCCAGCACCTGTGCTGCAGCATGACCTGCCGCGCGAGCTTTTTCGATTTCTTCGGCGGAATGTATTTTCACTGTTCCCATTACACTTCTCCCTGTGGGGCCAGGTCACTCTTATGCAGCACCTGGCGAATATCAGCACCGCCGTTCATTTCTATACGAATGAGCGTTTGCGCCAGTTCATTTTGCGTTAACTGCGGATAGAGCTCCGCCAGCATGCCCAGTTTTAACCAGTGCTCAGCCTGCGAGTTGATCGAGCGGCTCATTGCCTGACTGGCAATACGAAGATTCTCATGCATCACGTCGGATATTTTTACGATGCCCATACTCATCCTGTATATAAAATGTATGCGTTTTATATACAGGATAACGCTAACGTCATGAGTTGCAAGAGCAAATCGACGGTCGTTCGAAAATGTCCGAAATTTGTCCGAATTTCTCATACACTGCTTATACCAAAACAAACTCATTTGACCGTGGGTCGAGATATTTTTTGGTCATCGACAGGTTCTTATGGCCCAGTAATCGCTGCGCAAACTCCTCCCCAAACCGGGCTTCGTAAAGCCTTCCGGATAAGCTGCGAATTTCATGGAAGGTGGGAGGATTTGTTTCTTCACTCAAACCGCAACGCTGACGTGCTCGGGCAAATGCCTGGGTGATATTGCCGGGCGAAACGGGGCCGGGCTTGCGTCCGTTCCGTCGGGTAGTGGAGTAAATGAAGTACTCAGAAGGATTATTCTCACGGCATAATCCAATGACCTCATTGAGGGTCATACCGATTTCTTTCATTTCCAGATCAACAGGTATGGCGAGTTTACTCCCTTTTTTGCTCTGAGTAACAAACAAGCGGCCGTTGCTGACATCGCTGAATTTCATGCGGCTGATGTCTTCACGTCGCTGTGCCGTCACCAGCGCTAATAACATCGTTCTGTATAACCAGGGCTCTGATTCGCGAACGCATTCGGTTAGCAAATTGAACTGATCCATCGTTAACCGGCTTCTCTGTACCGCAGGCTGTCTGGCGCGCGTGGGCTCAACAGGGTTTCTTTCTATCAGACCCGCCACAATAGCCTCGCGGAAAATATCATTGAGCAGGCTACGCAGAATGACGGCCATGGTCCTCTTGTCGTCAGCAATGTAACCCTCTATAAATTCCGCGATATGACGGGTCGTAACCGAGGACAGGGAGTAGTCACCGAGATGTTTTGCGATGACTTTGAGCTGATAACGGCGAAGACGCATTGTTGTAGGCTTAACATGCCGACTTGCCAGAATAAGCTCATATCTTGAAAGCCAGGTACCTACCGTCATTACCGCATTCATCTGTAATTTCGCCAGCAGGGCAGAAGGCGTGTAATTTTGTTCAATGTAGTTGTTTGCTTCTAATGCCTGCGCGATGGCTTCTCTCCGGGCAATACTGCCCAGAGAGAATTCCTTTCCCGTCTGAGGATTGCGCCAGTGATAGGTTTTGCGTTTATGCCTGTAAGTCAGATTACGGGGAAGGTTAGAATCGTAGGTTTGAGGCCTTTTCGCCATTGATGATTTTCTCCAGCAGCGAATTACCTGAGCCAGAACTGTTTGGGTGGCTGTTCAGGTTTCTTGTCAGTGTTCGGGGATTGATATAAACAGAGTCAGGGTGGAGCTTATATTCTTTGCCGTGCAACTGAGGGCAGGGATAAATACGGCCTTCCCGTGCCCAGCGCCGCAGGGTTGAGAGAGAGGGCGGCACAGAATATGTTGTGCTCGCCCATTCCTGCAAATTGAGTAGCTTCGTCATGTTCTGCCTCCAGAATTACGGCATAAAAAAACCGCCCAGCGGGCGGTCAGGTTCTGTCGCTGTGTGACTTGCTGAAATCAGGTTTTTTCTTTCTCACTCACATTTCCACAGCAAGGACACTCATGTTTCAGGTTCGGGTTATGCCCGAAGAGGTTATCAATCTTTACGTTATGCAATTTGGTCAGTGCATCGGCTGCGGATTGATGATGCCGGCTGGCCTCTTTGGAGCTGACCATACCCTTGAATTTTAGATCTTCAATAATCTTAACTGACTCTGTCAGCGTTGTTGTCACCGCCAGTAAAGTGTCTATTACTTACTTAGCTGCTTCACGGCTATGCATAACCCGCCTCCTAGATGAAACATAATCAGGGTAAGGATGCCTGACAGGGAGTTCAGGCATCCGCTAAGTGAGCTTGGTAAATGACCATTGGTTGAAATGTGTGTCAGGCAATCAGTTACCACCCAACAGAAAGACCGGCTGCCACACCAAGGTTTCTACTGGTGTCATAACTCAGATAGGTTCCGCTTCGGACGTTATCACCCAGCTTGAAAATCGACCCCCATGCAAGCGCCGATTGTCCGCCGTATGAACCACCACTTAACCCCATGCTGACGTTTTTTCCCTCAATAAAGGGGATCGCGTTCATTGCCATCGCCGCACTTATCCCGGCCATCGCTTTTTTGTCGTTCTTTCTAATATCATTTTCAATGTTGCTGAATCGGCTTTCAGCTTCAAATTTAAATGTACTTAACTGGCCAGTAACCGTTTGAATTGCATAAGCGTTATCAGTAATAAGCTCATGGTTATGCAGAGTACTTTCATGATTGGCAGCAATAGCTGAACGATTGTGTTTAATATCGTTCCTGTTCAATTCTGCTCTCACGATGTTAGCCCCGATCTCTTTTGTGTTAGCTTCGATACCCGCAGCATTGATGATGATGTTCTGCTGGTTGGCCTTGATACCCGCAGCATTGGTGCTGATGTTCTGCTGGTTGGACTTGATACCCGCAGCATTGATGCTGATGTTCTGCTGGTTGGCCTTGATACCTGCAGCATTGGCGCTGATGTTCTGCTGGTTGGCCTTGATACCCGCAGCATTGGTGCTGATGTTCTGCTGATTGGCCTTGATACCCGCAGCATTGGTGCTAATCTTTTGATTGTTAGCCTTGATGTCTGCAGTATTATGCTTGATATCTTCCTTATCTTTAGAGTTATTTTTATGATGATGTAACCAGGAAAATAAATTAGCGTGTGCAGGTGTGATTACAGACAATGATATTATTAAACACGATATAATTGTTCTGGTGTGCATTTCCTTTTGGCCTTTAAATTTAATTTAAATTAAGTTCCCTTGTGGGCTTTATCTGCTGCATGCGGAAATAATAAAAATCATGACGATTTAAGGGTTAATAATTTTTTAAGTCGCTCTCCTTTTTGTGTTCATCATCAGACTCATATTGAATAGATGATTTGAATAAATCACCAGATTTTTCACAAAAATCAAACTTCAAAGTCGCGAATAAAGGAACAATGTATTCATCTTTTCTTGCTCGATTATTCAGTGACTTAACTGCCTCTGAATGGGAAAAAAATAAACCCTCTCCTTTACCTCCTGGTGGCAGGATGAACCATGCCACCGGATAAGCGGTAAGTGAGAGCTTGGCAATAAGATAGACCAACTGCTCAGAGGGGGCAGATGAGGAGTGAAAAAGGAAATTATCAATATATTCTAAGATTCTACTTTTCACCGATTACTCCTTCAGGTGTAAAAATGACAGTGGCGAGTTTACCTGCTCTTAATTTTATTATTTCTCCTGTGCGTTGAGTTCGTAAATTATCACTGAGGTTATGCTCAGTGAAGTCATAAAAATGAATTTATGTTTTTGGGGGGGTGTTTTTTAAAATTTCTGGATTCAGGATTTAGCAGGGAGCTTTTTTAAGACCAACCATTACGTATTACGCTTAAACAATAATGGTTACGATGCTCTGCCCATTCGGCATTAATAATATTCCTTGCGAGCTTTGTTGCCTGTGACCAGAGTTTCTCCGCATGTTCATATTGTCCGCAGCTTTCGGCAAATGCAGCGGCCTCGGCTACCGTGTAATATCGAACGTTACGTAATTCGATTAGGGTGTGGTTATCTGGAGTCATTGATCATTCCTGCTAAAACAGCTAGAGCTTTTCTGGATTTAATTCTTCTTCCTCGATTTCAGCCTTTCTGACAAGAAAGATATCCGTGGCTTTTTCCAGCAGAGCTGGCGTTGGTTGCAAAACTTTTGCCGCATATGCATAACATCGGTCGAGTGCTTTAACTGACTTGCTGTTTATGGCGGCTTCACAAAAATCCGTCAGCAACTCCTCAGGGGTGCGTTTCTGTTTACCAGTACCCACTTCACCCATATCCTCAGCCTTGCATTGAAGCGGAGCCGGCTGCGGATTATCTGATGGCTTAACGGGAGACCTCGCAGGACGTTGAGGTGGTAAAGCGGGGGCAGGGGTTTCTGCTTTTATATTGTCTGGTAAAAACACATTTTCCTCCTCAGCTTTATTACCGATTTCTGCGTCATCGATTTTCATCGACTGATTAATGTAATCGTTAAGATCACCACTCTGTGTGGGTGGCGTGACATCACGTTCGGCCTTGACCGTAACTTCCAGTTCATCGATCGTGTAAACACCGAGGATGACATCCGGGCAATGCAAGCGGGCCCACCTTTTAACGGCCAGATACGCGAGCTGCTGTTTCGGATCGCTCGCCCACAGCGTTGAATTTCTGACCTGTGCTTGTGATAACAGCAGTTCCAGTACGCGAGGTTCCTGCTCATTCTTCATTGTCGCCCAGACGCGGACGCCGCAGTCGGCTTCATCTTCAAGTGTCCAGCCGGAAACGGTGTACTTATGTCCTTTACCTGACGTTTTTTCGACAAATTTACCGAGGACTTTTTCCCATGGGCCGAACCACTCATAATGTGGGCGGTCACGGGTGGGTGCCATCGTTGTGATAACCGCGTTCACCAGTTGTGCCTCATAGCCAAGTACGCCATTTACCAGGAAGGTTTTCTGAGCAACGGCGAAGGGGTTCATGCGCCACTGTGCGGCCTGCATTGCGACAGCAAGACAGTCAGCTGTTTTCCCCGCCAGGTGTGCCGGTACGGATACTCTGCTGCTGGCCATGATGTCAGCAAAGCGAATCAGCTTGTCCAGTGCATCCGGACTGAAAATCATGGATGCAGTGCCTGCATTTTCAGCATCAGTGTTCATCAGTGGGGTATTCATCGTGGTTTTTCCTTTTAACGTGCCCATGCAGGGCGGCGGATAGTTTCAACGCCGCCCCAGTGACCACTGAGACGGCAATCATGGAATGTGTTGAGGTCGCGACGAAAAAGGTTGTATCCGGCGCTCAGATCATCCTCATGGACTTCAAAAACACGGACTGGGTAGCGTCCGCAGTCAATGGCTTCGCTTACCGCAATAAAGACAAACTGCGGATGCGTGTTAAAGGTGTTATAAAAACCTTCGGAATACATAGCTGCCTGAACGTGGTACCTGAATTCCTCGATATGGCGAGCAAAGCGGGACATGTCACAGATCTTTTTTACATCAATGACAAGAGGCCGGTTCATCAGCATTTTGTCGGGTCGGATGCGACATAACTCTTCTGTTTCACTGTCAGACCAGTAAATTGAGGATTCACAGTGGCCTTCTGCTTCAAGTAAAAAACGTGCGGTATGGTGTGCCATTACGCTCTCGCGCATCAGCTGCAGCTTCCGGCCCTGTTCTGCGTCCATAACGCTCAAACCGTGTTTGCGGGTTTCTTTGATAAACGTCTCCTCGTCTGCTTTACCCTGAGTGGTGCGTCGGTTGAACGAGGGGGCCACAACGAAACGTTTATCGAATTCCTCTGGTTCCAGCAGCAGGCAGTGCAAAGCGCTCCCCATGTCGAGCGCAGCCGTTTTTTCAGCATCAACAGGCGCATGTTTACGCCACAGGTAGACTGCCGGGTTAATGGCGATGTCATCCAGTTGCGATTTACTGATGCCGGGTCCGGCATGGTAGGCCTCATTGCTGAGGCCATAGTAAATGCCCGGTTTCATGAGACTGTGTCCTCCCAGCCAAGTACCACCTGCAGGTTGTAATTCCGTGCTGCCTGCAGGTAGGCCAGATTTCTGATGAAGCTGATGTACTCCTCGTCTGCTTCCGGATGGGCACAACATTTCTTTACTTCCGGATGCAGATTCCAGTGGCGGAACAGATAGAGGTAGTCAGGAAAACAGCTCAGCAGACGTTCTGCTTCGTCATCAATCCACTGTTCCTTCCTGACAGCTTCCTGCTCCTGGGCATCAAGGTGGTCCTTATGAAGTTCCAGTAATGCATAGGGGTCTCTCATGGTTGGTACTCCTTAAGCAAAATCTCAATCAGCCTGTCTGCCAGCAACTGCAGAACGGGTTTTGGCGGCGCTGGAGGGAAACTGGCGCTACTGAGAATGTTTTCAGGGCTAAATTCAATTGAACGAACAGCGTGAAAGGGACGAGCAAAAGCGGCATCGCCCCTGATGTCTGGTTGCATCATGGGAAATGTTCCTTTGAACGGTCAGATTAGAGGGTCGCGAAAGCGGAACGGCTGGCAGAGCTATAAAAGCGGCGGATGCAGCCTAATGAGCACTGAGGCTTTCTGATGCGGCGAGTATGAAGCCGGCATTACTCTTCCTCTTCACGACGGGCCTCGCGTGTTGCTGCCAGTATTTGGCGTGGGTCTCCTGAAATGCGCGTATGAATAAAAAACGTGCCTGAGTGTGTCACCCGGGCATCCGGTACGACTTTGAGTGCCGCCCTGACGACAGGTTCATGGAGAAATGCCCATAACACAAAGGACTTAATATGAAGTGTTGCCTCTTTTGGTGTCGCAATATACTGAATGTTCATCTCTGAACCTCCTGCTACTGTAGACAACTTATGAACTTAAGTTGCTCCTGAGACCGTTTACCGGCGCAGGGTGACGTCGGGAAATTGCATTCTCAGTTCGGAACAACGTCTCTGCTTACCTTTTGCCGCAGGCCTGAATTAACTGGCCCAAGGAAGATGCTGTTCATTGCTCAGAATGAACAGCTCTGATTTGTCCGCGCCTGAGTCCGGATGGAATATCCTGTCTAAATTTCATTGTCATAATCTGCGTGGCTCAGCAATTCCCAGTTCCGGCCATTGTCTTTTGATAACAGCCGCCACTGAGGTGTCACACGTAGGGTGAGATATTTGCCGCGGTAGGTTCGTCTCGCATGAACCAGACCTGAGCGCCAGTGTTGCTTGATTTGCTGAGCCCGCAGCCTTATTCGTTCAGGGGCATGCGGTTTTGGCATCAGCTAACCCTCAATTCGTTGTGGCTCATGAAATGTCGCCTTCTGTCGTAAAAAGCCTCCCGGGGCGGTCATAATCGACGTGAAGAATTGTTGTATTCAAGCCATGCAATTTCATGTCATAGGTTTGAACGGATGCTGTAGTGAGTGTTGTTAATGTCAGCAGAGTTTCACTGAAAAGCTTCAATGCCTTGAGGCTTTGCATCACGGACTCCGTTTAAGCTGATTGCCCTGTGCGTTGTGAACAGACAACCTGCGGCACAGGGCATCCCCTTCAATGAATAACGATAATGCGTGTAAGGCGAATCAATTCTGCTAAATCGGCACCTGTGCTCTGCCAGTGAGACAATGCATGAAGCACGTCACCCCTCGACTGGCAGTGACAGGCTTTCAGATAAGCCTGCAAATGGCTCACCGCAAGGCGATGCATGTCCTTGCAGGAAACGACATCTGTTGATTTGTTTTTTTGCATGATTTACTCCGTTTAAGAGAGGAATTGAAGACCGCTTACGCGGGTAAATTCAGTTCTGACCGCAGTCAGTGGGGATAAAAAAAGCCGCTATTCGCGGCTTTCATCTGTCACTGGATATCCCGGCTAAATGTTGCGGGGCAGTTTACTGCTCATCACAGATTCCACTGCCACAACATTCAGGGCGTAAATCTGGATAATCAGCGGTAAGAGGATCAAGAAGCCGGGTGTAAAGCGTTTCCAATACTACCTGGACATTGTGCAGGTGAGTGGCAGCCTCTTCTTCTGAGACTTTACCGTCTTTACGGAACTCAAACATCTGATCCACAGACAGTCTGAGTTCACGGGCTATAAGCAGAATGGTCTGGCTGAGACGCACAGCCGCTTCGCGATATAACATGGTTACTCCTCAGGTGAAGTTGCCCTAAAGGCAGCGTGAAAAGATTACTTATGTGCAAAAAGCCCTGGTGTTGAGCTAATACGTGAAGATGTTCACGGCAAAAAAAATCCCGCACGAGGGGGCGGGAAAGAACAAGAGTTATCAATATTATGTGCCAGGGGATCACTACTTTTCTTTCATCAGGCTGTCGTGCTTGGCCTGATGATGTAGTTATAGCGAAGCCCGTTTTCATAATTCTGAATAAATGCTGAACTCAGGACGTTGATGTTCCACTTAGGAGCTTAAATGTAATAAAAATCAATAATATAAGGAAAAATTTGATGTGAGTAAGTAGGATTTTTTCTTAAGGGGCTTACTCTTTCCGAAGCAACGACGCCGGGCTTCACGAATCAGGGTTAACTCAGCGTCGCTTGCTAGCGCGTGATATTCTTGGATATGTGGATAAGGCGCCCTCGGGTCAAAATTGCGGCCACACAGAGGGCAGTCGATACTGCGCTTTTTCATACAATCCTCCGTTAACAAATGAAATGATACTGGTGAATACCATCTCATTTGTTGCAGGGAGGTTGGGTTTTGCCACTTCGGGATCTCGCGCTTCTGCACTCCACCCGCCCGACAATATGCTGTGCCGTTCAGCATCAAGCCTACTCATGTTGTTCCAATACACTATCTGTCGCTAGGAACAAAGAAAAAGTACAAAATGTATTAATTGGAGTCAAGTGAATTTTTGCTTAAAATGTCATAAAAGTACAAAATGTATGAATTTTAAGAGATTTAGGGACCCATTTCCTATTTAGAATGATGGAGCCCTATGAACAGATGATGCAGCAAGGTGCGGTAGGAATGTTAAAGTTGCTCGAACTTTGCCTCAATCACAACACCAATAATGCGACAATCGTTATCAATTGGAATCATGTGATAATTGGGATTTAAAGGTTTGAGATATTTTTGCCCAGCATCAACGATATACTTTTTAAATGTTGCTTCATTTTGAGACTCGAGCTTTGCAACAACCAGTCTTCCACTGGTGGGTTCGATCGCGGGATCAACCAAAATTTTCATTCCTTCTGGAATGCTTAACCCTGTTGAAGCGGTCATTGAATCCCCTTTGACGGTCAACCAAAAACATTTCTCACTTGCTTTGGCTGTAGTTTGTGACCACTCAAGAAAATCATTTTGATTATAAGGATCGACGGCTTCAGACCAATTCCCAGCGGACACCCAGCTTATAACTGGAAAGCTTTTGACCTCACTATGAGGTCGAGGATCGGAGACATTGTTAAGTAATTCATCAGGATAAATCACCATCCCAGAGGCGCTGAGAACCAATTCTTTAAGATCTAGTGCTTTCATGATTGCAGCTATGTCTTCAATGCCTGGTTCACGTCGGCCGTTCAGCCAATGACCTATCGCACCTTGGGTTTTACCCAAAGTCTCTGCAAGCCTTTCTTGAGTAAGGCCTAATTGTTTCATTCTGGTTTTGGCCAGTTGACGCCATGTAATAAGCATACGCAAATTATTACGTAGCGTATTTATTCTAACAACACACAAGATGTATTAATCCTCTTGTAGGCATTGAGTACAATATGTATTATTTAAGTTTGTTTCACTTATTTGGAGATTCTCAATGCGTGGTCTCAAGACAATTCGAAAAGAAATCAATGTGTCTCAGTCGTGCTTGGCTAAAAGATTAGGATGTAGCCAAGGCGCTATCGGACATTATGAAAACAAACGGCGCATCCCTAATCTAAAAACATGTCGAGCATTAGTTCGCGCTTTAAAAGAGCTGGGCGCTGAAGTCGAACTAGACGATGTTTTTCCTCCCGAGATTAGCCCATTAAGGCCAGAAGCTTCATACCAACCCTTTACATAATGTTACTGGTTAAAGTTCTCGAGAGACTGTCATGACAATTGATTGGGTACTAATATCGCCAGCATTGAAGGTCCATCCCAAAGTCAATCAAATCGCCGCATGGCTTGAACGCAAGTCAGATGGGTGTGAACGACTGGACGTCTCCTTTGATGGGCAGAAATCCGCGCTACTGACACGAAATGTTACAAGGTGCATTACAGTCACTGGTTTGCTCAGTATTTGGGGAGCAGCAAAAGAATATGCTCCCAATAACGTGTTCATTAATGTCGACCTAAGCTATCTAGATGTGCTTGCTGAGTTTGAAGGGTTTGGTGAAGCAATGGCTGCAGTAGGGTGGGCCGTTTACGATGCTGAAAACCACTGTGTTCTTCTAACAATCGACGATGAGCAAAAATTGGGCAAAAGTTCAAAGCCCTCGGCAGCTGCTGAACGTCAGCGCCGTTACAGAGATAAGAAGCGTGCGCAGAAAAGCGTTACGCAAGGCGTGACGCATAACGTCACGCGTAACGCTTCAGGCGTAACGCAGACCGTAACGCGTGACGTAACGCAGGGTGTAACGCGTTACGCGTGTTTTAATTCTTTAAGATCTAAAACAACACATAAAAATAAAAACAACACACATCGCGCGCGTGAATTTTCTGGTTTTTCTGTGGATAACTCAGATGCTTCTGAGCCACAAAGCCTAGTGGCAAAAGGATTTAGGGCAGAGCAGGGGGCTAAGGCGAAGGTGTTGTCTCAGCCGATGCAGCCACGGGTTGATCAGGATAATGGCGTAACGCGTTACGTTACGCAAAGCATAACGCCCGAGCATAACGCTACCGTAACGCAGCGTAACGCATCAGCACCGGTGCAACGTAACGCTCATGTCATAACGCAGCGCGATTCACTTCAGCAAATTTCTCCGGCGGTTAGCCAATATCCCACTAGTGCAGAATCTCCAGAGCATAAGTTCGTTATGTTTGACGGGTGGCAGCCTTCACAAGCATTCACTCAAACCGCCAGTCATATAGGCATAAAGATTTCAGATACACCTGACAGCCTTCAGCTGGCTGATTTTGTGCATTACTGGATGGCAGAAAACGTGGCGCATTACCAAAGCCAGTGGGAAATAAAACTGGCACGATTCATTGAGAAGGGGCGTAGACAGCCTCCTCTAAAACGTTCGAAAATTCGGCGGGACTTTACTCTGGTAGCCGGCATGGATTACGCAATACCTGAGGGATTCAGGGGAGGGTGAGAGGGTAATTCGTCCGCTATGAGCGAAGAGCGGAAGTTCATGATTGTTTCAACTGCTGATTAAGGCCTTACAATCATAACGTTACGTTATTTAGATAGGAGCAGGTCATACCCTCAGGGATTGAACTGTTTCCCCACTTTTTTACCTATACAGATAACAGGCGCTGTTCTATTCACCTTTGAGAAATGTTTTGCTTTTTTTCAATAGCCTAGAAAAGTGAGGAGAAACTGGGGACGGAGTGTGAGGAAATAAGTTAGAGCTTGTGATAACTTTTCGGTGGTCACTTCTTGATTTTGTCATAACAATTATGTTGAAATCATGAAGTGAACTAATGGAGAAGCCCTCATGACCATGCCTTATTGTATCCTGCATACCGAAGCTGATTCAGATGTTGTACTCAATGGACTGGGTTTTTCGGAAAACGATATTCATGTCGCTCTAACGTCTGCTTTGTACGAGCGCCGCAAATCTAGCAAGCTTCACCCCGCAGTGGATGCAGGGTTCCGTTTCTGGAGCGAGATGGTTGCCGCGACCCGCCGTGTACTGATTGGAAAAGGTAATGGCTGGTCTCCTGAAGTGGTCAAGCGAATGGAAATGGTCGTTAACTCAGCCAAGGGGGTTAATCTGATTATAACCTCGGGTGACAGACACACCGGACGTCCTGATGGATTACCGAAAACCAAAAATGCCAAAGGTGAGGCAACGCGTTCGATTGTTCACAATAATCCTGGCACAGTCGATATGTTCCAGACGGATGCGTTATATGCAGGTAAATCTGAAATCACGCCGATAGACAGCACCCGCACTTATATCGTCCTGTATTATTATGATGCGGCTGACAAAGAGGTCCGCTGCGAAGTGTCCTACCCGGTAGGAATGGTGAATCAGGACGGATTTGCCCGCGTAAGCGCCTGGAGTGAGCGCATTATTTTGAGTCCTCTGCCGTTTGAAGGCACAGATATTTTCCCTGATGAGGATTTCGATGATGACATATCAATTTCCGTTGAAAGCAAATGAGTAAACCTGTCGATGACGGCAAACGTCTTTTTAATCCGTCCCGGCTTAAGCTGGCACGGATCAGACGCAAGCTGACCCTGAAAGAACTGGCAGAGAAAATGGGGCTATCCAGCCGTATTGTAATTGAGTACGAAAAAGACTATTGCCTGTATGAGCCCACGCCAGAAACGGTCCAGTTATACGCTAGCGCCCTGAAATATCCAGAGTCCTTTTTCTTCGGGGATGACGTTGAAGCAATCGATCCATTGACGGTTTCATTTCGTTCTTTGCGCTCGACAAAAGCCGCCGACCAGCATGCGGCAATTGGAGCTGGTGCGTTGGGGGTTATGCTGAGCGATTATTTCAGCACCCGCTTCACGCTGCCGCAGCCTGAACTGCCAAATCTCCGTGGAAGTGAATCTGAGGTCGCCGCACAGGCGGTGCGCGAAGCTTGGGGGATTGGTAAGAAGAGTATAACTAATGTTGTTCATCTTCTTGAGAAACACGGCGTTAAGGTGTTTTGGCTCTCAGAGGAAACGGCGAGTATCGATGCATTTTCTTTCTGGAAAGATGATGTCCCTTACATTTTCCTCAACACGCGTAAATCAGGTGAACGAAGCCGCTTCGACGCAGCACATGAGCTGGCTCACTTGGTCCTTCACCGTCACGGTGATGTCAAAGGACAGGATGCTGAGCGCGAAGCGGATGCTTTTGCGTCAGCTTTTCTTATGCCTCTGGAAAACGTGATGGCAGTTAAAATGGCGTTCCCGACGTTCGACAAAATCGTTCAGTTGAAATCGCTCTGGAAGGTCTCGGCAATGGCTTTAATCGTCAGAATGCGAAATCTGAACATGCTGACGGAATGGCAGTATCACAGCCTGATGCGCGATGCCACCGCAAAGGGATATCGAACCGGTGAACCGGGGGGAATTGAGCGTGAAAGGTCACTCATTATTGAAAAAATGATGGCCGCTCTGGCGGGTAACGGCGTTCATCTGACTCAGCTGAGTGATGAGCTTAACGTTCCTATTGATGAACTGAGTAGTCTGCTTTACGGCGTGGCAGCAATCAGCGGCGGCAATAGCGGAAACTCATTGTCCAAGGCCTCGCTCCGTCTGGTGTGAACAGGTAAACCTCTCATGCTTTGAGCCGCTAGTAGGAATATCTGGCGGCTTTTTTATGATCAGAAAACTTATCCCTGTCATGTTTCTGAATAGCAACACTCATAAGTAACCGATATTCATGAGGAACTCGTAAAAATTTAGCAGTATTACCCTGCCTAACCTCTATGGTAAATGCAGACTGGTTTTGGCGACGTCCGCTTCTGGCACAAAGCGGACATGTGCAATAAACAATGTTCGCTTTGTGAGGAATTGAATGTTTTGTGTTTATCATTCAGAAATTGTGAATAAACACTGGAGATAAGTGCGTTTTCCTGAATGATAAATAGCATCATTGGGTTTTAACGATAGCTAGAACGAAACCATCCCATCCCTTTTCACCAACAGTCTGAACTGCCGTCGCTTCAAGGCGCTCATCCTCAGAGATCATTTCTACAAATTTTCGCAGGCCTATAACGTTCGGATCTTCACTACCAGATTCGATGACATTGCCACCGCGCACGGTGTTATCTGCTACGATAACAGTGCCTGGTTTCGACAATCTGATAGCCCATTCAAGGTAGTGGGGGTTATTCACTTTATCGGCATCGATAAAAATCAGGTCAAAAGGCGCATCAAGCGTGGGTAAGACCTCAAGCGCAGCTCCCCTGTGCAACGTGACGCGCTCAGCCAGCCCCGCTTTATTGATGTTCTGACTGGCCACTTCTGCATGATGCTCGTTGAATTCAATTGTCGTTATGCTTCCATGGGGTGGAAGAGCTTTGGCCATCCATATGGTGCTATACCCCCCAAGTGTGCCTATTTCAAGAACACGAACGGCACGTGACATTTGCATGAAAATAGCCAGCATTTTTCCCTGCAAAGAGGATACGTCATGTGTCGGCAAACCTTGAGCTGAGTTATTAGCGAGAGCGTATTTTAAATCTGAATCTTCAGGGGCTAGCTTTTCAGAAAACCAGGCATCTACCTGAGCCCATTTATCGGAATCTTGTGAAGGATAATCCGGAATGCGCATATGAATTTACTCTCCTCAAAAAACTTCAGTAATGAACCAGCCCACCATCTACAGCATACTGGCTGCCGGTAACATAGGATGCGTCATCGGACAGCAGGAAAAGTGCAACTGCAGCGGCCTCTTCTGCTGTTCCGGCTCGGCCTAAAGAACCTGGCTTACCACAAAATCTTCAAACTGCTGACGTGACTCTTCTGGCATAAAGTGCCTGAAGTTGGTTTCAATCGGACCCGGCACCAATGTGTTAGCGCGGATACCGCGTTCAGCCAGCGCTGATGCCCAGCTTTTGACCATAGCGATAATGGCACCTTTCGTCGCTGCATACAGACTTGTCATCGCCGCACCTTCATAGACAGAGGAGGAAGAAGTTACCAAAATGGACGCGCCTGAATTGAGCGATTCGGACAGGGCTGCCTGCTGTAGCATTGGGCCTCGCACATTAACGTTCATCATACGATTAAAAGAATCTGCCGTTACAGATTCCGGGGAGCCTACTTCAGCATAACCGCCATTTAGCCATAATATATCAAGTGAACCCCAGTCGTTAATAGCCTCACCAAGCCCATGTATATCAGCTTCGCTTGCAGCATCGCTTTTCAGAATAAGCGAAGCTGCAGGAAGCAGACTGCGTGCACGCTCCAGTCTTTCTTCATTAAGACCGGTTATGGCTACATGGCCACGTTCCGTGACAATACGCTGAGCGCCTGCCAGCCCCATGCCACTCGTGCCTCCAGTAATTAGTATCCGTTTACCCTTAAATCTGCCCAAGCTTACAGCCTTATTTGTCTCTGGAATCAGCATTTAACTTACGTAAAAAAATACTATTCATCATCTGTTTCATTATGCAACGATGACATTGTTGCCTGAAGGTCCGCTTCTGGCACAGAGCGGTCAGGCTGACTGAGCTGAAGCTATGAGCGAAAAGCGGACTTATGATCCGCTTTTGAAGCGTTGAGAAAGCATTCTGTGCGAAATGGCGCCTAGTGATATCCAGCCCAGGAATGCCAAGGCAGGACGTTCGCGAATAGGGGGAAAAACAAAACGAATAAATAACTCAGATTGTCTTCCAGTTCTCTTTCTCTCTGAATTTTCAGCGCAAATGTTGAAGACTCAATTAACTCCGGTATTCTATATTTCTCTCCCTCTGGATTAAGCTATTCCTGCGATGAATTGGTTACATAAAAGAGTTGGTGCTTTCCACTATAGTTCCTTTCGCTATTTGTTTTTTGCTCGCTTTCTTACTGTTGTAGGTAATGGTATTGCCCCGATTGCTCTGGCTTTTGCTGTACTTGACATTGGTGGGAGTGTCTCGGATTTAGGTATCGTAGTAGCATCGCGCTCCATTTTGAACGTTATATTTTTAATGATTGGTGGCATACTCGCGGACAGATACTCTCGAAATCGGATACTGATTTCCTCATCACTTATTGCAGCGGTGTCACAAACTGTTATTGCATGGTCTGTACTGGATGGTTCAGCAACGGTGATGAGCATGGCATTACTTGGAGCCTTGAATGGCGCAGGATCCGGGATTGCATTACCTGCTTCCTCTACGCTGGTCCCCCTGACTGTCCCTGCTCAGAATTTGCGTGGAGCCAATGCATTAATTCAACTCGGTATTAATAGCGGTATGATTATCGGCGCTTCCTTGGGCGGGGTCCTTATCAGTTCTGTTGGACCAGGATGGGGACTGGCAGTTGATGCATTAGGCTTCACAGCCTCAGCGCCGCTTTATTTTTTAATTCGCACTTCATCAACCTTGGTATGCTCATCGGCAACGAATGTTTTTCAAGACTTAAAAGAAGGTTGGAAAGAATTCATAAGCAGATCATGGGTGTGGATAACAGTTGTCCAGTTCACCATTATCAATGCAGCATTTAGTGGCGTAGTTATGGTACTGGGTCCTGTCATTGCTGATGCTTCTTTTGGCCGAGCACATTGGGGCGGCATTATTGCTGCACAGAGTGTTGGTCTTGTTGCAGGTTCATACCTCTCTCTAAAATGGCGGCCACGCAGAGATCTCTTTATTAGTGTAATGCTGGTTGCCTTTTGCGCAGCGCCAATGTTAATGCTTAGCCAATCCGTTTCTAAAATATTTCTCGTTGCCGCATTTTTTGTTGCTGGTGTGGTGCTGGGTTTGTTCGATGTATCTTGGGCTCATGCATTACAAATTCATATTCCTCAGGACAAACTGGCTCGTGTTTACGCCTACGATGCTATAGGTTCATTCGTCGCCATTCCTTTCGGTGAACTCGCCGCAGGACCTCTGGCATTACATTATGGTACGAGCAATGTGCTTCTGGTTTCAGCAATGGTAGTGATCCTAATAGCATTAGGAGCCTGTCTGGTCCCTTCGCTACGGCAACTCGATAACTCCTCACTCGCAAAGCCGCACAAGGAAATGGATTCTTCATCATGATTATCATAACCCCCAAATAGTTAAGCTTGAGACATAGGTTGATACCTTACGATAGGAGGGCTGAGTGTTGAATGATTTAACGTCCTCTTCTGGCACTGAGCGGACTTACGAACAGACCGGTTTCAGCTATGAGCCAGATGAGAGCCCCTGCACCCGAGTGATAGCATCTCTTTAAATGCCCGGAAAGTATATGTTAAAACTCTTTATGACATTTTTCATAGACGATAAAAGGGCTGTTAATGGCTACAGTTGAGGTATTAAAAGCAAAGTATCCAGGAGCAGTTGCCTGGCAGTTTGGTGACAGCCCAGAGCTGGCAAGCAATCTGGCTGACCTGATTAAAAAAGGGATCAAAACGGCCTCCTGCTGCTCTCTTATCTCTTACCAGCAGGAAGAGCCTGCCCCGAAAATTGGTAGCTATAACATCATCCTTGATGGAGAGAACGTCCCGGTCTGCGTGACCAGACTGGTTTCAATGAAACTGGTTCGTTATTGTGATGTTACTGAGGAGTTTGCCCGCAAAGAAGGTGAAGGCGATTTAAGTCTTGAATACTGGCAGCAAGAGCATAAGAGGTTTTTCTCGAGTGTAGGACATTTTTCTGACGATATGGAACTAATCACAGAAGAATTTGAGGTGGTTGAGTCGCTGTAAGATTCAATAAATACTCTGGCGTTTCAAACCTTATCATTTATTACAATGTCCGCTTCTGGCAGAAGGCGGACGGACGGCGCTGAAGGTCCGCTATGAGCGAGAAGCGGACATCGTGTTTAAGGTAATATCGCCTAACTCAAATGACCGCTAGAAACCTAATGTTCAAGTAGATGTGTGGCAATTCCCCATCTGAGCGCCATGCATTTTCCATCCAAAAAATCGAAAACGGAGTAACTCGCATTGGGGTGAGCGTACCGGGTAAAGTTATCGATAGTCCCTTCTTTAAGTATTGCCAGCACTCCCTGACTGACATGCCCATGCGTCACGATACACACGCACAGATGTTCTTTGGTGCCTTGCAGATCTTGTAAGAAACTTATTACTCGTTGAGTTGCCTGTGCTAATGACTCTCCCTCTGGCGGACAATAATCTGCATCAAATTTGAATAACGCATTTGCATCTTTCGGATGGTGTTGAATGAGCTGTGCCGTTGACATGCCTTCAAACTGACCAAATGCCTGTTCTTTAAGAGCAGTTTCAGCTACCTTGCACTTCTGGAAAAGTTTATTAAATCAAAAATAAAGTAAAGCAGGCACGGATTAAGCGATCATTGTTTTAATGTCAGTAATGATATTCTGCGATTTAACCTCGCCTCAGTGAATTCTTAAAAAATCAAGAACAGAAACATTGCTGGCTAAAATTATAATCTTGAAAATCCGTCCTCACCGGAATTGTACCGAACGGAGCGGGTGCAGAACAACTTCCCATCGGAAAGATGTAACGCCCCGTCCGGCGCTACACAGAGTAGCATTTTATGATTCGAACGATACGAGGTCAGGTGAGAGAAACAGCGCTGATATATGAGTTATACCTTACCTGCCGTAATCTCAGCGCTCAGAGCGCCTGCCAGGACAAATAGTTTTGGCCTGGTAGCTCTGGCTTTACCTTACATTCCTGAGAAAATGTCTTTCGGCGACATACTGATAATACAGTGCGCGACCCGTATTTGTTTCAGCCGACCCATCCGAAGCCTTAGTGAAGCTAATCAGACGAAAATTCAGCAAAGCCTGATTGAGATGCTTTCAGAACTTAATCCCGTGAAATAATGATTATTTAGCTTAAGCAATTTGTTTAACGTTACTAAAAGTTTATTCCGTAAAGCAGTAAATCAAACATGCTGTATAAAGTTAATGGGTGAATAACCGATAACAGGATTAAGGTGAAGTACAAATGTATCTTTTGTAATTGTCACCATAACGAATTAATTCACCAGGAATCATAAATGAACAAGATTCTTAACAATATAAGTCTTACCGCCAAATTTGCCATTCTGGGACTGTTTTCCCTTGTTCTGTTCTCAGTTCCTACCATGCTTTTTGTGTCCGAAGGCAATAAATACATTCAGGACAAGCAAAGGGAGGTAACGGGTGTACCTGTAGAAAATAAGATTTTAGCCCTGCTAAATTTGATACAGCGCCATCGTGCAGAAACCGCCATTGCCATTGCAACCAAAAATCCCGCAACACCGTCCCGCGTTCAGGTCAGAGATGAAATTGAAAACATCACTAATGTTATTACCAGAGATATGGCCAGAACAGAAGGCAGCGCAGCCATCATCAGCAAAATCAATGATGTGCATACACAGTGGAGCCAGCTACAGCAAAGAATCGATTCTTCACAACTGAGTCTGACAGCCAGTCTTGATGCGCATGCCCTCCTCATCCGCACACTTTTGAACGCGAACCGTGATGTGCTGGATTTTTACGGGCTTTCACTCGATTCAGATATCAACACGTACCGTTTAATTATGAGTAATTTTTCATCACTGCCTGAGCTGACCGAAAGTCTTGGAAAAATACGTGCATTCGGCACCTCACTTCTTGCACGAAATGAAAGCATAAGCGAAGCAGACTCTGTCCGTATGGAGTCTTTAATCAGTAATGGTTCGTATAACCTGAATTTATTTGTTCAGGATTCTGAAAAACTGTTTTTATCTGATAACACACTTAAGCAAAAGTTCAGTGCAGATGCAGATGCAGCCGTTCAGGAGGCAAACAGTGCTCTCAAAACCGCTGAGGCGATTTTTATCAATCGCAGCATGACCAATCAAAACCCGAAGGACTATGCAGCGCTCTTTACGCACGCTATTAATAAATTCAGCGACTACGCCATTGCCGGGGGTAATGAACTGAATGAAATGCTGAATGGGCAGATTAAGGAACACCGGTATGAACAATATGCGCTACTGACCGTTCTTGTTTTTATCGTCCTGCTGGCAGTAATTTTCGCTCTGGTTATCATTCGCTCCGTTACCAGACCTATCAGTGCAGCATCAAAGCTGGCGCTTGAAGTCGCAGGAGGGGACCTTACGTCAACATTTACGGTAACGGGGCGTAATGAAACTGCCGGACTGCTCAGGGCATTACTGCAAATGAGTCAGCGTCTTACGCTTACGGTTGAAAACATTAAAAGCAACGCTGTCACTATTGCTACGTCATCAGAAGAAATTGCCCGTGGAAATGGTGATCTGTCTGCGCGAACGGAAGAACAGGCAGCCTCTCTGGCTGAAACCGCGGCCAGCATGGAGCAGTTATCGTCAATCATTGGCAATAATGCAGATAACACGCGTCATGCTGCTGAAATGGCCAGCTCCGCGACCAGTGCGGCCCTGAGAGGCGGTGAGGCGATGGAGTCAGTGCTGGATTCAATGGAAAAAATAAGCAACAGTGCGGGTCAGATAAAAGAAATCATCTCTGTTATTGACGGGATAGCATTTCAGACGAATATTCTTGCTTTAAACGCAGCCGTCGAAGCTGCCCGGGCAGGTGAACACGGTAAAGGCTTTGCTGTTGTTGCATCTGAAGTCAGGGCGCTGGCACAGCGATCGGCTGGAGCGGCGAAGGAAATCAAAGGGCTCATTGAGCAGTCAGTTGAGCATGCCGAACAGGGAATTTCGATGGCCCGGGATGCCGGTGACAAAGTTAAGCAAAGCGTGGAAGCTATTGAGCAGACATCGCAATTAGTTAAAGAGATTTCATCTTCTTCTGAAGAACAGAGTGCGGGCATATCACAGATAAATATTGCGGTGTCACAGATGGATCAGGTTACGCAGCAGAACGCCGTGCTGGTTGAAGAGTCTGCATCATCTGCTGATGAACTTGCAAACCGGGCCGCAAGCCTGAGAGAGGCTGTCAGCGTATTCCGCACAAACGCTGTATAAGTGGTTAAAACGCATTAGTTGTGTGCCGTTAAACATGGCCATACTTTTACAAAAATTACATCTGTATTCGATAAGCCATCTCTGAGGATGGCTTAACTCATTTAGGTCCATGGCAAATTTACAAGGTACACTGCTGCAGTTAAAGGTCAGGCGGGCTAATTGAATGCCTGTGGGAACATATTACATTAATCACCCGGTTGCCTGTAAGAGCTACGCTCATAATAACCTCAGTTCGGCCAGGTTGTTTCTGTTGCAGATGGTATCCATGCTCGAATTGCTCACTTTTTGCCAGTCCGTTTTGACCTGCTCCGTGTTCATTAACATAACATTATGAATGTCCGCTTCTGGCACAAAGCGGACAGGCTGACTGAGATGAAGGTCCGCTTTGAGCGATGAGCGGACGCTCGCGGTTATCCGATAGTGTGGAGGAAGAGTTTGCTAATGAGGCCGTATACTCATTTGCAGGGAACAGGTCAACCCGACTTTGAGGGAGGCACTAAAATCCCGCCAACTCAGGTGATAATTATTAGGCCAGAAATTAAACGGGAGTAGCTATGTCAATTGAAGAAATAAATAAGATCGACTTTATCAACACATCGAATGAAGATGATGAGCTTGTACTTTTGGGTATTACAGATCATTTATCGTGGAGGGATGATGTTAATGAGCATTTACTTTTGCTTCAAGATAAAATAAATGCTTATTTAAACTTCATTCTTAGTGGGCAAATGATAGAGTTATTCCCCGCTGCATGTGGGAAAAGTAAATTCTGTATTCAGGTTTTTTTTAAGTTTTTACCCCCCAAAGAAATTGATGATTTTTTATCTAAATTTCAGGCAGCATTAAAAGAGTACAATGTTGATCTGATCACTCACCATGTTGGTTGATTTTTTCATAAGTGGGTTTTATTAATATGGGTGCTGTCGATTTTTATTGAATGGATGAGTGACCTGCTCCCAGTAAACTAACATACCATGATGCAAGCAACGTCCGCTCCTGGCACAGAGCGGACATGCTGACTGAGCTGGAGGTCCGCTATGAGCGAAGAGCGGACCCTTCTCCTGGCTTTCTGAGTGAAGAGTCGCTACTCATTGCGCTCGAGTGAAAACGGCCGGGTCACCACAAAAAGAGCCGGGCATAAGGTCGCAGCAGATTCATTCAGCAGCGTATTATCAGAGTAATTGTCTCAGAATACCTCGGTAATGAGTGAACTGATTATCGGCGCCGGCCTTTCTGTGGAATTATTTTGGGCGGTAAAACCATTTCCGTGTAACCGGCGCAAAGCCCGTCAGATATTATTGTGTTTATAACCATGGCTGGATTGAAAACAGTGACGCCAGCCATTCCTCCGCCAAATCGTCATGGCTCAACGCTTACAGTGAGGTTTGAAATGAGGGCTCCGGTTCTGCTCGTACATGGTCTTTTTGGTTCACTCAGTTCTCCCGGGATACTTGCTCCTTTCGGCGAGCAACGTGTCTATACTCCTGATCTTATCGGATATGGTCAGTGCCTGAATAAAGGTAACAAAGGATGGACACTGAGCGACCAGGCCGATCACCTTGCCGACTTTGTTAACGCACGTAAATGCGGATCAGTTCATCTGGCAGGTCATTCAGTTGGTGGGGCAGTAGCGGTACTAATGGCTAAACGTTATCCTGAAAAAGTCCGCTCTCTCACACTTATAGAGGGTAATCTTACGCTGAGTGGTGCGTTCTGGTCCCAGAAAATATCAAGGCAGAGCCTGGAAGAAATACAGGCAGAGGTCAGTGCTTTTTGCGCAGACGTTGCCGCTTGGGTCGAAGGTGCGGGCGTGGTACCCACGGATTTTGCCATTAAGACTGCCACGGACTAGCTGGATAACCAGACCGTTTCCACCCTACGGACACAGGCGAGAGCGGTGGTTGCTGCAACAGCTGAAGCCAGTTACCTGGAAGGACTGCGTCATATTCTGTCGTCTTTAATGCCGGTTCATCTTATATCAGGCGAAAATTCACAAAGTGGCTGGCATGTTCCCTCCTGGCTTAAAGAGCGCGCCGCTACGTACACCGTCATACCTGATACTGGCCACCTTATGATGATTGAACGACCAGAAACATTTGCACGCTCGGTACTTAACAATCTTACAGACTGAATTCAGAGGTTTAGGTTGTCAGCATGCCTGCGTCCCCTGGGGCTTGCTGAAGGTAAACTGCCGGATTTTGAGCTTTCCGGCGGACATTATGCGATGTACCGACTGGTTCTGCTTTTGATTCATGAAGAGAGGTTCAAGGAAAGTCCGCTTCTGGCACAAAACGGACATTTACTCTGAGTAAACCTCTGTGCCCCTGTAAACTATGCCACTTCAACGATATTAAGGCGCCAGTGACGTAAAAGATGGCCCAGAGGCTGAACGGCACCCTCCGCCCGGCGTAGCCGGTTACAGTTGTATAAATCCTGTCTTACGTGACCTTCCCCTGAAGAGACTTGCAGGCCCTCAGCTGCAGTTGTTTCATGTATCACTTTTAACCGCGTTGAGAGGGCTTTACGGTGCTTTCGCCCTAAAGAAAGTGTTTTCCGGGGCCATGGGCCTGGCAGCTTTCTGCTGACGCTTAACACTGAAAAAATTGCTAAAGATGCTTACAATCGGGACGATAACATTCAGTGAGAAAATAACTCAAAGTTAATAATAAATTTGTAATGGTCAATTGCGGCTGGCAGCTCTTCCGGACTGCCAGCCTTTTTTTTGCTTCTGGCACAAAACGGAAGAAATCATCAGGCAAGTCTACAATGAGTAAATTGTGGGTACGGCAGACTTAATTTCTGCCCCTAAGGATGAAAGCAGTATTATATGTTTTACTCTTTCGCTGGTCCGTCCCGGTTTAACGGTGGCTCAGAAACAGCCGTGCACTTTCCCCGTCTTTCAGGTCTGGTACAGTCAGAGTGAACATTCTTTAATCGCTGCCGATAGTAATAATTCCGTCATAAAAAAAAGCGGAAATGTGCTACATCGTCCTTCTGCAGCGCAGGAGAGCTTCTGTATCAGCACTGACGTCTCCATACATCAGTGCTGATACCCGACATCAGGGAACCTTTATGAATAATATAAAAATAGGTATAAGACTCAGTGCGGCCTTCGGCTTTATGGCATTGCTTGTGATTATCATGGTGCTGATTGGCGTCCTTAAAATTAACTCGCTCGGCAGTGCGAACGATGAAATTTCAGGCAGCCTTTACAGCAAATCCTCCGCCTCCCAGTCTCTGCGCTATCTCACATCAGACATGAGCCGTCTTGCACGCAATGCAATTCTCCTCAAAGACGAGTCTCAGAGAGAGAAAGCCATCAGTGACTACCGCAGCGAAAGGCATGAGCTTGACGGCCTGCTCGGACTGCTCCGGAAAAAGGTGAACTCACCCACAGGGCTGGAAATCTTTAAGCATCTCACGGACCGGGCAGACCTCTTTTTACCTTTCCTTGATGAAGTTGTGGCCCTCGCGAAAAACGGCAAGAACGACGAAGCCACGCAGCTGCTTTTTGGTCCGCGCTATCAGAGCCAGGGGGAATTCATGGCTTCCCTGAAACAACTGCAGGACCATCAGGAAGCGCGGATGATTAGCGCTGCTGCACAGGCGCGCGCAGACCGTTCGTCAGCACTGATGATACTTATTACCGCAGGTATTGTTGCAGTACTGCTCGCCGCCATATCCGCACTGTTCATTACCCGGAGTATCACACGGCCGCTTACGGAGGCTGTTCAGGCTGCACGCCGCGTAGCCCTGGGTGACCTGAGTGGCGCGGTGCATGCTGGTCATAAAGATGAGACAGGGGTACTGCTGTCAGCCATTCGTGACATGCAGGATTCCCTGATTAATACCGTCAGCCAGGTAAGAAGCAATGCGGAAAGTGTTGCATCGGCCAGCAACCAGATTGCGCAGGGGAACGCTGACCTCTCACAACGAACTGAAGAGCAGGCCAGTGCGCTGGAGCAGACAGCGGCAACCATGACGCAGCTGGGTATGACCGTCAGGAACAATGCGGAAAACGCACGGCAGGCAGGTCAGCTGGCAGTGGGGGTTCGCGATGTGGCGAATAAAGGCAGCGATGCCACAGGTGCCATTACCGGGACCATGAAGACCATCAGCGAAAGCTCCGGCCGTATTGCCGAGATTACCGCCGTGATTGACGGAATCGCATTCCAGACGAATATCCTTGCGCTCAACGCCGCGGTTGAGGCTGCGCGGGCAGGTGAACACGGCCGGGGTTTTGCTGTGGTGGCCAGTGAGGTCAGGTCTCTGGCGCAGCGCAGTGCAACAGCTGCCGGTGAAATACGTCAGCTTATTGAGGCAAATGCGCACAGCGTCGAAGAAGGTAACAAACTGGTGGTACACGCTTCTGAAACAATGTCAGGCATCCTCTCTGCGGTCGGAAAGCTGACTGACACCGTGGAGGAAATCACCTCTTCAAGCGCCGAACAGGCCCGCGGTATTGAACAGGTAGGCATTGCGGTAACGGAGATGGACAGCACCACGCAACAGAATGCCTCGCTGGTCGAGGAGTCTGCCTCAGCGGCTGCGAGCCTTAAAGATCAGGCCGAACGGCTTCTTCAGGCCGTATCTGTATTCAGTCTGGGTAATCAGGCCATTACGTCTTCTGTTAATGCGGCCTCTGAACCCGTAAGGCAGAAATTCAGTACGCCGGAAACAGGCACCGGCGTAACGAACAGGGACGAAGGCTGGACGCATTTCTGAGCGGAGTGCCGCGCTGCTGACTGGCGCGGTACGACGTGAAAATCCTGCAGTAAGTCTCGTCAGTGTGGGTTAATGAAACAAGTTTCTGCTCTTCATCAGACAGTGTCCGCTTTGAGCGAGAAGCGGACGTTTGCTTCAGCTAACGTAAGTGATAACTGAAAATTGTAAATTTATTGGCTTATATATATTTTTGATTATACGTCATCTTGATTAACCTCTCGTATAAAATCAGTAAGCTGGGTGAAAGGAGTTTCTTTTCGCCACTTATCTTCCAGTGCTGAAGCCTGCAATGGATTGAGTTCACTAAAATGTTTACCATAATCGCTTAAGCCGATTATATTCCAAAGCTGTGACCAGCCATGTATGCTGCTATATGGTTTTTCAGTGAGATAAAGATTATCTCTGATAAACGTAAACTCATGCTTTTCTTTTTTTTCATTGTAATAGCAAATGCAACTTCTGAAATAGCATTCACGATTCTTTATTCCACTCATTACTTTGAGTAAGCCTTCCGTGCCAAGAGTTTCTAAAACATATTTTACATAAACCCCAGGGAACTCTTTTAGGGCAGGAATATGAAAACTACTGTCTTCCACAAAAAAGGGGAGATTAATTCTCCCTGATACATACTCCGCTTTTCTTTTGCAAACTTCATTTGCATGTTCAGCCTGTATCTCAGGAACAAACATGATGGTCTGTTTTAAGTTAATTCCACAGGAATCAAAATGTCGCCGTGCATCTTTGAATTTTTCTGAATTGCCTGTAATAAAATGAATCATCATTTTTTTACCTGTGTTAGGACGGAGCTAAAAACTATAAGGATAACTGATAAGAATATAGCGAAGTTCATTCCTTGGTTAAAGAATAAAGCAGAGAAAATAAAAGAAAAAACAAGTGTTGCGTGATTTGAAAAACTTAATGAAAACGGTGTGCTTCGGCCTGATATAAAAAGCATTAGTGCTATTGCCGCAATATTAAATACAACACCTGTTAAATAAATACCTGTACTACTAATCTGTATATTGCTGGGGAATCCGTCATTTAAAATTAAAAACAAGCATCCAGAAACAAGATTTGTAGCAAGAAGTAGTTGGTTGTACGTTATTCCGGCGCGAAAAGAAGCTTTCAGAAAATAGCCGCTAGCCGCGTATGAAAGTGGTACTAAAAGCATGATAACATAATAGAATGAAGAAGCATTGCCAGAGCTACTATCTAACTGAGGCACTATCAATAGAGATGCCCCAAAAACACCAGAGGCTAGTGCCACTATAGATAAAGCACTAAGCCTCATCTGTCCGAGCATAAGGCCTAGTATCATTGAAAATACTGGCGTTAAGCTTGTTATAAGAGAGGTTTCGGCAGGACTCATTTGCTGCAAGGAAAAGTAAAGAATGCAGTATGGAAAGAATACTAAAGTCAATGCTGTACTAAGCAACCAAATGCAGGATTTAATGTTCACATCTGTCAAAACCCTCACATTTCTCTTTAATAATGCCAATATAAGAATAGCGGTGACAGTTCCAAAGTTCAGAACTATGGGGAAATCAAAAATACCTGCCCCATTTGTTAAAAGCAACTTGCCAAGGACTGATTCAGATGCCCATAAAAGGCCTAATAGCAGTATTAGTGTACCATTAAGGAGATAATTAATCATGATTTTGTGAAGTACTCATCAAGCGAGGCGTATTTTCTGAATGTATCTCTTCCTTCAGTAATGATCATCTCTTCACGCTCAGCTATTTTAATAAATTCAAAAAACTTATCCCAATAGTTATTGATATTTATAAAGCTTACAGTTTGCTTAATCAGTCCTAACTGTTTTTGTGTGATGACTTCGCACGTCTCATCTAATGTCCCAAAACCACCTGGAAGAATGAGAAACTCATCAGCTATATTTATCATCGCTATTTTTCTCAAGCTAAGTGAGTCGGTTTCTATTATTTCAAGTGAACTTTCTGGTAAAGGTTCAGAGGGGCGAACCTGTGGACACGTTACGCCTATCACTTTACCTCCGGCAGCTTCTGCTCCTTCGGTAAGCTTTCCCATTAATCCGCTCCGAGAACCTCCATGTATGATTGTATCACCTCGCTTTGCCAGACGGTTACCTGTCTCGTAGGCAGCATAACTCAAAAGTGGATTGATACCATTCCCTGAACTGCAAAATACACATATATTCATATTAGTGGCCCAGTAATTCCTCGAAATATTTCACGGTGTAATTTCTGAAAACTTTACGCGGGTGTTCTAACCAACCCGAGACTTCTTTCCATAGCCGATAGTAGATATCACTTCCAAATGTGTGCTCAAGACAGGTGGAGTCAACGTTATATTTGGGAAGGTGTGCATAACGGTCACTACCTATCTGAGCAGATTTTGCCAATTTTGCGCCAAACTCATCTAATATTACAGGCGAAAAAAAACGGAGCGGGTGATCTTCTACTGGAATACCATAACGTATTAACGCCTCCATGTTTAGGGTGGCGTATTGAACCCAGTCAGCACCATCACTCATCATGTTTTGTCCATCAGCCTTTTTCATCTTGTATATATAATAAATTTCGCGAGCGAGTGCTCTAACAGGAGTGTTTATATCGAAAAGATCTGTATTGTTTACAGACAAAAGACCTTCATAACTACCATGTAAAGGGCAAGAGCATTCATAAATACGGCCACCATCTGTACTTTTACCTGCATACTTTCCACCTGTCTTTTCGGCGAAATCGCATACTGGACAGGCGAATCTTACTTTAAATTTCTTTTCTGAAGGGCAGAGAAGTGTAGCTAACTCATCCTCCCTCTCAATCAAGTTAATAATTATTTCTCTTACTTCAGGGGTAGACTGGAAATCGTTATAACTCCAAGAGTTATATGGAATGCCTGAAATATCAGAAAAAATCTTTAGAAGATTGCGAAATTCTTTCAAATGCTTTTCGGACTTAGAGTCATAGTCATTACAAGGAGATTTACCCAGCGTTCTGTAGAAAATAGAACCATCAATTTCGCACGTATCGCCCGGTGCGTTCTCAAGCTCCCAAAAAAGAACCTTGGACTCTGTACCACAATTTTCTTTAAGCTTTTTGGCAAGTGCGAAAGTGCTAATTAACGAAGTAACTGTCCCAAAGTGAGGGTAACTATTTGGCTGAGCTGCCGGATGAAATACAAGCTGACTTTTCCCTTTGAGTTTTTCATGGTATAAATCTTCTATACTATGGGTAGTATGACTAATTCCAATAGGGGGCAGTGTTTTTTTCATCATCTTTTACCATATGCATTAATTTGAAAAACGGACAATGCGTTATGACTCTTATTCATATATTCAGGATTGTGAATTTTTAAATTTTCAAAGTATGAATCACGTTCATAATTTGACGCAAAATTTCGCATAGGAAAAACTTCAGGATGAATTTCTACGCGATCAAATTCTTTTTCAAGAAAAGACAATAGTTCGTTCTTATCGAAGCTACATGTTGGCCAACCAATAAAATCAGCTTTGTTTTCAGGGTGGGAGTAAATTTTAGAAAAAGTTTTAACACCAACATAACTAAACGCACCGGAAGCAACAATTAGATCCGTGTTTGACAGAAGATTAAAATTCTCTTCTTTAAGTTCTTCCTCTTCGAGATTCTGGCATATGAGATAATCTATATAATTCTCTTTTAGCGCATATGCCAGGGCCCTGTCTGAGACATCAATACCGACCACATTACATATATTGTTAGCAAAAGGAGATGGTTTTTCATCCCAATTACCGTATGGAACTCTATATTTAGCTATCCTGCCATTGAATCCATAACTACAAGCTACATCAATGATTTTGCACTCTCCACGCTGCTTCGTATAGATTTCAATTTGCTTTAAAAGCGGACCATAGACAAAATCATCATTCCGATAATTCAGTCTTCCAAGCTGTGAGATATAAATGTCAGGTGTAGGCTGGTTATATATTTCATTAAAGTCATTCTTTTTGAAATCCAAACTAGTGTCCTCGTCAAGTAACCCTGAGTTATATTAACCATCCTTAAACAGTATTCAACAGTATGTGAAGAAAAATATGCATCATTTTTATTCTTTTAAATATAAAACAATGAGTTGTATGATAATAAATGGTTTAACATGATGTTAATTTTCATGTTGCATTATGTTGGTTGAAATTTGACCAATAAGCCATCACTTTCCTTTTATAGAAGAATATTTCTCAAGAAAAAACGAAAGTTAATTTTAGCAGTTAATTAAGGTGGTGGCATTGTTATTGCACTTCCCCTCAATTTAGTACAGGCCGCTTTAGCGGGGTACGCTTCTGGCACAACATAGGCATTAAAGAATACCTGAGTCCGTTATATGCGACACCGTTCAAAATCGGGTCAGAAGTTAAACGAACTCCACTGATATGCATACTTGAGGTATGTGGTGCTAAATAGTTTAAAAAGCTATGAGCTGACACATCTCGCTTTTGCGCATTTCGTATATACATGCATATAGCTCACAGAGGGGTTATGAAAAGCGTTGATGGAACCAGTCATAAAGTTCAGGACGTGCTGCTATCACCGAACCTTCATGGGCTTCTTCGCCAGAAAATTGCCTGACCTGAATGCCGTTTTCCTGGGCAATCAATTTTCCTGCGGCGATATCGTAATAACTCAACCCGTCCTCAAAAAACGCGTCCAGTCTGCCTGATGCGACATAGGCAAGATCGAGCGCCGCCGAACCCAGTCGCCGGACGCCTGCGCTTTCAGCCATAAGCCGCGCCAGGCCGTTAAAAAGTACCGTCTGGTCAATTACCTTTAACTGTCCAGGAACAGGCAGCGAGACCGAGCACAGTGCTTCAGCCGGTGTTTTCGCCGTCAAATCCGGAAGCGGCAGACCATCCAGGTGGGCACCTTGACCTCTGATGGCGGTAAAGCACTCTTCCCGAAGCGGATCGTATACAACGCCCAGTATTTCCCCCTCGTCATCGCAGAGCGCAATACTGACCGCAAAGTAAGGGATACCCCAGATAAAATTGCTGGTGCCATCCAGCGGGTCGACGACCCAGTATTGCGAATGATGGCCGCGGGTAAACCCCGTTTCTTCCCCCAGGAAACCAAAACCCGGCGCGTCTTCGTTAAGACGCGAAAAGATGATGCTTTCTGCAGCCAGATCGGCGGCAGAAGCATAATCTGCGGTGCCTTTCTTACAGATGTCGGTGTCTTCCAGGCTGCCAAAGCGCTTAATCAGCTCAGCACCGCCTGCCCGGGCTGCGCGCTTCGCCGCCAGAAGAAGGCGAGGTCTGTCGAGGTCATTTTTTGTCATGCCTCCTCCTTCATAAAACGTGGGTTATCAAACGTAATGCCTACACGCTTGCCGCGCGGCAGAGGGGCGCTGGCTTCAGCCGAGAGGCTGTGCTTGGGGCTGAATGACAAGATGTGAACCCATGCGCGGCCAATGTAACGTACATCCGTGACGGTCACGTCGCAGGCGCCAGTGCCCGGCTCACAAAAGTGAACGCTTTCGGGGCGCACGAAAAAGGTTGCTCGTCCTCTTCGTGACGGAACGATGATGTTTAAAAAAGGACCTTCATCCGGTCTGAAGCCCTGGTCTTCCAGCACGCCGTCGATAAAGTTGGCCTGACCGACAAAGTCTGCCACAAAGCGCGTTTCGGGACGGGAATAGACCGCTTCCGGGCAGGCGAGTTGATCGACTTTTCCCCCCCTCATTACGGCAATGCGGTCAGACAGCGCCAACGCCTCTTCCTGATCGTGTGTGACATAAATAGCGGTCACACCGATGCGCTGCTGTAATTCGCGCAGTTCCTGCCTTAACGAGATGCGGAGTTTTGCGTCAAGGTTGGACATCGGCTCATCCAGTAACAACAGTGGCGGATCGATAACAAGTGCGCGGGCCATTGCGATGCGCTGTTGCATGCCGCCGCTCATTTCAGCCGGATAGCGTTCTTCCACATGGCGAAGCTGCACCTGAGCCAGTGCAAGGCGAACCCGTTTTTGAATGTCTTCCCTGCTGATTTTCCGTAACTTAAGTCCGTAAGCCACGTTATCGAAAATGGTTTTATTGGGCCACAGCGCGTAGTTCTGGAAGACAAAACCGATATTTCTGTCCCAGGGGGCGCGTGTTGACACGTCGACGCCGTCAAATAAGATGTGACCGCTGTTAATCGCGTGAAAGCCTGCCACTGAACGAAGTAAGGTCGTTTTACCGCAGCCTGACGGGCCCAGCAACGTAAAGAACTCGCCCGGTCGGATCGTCATTGAGACATCATCCAGAACAAGATGCGTGCTATAGCGTTTTGACACAGACTGAATAGTCACCTCACAGCCTCGCCGCGATGCTGCGTCGTGATGAATGTCAGACATAATTGTTCCTCTCCGACTGCCCGTAACGGACAACGGCATAAAGTGGCACATAGATAATCAGCATCAGCAAAATCGTCTGGGCTGCAGAAATGCCAAAATCGGCATCGACCAGCGTGTTTTCAAATATCACGGCCGTTATGGGCTTCCAGGGCGGACGATAGAGGACGATTGTCGAAGACAGTTCAGTGACGATATGTAAAAACGTCAGCGTCGCACCAGTGAGTGCCCCGGCCAGCATTAGCGGGGCCGTGATGGTTAGAAACACGCGAGCGGGTCTGGCACCTAAACTGATGGCGGCTTCGTCGAGAGCAGGATGAACCTGGCGGAGTGCGGCTTCAGACGCTTTAACGGTAAAGGGCAGGTTTCGGATGACGTAAGCCAGTGCCAGAATAAACCACGTCCCGGTGAACTGCAGAGGTGCCTGATTGAAAATCAGGATCAGTCCGATGCCCAGCACGGTTCCAGGAATAACATAAGGCAACATGACAAGATCGCTAAGCGAAGGCGCAAGGAATGTGTAGCGTTTACGCACCAGAACGTAAGCCACGCCCAGTCCCCCGGCAAAGGCAACCAGCGTGCCCGAAAGACCTAGTGACAGCGTGACCCATGCGGGCATCAACCCGTTTTTCCACATGGTTACATAGTTAGCCAACGTGGGAGTCAGCGTTGGCAGGCCCACACGCCATTTAACAAAGCTGGTAACCAGCACAGTGATGTGCGGGACAAAGGCCAGCAGCAGAACACAGCCGCTCAGGATAAGGGTCAGGCAGTGACCTGCACGGGAAAGTTCGCGTTGTTCGGGACGCCGTGATGAAACGGCAGCATAGCCACGACGTGAAAGATAGAGCTGCTGCATCATAAGAAAAAGGCTGGAAATAGCGACCAGAACCACTGAACCCGTGGCCGCCAGTGCAGGGTTTCTTCCCGCTTCACTCAGAAACGCGTTATAGATCAGTACAGGTAAGACATTCAAATCAAGACCAATGATGCGCGGTGTGCCGAAGTCTGACAGGGCCGCCATCATCGCCAGATAGAGCCCTGTCACGATTCCCGGCATGGCTAACGGAATTTCCACTGTCAAGCGGGCACGTAAGGGGGATGCGCCCAGAGACTCAGCTGCCTCAATATGGGACGCATCCAGTTGCCGAAAGGCGCTGTAACTGAGCAGAAATATAACCGGAAAAACCAGCCAGGTAATAACCCAAATGACCCCATAAATGCCCACAATTGACGTCTGCAAGTCCAGCAACGTCGTCACAATCCCGTTTCGTCCTAGCAGAAGCCGCCAGGCATAGGCACCAAGGAAAGGGGGAGAAACCGATGCCATTGTCACCATGAAAACAAGCGCGTTGGCGCCTGCAATTCTGAAGCGCGCGATCATATAGGCCAGCGAAACGCCAATTAACGCGGCGAGCGTCGTGGCAAAAAAGGAAATCATCAGGCTGTTCAGGGTAGCGTACAGCGTTTCACTGGTGGCCAAAAAGGCAAAATAATGGCTAAGCGTATAGGTCAGCGTCGGATTTTCTGCTGTGATAAAGGCATTCGTCGCGTGCCCGAGAATGACTGTACCGTTTGGCTGCAAGGTAGCCGTCAGCGGTTTTGTCGCTGTTTGACTGAAAAGGCTTCGCGGCGCTTGCTGAGTCAGGAGTAAAGTGTCGCTACCTACGCCTAAATGCATTTCTCCGCGGCTTGCAGAGGTAACGCTGAGCGGCAATGTACTGTGAATCACTATTTTATCTGTGCCAGAGGCGATAAAACGCAGTGGTTCATCACCACGTTTTGTCACCGTCACGCCATCCTTATCCGTT
Source organism: Pantoea sp. JZ29 (assembly GCF_035190385.1). NCBI lineage: Bacteria > Pseudomonadati > Pseudomonadota > Gammaproteobacteria > Enterobacterales > Erwiniaceae > Pantoea > Pantoea sp. JZ29. Next base: position 70,365 of record NZ_CP045242.1, on the reverse strand, counting down.
TTCAGCGTATAGTCGCGTGTCATTTCCGGAACGGCGTCAAGCCCTCCAGCCCGACTCACAAGGGTAAATTTGCCACTGTCGCTCAGCAATGATGCGCTGAGCAGGCGAGCCTGAGGCCAGAGGATGGTTATTCCACAGAACAGCAGCATAAGGACGGTGAACCAGCGCCATGAATCACGAAGCCCTTTCATTTTGGTAACGCCGCCTGAAAACGTGCAACGACAACCTGTTTAGGATCCTGTGGCGAGATAATGTTGAGCGTGCTCAGTTCGGGAAGCACAGCGGGAGGTGCGACATCTGAGCGGGCTGAACGACGTATCGTGAGATCCCTGACTTTTTCATGCGTGTCTTTCTGTCCGAGAAAGTCGATAAACAGTTTGGCCTGATTGGGATGAGGAGCGCCCTGAACGACAGCCTGTGCATCAATCTGACCGGTCACCGCATCAGTGGGATAAACAATGCTGACCGGCAGTCCGTTGGCTTTCCATTTAGCGCCCAAATCTTCGTTTATCCAGCCTGCCGCGGCTTCGCCATCACGGACGGCGTTGAAGGCATCATCGGAGCCTGCTGCGATCCGTGCACCTTTGACCAGATTGCTGATAAACGGCCAACCAAACTGTCCGGCAAGCGCCGATATCAGGGTATAACCGGTTCCCGAACGGGCCGGATCGGGGATGATCAATGTCCCCTGTTTTCGCCATTTTCCTGTTACCATATCGGCCTGCGAGGACGGCATTTCTGTTGAAGGGACACGCTTCGTACTCACGATGATGGGTTGCAGAAGAAGGGTAAAAGGATGCCAGATATGACGTGGATCTGTGGTGACCATTGCACTGTCTGTTTTGCTCTCATAAGGCTGGAACAGAGCTGCATTTTCATCATAAATCTGGGTGGGGCCTCCCCACATGAGATCCGCTGAAGGGTTGCCTGCTTCGGCGCGCAGCCTTTCGACCACTTCGCCAGTACCGCCTCTGACCAGTGTGATGTTAATTTCCGGATGCACTTTTTTAAACATCTCAAGGACAGGTGATGTCGTCGTTTCACCGTGAGCCGTGTAAATCACCAACTCAGAAGAACTGGCGGTGCCCGTCATTAATAACGCGCTGACGGTTAACGCAACCAGGGAATAAAACACCTTACTCATTGTCGGCAAACTCCTGCATTTAAATCCAGTTAATGGTTTAATTAAATCGTGAATGTGGGCAATTAAACGGGGCTTTTATGATTTTTATATGACAAAAATCGATTTTTTTAAAAAATTGAGCGCTGGACGTGATTAGGCTCTCCATTCTATTATCCATTTAATGGATTTAACAAAGGCGAAAGCACTGTGGCATACCCGGGTAATAACCATGCCTTTTCAGGCCGCTATAATCGCAGGCTGGTTTTTGATCTGATTCGTACTGCTGGTGTGCTGTCGCGATCGGACCTGGTCAACGCAACAGGACTCCAGCCTCAAACTATTACTAACATCACAAAGGATTTGCTTGAGCGTGGGCTGGTCAGTGAGGAAGGGCGCCTGCAACACCGACGCGGTGCCCCGCAAAAGTTGTTGCGGCTTAACCATCGCGCAGGTTGTGCTTTAGGAATACATCTTGATCGGAAAGGGATTACTGCTGTCGCCTGTGACCTTGCCGCAAATGCGTTAGCCAGCCTGCACGCGCCAATGGAGTGGAATAATCCTGAAGCGAGCCTCGACACCATCGCCCACGTCATTGCCGATCTGACGCTGAAGTGTGAGGGGATACCTGTGTGGGGAACCGGCATCGCGATGCCGACCCTGCAGGAGGCCGGATACGAGGAGTACGTTGGTGCACCGGGTTGGCAGTCGTGGAGCCAGATTCCCGTCGCCGAAAGGCTTGAAGCGCGCTGTGAGATACCGGTTATTGTTGAGAATGATGCGACAGCCGCTGCGATAGCAGAACGCCATGCGGGGGCTGCCAGTGGACTGACGCATTACGTCTATATCTTCGTCGGTCACGGACTGGGTGCCGGAATCATTGTCGACGGTCTGCCGTTTCAGGGGGCGTTTAACAATGCGGGTGAGATTGGGATGATCTGCTGGCCACCTGAGTTAACGAAGTGCCCCCGCGATATTCCCCCTTTCTCATTAGAGGAACTGGCAACCACGTTGAACGTTGACCTGAATGCGGTAGAAAAGCCCGGCTATCTTGAAAAATTGTACGTTCAACGAGACAGTCAGCTGATGTCGTGGCTGGAATGCAACAGTAAGCGGTTACGTCTCCTTATTTCAGTCATTGAAAACATGTTCGATCCGCAGAAAATTTTGATTGGGGGCTATCTTCCTTCAGCGCTGTTTTCCTCGCTGGTTGATCGCACCTATCCATTACTTCCTTCTGTCTCTGCCCGAAAAACAAGAGACACGTCGCGGTTAGAAAGTGCACGTCTTGGGGCTATGGCCCCTGCAATTGGCGCTGCACTTTTGCCTGTTATTGCGCATGGCAGCCCGCACTTCAGACAACTTTCACTGATGCGCACCAGAACTCAAACTATAGATCCTGAGGTCTTATTTGATCGGATTGCTGGTAAGGTTGATTGAAATCGTTGCCAGTTAGATGGCATGAAAGCATCCCTTGATCTGCCACCAAGATTAGATACAACGCTCACTTGGGAATGTCGGATCCTTCATTATCAGAATTACTCTTTCTCTAGGCCGCCTCAAATTCAGACGGCGTCTGATAATTGAGCTCGGAGTGCGGGTGGCACTCATCATAATCCTGACGCCATTCACTGATGGTTTTCCTGGCATGACTGAAGTCACTGAACCAGTGTTCATTCAGACATTCATCGCGAAAGCGTCCATTAAAACTCTCAATAAATCCGTTCTGTATCGGCTTGCCGGGCTGGATAAGCTGAAGCTCCACGCCATGCTCAAAGGCCCATTGATCGAGTGCGCGGCAGATAAATTCCGGGTCCTGATCAGTTCTTTTTGTCGCCGGAAAGCCTCGAAACAGTGCAATACTGTCCAGAATGCGCGTGACCTGAACACCTGAAATCCTAAAGGCAACAGTGATCGTCAGGCATTCCTTCGTGAAGTCATTCACGCAGGTCAGGCACTTTATCCTGCGACCGGTGGCCAGCGTTTCCATGACGAAACCCATCAACCAGGTCAGGTTGTGCGCTGCCGGGCGGAGCAGCGGCAGACGTTCCGTTGCCAGTTCTTTACGACGTCGTCTGCGTTTACGCCCAGCCCGCTGAGATGATAAAGATGGTACACGCACTTGTGATTAACCAGCAGGCCTTCACGGCGCAGTAATTGCCAGATACGCCGGTAGCCAAGATGCCTGCGCTCAAGTGCCAGCTCAGTGATGCGCCCTGATAAATGCGCATCAGCCACCGGACACTGAGCCTCGTAGCGGCAGGTCGACAGAGACAAACCTGTAAGGCTGCAGGCACGACGTTGCGACAGACCGATCGCATCACACATAAACTCAACGGCTTCCCGCTTCTGGCCTGTCGTCAATACTTTCGCCCCAGAGCTACCTGAAGTGCCTTATTATCCAGCATGGCTTCGGCAAGCTTCTTGAATCTGACGTTCTCTTCCTCAAGCGACTTTAGGCGCTTGACCTCAGGTACCTCCATACCGCAGTACTTCTTGCGCCGGGTGTAAAAGGTGGCGTCAGAAATGGCATGCTTACGGCAGAGTTCACGGGCAGAAACCCCGGCTTCAGCCTCGCGGAGAATACTGATGTTCTGTTTCTCGGAAAAACGCTTCTTAAATGGGGATGTCCTCATGTGGCTTATAAAGACATTACTAACATCGCGGTGTGTCAATCAACGGGGAGCAGGTCACTGCCACTTTCTATCAATTAAGTTTTTACGATAGCTAATACCTATCAAAAATTTATTGTTTCTCCCTGTTTTTTCTTTTATACATTAATAACAATGACATAAATTTTATTTTCGACGAGTATAATTTTTTAAACGTTTTTTAAGATTTTTATCAATAAAGATCTTATCTTTTTTTCATTCTATACATAAACGAGATAGGTCTTTTTTTATATTGTGCTTTCAATTTTTTTCTACAAATTGATGAGAATTTCATAATTCAGATGTTTTAATTTTGATTTTTTGTCTAACCTTTTGACTAAAGGTTACATGTTTGATTGATTGAACTGTTTTTCCAAAAAACATTGGAATATCAGATGGGCGATTTTTTTAGGGAACTGGAGCATAATGAACAAAAAAGATCTCATTTCTATCATTATTTGTGTGGCAATCTTTGGCCTGACTTACGGACTTAGCGCACCATTGATCGCAACTCGATTACAGGATAATGGTTTCAGCGAAAGCTATATCGGACTCAATGCCGCGATGCAGGCGATTGGCGTTTTTGCTGTCGCACCATTTATACCTCGACTCTTTCAGCGCCTCCGTCCAAGGCTGTTGTTGGGTACTTCGCTTGCTGCTGTGGCCGTCATTATGTTGCTTTTTACCTTTTTGCCTTTTTTTTACTGGTTCGGACTTCGGTTTGCTTTGGGCATTTTCAGTGAGATTATAATGGTACTCACAGAAACCTGGATCAATGACGCGACCGTTGAGCAGGCAAGGGCAAGAACAATGGCATGGTACACCGCCGGCATCTCAACAGGGTTTGCCTGTGGCCCGTTAATACTTACCCTTAGCGCAAGCCAGAGCAATTTTCCTTTCTTTATCGGCACGGCCATTGTTCTCCTGGCGTTGGTGCTGGTTAAGCTGCTGGGCATAGCGCAGCATCACTCGTCAACCAGCCACGCTATTGGCTTTCTGAAAAGCATCCGTCTCGCCTTTTTAATGATCGTTGCCACGGGGTTAAATGCTGCCGTCGAAGTGGCCGGGCTTAATTTTTTACCGCTTTATGCCGAGTCCCATGGCTGGAATCGACAACATGCCGTTGGATTAATTTCGGTTCTGATGTTGGGTGCCATTCTCTTACAGCCTTTGGTTGGCATGATTGCTGACAGCGTTGACCGCCGACGACTCATCGTCATACTGGCGCTGTTGTCCACGGTGGGAGCGGCCATCTGGCCATGGTTGTTATCCTGGCCGGTTGCGGCTTATCTGATCCTCTTTGTGTGGGGTGGGCTGTTCGTCGGGATCTATACCGTCGCAATAACCTGGGCAGGCACGACATTCAGTGGGGCAGAGCTCGCAGGCGTATATGCCGCCGCCTCGGTAGCATGGGGTGCAGGGGCTCTACTGGGGCCGTTGCTGTGTGGCCTTGCCATGTCAGCAACCCAGAATGGCTTGCCGCTGATGGTCGGCGCGCTTTGCGGCCTTTTCTGTTTGATGGCCGCAGTGGATCTGCGTATTCATGGCCCCGGACGAGCCTGATAAGCCGTTACCGCCTTTGTCCTGAACGGTTTGCGGACAGGGCTGGCAGGTTATTTTTCTATGGCACGGCGCCAGGGCAGACGGTGATACCAGGGACGAGGAACGGGATGCACCAGCGCATTCAATGCCCGGCTGTAATCCATTACCAGGCCAGGCGTCCAGGCCATAATCTGCGCGCGTTTACGCATCTGTGCAGCGATCCATAGCTCCGGCACCAGCAGGTCGCTCAGTTTTCGCTCATGTGCCAGCGCACCATCCAGGGCGGCTTCAAGAGCATAGGCAACACTACTTGAGCAGTTACGATAAGTCAGGTTGTAGGTGTTATTGCGGCGATAAGATTCCCAGAAGTGATTCAGTTTCCGCAGGCTGAATTTTTTAAACTCGATTTGACGTACAGAATGACACCATTCTGAGGATTCTGTGGCGTAGTCTGGCAGAAAGCGCCCTGCCACATCATTATCTCGGGTGGCCTTAAGCGTGCGCAAAAACTCCGAAGGGGATCGATCAATCTCCTCGGCAGGATAAAGGCTGATGTAGAGATAATCAGCCACTTCAAGCGCCGCGTGGCCGGTTGAGATAACACCATTTTCGTCCACGGCGGCGATATAACGGTTAATGACAGGGCGCGAAACAGGCCTGGCTTCGGTGGTTTCTTCAGGCGTCCATACGTGCACAATCAGTGCGCGCGCTGCAGCAGACGTCGGCACCGGATGGGGGGCGGTCAGTTCTTGTTCCTGGATTAAAGGGGAGCTACTCAGCAGTACGTCGCCGGGTTGAATCAGCTGAAAAATAGACGTACCTCTTTTCATCCGCATCGCCTTCCTGGCGATGCCAAGGGTGCTTAACCCACTGGTGACCATCTGAAAACCAATAAAGAATGATACGGTCGCATCATGGTGACTGAGCAGGAAGAACGAAAAGGAAATTAATCCCAGGCCATAAACAAGCGTCAGCTTCCAGCGGGGAAAGCGCACAATAAAAGAGGAAAAGCTGGTGAAGAAGCCGATGATAAAAAAAGTAAAACCAAAAATGACAGCCAGCAGGACATTACTGTATTCCTGATTAACGATGATAATCAGTGATACGAATAAAAATATGCCGCCTTTGAAAAAAAGAATGCTCTTTTTTGTTCCGACAGCGCTGGTCGCAACACAAAGTGTAAGCATGCTTTCCAGCAGCAGAATATAGCCAAAGATCTGTAATGGGAAGTAGGAGTGAAGGTCAAGACCATCGATGAAAAGTAATATACCTGTGATAAACCACAGGGTTGCGGCAACCGAAAGGTATCGGGCATTTCGCTTAATATATGCCGTACCCAGTAGCAACAAGGCTATCTGTATCAATCTATCCCTCTCCTAAATGCGCTGAAAAGTCAGGTGGAAACCGACCAGTTACCCAGTATGAACAGCGATCCCTGACGCTCGAACATCAGGGCTCCGTTATCAGTAACGTGCAGCCATTGCCCATTTCCGTATTGCAATCTGAATTGAATCGCAGGAAGCGTTTGCTGACGTGGAATGGCCTGCCAGTGTCCGGCGAGGCGTTGTTTATCCTCTGGATGCAATTGCGCCAGTATTGCCTCTTTCTTTTCAAGGATCTCGCGAGGAAGCGCAGCAAGTTCACCAGAAAGGTTTTCCCAGCAGAGCGTGCCCTCTGTGAGGTTTAGCTGGTAAATGGCCTGTAAATTGAGTCGTGCGTCGGTTTCTGAATTGAAGCGGTAAATATTTCGCGTCACTACCCGTAAAAAAACCAGCAGCAACGCACTGGCGCTTAAATAGCACTGCACAAGGAGCAGGGGTTCACCGGTATGTAATCCCTTGAGAAAGAACGGCCCCACGCCCTTATCGGCATAATAGATAACGCAACCTGACAACGTTAATAACGCTATCGATCCGCCACGATTACCCCAGAAGAGCGTTAAAAAAGCGGCAAGAATAATCGGGAGGCAACTGAAAGCGAAAATCAGGCTTTCATCGTGGGTGATCGTATTAGCGATACTAAATTCTTTAACACCGCCACTGAATATCCACAAAGACAGTGCCACAAGCGCGGCAAGCAGCGTTAAGCCTGACAGAAGTGTTTTGATGGAAATCTGTACGGCTGTGGTAAGGCGGCTGTTAGCAAAGCCCATAATAATGGTGGTGGCCAGGAAAATGCCGGTCATATCGGCAATAAAACCGGTCCAGAACAGATCGGAGAAGCTGTTTTTTCCTGCTAATGAGAGTCCGATACCGAAAAGCACGGCATCCAGAAAGCTGATGATAATGGTTGAGGCGAACCACAACATAATAATATTTAAATCATCACCGGGCCGGGAAAAACGTTTCACTATCCACGCAATTATCAGCGAAGAAGGCAGATCAAGAATGGCGTAAAACGTCTCGGTCGGCAGCCTGCTGAACGAAGGTTTGTCCAGAATCACATCAAGCACAACAAACAAAACACACAGCGCTGGCCATAGTCGCCAGCGCGAATTTAAAAACGCCGCAGTGGCGACGCCAGCAGGAAACCATACGACAGATATGTGCAACTGAGGATCGTCAAATCGCAGCGACAGCACCCCAGACAGGTAATAAACGACCGCCCATATCGTAATTACTATAAAGTTGGAAATTTCTGCTGGGACAAATTTTGACATAAAATTATATAAATCCTGAGTGAACACTCGTTCTCTTAGCGGCTGGCTTGCGAGAATAGCTGTTGTGTTAAATTTTAGCAAAGCTATCTTCATTAACCAATGTGAGGAACTCTTTTAACATTATCAAACGTACATTTTATTAGTTGATAAGACATATATGATTAATAGAACATCAGCATGCTTGTGCGAATTAAAAGGCTATATTAAGCCCACAATTTCGGTTTTAAGTGGCTCTGACCTGCTTCCCACAGATTAACACATCCCGGTGTTAGCAATGCCCGCTTCTGACACAAAGCGGAAATTGTGTGTTTGAACATTGATTGCATTCTTCTGGTTTACCTGTGCAGGCATACCGAGAACGAATTGTCATAAAATGAGCCAAGTCTTGATAAACACATATGAATTAACGAATGTGTTATTGACTCAAAAATCGCAGGCAGTCAGAATATCTTCAATTCCGTACCTAGGAGTCATCATGCCTCAGTTTCCGCCTCTTCAGCTTTTCAAAAATCTCTCTGATGAAACACGACTCTGTCTGGTGCTGCTGTTGCGCGAAAAAGGAGAGCTTTGCGTCTGTGAACTCACTTCCATACTGAAAGAAAGTCAGCCTAAAATTTCCCGGCATCTGGCGTTGCTCAGAGACGCCGGCCTGCTTATCGACAGGCGTGACGGCAAGTGGATTTTTTATCGGTTGTCACCACACATGCCTGCATGGGCTGCTGCTGTGATTGAGCAGGCTTACCTCTGTCAGCGCGATGACATTATGCAACTCAGCCAGCAGGCTGAAAGGAATAACGCGACCACCAACGGCAAACCTGTGTGCATTTAAAATTTATCCAGACATATACGATTTTTCATACCTGTAGTCAGAGCTGCTTTTTGCCCAGCTTTAGGCTCTATGTTTAAAGGAGGCAGTATGATTCTGGCAGGCGCTATATTCGTCCTGACGCTGATAATGATTATCTGGCAACCGGGTAAGCTCAGCATTGGCTGGAGTGCGGTTTCAGGGGCCGCGATTGCGATGATGACAGGTGTCGTACAAATTGCTGATATTCCGGTCGTGTGGCAGATAGTCTGGAACGCCACGGCCACGTTTATTGCGGTTATTATCATCAGTCTGCTGCTCGATGAAGCCGGTTTTTTCGAGTGGGCGGCTTTGCACGTTTCCCGCTGGGGAGGTGGTAAAGGCCGACTGCTGTTCACGTATATTATTCTACTGGGCGCCGCCGTGGCGGCGCTGTTCGCCAACGACGGGGCGGCACTTATCCTGACGCCCATCGTGATTGCCATGCTGCTGGCACTGGGCTTCAGTCGCGGTGCCACGCTGGCGTTTGTCATGGGGGCAGGCTTCATCGCGGACACATCCAGCCTGCCGCTCATCGTATCGAACCTGGTGAACATCGTGACGGCGGACTTTTTTAGGCTGGGGTTCAGCAAATATGCGTCTGTCATGGTGCCGGTAAATATCGCGTCCGTGGCGGCCACGCTGGTTATGCTTCACCTCTTTTTCCGTAAAGACCTCCCGGTCACTTATGATTTGGCGAAACTAAAGGTGCCACGGGAAGCCATTCGTGACATGCGAACCTTTAAAGCTGGATGGCTGGTCCTGCTCCTGCTGCTGGCAGGTTTTTTTGCCCTGGAACCGCTCGGCGTTCCGGTCAGTCTGGTGGCAGCGGTGGCGGCATTTATTCTGTGGCTTGTTGCCCGGAAAGGGCACGTAATTGACACCCGTAAAGTGCTGAAAGGCGCACCCTGGCAGATCGTCATTTTCTCGCTCGGGATGTATCTCGTGGTGTACGGACTGCGCAACGCCGGACTGACGGATTACCTCTCAGCCATCCTGAACCGGTTTGCCGAGCATGGCGTCTGGGGCGCCACGCTTGGCACCGGTGTTCTGACGGCCTTTCTGTCATCGGTGATGAACAACATGCCCACCGTCCTGGTCGGTGCCCTGTCCATTGATGGCAGCACGGCTCAGGGCGCGGTGAAGGAGGCAATGATTTACGCCAACATCATCGGCTGCGATCTCGGCCCGAAAATCACACCCATCGGCAGTCTGGCTACTCTGCTGTGGCTGCACGTGCTGTCGCAGAAAAACATTACTGTCAGCTGGGGCTACTACTTCCGGGTGGGCATTGTGATGACCCTGCCGGTGCTGTTTGTGACGCTGGCCGCGCTGGCCCTGCGCCTGTCTGTATAACCTTAACCCCGGGCCTGCGTCTGCGCAGCTCCGTAACAGAGTAGCGTTTATGACTGATATCACTATTTACCACAACCCGGCCTGCGGAACGTCCCGTAATACTCTGGCGCTTATCCGCAACAGTGGCGTGGATCCAGCAGTGATTTTATATCTGGAGACACCACCATCCCGCGACGAGCTTAAAAAGCTGATAGCTGATATGGGTATCAGCGCACGCACGCTGCTGCGTAAAAATACAGATCCGTATGAGCAGATGGGGCTGGCAGCAGACCGGTTCAGCGATGATGAACTGCTGAATACGATGCTGACTCACCCCATCCTCATAAACCGCCCGGTGGTCGTAACGCCGCTCGGCACAAGGCTCTGCCGTCCGTCTGAAGCGGTTCTGGACATTCTGCCTGACCCGCAGAAGGGAGCATTTACAAAAGAGGACGGCGAAAAAGTTATTGATGAACATGGAAACCGGATCAGCCACTGAATTTCAGCGTGCTGCTGACAGGAAGAGAGACGCAAAAACAGAAGCCGGCAGATGCCGGCTTTTTTTATATACTGCACTGATTAATACGCTCAGACAGCTCCATGGCACTTTCTTCCTTTCGCTGTAGTGATCTGTCAGATAGCCACTGTGCCCGCGCGTTAACAGAGTGAACTTCGTTAGTTTCTCTGTCACACCGACAATGCGCCAGAGCTTCATGCAGCTGGTTTCAGTTTACTGCTGACGCTTAAGCAAAAGTATTAGCGCCCCTGCTGCTGCTGAGACTATGGAGCCAGCAAGTACGCCGACTTTTACTTCATCAACAAGCAGCGGACTTCCTGCAAAAGCAAGATTGCCGATGAAAAGGCTCATGGTGAATCCAATCCCGCACAGAACAGATACGCCGTATATTTGCAGCCACGAGCTTTTTTCCGGTTTTTTAGCCAGCCCTGTACTGATGGCAAGTAGTGAAAGGCCGAACACACCTGCCTGCTTGCCAAAAAAAAGCCCTGCAGCGACACCAACGGGAACGGGGGACAGGAGGTCGTCAGTGGTCAGGCCTGCAAATGACACGCCAGCATTGGCAAAGCCAAACACAGGGAGAATGAGAAAAACTACCCAAGGTTCCAGACCATGTTCAAGCCGCTCCAGAGGTGATTCATGTGTACTGCCTGTTCTCAGTGGGATAAAAAGCGCCATCAGTATACCGGCTACAGTGGCATGGACTCCCGACTGCAGCATAAAAAACCACATCACTAAGCCTGCCAAAAGATAAGGAACCAGACTTTTTACGCCACATCGGTTCATCATAAACATCAACAATGCAGTCACTGCCGTACCGCCCAGCATTATGAGAGAGATATGGCTGGTATAAAAAATGGCAATAATTGCCACCGCACCCATGTCATCAAGAATGGCCAGCGCAGAAAGAAAAATCTTCAGTGATGCTGGAACCCGCTTGCCCAGTAACGTCAGAACCCCGAGCGCAAAAGCAATATCTGTTGCTGCCGGTATAGCCCATCCGCGAAGCATTTCCTCGTTGCCGCTATTGAATCCGGCATATATCAGCGCGGGCAAGGCCAGTCCGCCCAGCGCGGCAAAACCCGGTAATGCGCGCTGGCTCCAGGTAGCCAGTTGACCTGCAAGAAGTTCCCGCTTTATTTCCAGACCGACAAAAAGAAAAAAAATGGCCATCAGGCCGTCGTTAACCCAGTGTTCGACAGACAGCCCGGCTGCGTTGAATTTCAGTGCGGCTTCATATCTTTCACTCAGGGGTGAGTTAGCTACAGTGACAGCCGCTGCGGAAGCAAGAATGAGAATGATGCCACCTGCGGCTGGCGAGATGATAAATTTACTAACAACCCCCGAGATCTTTTTTTTAGCTTGATTCATGAACTGTGGCATTCTGCCTCCCTGAATGACTGTGAAAAGAAAACTTCATTGCAGATATTCACAAAATGATTATTTACGCACGTTTTGTCTGGCCTTTAAAACCTTCCGACGCAGGTCTGCTTTCGGAGGCTGTTGATAGATGGCTATTTTATCGCGCCGTACGCCTACTTCTGTTGCATCAGGGGTAAAGTCCGGTAAACACCGACTCAGGTCTAACCAAAAGCATACTTATAAAGAAATTTGTAAGCCTGCTGACTTTTCCAAATCGTTGCTTTGAGGTGAATTTATAGGTGATGGCGTTCCACCTTTCCCAGTCGTCCCTTTGTGGGCTCATGACGCCTGATATAGCTCTTTAACTGGGGTATGTCTGGCCTTATTCAAGTTTTGCCTCTAATACTTCCTTTTCTGTGGAGATGCACATGATAAACGATTTTGATCACATCAATCCTTACAGCGATGCCATCTGAAATGCGGTGGTGTTGGCGCACTGCTTAATGCCACCCACCGGGAAGCCTGTGCCTGGTGGCTGGGCAAAGCAAACCGCGAGACGTGTTTTGTCTTTTGTGAACCAGGTCTTCTGCTGCCTGCAATGTCAGCGGCCAAGGGTCTGGTTGATCGGCGCAGGGGCCAGACTGGCTGTGTCACTGCAACGTGACGGGGATCATCGGTCACCAACGTCTGGGTGTCTGGCCACGCGCATGCCGCCGGAAGTCTGGATAAAGCCCGTTGGCAGCTGCGACACGGTACTCTGCTGCTCATGACTGAGGCCGAACGCAGCAGCCTTCAAGCTGCGCTAGGGGTCTTACTGCTGGGCGCCGTACTCAGTGTTATCGTCAATCTGCGGTCGCCCACCGCCTTCTCTAAGTCAAAACCGACACCGGCGACCTCTCGCCTAAGACCTTATAATCACGGGACGCGTTTGCGATGATAAATAGTTCACTGGTCTGCGTCACAGGCCACGAGGGAGGTGGAGTGCCAGCCGAAACCTGGAATCAGCTCTATGGATAGAGATTCATTTTGTACCGATTTATTCCCGAAGTGGTCCGCCAGACCTTGCCGGACCACCTTGCTCAGGATGCTATACTCTAAGACATTTGCTTTACGGAGGCTTAATGAGGTCCGGAAAGGACAGCAGCCAGAAAGCTTACGAACTGATCGGGTGTATTGTCCTCCGGTTGCTCAAAAAATCCGGCTACCGGAAAGGCGATTTGATACGCGCTTTTGAGCGTCTTGGCAACGAGAGACGTGACTGGCGTGTCAGGGCGGGTTGTGAATGGGCAGTGCAGATGCTGAGTCGCGGATTTCGCTGAAGATGCCAGGCAGAACAGGAGATGCTTTTCTGTCTGAGGGCATTCAGGCGCGCTCACTTTCTGCTGATCGATGAAGGCAATGAGGTGCCGGACGGCTTTTTTCTGATATACCATTATCAGAATGAACAGCACCGCTAAAAAGTTTGCACGTAAACATAATGGGCTGATCAATTAACTTAGGACGGGCTTCGTCAGTGTCAAACATCTGTCTCAGGTCTGCAGAGCAGAAAGAGTTGCGGCACTGATGTCAGTGTCAACATTCAGCAGCGTCAGAGCGGTATCATCAATAATGATGATTCTTCCATAAGAATTTTCAAGCACATAAATCTCTTTGTTTCCTTACTGTAAATCCCGTGACTATGAACAAAGTGAATTGTTTAGGTTTGTTATTTCTATCTGTTTTTTGAGTGTACTCCCGACCACAAAGCAATGACATTATCGACGTCCCTGTTTGTATTCTCTAGCCAAGAAACTTTTGTGATGACAGATGGTTTTTTTCGCTCATCTTTGCACCTGTAACCCTGTTCATCAGTAATGCAGCTTCAAAGCCGTCTTCACAGCTAAACTCGAATTCCGCTGCGCCTGAACGGGGGGTAAGCAACTATAAATCTCTGGGCTTAATTTTATTATCCGGTAATCTCAAAGTAATGGCTAAGAGACAGTGGAACGCTTAACACGTATTACTCTACTCAGTTCATTGGGTCAGACTGCCTGGGACTCATGACCGCAAGGAATGAGGATGGCCCGGAGATGGAATGAGTGATAAGGTGCGATTTTTTTCTCATCCTGATAATAGATTTTTATGAAAAAATTACTTCACTCTCCTGTGGCTCCCGGCCTTCTGTTAATAATTGTCTCTTTGCTGGCTATTGCTCTTGCGAACAGCGCATTAGCAGAAAATTATCAACATTTTGTTCATGCATCGCTGTTTGGTCTGCCGGTTGAAAAAGTCGTAAACGATGTGCTCATGAGTGTTTTTTTCCTGCTGGTTGGCCTCGAAATTAAGCGTGAACTGCTCTCAGGGAAACTATCGAGTTGGAGCCAGCGCCTGTTGCCTGGAGCCGCTGCACTGGGAGGAATGCTTGTACCTGCAGCCTTCTTTATTTTTTTTAACCGCAATAATCCCCAGGCACTGAATGGATGGGCCATTCCCTCAGCCACAGACATTGCATTTTCGCTGGGGGTGCTGGCGATGCTGGGTGATAAAGTCCCCGCCTCCCTGAAGGTCTTCCTGGCGGCACTGGCGATTATTGACGACCTGGGGGCGGTAGTCATTATTGCAGCTTTCTACACCCATGGTTTAAACCTGGAAATGCTCACTGGCGCAGGAATCGTCACGCTTTGTCTTATCATCATGAATCGTTTGGGTGTTAAATCGCTGCCTCTCTATCTCGCTGCAGGAGGGCTGCTCTGGTATTTCGTTTACAGTTCCGGCGTACATGCCACCGTTGCAGGAGTTATTCTTGCGCTATGCATTCCGCATACCGGGCGTACACACGGGCAATTTTCTCCCCTGAGCCGCCTTGAAGTGACGTTCTCCCCCTGGGTAGCGTTCTTAATCGTCCCCGTCTTTGGCTTTGTGAATGCCGGGGTCAGTCTGCATGGGTTATCAGTTGAACAACTTCTGTCCCCGTTGCCGGTGGGCATTGCTGCCGGGCTTTTCGCTGGCAAACAGCTGGGTGTTGCGCTGGTTTCCTGGTTACTTATCAGCACAGGCCTGGCGCGTATACCGGAAGGCGCTACCGCAGCTCAGTTCTATGGTGTGGCTATCCTTTGCGGAATTGGTTTCACCATGAGTCTGTTCATCGGTGGGCTCGCGTATCCGGATAATGACGTTCTGCAGAGCGAACTGAAGATAGGCGTGTTGTCAGGTTCATTGCTCTCGGCACTGGCCGGGATGATTTTTCTTGTTATAGCTGGCTCAGCCCGTCGCCCGGAGCAAATTGCATGAAATTCCGGACACGCATTACGTCAGGCAGTGTGTCGCTGCTTGCCTGAACAACACGGGACTGGGTTTTGGCGAGACTACTTTGACGTTTTGCGCACTTAGCAACCCAGCTATATACCTTATGTTTGAAGTAATGCTGATGGTGCTACTTGAGATCTATCCGGTGTTAATTCTTTGCTCTCGTTTCTTTTGAAGATTTTGGGGACAGCGGTACGCCTGATTAGATGGCATCAGTTAGCCTGAAAGAGATGTTGAGTGCCTCTTTCAGGCGTTCACTGCTTAATAACTGTTAGCGTACAACATGCAGGAAGTGTAGGTGCTTCTCATACTGGTCGAGAATATCGTGTATGATCTGCTCCTGTGTCCATCCCATAATGTCATAATCCTGTCCACCTTCTTTAAGATACACCTCAGCGCGGTAATAACGATGTTTTTCATCCTTGTCGTTACCCGACATGCCAGCGAGGGCAAAGGCCGGCTGCATATATGAACGCAGACGTACCTCATAAACAAAATTGAGCTCGTTACCAAGATCTACCTCGAAATGGATCCTGTCGTCAGCGTCATCATTCGTGTGCGAAGCAGTATTCTGTTTTGCCAGCTCCTGTTCCACCATTTCCATCGCAGGATAGATGACCTCGGTCATAAAACGCTTCACGTGTGAGCGTTTCGGAAAGTAGGCTATGTTGCGCAGCCGACGCTGCCAGGTAATGGGATTTCGCGCCGCCGTGGGCGCAATGGTCGCTATCTGCTTGCTTTCACGCTTCCACACATCAACTCGTAGCGCTTTAAACAGGCCGTAAATCGACATCATGAGAATGATGGCAAACGGCAGTGCGCTGGCAATGGTCACAGTCTGAAGCGCCTTCATGCCACCTGCAAGCAGCAACGTTACGGCCACAACACCCATCAGAGCTGCCCAGAAAATACGTTGCCAGACCGGCGTTTTATCTGTACCACCTGATGCCAGCGTATCCACGACCATCGCACCGGAGTCAGCTGAGGTGACAAAGAAAACCACAACCATCGCCATAGCGATGAACGACAGTACGGAGCTGAACGGAAAGTGCTCAAGGAAATTAAAGAGCGCCAGCGTCTGATCAGACTGCACGGTCTGTGCCAGATCGCTTGCACCTTTCTGCATAATCAGCCAGATAGCGCTGTTACCGAAAAAAGTCATCCAGAGCAGCGTAAAGCCAGCAGGCACGAACAGCACACCCGTGACAAATTCCCGAATAGTTCGTCCCCGCGAAACGCGTGCAATGAACATTCCCACGAATGGTGACCATGCCAGCCACCATCCCCAGTAGAAGAGCGTCCAGCCACCGAGCCATTTACTGGATTTCGGTTCATACGCATAAAGGTTAAACGTTTTGGTCACCAGTTCAGAAAGATAGCCGCCTGTGTTTTCAACAAAGGATTTCAGCAGCAACACTGTTGGCCCGAGCGCCCCGACAAGGATCAGCAGCAGTACAGCGAGAGAAAGATTCACCTCAGAGAGGATACGGATACCCTTATCCAGACCGGATACAACCGAAAGTGTGGCAAGTCCCGTAATGACCACAATCAGAATGACCTGCATCGTTGCGTTAACGGGCACGCCAAATAAGTGATTTAGTCCTGCGTTCACCTGTAATACGCCATAACCCAGCGAAGTGGCGACACCCAACACGGTACCAATCACCGCAAAAATATCTACAGCGTGGCCCATCCAGCCGTAAATGCGATTTCCGATAATCGGGTAAAGCGCGGAGCGAAGCGTAAGCGGCAGGCCGTGACGATAGCTGAAAAATGCCAGGATAAGAGCAACGATGGCATAGATGGCCCATGCATGAAGTCCCCAGTGGAAAAAAGTAATGCGCAGTGCTTCCTTCGCTGCCTGTACCGTTTCCGGCGTGCCTGTTGGTGGCGACATATAGTGCATAACAGGCTCCGCCACGCCGAAGAACATCAGCCCGATTCCCATCCCTGCAGAAAAAAGCATGGCAAACCATGAGTGATAGCTGAAATCCGGTTCAGCATGGTCCGGCCCCAGTTTGATATCACCGTAGCGTGACAGCCCCAGGTAAGCGACTGTGAGAAGAATGACTGCAACAGCAAGAATGTAAAACCAGCTGGCATTGGCAAAAAGGGCACTCTGAAGGGCTCCAAGCCGGATTTCTGCCTGCTCCGGAAACAGGGCGGCAAAAACAACCAATACAAATATCAGTGCTGCAGACGTGAAGAAAACAGGCGGGTTGATGTGGCTGCGTTTGGCTTTTATGTCGGATTCGTGAGAAGTCATATCGTTCCTGTTTTGATTGAATGAGCTTCAAATGTAACAATCCGTATAAAGCAGTAAAAGCGAAGTATCCCCGATTGCGCAGATTTTCAACGCATCTTTACACGTTCCTCTCATTAAAAGCGGAATATCAGCCACTGTTTAACATCAGCATTTGACAATATCATCAGCCAGTTCCTCCAGCCGAAGAATATCGTCCCTGAGAACAAGCGCCTTTCTTGCCCGATCCAGTGCCTGCAGGGAGTGCCGCCTGGCATCCTCTGCATATACGGCAGGTTTATATTGTGCCAGTGCCAGAAAGGCTTTTTGCAGACGAATATGCACTTCTACCAGCGAAGCACCATCACGTGCTATTGGCGTGAATATATCGTCAAACAGGTCACTGATGTTGGCCGGGCGCAGGAACAGTCGGGGGTAAGGAGTAGAGCCTTCCCCGGCTTCTGATGGGGAGCAGAAAAGCCGCACAGCGCGGCCAATGATATCGATAGCGGTTCCCGGGTCGTTCACGGCAGGCGAAAGAGCGCGCGAAGCAATCTCTGAAAGCACACACAGACCGAAGCGCGGGTCCTGATCAAATGAGCGCTGTTCAGCAACAGTAAAGGCTGCACGTAATTCCTGCTGCTGTCTTTCGGATAACACCTTTCGCGTATATAAAATGGGAGAAGATAAATGAAGAAAAGCGCCTGGACGTACGCTCAGATAAAGACTCTGGTCATTTTTCTCTGCAAATTCAGATAATTTTAGCAGATCGATATGCTGAAGATAACCCACCCTGTCAGGCACTAACGGCAATATGCCCGTCGTTTCATACCTTTTGCTATGCCATGGTGAACAACCCAGACAGTTATCCTTTAACCATGATGCGAGAGCCGCTGCAGTTGCATCTTCTACGCGCTGAGAGGTTTCAGCCATTCGTCCGAACTGTGAAAGGTGCTGTATCCAGCGCAGCAAGGTGATGACAATCATCACAATGACAACCAGGGTGACAAAAAAGAGCACCGCTCGCCCCTGAGAACCATATGCTCCCATACCGAGCGCAACAATACCAACAAGGCTGAAAAGAAACGAGCCGATAAATGTGGCGAGAACGTTTTGCGTTGTGCGATCTTCAAGGAGAAGTTTTGTGGCGCGTGGCGTTACGCTAGTGCTTGCAGTGTTATAAGCCGAGACCATGATATTAAGTGAAAAGGTCGTCACAGCCAGCATGCTCGAGGCAAGAATGCCCAGTATTTTATCTACTGCATCGGTACCAATAAGTCCAGATATGGATACTGGGATAAAAGGTTTGACAGCGATTGCTACCAAAGCCGTTACAACAGCCAGCACAGCGAATAGTGTACTCCTGAACCATATTTTCCTGGTCAGTTGACGAAGAATCCATCGTGTTTTTGACATCCCTGGCTCCCTGAAGGTAGATAAGTAACAGAAAAAGTGCGTCTTATTCTGAAAGTATAATTTGGCTTTTTCTTTATTAATGCAAAAGCATACATTCTATGAGTTTCTGTGTTGTATCTCACATAGTGATGCATATCTACATTTTCTTAAGCAGCTTTGGCTTATCGGTTTTTCAAACACATTTAACCTGAAAAAAGTGCTTATGCTCAGATGTATGGTCAATCTGGTAATATCTTATCCATAGAGAATTCGAAAATCTTATCGCAGCAGATGTTTTTCGTCATCTATATTATCCAGCGGGAACTGCCGGGCTGTTGTGCGAAATCTGTATTCACATCAGCCAAATGAAGACATGCATTTTTCTGTAAAAGCTGTGTGGCCTTGATAAAAACAGTTGTCTCAGTCGGGTTTCTGGTGCGTGAGATACTGAACAAATTTTGTCAAACAGAAATGACAGGCATTTATCCGACTTGTTGCTTTCAAAATAGTATTATTTAAGCGACTTTCAGCAATTTTCGTCCATGAAGGGGTAATATCTTCTTGCGTAGATGACTAACTTGCTGTTGTGCTAAAGGTTGGATAGGAGCAATATCGCATTGTTGCAGCAATTTATCATAGGCCATAAAATATTAATTTCCGTACTGTGGGATGCGATGATGAACAAAGACTTAATGGTAAGTTCTTATTGAGTGGTTAGATAGTATACGATAATCATTGGGCATTTGTATGACCTCGGTTAGGATTCAAACCATTAAAGTGGAGCCTGAAACCTACTTATCTTCGTGCTTGATGATTTTAAAGTGTGGATGCCTGTCGGCCAGTAATAGTAGAAATTCGTATTCCCCCTGACTCAGGGATGATGGGCTATTAGCTGCTTCTTTCTTTTGCCATACACGAAGACTGATATCGAACAGTTCCGCTGCACTTGCCTGTGTCAGTCCAGCATCTGCTCTGAGTTCACGGACATTATTTGCAGCATTTACAGGTATCTGATGTAACTTTTTTCCCATAACGGAACCTCATGGACCGGATGGTAAAGGACTGCTAAGTGAAGCAGTATGAATTTATAAATATAATTCTTATCGCATCATTCTGCAGAAAAAAATTCCAGATTCTGTGAGCTAAAATTGATGCGTTGATTAGACCTGCTAACATATTATATGATTTGCTTCTTAGGTTCAAAGCTTGGGGAGAGTAAGTGTCGTACACTTTTTGCTACATGTTCATATTATACCGCCAGATGCTGTAAAACGTAGTCATAAGCCTGGACAGCGTGCATCCTCTTCTTACTCATGGCGAGTCTTCAGCTCAGTTGCCTGTTCGTTTCGTGCCAAAATGAGATCTTCGCTACGCCAGACTGAGTTAACAAGGGGAAAAGGGTGTTGAAGGGCTTAGTAAGTAAAAAAGGGGGAGGGGGGCAAATACACGGTTGGAATGCAGACTGGTTATCATTAACAGCTAACTGTTATAACTGAGATTTACCGGCATATCTGCAAGCTTGTTGAGTGCAGGTCTCATATTCAAATATTGCAGAGCAACCGACAGACCATTCCATTTTTTTGTACACACCTGTTCTAAAATAATTGCTGACTAATGCGTCGCCCGTGAGATGGTTTAACTTCCCTTCTCCCGCCTGCAGGCATTTTTATGAAGGACGTTCTCATTCACTGAGCCAGCGGCATTTAAGATGATTTCTCGTCAGGAAATGTAAAAAATTTATGATTTTCTGAGGAGTTATATGTTGCCGCGATAACAATTTTCTTTTTTTATAATTAAAATGTTTTTTCTGCCGATAAATATGCTGGAGGTTTGGCTTACAGACACGTTTTTCAGTATATCAATCACTTATGATGGCAGGAAATAAAGATGACGATTACACAGCGATTACTGCTTACCTTTTCACTCCTTTCTGCAGCACTGGTCACGATGGTCATCGTGGCCGTCGTCGTTGCCGGAGGATTTCAATCCCGCTTTCAGTACGTGCAGGAGAACACCGTTCCGTCACTGCTGGACATCGGCAAAATGGTAGACGGAAGTAACTCCCTGATTATCTGGCTCTACCGTCACCAGAGCGCAACAGACCTCAGGCGTCAGGCCGAAATTGAGAAGCAAATCAACGGGGTTATCAGCAATATTACTTCACTTAACGAGTACTACCTGAAAAACGACGTTTCGAACGAAGAAGACCGCCAGATTACGGAGTCAGCCTTCACCATCCTTAAGCGGATTGAATCCACACTTCCGGCCTTTCTGGCAGGCTCACGGGCGCAGAATGATGCGGTAGCTCTGGGTGCGCTTCAGGGAAATGACGGCATTGGTGAAGCCGCACGTCAGCTGATTGCGGTTTATCAGAAGCAGCTGAAGCTGAATGTAGACATCGGTAACAGCCTGCGTAAAGAAAATGACAAAACCTATAAAACGACAGTGTGGAGTCTGGTCGGTGGTTCAGCGCTGGCCATCATCATTCTGGCTTTCTTCGCACTCAGAACCATTTTTGGCATCCGGCGTCAGCTGAACGGTATGCGTGAAACGATGGAAAGTGCCAGCGAAAAGCTTGACCTGACACTCCGGGTTGACGCGTCCCGCCGGGATGAAATCGGCATGACGGCCCGGGCATTCAACCATCTGGTTGAAAACGTCTCCCTGTCGCTGTCAAAAGTTGAGGCGTCAGCCCAGTCAGTCAGCTCCGCGTCGGCACAGATATCAGCGGGTAACGAAGATCTCTCATCGCGCACCGAGGAGCAGGCTGCCTCTCTGGAGCAGACCGCTGCAAGCATGTCTGAGCTGAGTGAAACAGTTCGCCAGACAGCTGAAAACACCCGTCTGGCAAGCCAGCTGGCAAAGAATGCACATGAAATTTCAGAAGACAGTGCCGGTCGTGTCCGCACGCTGTTGTCCACAATGGGCGATATCAGAGGAAGCTCAGCGAAAATTACAGACATCATCGCACTGATTGAAGGGATTGCATTCCAGACCAATATTCTGGCCCTGAACGCTGCAGTTGAAGCGGCCCGTGCCGGTGAGCAGGGGCGTGGTTTTGCCGTCGTGGCCGGTGAAGTCCGCAATCTTGCACAGCGCTCATCGTCTTCGGCCCGGGAAATTAAGGAGCTCATCGAGTCGTCAATGGGCTTCGTCGAAGCCGGCTCCGCTCAGGCAGAAGGGGTGGGAGAAAACATGTCCAGAATGAACGATGCAGTACGCCAGGTCACTGACCTGGTGGATGAAATATCCGTGGCGGCCAGTGAGCAGTCTCAGGGGATAGGACAGGTACATCAGGCCGTCAATCAGATGGACGACGTGACACAGCAGAACGCCGCACTGGTTGAAGAGGCCTCAGCAGCCTCACGCTCACTGATGGAGCAGGCTGCAGCGCTCAACCAGTTGGTAAACACGTTTACGCTTTCAGCTTCCCCTGCGTCAGCCCGCACGTCTGAACGGCCTTTATCGGCCGCAGCAGCCCTGCGTCCGGTTTCTGCCGTTGCAACCGCGGGCAATGACAACTGGCAAAGTTTCTGAAACCTGATATCCATTTTTTCTGACTAAAAAGGGCCGGCAAAGGCCCTTTGCCTCTGGGTTTGCCTGCAAGGAAAGTATGTTTCCTTAATGATGCACAATTATGTTGGCAATACCACCTGAGCTCAGGGGAGTGTTTATCATGTTGGAATTCTGTTTCTGAATAAAGAGTGGTTTCGATGCAGGGGCAGTGTTTTATCTTCCTCCATTACTACTCCGGAGAAATAACATGATGGATTGTATTTTAGCAGCCTCTTTTTGCATCGCATACCCAAGATAGGGACATGAAAAGTGCGTTGAACTCTGTCTTTATATAAGCAAAATTTCCGACAGATTGCCGATGAAGACTGAGTATGTTACGCACTTTTATCTTCAAATTTTATTTTCTCTCAATCAAAGAACATTGTCCCCTGTTTCGTCTAATGGGGCCCACAGCCCTGCTGTCCTTGCAGTTACACTGTGTTCAGTTTCTTTAATATTCATCCGTATCTCAGCTAACATCGAGGAATCACTCAAGCACGGAACGGTATACAGACTAATAATGAAATTATCTACTGGTCTGTCCTTTCGGGTTTTATATATCGCACGAGCATAATAAGCTCTATATAAGTCCTTTAAGTCGAAGCTGCTTTTAAGACTCAGTTTGACCTCTTTTTTGAATAAGGTGGGTATGGCATAGCCCATTGAGCCAGCCAGTGGTGCTCCGTAATATGTTTTTCCATCCTCAAGGCTTATGACGAGCTCTCCTTCATCAAGAATTGTCAATTCATTTATAAAATTTGGCATGTCTATCTCCTTTTGAGAATTTAGCCGTTTGACGGTATCCGGCCCTACCTAAACTGGGCGGGCCTCTTAAACTGAATTTGATCGAATCATGCTGTTGAATGAAATAACAAAAATTTATAGTTAATAACAAAAATGAAATTCATTTTAAATTATTGATTATTAATTAATTTATTTTAATGTTGCGATGGTGTTAAATGTGGCAGTTTTTCGGTTCATAAAAATATTATTATTAGATTCATAAAGTGTTTTGCTCTTTTGGTTATGCGTTTTTTAGTGAAAAGGTATGAGAAAAAGGATCTCGTAGAAAATTTCGTCTGGAGAGACTTTTTGCCCTAAGCACAGCCATTATCGTCCATGGAGGGATTTTGATTGATTCAAAAGTGGTCGGCACAACACGGTACACAGATTGTACGAATGGGCACAATCATGCTGTCTGAATCCAGCTAAGACATACATTGATGCGTCAGGACTACTTCCGTGGAGGGGGATAAGTTTTGGTTAAAGTTATACCAGGCATTTTATTCCTGCACATAATCCCTTTTCAGCCAATAGTTATATAAAACTCCTGAATGAGGCGGACCGCTCAATTACTAATTTTAATATTTCTGTAACTATATACAGTTTTTCTTGGAAGGTATTGAAATACTCCGTGACTACGGAATTATGATCGTCTTTAGACAGGCAATGAAACGTAACGTCGGAGGTCACTATACACTCAGCAAGCTCGATTTATTACGTGAGCCCGAACGGTTGAACTGGCACTACACGCTTCGTACGGCCAACAAATGGATCGAAACCCACACGACAACATTTCGTTATATTTCTCCTGCGGAAGGTAAGGAAAGGGTATTTCATGTTTTCAATCCAACAGGTTACATCTGATGTTTGCTTTGGTTGTACGACCTGCATTCTTCATTAGCAAATTCAACTTTGATTGCGTGGTTTCCATGGCCACTTTTTTTATCCCGTCACAGCATCTGTCATTAAATTTATGATTTTCTAATGTGAAAACTACTCTGCATAGTTGAGAAACTCTAAATTAAAAAATTCATGGTGCTTAATTTCTTCTGAAAATGCTTGTAAAAATTCATTATATACCACTGCTTAATTTGAAGGTGTTATTACCTAAACGACCTGTAAACAGTCCTGCTTCGATTAAATAATGCTTTATGACTTCATGCCTCCTAGTCGATATCAATATGTATCTTATTAAGGTTTCTGTTACGTGAGAGTAATTTGGTTTTTCTATTAGGATGCAGGACTAAAAAGACTCTGAAAGTTTCTCTTAATCAAGAGACTGCTGATCGCTTTTTCTAATGTATTCAGTCGGTAAGCTTTTTGGGGGGGCTTTCTGTAATTTGCGCGCTAAAGGATCGCATTGAATGTCCTGAGCATTTTGAGTAGTAATGGATGCCGTTTTTAGGGTGGTTGTTGGTCAGTCACAGCATTCATAAAAAGGGAATAAATATATGAAAAGCCACGAGCGCGGCGTTGTTATTAATGGCAGTATTAATATCCTGCACCAGGGATTGTTCAGACTTATCGAAACAGAGTGCGTTCAAAAAAATCTGCTTGTTCAATACTCAAAAGAGGTTAGACAATTTCGGCTTAATCAACCCTCTGAAAGATTTCCAGGATGTTATCGACTTGCCATTTTGTGCCTGGAGTATGGGGATTTTTTTCCACGCTGGCTGAGTAAATTTCTGACGTTCGCCTGGCAGGCGGAAGGAAATGTTTTGGTTTTTACTGACAGTATCGGGCTGCTCAATCAGCGCAAAAAAGGGTTGCTGAATCGACTCTGTGAGATTGAAGATGTTATGGATGCTTCCATGCCAGTTGAGTCCATTAGGGTGGTTTTGAAGCATCATCTAAGCAAAAAGCATCCTCAGCCTGTAAGGTGTAAAATATCAAAGCGCGAACTCTCCGTTATCGATGGCTTCCTCAACGGCATTGATGCAAGAACCCACTCAATGAACCTTGGCATCGAGACGAAAACGCTCTATCAGCATCGAAAAAACTGTGCCAATAAACTTGGTGTCAGAAATCTCAAAGATTTACTCAGGCTTTAGTTATCGGGGGAAGTAAAGTGCCCGTCATAAACATTCATAAAATCGACTGGTTCCGGCTTCTTACAGACATGAGCCGCCACGGTTATTCTTTGCAGGACATCGCGGAAGAACTGGATGTAGTTACTTCCACGCTTATCGGGTGGAAAAAAGGCGCAAGCCCCAGGCATCATACCGGTGAAGCACTCATTGCGTTGTGGTGTCGGGTGACCGGCAAGAGCAGAAGCCAGTTGCCCAAAGAGAAATATGTGCAGAAATTCATTTTTCACTCGTCAGCACGTAACTGCGGACATTCAGAAAAATGAATGCTAAGCGACTCATAGTGCCGGTGATCCCTTACCGGCACAGAGTCATCCCATGAAACTTGAAAGTGTTGTTAAGTACCACTGCCCACACGCCGTTACGCCCTATGTCACGCAGTCTTCCCTCTCACCCAATGCTATCAATGGCAGCGACATTATGGCTGCGCTGGGTATGACGCTAAAACGCGCGCCTCTCGGTTATTGCGCTTTTTTCGCCAAGATGGGCCTCAGTCGCCACGACCGGCAGCGCGCAATCCGTTTGCTCACAGCCACCGGTCTCAGAGAGTCATCCCGCTATCCGTCGCTCGTGAGTCTGAGCGATAAAGAACGGGAGTCTGTGATTGAGATTATTGCTCATTATGCATTTCTTGATTACGCTCGTGGCCCAGACACTGAGTCCCCATGTCATGCCTGCAAAAGTACCGGCACCAGGAACGGTAAACCCTGCAGTAAATGCGGTGGAAAGGGGACGGTTCGTGCTGCCTGCAAGGATTGTAAGGGACGTGGGCTTTCGATGAACCGGATGAAAAGTCAGTTGCAGGGGGTGCCGGTTTATCAGCCCTGTAAGCGTTGCGCCGGGCGAGGTTATGAACGCGTGGCCTCTGTTGTTGTTTTCAGGGCCGTATCTCAGGTAACGAAGGCGATTTCGCTCGATACCTGGAACAAAAGCCTCAAGCAGTTGATGAATTTCCTGATCACAGAGTTGCACAGAGAAGAAGCCTGGGCTGAAAAGCAATTTTCAAATATTACTAAGTCGTGAGCGATATAAGCGTTAGCGATGATGTAGGTTGCTATTTACTTTTCCATTTTTTGTGTTAAATTACACCCAATGATGGGTTAATGACTCTTCAGAACGCTTCCTGAGCCCTGGCATCTTTGTCAGGGCTTTTCTATTGGTCTGTCGCGCAGAACTTTGTCCGGGCCATCCTTCCGCTCCATTTCTTATTTCTCTGCGTGGCAAAACCTGATGAGCAAACTGACAACTGGTGTCGCATACAGCGCATCTGCGGGCGAGATTGTGCATGGTGTCCTGACCTATTTCAGCCCGGAAGAGTGGAGTGCTGTGGGCGTTTTAACGGGCATCAGCATTGCCACTGTGACCTGTGTAATCAACTGGTATTACAGGCGGAAATCGACGCTCGCTGAAATTCAGGCAATTCGATGCGAATGCCAGGATAAGTCCAGCTGAGGCATGGCCATTTCTCCGTTCCTGCGCAAAAGGCTTCTGGCCGCAGCAGGAACGGGGGCACTCACTCTGGCACTGACGCTGCTTGGTGGACAGGATGGTTTAGAAGGGCGACGCTATGTCCCGTATCACGATGTCGCAGGTGTGCTGACTGTCTGTGACGGTCATACCGGTACAGATATTGTCAGAAACAAAACCTATACCGACCGGGAGTGTGACAGCCTCCTGCATGCTGACCTGAAGCCAATACAGGCAAAAGTGGATAGCCTGGTGACAATTCCCTTGAGCAGGTACCAGCGGGCCGCACTTTACAGCTTTGCTTACAACGTCGGACCTGAAGCGTTCTCCAAATCTTCTCTTCTGAAAAAACTTAATGCTGGTGATAAGGCTAATGCATGCAATGAACTGCGCCGCTGGGTCTATTCCGGCGGCAGGAAGTGGAAAGGGCTGATGAAACGCAGAGAAACCGAGCGTGCACTTTGCCTGACAGAGAGCAACGATGACCTTAAGCAGAATTAACTGGGATGCTGTTGCTATCGCAATGCTGTTACTGGTTGTTATGGCGCTTGGTGTTGCCCTTAAGCTGCAGTCCTCTTCCAAAACACTGCTCATGCAACAGATCAGGCAACTGGAGCAGGAAAAGGTTTCATCTGAAACTATAGCGACGAACCTCCTAGTAACGACGAAATTCTTCAACCAAATTGCTCGGGCAACTCAAGATGATAATCAGACCACCCATGCTGAAAGTGAAAGCAGGGTGTTGGTTATTCATAAACTGGTTAAAAGCAGCCGCTGTGCCTCTGTACCTGTTCCTCGTGGCGCTGCTGACCAGTTGCGTGCGCACCGAAACAAGGTTCGTTCCGGTTCCCCCAGCGCCGATACCAGTCAGTTTGCTGGCTGACTGCGCTGTGCCTTTAATCCCTGACCCGTTAACTTGGGGAGAAAGTCTGGAGCTGAATGAGCAATTGCTGACTACGGTGGAGAACTGTAATAACGACAAGGCAGCCATACGCGAGATTGAGCAGCACCGCGCAGCGAACACAATTCATAAAAGCTGAATCAATAGCAGATATTCCCTTTTTAAGTTTCCACCTCTCTTTACTCAGGTCCTTAACAATGAATCCCTCTCCAAATGAAACTTCTGAACGATGCGTTATTCGCATTGGTGTTTTTTTTGATGGTACCGGGAAAAACGGTAATGCGAATAAATCAGAGCAGGACGTTATGTTCTGTGCCACGAATGTTTACAGGCTGTATCAATACTATGGACTCTCTGCAGACGACTCAAAGGGGAGTTGGACTGGCAAAGTATATGTTGAAGGAATTGGTACGTTGAACAACGAACCTGACAGTCTCTATTCCATTGCCACGGGTGATGAAGATATCTGGGGTCGTCAGGGGTATGGCCCCGATTCCAAACTTAACTTATGCCATGAGCGAATCAAATCTGAACTCATCAATATGCTATCGAAAGCTGACAGTGAATGTAAAAGCGTGTGCATAGAGTTTGATGTTTTCGGGTTCAGCAGGGGCGCGGTTCTGGCTCGTCATTTTACTAATACCGTAAATGACCAGGCTGCTGAGCTGTCAGTTATGCTCTCCGATGCAGTTAACAAATGTGGTTATCAACTGTCAGGTCGTCCTGTCGTTAATTTTCTCGGGTTATTTGATACCGTGGGGAGCTTCATGGACAAGACGGCGTTCAGTAATGATCCTCATGATACGGCTTACACTCGCAACCTGAAGGTCACGGTACCAGGCGGTGCTGCAAAATATGCATTTCAGTTAAATGCACTGCATGAGTGCCGTTATAACTTATCATTACACACGCTTTCTGGCTGCTATCCTGAGCTGACGATTGCCGGCGCACACTCAGATGTGGGAGGCGGATATCCAGAGACATTGAATGAGCATCAAAAGGTGTCTGACAGGTTTTTCTTTCCATTTCACTGGGCAAA
Organism: Pantoea sp. JZ29; assembly: GCF_035190385.1. Classification (NCBI taxonomy): domain Bacteria; kingdom Pseudomonadati; phylum Pseudomonadota; class Gammaproteobacteria; order Enterobacterales; family Erwiniaceae; genus Pantoea; species Pantoea sp. JZ29. Next base: position 41,581 of record NZ_CP045242.1, on the reverse strand, counting down.
AACTCGCGTTGAAAATGAGCTCCATGAAACACTTTACAGTGAAAAGTGGCGCTTACTTAAAGGGCGCATTTCTTTTCAGGGTTCGGAGCGCTGGCATTCTATCGCGACCAGTGAACGTGTTGTGAAGGGGCACCTGCAGTTTATAGCTTTTCTGGTCATGGTAATGGTTTCAGAAAAATACGGTTGTACCTATCATCCGGATTATAAAAAATATGAAAGCCTTATCCCTGATGCGCTCAAAGAATACCATCAGCATGTGATGTCAGCGGCGCACGATGCTCTGGAAGGTAAATCACCTCAGCTGGATAAAACGTTAATCAATAAGGTGATGCCCGACTATGTTCATCTCTCTGCATCATGGGAGACGCTGGCGGATATGTTTGGTGACCTGAGACATAACCGTGAGATGCTGATGTGTAGTGAAGAGGAAAGTGGCAACAGTGATAAAGTTATTGACCTGTCCATTATGAACAACTTCTGGCCTAACAGGCCCGATGAAAACTGGGAAAGAAAGATATTCGATTGACCAGGCTTCAATAAGAATAATTGGTTTACACCTCAATAGCTTTGTAAGCTTCATCGCTCTTTTATTTTTGTATCTTGCGTTATTTGTTGGTGATTGATTAAGTAATCCCATGATTATAAAGAATAAATTACAAATGGGGCTTAAGCATGGCTAGTTTTAATTATTAATTAAAGTTTTCCCTTGCAATGCCGATCAATATGTCTTTCTGATTAAATGGTGTTTGAATGGAAACTTTGAAAGCTTATAATCTTGGTGATTGGGCTATAATAATCGGTTTGATTGTTTTTGTTGCGCAAACCATATTTAAAGCAATAGTTGAGCAATCCCTAAAGAAAAAACACGAAATAAACTCTAAAGCTGTTTTAGTTGCTGATTTGCTGGCTGAATGGGTTAGTCATCCTCAAGATAAGAGAAAACTCAGGCAGCTCACTAATGAAGCGTTTTTATGGCTTCCTTCAAAACTAGCAACAGAGCTGTCAAAAGTTCTTGCTGATAGGGATGACGCTTTGGATTATCGGCAATTAATGACTCTGTTAAGAAAGCACCTCTTGGGTAATAAAGATGATTTTGAAACTTACCGCTTTATTGTTTATCCTCTAACAGAACATGAGAAAGCAGAGATCGAAAAAAAGAAAAATGATGCTGCTGAATATATGGCTTCCATTAAAGATGGAGATGGCGCGAAAAAGTGATTGATAAATTTTTCTTAATTTACGCCTTCAATATTTTCTAGTTTTAAATTACTTCGGCAGTATAGGTTTGAAGTATATTAAAGGTAATCTAAATTATTTGGTGAGATTTTCATTGCCAAAAATTTTGGTCGAGAAATAAGCAAGTAGAATTAATTATATATGGTGACTAAATAGCCCGCTTGACGGGCTAAAAATAAAAATCTGATAATATTTGTATAAATTGATTGGTATATGTGAAAGCAACTCATATCGCGATTTTAGTTGTGAATATTGAAGGTGGTATTATTTTTATTTACATGTGGAATTATATTAAAACCGTCTTCGAAACGAACATTTATTGTCGAATTTTTTCTTTGGTCACCTTATGGAAAGTTTTCATTTCATAGTGGTAATAATATGTGACTTCGTTAACTTCATCAATTTTATGAGTGCCCTAGCATAAGAATTTAAGATTAAATAGTCATATATGAAAAAATCGCTTTCGGTTGATTTTTACCCAATGCGATTATTAACCTCATCATGAAGAGTTAAGTAGGTGTGCAAATTTTGAAACGCAAGATCAGAGCGGCGTTTTAAGTGTCTTTTTCATCATTAATATATTTGAAAAAATTAACGGCAGGGTTTGAATTATTCAGAATTAAATTGCTCAACTAGATTGTGTGATTGTAAAGAGGTAGTCATGGCACTTACCGACAAACAAGAAATGTTCTGTCGAGAGTATCTGGTCGATTTGAACGCAACGCAGGCTGCTATCCGAGCGGGGTATAGCGCAAAAACTGCGAACCGCACCGGCTCTGAAAACCTGTCTAAACATGATATCGCGCAACGCATAAACGACCTTAAATCAGCGCGCATAGAAAGGGTAGAGCTAAATGCAGATTATGTGCTGAAGCGCTTGTTTGAAATTGACCAGATGGACGTGCTCGACATCATGACAGATGACATGAGCATCAAACCCGTATCGCAATGGCCAGCTTCATGGCGTCGATATCTGAGCGGATTCGATCTGGCCGAGATGTTTGAAGGTCGGGGCGAGGAGCGTGACATGGTCGGCATCCTGAAAAAGATTAAGTGGCCTGACAAAGTCAGAAATCTCGAACTGCTCGGCAAACACATTTCGGTGCAGGCGTTCCGCGAGCAGGCCGCGACATCACTGACAGGCAAAGACGGCGGCCCGCTTGAAGTTGCGCTGCTTTCACGCGAGGAATACCGGCGGGCGCGCCGGGAAATGCTGGAGGATGACGACTGCTGAATATAAGAATGCTGCACGCCGTATAGAGTGCGAAGAGGACGGGCTTTATTTTACACGTTACTTCTTTAAGCAGCGCACCGGTAGCAGAATGATTGTCGCGCCCCATCATAAGGTGATTCAACAGACGCTGGACCGGGTGATTGATGGCGATATTCGGCGACTTGTCATCAACGTTCCGCCCGGCTATACCAAGACGGAACTGGCCACCATCAATATGATGGGCCGCGGGCTGGCGTTGAATCGCCGTGCCCGCTTCATGCACCTGTCCTATTCCCACAACCTGGCGTTACTGAACTCATCGACCACGCGCAGCATTGTGAAGTCTGCCGCCTTTCAGGGCATGTGGCCGATGGCGCTGCGCGATGATGCTGATAGTAAAGCCATGTGGTGGACCGAATACGGTGGTGGGGTGTATGCCTCGTCTGCGGCAGGACAGGTTACCGGCTTTCGTGCCGGGCATATGGAGCCGGGCTGGCAGGGGAGTCTCATAATTGATGACCCTGTAAAGCCTGATGACGCCTTTAGTGAGGCGGTGCGGAACGGGGTTAATACCCGCTTTAACGAGACCATCCGTTCCCGACTGGCCATCGAGACCACGCCTATCGTGGTCATCATGCAGCGTATCCACTACCAAGACCTGAGCGGTTACCTGTTGCGCGGCGGTAGTGGTGAGCACTGGCATCATCTCAACCTACCGGTATTGATTGATAACAGCGAGCCATATTCATCGCTGTATCCGGAAAACTCGCACGCGATTCCGATTGAACATGGTCTGTCTGATGGATGGCTGTGGCCTTATAAGCACAACGAATCTCACCGAGTCTCATTGTTTTCACACCGACGCACTGCTGAGGCGCAGTACATGCAGCGCCCGAGGCGGTTTAACGCTGAAGGTGCGCTCTGGACTGAGACAATGGTGTCCGAAGCCCGGACGCTTGAGATTGCACTGGAGCCATCGCGCACGGTCGTCGCCGTTGACCCGCAGTCGACTAACAGCGAAGAGAGTGATGAAACCGGTATTGTTGTCGCAAGCAGTTACGGGCGAGGTAACGACCAGCTGTTCTCTGCTGATGCGGATTACTCCGGCAAGTTCTCACCTAATGGCTGGGCTAAACGGGCAATCCGGGCTTACGAAGAACATCGGGCTGAGGCGATTGTGATTGAAACAAACCAGGGCGGAGATATGGCAGAAGACACGCTGCGTAATGCTGGATTTCGTGGGCGTATCATTCGCGTCCATGCCAGTAAGGGCAAGTTTGCCCGTGCAGAGCCGATTTCAGCGCTGTATGAACAGGGGCGGGTGGCGCATCACGGAAACCTTTATCAGCTCGAGAACCAATTGCTTGAGTATGTGCCCGCAACAGCAAAAAAATCTCCGGACCGCCTGGATGCACTGGTCTGGGCCATCACTGAACTGTTCCAGCCAAAAGGCACGACAGTGCGACCATTCAATGCGTAACTGAAACTCTATGAGCAACGACGTCCGGAAGCGATCGCCTAAAATTGAGTTGATGGCCGGATGCTGGCCAATGATTACAGCACTGCTGGGCGGTACGTCTTCTATGCGGCAGGCAGGCAAAACATACCTGCCCAAATGGCCAAACGAGGAGGAGGCCTTCTATCAGAACAGACTGTCGGTCGCCACGTTGTTTCCGGCATTTTCCCGTACGGTCGAGGTGTTAAGCGGAAAACCTTTTTCCCGACCAGTGACCTGGAATGAGGAAGTTGTGCCTGCACGCATACGTGAGATGTTCGGGGATGTGGACCTGCAGGGCACCAATCTGCACTCCTTTCTGGCTGACACCTTTGAAGAGGCGATGGCCTATGGCCTCTGCGGCATCCTTGTTGAACATCCACCTGCGGATAAAAAGCTCTCTCTGGCTGAAGAGCGCCAGCGCGGACTACGGCCATATTTCGTCAGGGTGAATGCCACTAGCCTGCTGGACTACGACTCAGAACGGATCAACGGGCAGGAGACCTTTACGCTGCTGCGCTTTGTCGAAACGATCAGTGAGCGTGACCCGCAGAATGAGTTTGTCGTGAAAAACATTGAGCAGGTCAGGGTACTGAATCCCGGCCACTGGCGGGTTTATCGCGAAAAGCCTGATGCCATAACCGGTGTACTGTCATGGCAGCTACATGACGAAGGAACCACCAGCCTGAAAAAAATCACTTTTGTCCCGGTCTACGGCGACAAACGCGGCTTTATGAACGGCCGGCCGCCGCTGGCTGAACTGGCCTGGCTCAACGTCGAACACTGGCAGTCCCGCAGTGATCAGCAGACCATCCTGCATGTCGCCCGCGTACCGGTGCTCTTCGGAAAAAAGCTCGGTGATGGTCCTATTTCAGTGGGTGCGGCATCGGCCATTCTGTCAGAAGAAGATGAAGCCGACCTGCGTTATGTTGAGCACAGCGGCAAAGCCATCGAGGCCGGTCGCACAGACATCCTCGATCTTGAGGAAAAGATGCGCCAGGTGGGGGCAGAACTGCTGGTGGTAAAACCCGGCCATCGCACCGTGGTGCAGACGCTGACCGATAACGAGGCGAGCACCAGCGCCCTGCAGCGCATGGTCTGCGACCTCACCGATGCAGCGCGGCTTGCACTGCAGTACCTGGCTGAATGGACGGGTGAGCCCGAAGGCGGGCACGTCACCATCTTCAGCGACTTTGGTGCCACTACCCTGGCTGAAGCGTCAGCTGACTTCCTGGTGGACATGTATAAAACGCGGGCGCTGTCAGACGAGACGCTGTTCAATGAGATACAGCGCCGCGGCCTCATCAACAGTGAGCTCCGCTGGACGGAAGAGCAGACGCGGATACGCGCTATGCCACCACCTTTGCCAGTTAAGCCGGTCACCACACCGCCGGTTTAATTCTCTCCGGGTCCGTGCAGATGCAGGGGCCTTTTTTTATTGCCAGCCGCTGCGGATGCAGCGCGGCGCTATGGGCCGGATGGCTCTTACCTGGTTGGATAACCCTGATGAAACTGAAACTCGATGAGAACGGCCATGTGGTCGTAAACGATGGCAAACCCGTGTACGTGCAGGACGACGGCAAAGAGCTGGCATTTGATGCTCCCGGCACCCTGCAGACAATCTCGCGCCTTAATGGTGAGGCTAAGTCTCACCGTGAACGTGCTGAGAGTGCGGAAACGCAGCTGAAGACCTTTGAAGGAATCGATGATCCGGCTGCTGCGCTGGCGGCACTGGACACCGTGAAGAACCTTGAAGACAAGACGCTGGTGGATGCCGGTGAAATCGATAAGGTCCGTACTGAAGCTGTCCGTGCACTGGAAGAGAAGTATGCCCCCATCGTGAAAGAACGCGACGACCTGAGCCAGATGCTTACGGCGGAGAAAATTGGCGGTAGTTTTGCCCGTTCAAAATTCATCGCCGAGAAGATGAGCATCCCGGCTGATCTGGCGGAAGCCCGTTTCGGCAGCAACTTTCAGGTCGTCGGTGACGCCGTCACGGCGTTTGATCGTGACGGAAACAAAATCTTCAGTGCGGTCAGACCCGGTGAAGCAGCGGGGTTTGATGAAGCGCTGAGCATTCTCGTTGAGCACTATCCGTATAAAGAGCAGATCCTCAAGGGCACCGGCGCATCAGGCGGCGGCTCTTCCGGCGGAAATGGCAACAGTAGCTCAAACACACTTACCCGTGCACAGTTCGAATCCCTCAGCCCTCAGGAGCAGAGCGAACGCGCCTGTGCGGGTGTACAGATTACCGATTAACAGGATAACCCTGCATGTCTAATACCCTGACTCAACTCATTCCTGACCTGTATCAGTCGCTGGACATTGTGTCCCGTGAACTCTGCGGGTTCATTCCCTCCATCACCCTGGACGCCACGGCGGAACGTGCGGCCCTGAACCAGCCTGTCCGCATTCCCGTGACGCCTGCCGCTAAGGCTGAGGATGTGAAGCCCGGTCAGCTGCCTCCGGATGACGGTGACCAGGATATTGGCAATGTACCCATGACCATTACCAAATCGCGAATGGTCCCGTTCCGCTGGGAAGGCGAACAGCAGAAGGGCATTAAATCCGGCCCGGGTTATCATGGTATCCGCCGTGACCAGGTCACGCAGGCCATGCGTACGCTGGTCAATGAAATTGAATCTGACTTGGGGCAGCTGTTCCGCCGCGCATCTCGTGCAGCCGGTGAAGCGGGCAAAACGCCGTTTAAGGATACGCTTACTGATACTGCGCAGGTGCGTAAAATCCTCACTGACAATGGCGCACCACTGAGCGATTTGCAGTGCGTTATCGACACCACAGCCGGTGCCGCACTTCGCACCATGGCGCAGCTAACTAAAGCCAATGAGGCAGGCACCACGGCCTTACGTGCGCAGGGCACGCTGCTCGAACTGCATGGCTTTACCCTGCGTGAGTCGGCGGGGGTGGCCTCGCTGAATGGCCCGGCGGGGACCGCGTATAAACTCGGCGGAGATGACAAAATTGCTGTCGGGTCACACTATATCCCGGTCGCGATTCCAGCAGGACAGGTTTCCCCCGGTGATGTGATCATCGCAGGCAGCCAGAAATACATCATCGCCCGTGTGGATGCGGAAAAAGGTGTCCACATTTTTGCTCCGGGCCTGCGCGAAGACATTCTGAAAGGTGCTGAGCTTAAAGTCGTCGGTAAATTTACCGCCAACTTCGCCTTCAGCCGCTCTGCCATCATTCTGGCCACACGCGCCCCGGCGCTGCCGGAAGAAGGCGACATGGCGGATGACCGCATGATGATCACCGATCCGCGCACCAACATGTCGTTCGAAGTCTCCATGTACAAACAGTATCGCCGTGTGCGCTATGAAATCGCCGCGGCATGGGGCTGTCAGAACATCAAACCGGAACACAGCGCCCTGTTGCTGGGCTAATCCCGGTCAGCCATTTCAGACAATATCCTCTCAGATGAGGTCATACATGCTGACACCCCAGCAGCAGGCCGACGCACGTCGCTATATGGGCTATCCCATGACCGGCGACACCTCACCTGACGATCGCAGTGATGCGGCATACGCGCAGGTCACGTCGGGCCGTTACCAGACGCTGGCTCACCGGCTGACATCGCTGCGGACTGAGGAGGAAGCCATCGTAGTGAATTATCTGATAACGCTGGCCGGTCTGGAAAGTGGCATCATCCGGGCAGCAGATAACCTTGATACGGATAAAGCGGCTGTCTGGCAGCGCAACCGGTCAGAGGTGTCAGACCGCACGCGACTCTACAATCAGTGGCGTCGCCAGCTCTGCGGACTGCTCGGTATCCCACCTGGCCCGTCGCTGAGCAACGGTACATCAGTTGTGACCCGGTGCTGATATGGATGCATTACAACTTGCCTCTAAGGTGGATCAGGGGAATGGTAAAGCAGCAAAACGCCTTGGCATCAAGGCAATCCATTACCGTGCCACAACAGCCTTTAGTCCACTTAAAGCAGAACCTCTCAAGCATCTGCACGCTTCATTTATTAAAGATTATGGCTATATGCGCTCTGCGCGATTTGGGGAGGCGGCGCGAATCGGGATTTTTGATACAGCCGGTGTTGAAGTGGGTGATGTTCTGGTCTCATCAGAGGGGACGTATTACGTTGCCGCAATGCCATTGCTGCAACCTGTTCTCTGCGTCAAAGCCGAACGAATGATTAGCCTCAGGCGAACAGTCTATAATGGCCCCAAAACGGGGATTCAGGATTACAGCGGTATCACTGCCGCCAATGAAAAACTTATCATGTCGGACTGGCCTGCGAGTATTCTGTTGACCCGAATGGGCGTACACTCGCCGCTGAAAATCCCCGGTGAAACCAGCAGCGCGTGGCATACGATTCTGATGCCGGCTTTCAGAGGCATTGCCGTACATAGCGGCGATTTTATAACAGATGATACCGGTCAGCGTTACGTCCTTACCGGTACAGAGCTGACTGATAAAGGCTGGCGTCTGACTGCTATGAAGGTGACGGTGTAATGTGGCAAGCGTAGGTGATGTCTGCCTTTTTATCGCCAGGCGGGTGGAAAATACGATTTATCCGGGCGGAAATCGCTTGCCCGGCATCATTAATGCTGCGGTAAAAATCTATCCAGGCTGGCCAGTGCCGGGAAGCTTAGAGACAGACATTAATGCCGGTGGTGTGCACATTTCAGTCTGGCCGTTGCCTGCAGAACGCAAAATCAACGGCGCATTGGGCAGGCCCTGGCGCATTCTACCTAAATGCGAACCGCCCTTGCAGATTACAGTGAATGACAATGTCATAAGCGTTTCAGGTGTCTCATCGGCACTGACACACGTGCGGTTAAAGCTTGACGGGAAAGACTCCAGCTTCCAGTTCAGGCCACAAACAAAAGCTGAAGAGGTCGTTAAAATCCTCTCGGGAGCATTTCCTCACACATTCACTGTGGGCAGAAGTCTGTACGGCTTAAACGCTGAAAACATTTCAGCCGCGGTTACTACAGCGGGTATTGCCGTCAGAGAGCTGCACAGGCAAGTTAAAGATTTTCAGGTTACGGTCTGGGCGCCTTCGCCCGCTCTCAGAGAACGAATCGGCAGTGCCATCGATGGTACGCTGTCAGAGGAGTGTCATATCGACCTCAATGATGGGGTGCCCGCTCAATTGCTCTACCTTCGACAGTTTGATTCTGATAAAGCAGAAAACTGGCATGTTTACCGGCGAGACCTGTTTTTTAGCGTGAACTTTGCCACTACCCAGAGCATGACTGCACCCGAGATTATCAACGCTGTTGTCAGCCTCAATGGCCAGCCTGTTAAGCCCTAAAGCACGAACCATCCGAATCACGCAAAACACGGAGTACTTCTTCATGCCGATTTATTCAACCGGCGACCTCAACACATCCGCACTTACCGCACCTGACCTTTATGTGCAGGTGGTTCCGCCTAAGACATGCTTCATCAATGGCATCGCCACCGACAGTCTGGGGTTGGTGGGCGTGGCAAGCTGGGGGCCAGTTAACAGCGTCTTTAAGATAGGCTCAGATAATGACATGGCGTTTCTCCTTGGCCCACCTAAAGACCGGCAATATGACCTGGCCACCGCAACAACGATTTCACTTCAACTGGGTGTCTCTAATCTCAATTGTGTGCGTGTGACCAATGGTCAGGATAAATCGGCCAGTGGCAAACTCTCTGAGAACAGCCTTAAGAAAGCGCTCTTGTTGACGGCTGTTTACAGTGGTACACGCGGAAATAATATCCGCGCAGGAATAAGCCCCGGCACCGCGGTAAACACTAAAAAGCTTACAGTCAGTCTGCCGGGTGTGAGCGCTGAGGTGTTCGATAACCTCAAAGGTGAAGGCGATGGACTCTGGAAGGCTATGACCGATGCGGTTAATCAGGGACAATTAAACATCCGGGGCCCAAGCCAACTGGTGCGCGCAAAAGTAATTGAGTCTGATGCAACTGCTCAGACACCCGTAACAGAAGTCACGCTCAGCGGCGGCACGGATGGCGCGACCGGCATTACAGATTCCATTTTACTTGGTAATGATGGCACAGATATGCCCCGCAAGGGGATGTATGTCCTGAGAGGCACCAACTCGCAGGTCATTAATCTGGTGGATGTTACCGCAAAAGAATGCTGGCCAGCCATGGCGAAATTTGCTCGTTCAGAAGGGGCGTATGCAGTCGCCCAGGGAGCGGCTTCAACCGACTGCAAGGCCATGTCCGATGCACTCAACAGTTCAGGCGTGGATGACTGGCACTTCAAACTGATGGTAGGTGACTGGCCATTCTGGAAAGACACTGCTAACGGCACTAACCGCATGATCGCACCTGCAACGTTCGAGGCAGCGAATATTGCAGCCCGATCACCTCATATCTCTACCCTTAACAAACGTATACCGGGCATCATTGCGACTGAGCGTCAGCTCGCTGGCCGCCCTTATTCAGTCGCCGAAATTGGCAACATTAACTCAGCACGACTTGATGTCATTACCAATCCCTGTCCGGGCGGAAATTATTTCGGTATGCGATCGGGGCGAAATACCTCTTCCTGTCCGACCCAGAACGACGACACCTACACCCGAATGACCAACTTCCTGTCACTCACGATTGCGGCGAGCTTTGGCAGCGTGGTTGGTGACAATCAGACGGCTGATCTGCGCCGCGAAACCAAGAGCACTCTTGAATCATTCCTGTCCAATCTTGAGAACCTGAAGATGATTGGCGACCCAAATGGCGGGCCCGCGTTTACTGTGCGCCTTGATGCGGTAAATAACCCTGACTCCCGCGTTGCCCAGGGCTACATGACCGCAGATGTGCAGGTGAAATATCTTAACGTGGTGCGCTACTTCCTGGTGAATCTGGAAGGCGGTGGCAGCGTATCCATCTCCGTCGCAAACGACTTAACTCACTAACGCGTAAAACGTCAATCAATCCGGAGATAAATCATGCCAACCCTTGGCTATACCGTAGGCCGCGACATTGCTGTCGACATCAATACGCCGACGGGCAGGCTGCGCATTCCCAAAATCATCAGTTTTGATTCAAAGCCACAGGTCTCGACGCAGAAAATAACGCCGCTAAACGGCATCACCGACGAACTGCAAATCCCGACCGGCTGGCATGGCACCATCACCGCCGAGCGAATGGATGCCACGCTGGACGACTTCTGGGCAAAGTGGGAAGACAACTACTACAACGGCATCGACCAGCCCCGTGGCACCATCACCGAAACCATCACAGAAGCCAGCGGAACATTAAGTGTGTATCGCTATGAAGGCGTGTCGTTTCACCTCACCGATGCCGGTAACAAGCAGGGTGAGAAAACGGTCAACCAGACGCTGTCCTGGACAGCAAGTCGCCGTAAAAAAGTTAACTGAGGACTGAAATGTGGTTCACGTAAAAGTTCATGAAACACCTCCGGCATCAATGACTGAGGAAGACGTCAAACCAAACCAGCTCAAAGATGCCACTGGTCGAATTATCACCTTGCGGGAGTTGGACCCCGTTCACGAATCCCGTCTTACTGTCGCCGTTGGCCCGGAAATGGCCATCAACGTCATGTACATGAACATGTATGCCTTCCCGGTCGCGGCGGTTGCTGACATTGATGGTGAGGAGTACCCAGTCCCGCAGACTCCCAAACAGATTGAGAGCATGTTGGCCATTCTTGGTAAAGGCGGCCTCAAGGCGGTGACTGCCGCGCTGCGCGAAAAGTCGAAAGCGGATGACGAGGCTACGGAAACTGCCGCAAAAAACTAGCGCAGAACCCCGAGTTTATTAACCAGTGCTGGTTGATGAAATCCGGGGTTCCGTTCAGCGTCATATTTCCAAGTCTAACCGTGTTGATGCCCCATGAACGTATCGCCATGGGTATCATAATGCGTGAGTTTGAAGGCGGCCGCTATAACTGGAATACGGGTAGATGGGAGGAGAGTAAGTAATGGACCTCGAGCAGTTTGCCAGGCAACTGTCATCAGCCTCGGCACAAATTGCCACTGATCTTGAATCCACTTTTCACGCCATCGTGAAAGAGATTGAGGAAACTGCGAAAGAAGAGATTGGCGTTTACCAGCCTTCATATGGACCTTTTGACGCCTGGTCCCCGCTTGCTGAATCAACGAAAGCTGATCGCGTCCGCCACGGTTATACCGAAGACGAACCGCTTCTGCGTTCAGGCGAGCTTAGGGACTCAATCGAAAGTGAGCTGGTTGGCCTGTCGGCCATCGTTGGGACTAAAAGTCAGATTGGTTTGTGGCAGGAAGTAGGTACCGACCGTATCCCGCCACGACCGTTCATCGGGCCGGCATATGTGCGCAAGATTGATCCCTTGGTGGAGGCGATTGGAATGGCGATTTCGAAGGGTTATAAAGCTTATCGATAATCCAAAAACATGAGGCGAAACATTATAAATGTCTTTATATTTCATATGCCTAGTTAGGATTCCTCAGTGGGGTTGTTGATTTTTTTGTTTTGAGCATTGAAAAGGTTAGGTAGAGAGCAATAATGGTATTTAGACGAAGTTAGTGGCGAAATTTTTAATGTCGAAAGGCTTTAAGTATATGAAAAATATGATTTTTTTGCCGATAGATGCTTTTAGAGAAGTAAATGCAGATGGTATTGATAGATAATCATGACCTTAAGAAGCTGCTACAATGTTCTTAGAGTAGTTGAGAAGGGCTTTACTGGTTCTAACTCTAAAGCCTAAGTTTGTTGAAAGTATTTAGAGTAAAGATAGCAGAATCGGATTGTACGAGTTAAAGCTGCATGATAAGTTACGCGTCTAGTACTTAACTACTACCTAATTTAATTAAGCAGAGTACTTTAAGTAAGGTAACTTGCCCTTACATATTAAGCAGATGAACTAACTGGAGAGGGTCGACTAATGGTTAAAAAAATCTTTAGATTAGAAGAAGAGAACTGGGACGTATAACTCCTTGTTTAAGTAACCTAAGTATCTATAGAATGGGGGCTCATAGCCCCCATTTTTTATGCCTAAAATGACAGACTTCCTTTTGAATCGTTTGAGCGCCCTTTTTTCGTTGATGGGTGATTTGCTCGAAAAAAACCCAACTTTCTACCCTGGGGTGGCCGGTGCACTGATAGCCGTAATTAGCATACGCAACCAGCGCAGGACATCTCGCGAAAAAAACTCACTCGACTTTGAAGCTGCATACAAGCGTAATAAAGAAGTTGTTGAAGCTTGGTCTTCTGTGCTGGCGATCTATAAGGATCGAGGAAATTTCCCTCTTGAAAACTATGGAAAAGATGAGTTTTCTCAGACAGATAACGCATTATCTTTAAAGCTCATCTTTAACGAGTGGGAAAGGTGTGCAAATGCTGTACACAATGGTCTTTATGACGAGCTATATCTTTACAAAGTGTATGGATCGACGCTGATTTTTTTAGATGTGCATTTCGAACCCTATATGCGACAGTGTCGTGAAAAAAATCCTAGATTTTACCGAAATATGAAGTGTCTGGCCCTTAAGTGGAGGGTACGACGAGCGTATGAAGATGCTGAAAACGAAACTAAAGAATATAAAAAATGCCTTGCAGAAGCTCAAAGGTGTGTTGACAAACTTCATGCCAAGTTCTGACGCAGCATAATTTTTATTTAAGCAAGTTGTGAAGAGTAGTTTTTAGTATTTAACGCATCTTAAACCCGCTCTGGCGGGTTTTTTTACGCCCTTAATTCGAGGTCCTCATGGATGTTCAGGCTTACCGTGTAGCCGTGCGTCTGGTGCTGGATGACCAGATTACGCGCCAAATGCTGAAGGTCAGCCGTGATGTAATCGAGCTCAACAAAAAGTTCGCCACTATCACTAAAAACATCAAAGCGCTGAGCAGCGCAGCCCGAGAGGCGTCGTCAGCGCTGCGGGGACTTAACCGCTCTCTGAATAATCAATTCTCTGCTGCCGCCCGAGGTGCGAGAGAATATGCCGGTGCTATCCGTTCAGTGGCCGAACAGGCACAGCGCATGAGTCGCGTTACAAGTAATATGCCTTTGGTTGCTGGAAGCTACAGTGCAGCGATGACGTTAACGCTTCTGGCCGCTGGCGCAGCAACTGCAGGAGCTGGTGGGCGCGGTGGTGGATACGGCAATAATGGTGGCGCACTTGGTCTTCCTCCCCCTCGAGGTTCGGGCGCGGGGTGGCATGGCTGGAAAAATGGTGTACCACCTGGAGGCTGGGGTGGCGGGAGTGGCGGTGGACGTGTGGCTGGCAGAAGCTCCTTTTCAGACGGCATGACTAATCTGGCTACCGGATATCTGAGTCTGAAACTGCTAAGAGGCTTTGTGGATGAAGCTGCACGGTACCAGACTATGACTGAAAAGTTCAGGCAGTTCGGTATGGGGCCGACTGCCACGCGTGAAGCTCAGCATTTCGCGGAAACTTCGCGAATCCGGGGAGCATCAACAACCGACATGCTGAAATATCTCATGGAGGCTCAGGGGGTATTCAGCGAGTCCGGCGCTAAAACGCTCGATGAGCAGCTGCGCGCCGCAAAAATAGCGGCACCGGTGTTAGCGCGTATCAATTTCGCGTCCAGAGGGCTGGATGAACATCAGCGCGAAGCCACGACCGCTAAGCAAATGGACATGTTACGCTTCACGGAAACCGCTGGCGGACTTAAAAGTCCAGAGCGTTTTAATGAGCTAATGGATTCGGCTTTCCGTGCCATTCAGTCTTCTGGTGGAAATGTTGACTTCACCCAGTACCGTCAATTCATGGCAAAAGCGGGCACCTCAGCGTTTAACCTCACCAACAAAGCCTTGTTTGCAGAGCTGGAGCCGATTATCGGCGAGCTTAAGGGCAGTTCAGCGGGTGATGCGCTGATGACGGCTTATAACCGGTTAAACGGTATTGTGAAGCTACCTAATCAGGTAACGCACGACCTGATTACTATGGGCATATGGGATGCCAGTAAGATCGAACTCAACAGCCTGGGCGGGGTGAAGCGCTTTCGCGGCAATCCCCTTATCAACCCAAAGCTATTCAGCCAGTCACCGGTTGAATACTATGAAAACGTCATCCTGCCCATTTACCGCAATCATCACTTCACGCAAGAACAGACGCAGCGCATGAATGCCATGATATTCGGGCGGACTGGCGGCAAGATGTTCAGTCTCATCGATAAACAGCTTGAGACCATTCATCACCGTGTTGATGCGTACGCAATGGCACGCGGACTTAACGAGGCCTATGGCGCGGTCAGCGGGACCTACAACGGTAAGCTCATCGACTTTCATAAAAAATGGCAAAATCTGCAACTGGTCATGGGTAAAGACGGGGGGCTGCTGGACACGTTCACGCACTGGCTTGAAAGCCTTACCCATTCTGTTCAAATGATGACGGCAATTGCGCGCCACCATCCAGACATAGCCAAGTTTGCCGGGCATGCTGCACTGGCCATTGCGGGTCTGGCGACCCTCAGTGGTGGATTCTGGGCGCTTAAACATGCGGCAGGGGCGTTAATTACACCCTTTAAGCTTGTGAATACCGGCATTGACCTGTTAATTGGCCGGAGTGCCACAACGGGCCTGACTGGCCTTGCGGCTGCTCTCTCAGGCCTCCCGGGCATCGTCTCAGCCGTCACGCTCGCAGCGCTGTATCCTGGAAAAACGGTTACTCAGAGCCGGGAAATGGCTGAACGTGACAGACTAGCCAGGCAGAATGCGAGAGAGCATGGCGTAACATACAGACCATGGATACCAACGCAGGCTGACTTCGATAATCAAAGATTGCGCGCGCAGACTTATCGTAAAACCGGTATCTATCCCAATATACCACCTGTAGAAGTTCCGAGAACAGCGCAGCCAGTCAACCTTCTTATGACACATGAAGGCCGGCAAATACTGGTTGCGACGGTCATCAATGGATTAAGTCAGCAGGCATCCAGAGCGCCTTCATCCACCAGCACCTTCGACCCATCAATGCTGATGGTCTATCCCGGGCAGTCAGGTGAACTCTCAATACCGTAACTTCATACGGCGCGGCCAAAACTGAGGGTACTCTCAACCTGTTCCCGCTTTCTCAGGATTCTGAATCTTGATATCGCCATGCTGTTGACTACAGGGGTGATTGTAAAATCACAAGGGCTGGTATTTAACAGCAGTTATCGGATGAGAATATGCTTAAGAGTCGTCTTGTCGTTGCTCTTGTTTTAATGGGCTCTGGCGCTATGTCCGTTTCGGCTGGCTTGCCAAATCGTCCGGTAGGTGAAGAGGATGCAAAATCGAAGCTCCATGCTCCATTACTGGAGGGGTTTGATCAGAACGAAGCTTTGATTCGCGCTAAATTGCTGAATGACCCGATGTCTCCAGTTGTGGGGGGGCAAAGTACCCTACGTTGAAGAATGTAACCTTCACGAACTATGACTGTACATCAAAAATTTTGACAAGCCTGATTAAGCGATAAAGGCTCTTATATCGCTCATTAAAAGCAAACGTTGACCTGTTCAGAATAAATACAGCTAATGGTTCCTTTTCATTCAATAGATTTTCAGTGTGATGAATTAATTTATTCCTCTTATCAATAAAAGGGGTATGAGGATATGCGTACTGTTGCTGTTTCACTTGCTATGGCCATGAGTTTGCTTTGGGTTGGTGCTCCTGAGGCTAAATCAGCTCTACAAACTGACGATCAGATCCGTCAACTAATCATTGAAGATTCTATTGCTTCATACCCGGGAGTTTGTGCCTGCCCTTTCAATACAGCTCGAAATGGCAGTAGTTGTGGAAGAAGAAGCGCGTGGAGTAAGCAGGGTGGTTACTCCCCAATTTGCTACAAGAAAGAAGTTTCAAAAGCAATGGTAGATGAGTGGCGTAAAAATAAAGCTGCTTAATCAAACCCGCGAAAGCGGTTTTTTTTATGACACAGGGGTGCATCTCCTCATCCCGGTCATTAGCTAAACGTCTGGCAAGAAAAACCATAATTATGGGAATACCGCTCAAAGGGCAAAGAGTCGGGATTAGCCTTGCCCGACTTATTTTCATTTTCCAATCATAGGCGTAAGACATACTTGGCATTTATGAATTACCTGACGCCGTTCTCCCAGGGCTTTGATCCGACTATCACCAGACTGACGCTGGGCGAGTTCGAATTTATGGAATTTGAAGTTCCGGAGCGTATTGCTTTTCGCGGCAGTCAGAGGACAGTGCAGCATCAGCTTATAGGCGGACGGCGGATCATTGATGTCTTGGGTACGGAATACGAGCCCATAACCTGGTCTGGCGTCATCACCGGCCCAGAGGCAAGTTCAAGGGTGAGTGCGCTTGAGCGAATGCGGGATATGGGACACCCGGTAGTGCTGACGCTGGATGACTATCGGTTCACTGTGGTAATTACGTCTTTCAGTCCGGTTTATGAATTTGTCTGGCGCAGACCGTACACGATTGAAGTTGCTGTGGTCAGGAACGAGGGGGCACCGGATAAAACAGATGCGCTGACCGGCGCATTGCAAGGGCTTATTGACAGTGACATTGGTCGCGCGCTGGGTTTGGCAAATATTATTAACGTGGATGCGGTAAAAGAAGGAGTAAAAACTCTACATCAGGCTGTAAAAAAGGTCACAGACTTCGCTCATGCCACGGTTGTTCAGGTACAGGAGGTTATCCGACCACTTATTGCTGCACACAACATTATTGAGCATGAACTGGCCTTATTGGAAGCCGCTGCCGGAGAGATTACCTCCCTGGGTGGGTTGGTGCCAGGCCATACCATATCTAAGACCGTCAGCAACCTCCTTTTACAGTCAGAACATGTTACACAAATCCCGGCTTTATATCGTCTGCAAGAGGTACTGGGACGGCTCAACAAAAACGTGAGCGCAGGGCAGATGTCTGGAGGTATCAGGGCAGTAACGCTCTCGGGCGGTAACCTCTATCAGGTGGCTTCAGAGCAGTATGGCGACGCTTCACAGTGGATCAGCATCGCCGAAGTCAACCATCTCACCGATCCTCAATTGAGCGGTATTCATACCCTTAAGATACCCACCAACCCGAAGAGTTAGTTGTGCACATAAACAAGCCTATCGTTGAATCTTTCGCTCGCCATATCAGCGGGCGTTGTCTTTTAAACGGCCAGGACGCACCCTTTGTTTCGTTTAGCGTGGAAGCCAATGGCTTTCGCGGTGCAGGAACCTTTGACCTTACCCTTGCCATCTCAGCACTGCCGCCAGTCATGCAATTATTGAACTGGTGGGCTTTACAAAAGACGATACGGGTAGAGCTTTTCATCTCGGTCATCACCCATTCCGGTATTGATGAGAAAAAGCACATGACGGGAAACATCGATACCTGGCATTACGATCCAGCACGCTTTGAAATTGTTGCAGAGGGCCGGGATTTCATTGCGAAGCTGATTGATGCAAAGACCTCTGGTGAATGCTTCAAAAATCTCACCAGTTCTCAGATAGTCACCACGCTGGCACAGCGTCACGGCCTGACGCCGGTGATCACCGCCACAAACAGACGGGTGGGTGAATATTACCAGATTGATACAGCACACATGACAGGCGAGCAGACCGAATGGGACGTCATTACGACACTGGCAAGTATTGAGAATTACTCGGTTTATATAGACGGCGATTGCCTGCACTTTGAACCCCTACGTGCTCATACTGACAAAAGCAACTATGTCATACGCTGGCAGCCGCCGGGTATGCAGGCATATCCACAGTGCAATATCTCTGATGATCTCTCTTTTTCACGTGCGCTGACCATTACGAAAGGGGTGACAGTTGAAATAATGAGCTGGAACGCAAAGCTCAAAAATAAGCAGTTTAAAGTCTCCTACCCAAAGGCAACCAAAGGCACTTCGCCTGGTAAAGCCACTGCAAAAACGCAAGTCTATCGCCTCATACGGAACGGATTAACGCCCGAAGCCGCCCAGGTGTTGGCTCAGTCTGTTTATCACCAAATCGTTCAGCATGAGATGAAATTCACAGGTTCCACAGCAGGCGATAATCTTCTCATGCCAGATACGCCTGTTCGAATTGAAGGGACACAAAGCCCTTTCGATCAGGTTTATCTCTGCGACAAGGTAAGACGCACATTGAGCTGGGATGCGGGTTACAGGATGAATATTTCTGGCAAAAACCAAAGCCCTGCACTGGAAGTAGAGTGATGAAAGTTCTACTGAATGCCATCGCGGCGACAGCCCGTCAGAGTCTAGCAGGTAAAAACGCTATACGGCAGGGCGTCATCACCGCCTATGATCCGAACTGTTACGCTGTGAAAGTTCAGCTTCAGCCGACCGGAGAAGAAACAGGCTGGATCCCACTTAGTTCTCCCTGGGTTGGTAACGGATGGGGACTGGCTGCCGGGCCGATGATGGGTGCAGTGGTAGAGGTAGAGTTTGATTCTGGTCTGATGGGTGTGGGAATGGGCACATGCCAATTTTACAACGATGCAGACCGCTGCCCGGGTCCGCCTTCCGGCGAATTCTGGCTGGTGCACCAGAGCGGCTCAATGCTGAAGTTTCTCAACAGCGGTGAAGTTCTGCTGAGTGCCAAAGACAAACTCATTTATGACGCTCCGGCACATCACTTTACCGGTGGCGACGTAACAATGGACGGAAATCTGACCGTCGTTAAGGACATTCGCGATAACAATGATCGCTACGGCCATGTTCATCGTATCCGGACCGTCTACGAGGGGCACACCCATCTCGAGAAAGGGAAAGGACTTAATACCCAGCCACCGAATCAACAATTCACATCGACCTAATGGTAGTTACACATGCACGACATCTTTCACGTCATTGGGGGAGACCTCGCAGTTTCATCTACAGGGTCACTACTGACATCATCGGGCAGTGAACGAGCGAAGCAAAGAATCTTTCGTCGGCTTCTGACCAATCCTGGCGACTATGTTTTCCACCCCACTTATGGCGCGGGTTTGGGTAAAAAGGTTGGAGAAGCAGTCAAACCAGGGGAATGGAAGGCATTAATTACTGGACAGATGCTGCTGGAAGAGACCGTCGCCAGCAAACCGCCACCAGAGGTAAAGCTCACACGTTTTGAGGAGGGTGTAAGCGTTTCCGTAACCTACACAGATGCGTTAAGCGGTTCTCAGAAAACACTGAGCTTTGACATCACAAGGTGAGATTATGGCATTACTTAACATCAAGTCTTTTTCGGAGCTTGTTCGGGAACAGGTCACCGCTATCCAGGCGAGATCGTTTAACATGGTGGACTTCTCCATCGGCAGTATTCTAAGGTCTCTTGCTGAATCGAATGCCGGTGTAACCATGTGGATTCAGCAGTTGATTGTGAAACTGCTGGTAACGACCCGCGCAGCAACCTGTTCGGGTGAAGAACTGGACAGTTGGATGGCGGATTTCAGCTTTTCCCGCCTTTCTTCCGTCCAGGCCACAGGATTGGTGACGTTCAGCCGCTTTACGGCGACCAGTCAGGCGCTGATTCCCTTAGGCGCAAAGGTCAGTACAACAGACGGAAGCCAGCACTATTCTGTTATCGCTGACACCTCGAGTGATGCCTGGAATCCCGAGCAGTCAGGTTATGTTATCGCTGCAGGCATCCGTTCCCTGGTAGTACCTGTGCAAGCGGACATAGCGGGTGCTGAGGGTAATGCGCAGCCGGGAACGGTTACAGTCATTTCCGGGACAATCCTCTACGTAGACACAGTAACCAACACTCATGCGTTTGTTAATGGCAAGAATGCAGAGGGAGATGACAGCTATCGGGCGAGGTTTGTGCTGTGGATCGACTCACTGTCTAAAGCCACAAAAGCGGCTATCGGCTTTGCTATCAGTAATCTTCAGAATGGGGTCAGTTATACCCTCACGGAAAATGCCGCGTGGGATGGTTCGTATCAGCCTGGTTATTTTTATGCCGTGGTAGACGATGGCAGTGGTACCCCGGATGCAGCCTTTGTCCGACGGGCAGCTATGGTCATTGAAAAAGCCCGGGGATTTACCGTCACGTTTGGTGTATTTCCTCCAGATGTAATCAAAGCCGATGTTGTTCTGGTAATCACTACCGATGACACAGCGAATCACGGCGACATTGTCATGCAGGTCAGAACAGCGATTGTTCAGTTCATCGGCAGCCTGGCGCTGGGGAAACTGCTGGCATATACCCAACTGGTAAAGGTGGCTTACAGTGCCAGTCCGCTGGTGACCAATGTTTCGTCACTGACGCTGAATGGAGGCAACGCCGATATGGCAGCTTCGCACAGGCAGGTTATTCGTCCCGGCACGATTAAGGTGAGCTGAATGGCCAGAGGCGATCAACAGGACTTTTACAACCGGCTTCAAACCCTACTTCCTGCTGGCTGGTTTGCAGACGAAAGTCCGGTTCTGCACGGCACGCTGACAGCATGCGCGAAATCGCTTTCTTGGTGCTATGCACTTTATCTTTATGCCCGGGCGCAGACACGACTGGCATCGGCCAGTAATGGCTGGCTCGACCTCGCTGCGTGTGACTTTTTAGGCAGCACCCTTACCAGGCCCGCAGGGATGACCGACGAGCAGTTCCGTAATCTGATCAGAACGAATCTGCTGCGGGAGCGAGGCACGCGCCAGGCGATTATCCAGGTGCTTGAGACATTAACCGGAAGTCGACCAGATGTGTTTGAGCCCTTACACCTTGCAGATACGGGCGCGTATGGCGCACCGGCAATCGGATATGGTGCAACTGGCGGCTATGGATCGCGTTATCTGCCTTATCAGGCATTTGTCGTGGTCAGGCGTCCTAAAGGTGAAGGCATCCCTTGGGTTGCTGGCTACCACATCCCATCATCCGGCTACAGCATAGCATCACGTGGCGAATATATATCCAGGAACATGTTCATCGGCGGAATTACGGATGCGCAGATTTATTCCGCTGTCGCGGCCGTCAAAATGGAAGGGACGCTCGTCTGGGTAAAGTTGGTGTAAACCATGCTGCTAATGAGATGAACAGATCAACCCGCATTTGTCTGAATAAAGCTCTGTCAATAATTGTTGATAAAACAACCTTGCTCATTTATTACTAATAGTATTATATTCACTGTATAGATACCCATAACAACGTTGATTTCGATCATATGTCGTTAATGGATGCCTAACCTCTGCATACAGAGCTCTGGGAAGGAGGTAACATGTTGAATCTTAAAAAGTTTATTAAAGCAGCATCTGAGCCCGATCGAGTAATGGATTTGTTTGTGAAAAATCGTTGGGACACGAGAGAAAATCCGGCTGGTGGAGAAACCAGCGAGAGATACTACTTTGACCGTAGTGGCGCCTTACGTATCAACCTAAATAACAAGGATGTGCAAAGCGCGATTGCACACAACGTGCGGGTGCTTGCTGAGAAAAAATAGTAAAGGTGACTCATGAGCGCGGCACTCATCGTTATTGTTTTGGTGTGTGGCTATCTTTATATCAATAGTCACATACCATCAAAACATAAATTCAAAAAATCTACGGGTTGGCAATCATATTTTCAGGTCGCTCTTAAAGGTTCTTATTACGTTTTCATCTCTTTCATCATTCTTTTCGTTACATGGGTTTTTCTCCTTGCGACGATGTGGCTTTTGAATACCCCGCTGTTATTCACTGACAGATACAAAGCTTTCACTTATGCCTACGACATTTTGAACGTTAAGTTTGTTGGCCTGAATCTGCCATTCGTTTTATTAGTTGCCACCACAGCCTTACTGAGCTTTGTGGAATCCAAAAACGAAGAAAAAAAGCTGAGGAATAATGATGAAAGATTAAGGTTATACAAGGAGATAGCCAACGCAAATCCTATAGAGGCTATTCTGCTTGAATCAATGACAAGTAATCAAAATCTGATGGTTTCTATATCAATGAAGTCTCGCAAAGTCTACATTGGCATTGTGCACGAAGCCAGGTTAGAGGACCATGACACTGATACTATAGTGGTCATCCCATTTTTAAGCGGTTATCGTGATAAAGACACGCTCAGCTTTGTTGAAGAAGTCAACTACGCAGAACACTATAGCGATTGCGGTATTACTTACGACTCTTCTCCACTGAGTTTGTCACAATATCGACACGTCATACCACGAGACCAAATTGAATCGGTATCATTGTTTAATTCAGATATGTATACGCGATTTAAGCGAAAGAAAAAGTATTATCGAGCATCATTTATACGTCACAAGCTCAAAGACCTCTGAGCTAATGATTGTTTAAACTACTAAACCTTAACTAATTACTAAACCCGCTACGGCGGGTTTTTTTATAGGGTAACTATGGATCGTCAGATTGTTTATCCGGGTGCTATTCCGCTCGAAACTGACCTGCTTAATACCAATAAATTCGCCATGACAGGTATGGCAAAGCTGGCTGTGGCCGTGCTGGGTTCCGATACATGTCTTTATGGCCTGCATTGTACGCCCGACAGTCCTGCATCCTTGCGTGTCATTGTTGGCCCCGGTCAGATTTATAGCTTACAGAATATGGATAACTCACCGTATTCCTCACTCCCCGCAGATACGTCGCAGCTCATCCTGAAGCAGGGACTCATCTGTGAAGCAACCCCGCTCACGCTCACCGCGCCTGCTTCTGCAGGTCACAGCATGAATTACTTGGTGCAGGTCGGGTATGAGGATGTAGATTCTGACGAAACAATACTGCCTTATTACAATGCGGCAAACCCTGCTGTGGCCTACAGCGGGCCCGGTAACTCAGGTAAAGCTCAGCCGGGGAAACGGTCAGGTGTCTGCCGCCTGGTATTAAAAGCAGGTGTGTCATCGCCTACAGGGTCACAGGTTACACCTCAGCCTGATGCAGGATACGTTGCGGCATGGGGAATTACCGTCACGGCGGGCATGAGTGCAATTACGGAAGCCAGTATTTTCATGATTGAGGGGGCACCGTTTCTGCCGTCATCTGGCATATATCCCTCCATCCAGCAATGCGTATCGACATTTGCTCTCGACAGCGGTACAGCAAATCGTTATGCAGCAGCTTTTAAGCCCGTACCTGCAGAGCTGACGGAAGGCATGCGACTCACCTTTAAAGCCAGAGAGGCTAACACAGGAACCTGCACGTTTTCGGTGAACGGAGGTAAAGCCTACCCGCTTTATTCGCATGCGCATCAGGAGTTAGAGGGTGGAGAAATTATCAACGGCGGACTCATTGAAGTTCAATGGAACAGCTCCTTAAACGCCTGGCTGATGTGCGGAAATACAGGCGGGGCAACACCGGTATCAGAGGCACAAAAACCCCATCATGCCATCAGTCTCGCACAGGCTGACAAACGCTATCTGGAGAACAATAAAGGCTACAGTAAGGATGATGCAGCGAAAGATTTCCTGTCGAAAAAAGGCGGTGTAGTGACCGGCGAACTTGATATTAAGGGGAAACTGACGGCTGAGAAAATCATCATGGGGAAGATGACATTCAGTGAGGACGGAAATATCAATGGACCGCGATGGAAAACTCAAGAGTCCCAGGAAAATGGCTATTTATCCAGTTGGGTGATGGCAGAACTGAAAAAGATAAGTGACAAGATCATCCCTTTACCTTCAACAGAAGAGATTACAAAAAACTGCATTAAGAGTGTACGGCTTGGAGCTGAGGTCAGGAAAAAAGGGGAGGCTGTTACGTTTGAAGCAGGTTATGTGATAACGGGGTTCAAAAATCCTGGCAAGGTAAAAAAAGGATATGAATTTACAGCCCGGCCCATACAAATTTTTGTTGAAGACAAATGGCAGACAATCAAGTAGAGGTATATCCATGATTAATATGAAGAACTTTAAACCGGGAAAGCCGGTTACTGCTGATGATATTACAAGCCAAAAAAACTATGGGCTGACTTTCCTTTTTGATGATGCGGGGCATGAATGGTATGCAAGTCAGCGTTTATACGCTGCCGATACTTTAAAAATTGCATACGATCAGCAGGGCACAATTTGGTGCTTAAGTACCGATGTATCAAAAATCTGGCCAGTTTATATGAGCGTAGCCGAAATAGCGTATGATGATCAAAGTCGTCAAATTGATAACAGCGGACTTTGGAAATACGTTGGTGGGAACGTAACAAAGATTCCAGCTGATGAGGTTTTTGAACATACAGAAGATAAAAAGGTATATTTGTTAGAGGAGGCTGTAACGAAAATTATGCCCGGCATGGCAAAACTATTGCTGAAAAAACAACTTTCCGCTGAAGAGTCTGACCTGCTGCAAAAACGGCTGAATTATCTTGATCAGCTTAATAACCTTGACCTTAAAGCTGAAAGATCAACTGTCTGGCCAGAATGGCCAAAATGAATTTTACGAAAATGACACTGTTCAAAAGGGTGAAAGCCTGATTTCATTTTATAAAAATAAGTCTTTAGAAAAACGAAACTTAGGCGGGTAATAAAATAACGGAGCTTGACTGAACAATTTTTATTTGAGTAGTTTATGTCCTAAACTTGTCCGAATAGATTCGATATTGTTTATAACTAATTGATTATTATAGCGCGGATTGATAAGTATTGCGACCTTAATTTAAGAGCAGGCGCGGCGTAATTTATTGATAAATGGGTGTTTTTTATCATTAATTCATGAATGCGTTTTATATACAGGGTAATGCCTGCAGTGGAAATTGCAATGAAAATTCATGGGCATCTGAAAATGTGTGAAATTTACGCGGCGTTCTTCTGTATTTTTTACACCAACGCCTATTTATATTTTAGTGTGAAACCTCAGAATTTTAGCTATTGGACGATTCAATACATTGCCAGGCAACCTGCAATCGGCGTGATACTCAGTTGGGCACCTGTAATTTTTGCGCCCCTGCCAGCAGTTGCTCCAGCACGTCAATACGATGCCGGTGTGGTGTTGTGATGGCAAAGAAGCGCTCCTGCAGTTCATCTGACTGGCCCACGGAGACAAGAATGCCGGCGCGTAGCTCATCCTGAACCACAACCTCGGGCAACACGGTGAGCCAGCCGCTGTCGCGGGCGATCAGACGCAGCATCGCCATGTCGTCCACCTCGGCTCGCAGTCTTGGCGTCACGCCGGCCTTAGAACATAAAGCATCAAATTGCGCACGCAGGGCATGGCGCGGGCCGGGCAGGGCAATCTCCACGCCATCCAGGTCTTCCGGGATGCGCAGGCTTTGTGACGCCCATCTGCTCGCGGGGCCGACGACGGAGATAGACTGGCTGCCCAGGAACACGCAGCGCAACGGACGATCGGGATCGGCAGGTACTGTCTCATTAGCCAGCACCACATCCAGCTTATGCTGCGTCAGCCTGACCAGCAGGCCCTCCAGTAATCCGGACTCCAGTGTCAGTACTATGGCAGGGTCGGTAAGCGCGGGCCGAATCCAGTTTTCCTGATAATTGCGCGACAGCGTTGCCACGCTGCCCACGCGTAACCGTGTAACACCGGCTGACGTGCCTTTTAACCGTCCCAACATCTCCTGGCTCAGACCAAAGATGTTGTCGGCATAGGCCATAACCAGCTGACCTGTGTCTGTCAGCATCAGACGGCGACCTTTACGGATTAACAAACTTTCTCCAAGTCGATCCTCCAGTTGCCGAATTTGCACTGAAACGGCCGATTGCGAGGTGGCCAACTCTTCGGCAGCCCGCGTCAGATGCCCAAGCCTGGCCACGCGCCAGAAATAATAAAGGTGATGAAAATTCAACTGGTTGAGGTTCATTGTTCGTTTTTTAATATTGAAATGTGCAAATAAATATATTTTACAGAATAGTTCGGGTCAATGATCATACGGCTAATTAAGCGTATGAGGGAAATACAATGAATATCCTTGATGTTCTGCATCTGGTCTGTTTTTTGGCGCCTGCATTTTTAATGGCCGCATTAGCGGGGCTGACGCGGTTTAGTTGGATTACCACGCCGATGCTTTGGCGTGTATTACAGGGAGTTTCGTTGAGTACCATTGCCTTAACCGGACTGTGTCTTGCCGCGGGCATCAGTGGTACGCAATGGGCGGGCGTAATAATGGCAACCTCTTTTGGCCTGGTTTTGGCTTTACTGGTACAAGTGCTGGGTAAGGTTATCGCTTCATTTTCTGCGCGTTACCTTGAAGGGGAAGCCAATCAGCGAGGCTATATTGGCGCACTGGCCGTTGTGCTGTGCAGCGTGCATCTGCTCGTGATCGCCGATAACTGGCTGCTGCTCATCGCGGCCTGGGCCGCAGTCGGTGTGGCACTTCAGCACTTGCTTTGCTTTTATCCCGATCGGCCTTTTGCGCGGCTTGCGGCACACAAAAAGCACATTGCGGATCGCATGGCTGACGTGATGTTGCTTGGCGCTGCCGCGCTCGCCTGGTGGGATGTAGGTAGTTTCTCGCTGTCAGCTCTGGGGATGCATATCGCTCAGCATGGCATGTCCCTGTCCTTACAGGCGAGCGCCGTTCTGCTCGTAATGGCGGTCATCCTTCGTACGGCCTTGCTACCCGTGCATGGCTGGTTGATACAGGTGATGGAGGCGCCAACACCGGTATCCGCACTCTTGCATGCTGGCGTCGTCAATCTGGGTGGCTTCGTGCTTATTCGCTTCGCACCCATGTTAGATCAGGCAAACGCTGCGCGCATCCTGTTGCTGATTTTCGCGCTGGCGACCGCTGTGCTGGCAGGCATTGTCATGTTGACTCGCATCAGTATTAAAGTGCGGTTGGCCTGGTCGACCGTTGCGCAGATGGGCTTCATGCTGCTCGAATGCGCGCTTGGCCTTTATACGCTGGCGGCACTGCATCTGATTGGCCATTCACTCTATAAAGCCCATGCTTTCCTGTCGGCCTCGGAAGGTGTAAGAGACACTCGCCTGCAGGCTTTGCACCGGGCCGCTTTGCCCAGCACCCTTAGCGTGTTTTTTGCCCCCGTGCTGACAATTACCGCCGTGTTTCTGGTGCTGATGCTCTCAGGTCTTGCCGCCTGGCCCTGGTGGTGGAGTGTGGTGCTTGGTATGGCCTGGGCACCGTTACTGTGGTTACCCGAGGCTTCAGAGGGCGGGTCTGGAAAGTCGGCGCAGCTTCTTTTCGGGTGCGTCACGGTGATCGGTCTGACGACAGTTGCGCTGTCAGCACATGCGCTGCCGCTTGGCCTGCAGGATATGCCGGATGACAGTCTGGGTCTGATCGCGCTGGCAGGGATGGCGGCCCTGTACCTCTGTCAGGTGTTATTGCAAAAGCAGCCGCAACACCTGTCGCGCTTGCGTCAATGGAGTTATGCGGGTTTTTACCTTGACGAAGCCTTCACACGTCTGGCGCTGCGCTTATGGCCAGCTAACCTCACATCACGGGTTTCCATACACGTTGAACCTGAAGTGCCAACCGCGCCTGTTGCTGACAGGCTGAGCTGAACCATACGAATAAACTGGAGAGCCTACTGATGGATACCTTAGTCAATAACGAAAAAACCGGTTCGGCGAGCCTGACGCAATCGACACAAAACGCCTGTTCCCGGCATGCTGCAATTGAGCAGGCTTGCAGCCAGGCCTGCCAGGCGATTGCACCAACATGGCCGCTGGATCGCGCCATTGCTGTCAACCCTCACTGGTCGCGTATTGGCATGCCGGTACGCAGGGTGGCCGCCCGGATGGCGGTACTCGGCGGTATCCAGGTATTCCCATCGCGCGATCAGCAGTTCCTGGCCTGGCGCGAGGGCCGTATCAGCCTTGCCGATCTCAATCTGGCGCTACATCAGCTGCCCGAAGCACAAGCGACCGGTCTGACGGCTGAACAGTGCCTGGATGCGTTACAGGCAAGAACCTCACCAGTGCAATTGCCGCTGCTAATCGACGTGCTCGACAACGATCCTGATCGGCATCAGAGATTATCCTGGCGGCAGGCTATCACGCACCAGGTTGGTCAAACCTGCGCCGCCTACTTCGATGAAGATCAGGCGAACTGGCAACCTCAGCGACAGGGCTTATATGCCTTCTGGCGGGATACGCTGGGACACGATCAGGGTATCGGTTTGTTAATGGGGTTGCCCCATATCACAAATGCCATCAATGCCTTACCCGATAATGCTACCGATGCGGAGCGTTGGCTTATCGCACGTCTGGGCCTGCCTGAAGCTGTATGGGCGGATTATCTGGAATCGGTACTGCTTACCGTGAATGGGTGGGCTTCCTGGTGTGCCTGTCTGAGCTGGCAGGCGGGACTGGCGGGGGGTAAGGACCCACACCTGCGCGAGTTGCTGACGATTCGCTTAGCCTGGGGCGTAATCCTGTTGGAATGCAAAGATGATGCAGCAACCCGGCACGCGCTTGCTTCGCTTCAGCACGCCTGGAAACAGGCTCACCAGGTGCTGGATGCGGCGGAACAGGCGATGCTGGTTGACGAAGTATGGCAACTGGCGCTGGAGATTGGCTATCAGCGTGAGTTGGCACATCGGCTGGCCTCGGCAAACGGTCATGGTACGGAACATCAGGCAATCGAAGCCCAGGCTGCTTTCTGCATTGATGTGCGCAGTGAACCGTTGCGCCGTGCGCTTGAGACCGTGAGTGCTGGTATACAGACCATCGGTTTTGCAGGATTCTTTGGCCTTCCCGTTGCCTACACACCGCTGGGCACGCAAGCCCGCCGTCCCCAGTTACCCGGCTTACTTGCGCCTTCCATAGAGGTCGCTGACCGTATCGTGGAGGCGGGTTCGCAATATAAAGCCGATGCGGCACTGCAAAGCCAGGCCAGTCGTTCGCGTCACGCCCGATTTGCCATGGCCGATCAATGGAATGCGATTAGCCGCTGGCCGGGGGCTGCCTTCTCGTTTGTGGAAGCGGTTGGACTGGGCTACTCGGTCAAGCTGGTAAACTGGTTACGCCCGGGCAAAAAAGCACGTGCCAGAGATGATCTTGCTGGCTTACCTGCGCGGTTTCGGGAGACGTGCCGCCCACAACTGGTTGGGCTGGATACTGAGGCTAAAGTTAAGCTCGCTGCCGGGGTTCTTCACGCCATGGGCCTGGAACAGCATCTGGCACCTATAGTGCTCCTCGTGGGACATGGCAGCCAGTCAGCTAACAATGCCCACGCAGCGGCACTGGACTGTGGTGCCTGTTGTGGCCAGACCGGTGAAGTGAATGCACGCAGCCTGGCGCAATTGCTTAACGAACCACAGGTTCGCCAGGGGCTGCAAGCGCAAGGAACAGTGATTCCGGACTCTACGACGTTTGTGGCCGCCCTGCATAACACGACTACCGATGAAATCGAGTGGTTTGATCTCGATTTGTTGCCGCAAAGTGCGCGCGCCCGCTGTGAGCGATTGCAACCAATTTTTAATCAAGCCAGTGATCAGGTCCGCCGCGAGCGGGCCCCCGCCCTTAAGCTGGACCCGCGTGCGCCCGAAGATGTGT
Organism: Pantoea sp. JZ29; assembly: GCF_035190385.1. Lineage (NCBI taxonomy): Bacteria > Pseudomonadati > Pseudomonadota > Gammaproteobacteria > Enterobacterales > Erwiniaceae > Pantoea > Pantoea sp. JZ29. Next base: position 11,372 of record NZ_CP045242.1, on the reverse strand, counting down.
TGCTCGGACAACTACGCCGTCGCGCTAATGACGGGGCACAAACCCGTCCCGAATGGGGTCTTTCGGGCAACGCAGCCTTTCTTATTGCCCCTCGTCACAGAAGTCGTGGCGTAGTCCTGGGCGGGCGCAGCTTTCTGCATGACTACGATGCGAGTCAGGATAGTGATGGCAGTCTACTGGAAGGCCTGATGACCGCACCCATGCTGGTCACACACTGGATCAACTGGCAGTACCACGCGTCAACATGCGATCCGCAAAGGTTGGGGAGCGGCAATAAGGTGCTGCACAACGTAGTGGGGGGCCGCATCGGTGTCTTTGAGGGCAATGGCGGCGATCTGCGGATCGGTTTATCACGTCAGTCGCTCCATGACGGCGAGCACTGGATGCACGAGCCGTTGCGCCTGACCGTTGTTATCGACGCGCCGCAAAATGCCATTGACGCAGTGATTGGTAAGCATGAGGTTATCCGGAAACTGCTCGATAACGGCTGGCTCCATCTCTGGCGCTTTGAAGAGGCAGGTCTGGCACGCTATGCACAGGGTAACTGGCTCCCACTGAGTCTGGAGAGTCTATAAGAACGCCTGTGTACTAAGGCCTTCGCTAAAAAATGAAGCGACTGTCTGCCAGACCAAAAAGTTACAGTGTAACTAACCGGTGATTTTTTATTCTGTACAAAGGGGCAACTGTCCCTTTTTACAGGCATAAAAATCGTTCCAACCATTTTCAGAATAACGCGAGCAGGCCAGTTAACGGCCTGCATTTTTTTGCCGGTAAGCTGACGTTCAGCATGACGTGGCGATCAATCCTGTATTGCACACGAAATTAATGGGTGTTTAAAGAGTGATGTCTGGCTAACCGACTGAAAAGTAGTGCTTTATCGATGTCATTCAGGCGGCAGAATTAACGACTGTCGTCAGGGTAAACAGGCGAGTCGTCCACATGCAGCACGGCCATAGCCGTCACCTTCAGCCTGTGTCTTGCGGTGGCGAAAGAGGAAATCGTATTGACAGAGAGCAGCGATAATTCATTACACAACGTTTTTAATAATGTCGACATGCCAGTACGGAATTTTAGTACGCCATCGGGCGGTCTGTAGGCCATAATACGCATTCGGACATTTATTGCAGTGAATGCTTATTTTGCCGATATCATAAGAAGATAGTACAACCCTTGTAACACAGCGCGATGCAACGCATGTCAAACTCATCTCCGGGAACAACGTAATGCGATCACTAATTATCATGGGCCTGGTGTGGGTTCTTGCTGCATGTTCTAACTCTGTGGGACACAATTTCGATACGGCGACTATTCAGAAGATTAAACCCGGTCAGACGACACGCGCGGAGCTCATTCGTATGTTTGGACCGCCTGATACAGAATCACCTTATCCCAACGGGCAGCAGGTCATGATGTGGAAATACAGTCAGGCCAGAGCCCTGGATACATCGGCGGGAAAGACGCTTACTGTGCAAACTCAAAACGGACGAGTTTTTAACTATACGTTTAGCAAGAGCTGAAGCGGCTGGTGTTACGCGCAATTGTTTCATTTTCAATGTAAGAGTGCAGTGCCGCTGTATCAAATGCATTCTGACCACATGGTCAACCCGAGAGTGCCTTGTTATCGTTAATCTCTCCTGTATCCCGAGGCAGGTATTGCAGAGATCTTGCTGGCGGTGCGCCTCATAATTTATGGCAGGGGGCGCACTCATGAAGCGGTAGCACGACGATCAGAACCCCGTAATTTATCTGCGCCTCCTGATATTAGTGAAACTGTCTCACTTGCTATTACAGCGCCTGTTCATCTGAACGTGCGTAGAGGTTTCCTGCCCGGATCTCCGTACAGCGAATAGCTGTCGAAGACACAAAACGCATCGTGGAATTTTTGACCGCATACTTTTCAGTTAGCTGACGTATCCCATTCATCGTCTTTATCTTCTGAAATAGCGCTATTGTGGAAATAATCCATCATTTATCGCGTTGTTCTCTGCGGGTTTATTAACCAGTCCATTTAAAAATAATGAGAGTCTTTTCCTTAATGACTTTCTTAAAAAGCGTACAGCGCTACCATTGTGACTCCAGACTTAACAGGTCTGGAGTCACAGACTGTTGGAAGGTAGAATCTGGCCGACAGTTTTACGATCAGGAGAGGCAGTGGCAGAAATTTTGACAGAAATGACATCGCCGCATGTGGGCCGTCACGTTATGTGTTGGCTCAATCAGATCAGACATGCTTCCTTGTCTGATCTGGATAATTTTGGCGACGAAGGAACAGTGGAGCAGGTTATCCGCGTGTGGGTAAAACTGTCGTTGCTTGTCACCCGACGTCGTCCCGAAATTGCCATATCATCACTACTCAGGCATGTGTTGCCGAATATTGGCACTTTACCGCTAAAAAACCTGACGCGTTTACGATTAAACAGGCTCTATAACGTCCTGATTTCTGAAGGTAAAAAAGAGGAAGCCCGGCGCGTTTTTGCTCTGACTAAACAGTTTTTGTCCTGGGCCGAAATGCAGGGTTACCTGGCGCATTCGCCCGTGGCTTCACTGAGGAAACGTGATATTGCGGGCCGTGCGTCACCTCCACGAAGCCGGCAACTGTCAGACGCGGAGATTTGGGTTTTCTGGCATGGTCTGGATAACTGGTCGTTGTCAGAACAGGTACGCTGGGCCTTACGTCTGTGTCTGGTCAGTGCCCGTCGGCCTGACGAAGTTGTTCAGGCGCGGAAATCAGAATTTAATCTGCAATCCGGATTATGGAAGCAGGGAACACGTAACAAGTCCCAGCGCGAACATACTTTACCCATTTCAGCGTTAATGCGCCGTTGTATTGAGGCCTTAATTGCCGCCAGCGATCCGGCTTCTCCCTGGCTCGTACCTGCGCCGCGTGATGTTATGCAGCCGCTTTCGAAAGGTGCGCTGAATCAGGCACTGCGCCGGATGTTACGTGCGCCTCGGGGATTAGGGCTGGAACCTTTCACGCCGCGTGATTTACGTCGAACGGCACGTTCGAAACTCGCCGCGCTGGACACGCCAAACGATGTGGCAAGAAAAATTATGAATCATGCATTAGAGGGAATTGATCGGGTTTACGATACGCATGATTATGTTGTGCAAATGCGGACTGCGCTGGAGCGGTATTCAGAAACGGTTGAGCGTATTACTGAAAGCGACAGCTACCATCATCTCCCTCATCGGTATGAGAATGAGACGCTACAATTAGCCAGTTCATCAATAATGATGATGAGCAGATAATCTCTTAAAACAATGTTTCCAATAAAATGCGCGGTATCGAAATCAATACCGCGCATGTTGTCAGATCAGGAAATCGTCAAGCGAACCGCCAGCGTCCAGCGCCTTTTTAATTGGCGATGGTGTACGGCCCTGGCCTGTCCACGATTTAGTTTCACCGTTTTCATCGGTATAGCGATATTTAGCAGGGCGAGGTGCGCGCTTAGCTTTTGTTTTTGTCTCTGTGGGCAAATCAACCAGTTCAGAAATATCAATGCCGTCATTCATCAGCATTTCTTTATACTTAGCTAACTTATCTGCTTTCTCGCGCAGCATAGCTTGCTCAGCTTCTTCTTCTTCACGGCGTTCAGCGACAACGACAGAAAGCTTTTCGAGCATTTCATTTAACACATCAAGCTCAATTTCCCGGGCTTGTGCGCGTAGAATACGAAGGTTATTTAATGCTTTGAGCGCATCCATTGGTTAATCCTTAAATTACAGCGAATATTTAAACAGGGTCATTCTACGAAAAATAATCAAGGAAAGAAATATCTCTTCTGTCTGAAATGTACAAATTTGTTACCGCTTAGGATTATTACGGCATTTTAAACGCATTAAACATACATAAAATTTAAATGCCAGACGCATTGTCAGCGCCTTTTTCGTTGAGGTCCAGGTGATAAACGGTAGCATATTACGGTGACGTATTGAAAATAACGCCCATTTATTTACTTAAAAAAGCAATAAAAATCAGTGTGTAATGCATTGCCTCCTTACCAGTTACAGGGATATTACGGCATAATAAAGTCGCTTCATTCCAGCGCAGGTAAATGATAACGTCAGGTTAATAATTCCCCATGATAAATTGTCCTAATCTTCATTCTGCTCCAAAATGGTTGTGTCTTAATCGCCGGATAATGCGTTAACCGTCTTGTTCATTCCTGTTCACGGGATTAGTTTTTGTGAAGCCAGACGATTACTGAAGTCTGCAACTTTTCTTACAGGACAAATCCTTCTTTTAACACGGTTAGTCAGCGCAATATAGATCGCTATGATGGATAACATTGTGGGTACGCGCGCCTGTCTGTCTTAAGGATTAATCACACATTTCGTGCTGTAAAGCAGAGCTATAAGCGGAGCGTTGACAAGTGACGGCAAGAATAAAAACGGGTAGCTAATATCATCCTGATGGCCTCTCTCCGTCACTGTACTTAAAGCCAGTCGGGAGGTTATCGTCGCTATAAGAATTTATCAGATCAACAACATTTATATGGCTGCGGACGTGATGCCGTTTGCTTATGAAAACACAACGTATTGCTGCCATTAGATTCTTGCACTTTTCGCTAAGGCGGATATTGTCATCTTTTCCGCTATGGGATGCTTTTCATTCCACGTCTGAAAAGTGAGTCGCTCTGTCTGACAGAATAACGTGCAGGGGGTTTCTGGAACCATTCAAAACCGCTTTTCACAAAAACATGCGTAGTGCGGCGTCTTTATCATTTTCCTCAGGATGAATTTTGAAATGCCGGAAGGGTGAACAGTCGGTGTGAAGGGCGGCACTGGTCTGCACATGCCGTACATTAGCAATAAAAGATATAAACGTTCATCGCTGCCGTTTGCAAAACAGCTTTGCCACCGATAAATACACAGGTCCTTGTCAGGGCGTCACGTCCGACTTTCTTCCCGATTCTTTTATACAGCCTCGCCAGAGCACTCTCTGCCAGTGAAAGACAAGTTCAGCCCCTGACGAGTGATGCGGCTTTGACGAACGGAACAGAGAGCGCAGGATAAACGGCTTATGCTATGCGTAATATTTTCGATTCATCTGTCAGGCACTGGATGGAAAATAAAACGTTAGTGACTTGATACTGTCAGTACTATGATGACGCCCGCATCAGTCTGGCTGGCGAACAGAGCCCCTGAAAGAACTTCGCGGCCGGTTTCTCTGTGGCTTACGGTATTTTCGCGCTTTGGAAAGGTGCAAAAACGCAGACGATGCGCAAAAGATTGTGTGTCTTTAAATAGCCAATGCAGCGGGTGCTTATTAAACGGAGCGGTGTTTTACATCATGCCTTATTCGGACTTATTCACGTCCTGCGTTGTTCTGTTTTATCCGCTCTACTCTGTAACCCCGCGTTTTGCGCAAATGTTCACGCCAGAAAGGCGCGAATTTGCGCTACACTCACCAGCGATAACCTCTTGTTCTGTCTCAATGATAAATTTGACTGAGGCAGCGTAATCAACGTGGAAGAAGCATGAAAATCAGATTCCTTTCGGCCAATGAGCAAAAACTGGCGGAGGTCCGCGGAATACTGGAACCTGTGGGCGTGGACGTCGTACCCATCGCGCGTCGCATTGAAGAAATTCAAACGGAAAATGAACTGGATTTAGTGCGAGATAAACTGACGAAGGCCTTCTCTATTATCGGACGTCCGCTTTTTGTTGAGCACACCGGGCTGTATCTGGATGGCCTGAATGGTTTGCCTGCGGGGCTGACGCGTATTTTCTGGAATCGCCTCGGTGCCGATCGCTTTGCATCGCTGGTACAGGGCCTCGACAGTCAGGGTGTAACCGCTAAAACCGTACTGGGTTATTGCGACGGACGCAAAATGTACCAGTTTTTCGGCGAATTGCGCGGCACTATTGCACCTGAACCTGCCGGTCCCCATGGATTCCAGTGGGACTGTATCTTTATTCCCGAAGGATACGATCAAACCTTCGCTGAGATGGGCGAGAAGAAAAACGAAATTTCCAACCGTCGCATTGCGCTGGATCGTTTTGCTGCCTTTTTAAAAACTGCACGAGGCGTGGCATGAAACCTGAGCTCAAACGCGCATACGATTCCGGCAAGCTCATTCTGTTTGCCGGAGCCGGTCTTTCCCGTAATCTCGGCCTGCCTGAATGGCATGAGCTTATCGCTCATCTGGCTAATGAACTGGGGTACGATCCGAAAATTTTTAATACTTACGGTACGCACCTCTCTCTGGCTGAGTACTACAAGCAGAAAAAAGGTTCGTTAGGACCGTTACGAAGCTGGATGGATCGCGAATGGCACCGGCCTGATATTGATGTCCGCAGCTCTGAAATTCATACCATGATCACTCAGGGCAACTTTTCACGCATCTATACCACGAATTACGATCGGTGGCTGGAAGCCGCGCATGAGGCCCATGGCGTGCCTTATTCAAAAGTGGCGAATGCAGCCGATCTGGTTTCACTCACCGAAGATAAACGTCATATCATCAAACTTCATGGCGACTTTGATGACGATACTTCTATCGTACTGGATGAAAGCAGCTACTTTGAACGCCTCTATTTTGATTCGCCGTTAGATATCAAGCTGACCCATGATGTCATGGGCAATTCGGTTTTGTTTGTTGGCTACAGCATCAGTGATTTTAATATTCGTCTGCTCTTCTATCGGCTGACAAAAATGTGGGGGCGCACAGGCCTGGCAACCGCCCGACCCAAATCTTACCTTTTTACCAATCGCAATAACCCGGTGGCAAAAGAAGTATTGGGGCAATGGGGAATCGAAATGATCGTGTCGGAAGAGGACGATCCCCGTAAAGCGCTGGCTGAGTTTATGGAAGAATTACTGGCCTGATGCACACCGAATGGCGTAAGCAGAGCAGGTTTAACCGTTGTGTCTTTTCTTCACTGGAAAACGTCGCCGACTGTGTTATACTGTATAAATAAACAGTATGTGAGGGCAATAAAATGGCTGTCGAAACCAAATTTGTAGTAGTCAGAAAGGGTGAAGAGAAGATGACATTTGCCAATAAGAAAGAGGCCGATGCCTACGACAAAATGCTGGATATGGCAGAGGCGTTCACCGACTGGTTACTGGCACACCAGGCCGATATGGACGAATCGCAGGCTGAAACCTTAGGGTTGTTGCTGGCAGAGCAAAAAGACGCGGTACAGCATATTCTTCGCACCAGCAAATTACCTGGCACGGCGCAAAATGTGTCAGAAACAGCTGACGCGACTGCGCAAAGTGAGAAAAAAGTCCGCGCCGTTAAAGCGGCCTGATGGTTCATTCCTGGCAGTTCATTACCTGTGAACTGCCCGCCTGTTATCCCGCACAACGCTCTCTCCATAACGCTTCGCGCGCATTGACTGGTTTGCGCCGTGCTTGCCTGCATTACGATCAGCCAGTCAAATGTGTGATGGCAAAAGCGTAGTGATGGAGATATCTGGCAAGCCAGCCAAAACAAAGCGCAGAGCTGTGAAGCCAGCCAGTATGATTCCACATGAATAAGTCCGGTTTTTCATCCCGCCAAAAAAGAGGGCACAAACTGACATATTTTTTCCGCCCGTTTATTGTTTCAGGTCAAAATCATCGCGATAAGTTACCAAAATTTCACTTTCCCGCCCGGTGTTCAGACGACATCGTGACGATCGCCACGCGTTGTGGGATGAGAAATGACTAAAAAAGTGACGCTGTTATCGCTGATATTGCGAGCCTGATGTTTTGCGCCGGGGGGAATTTCAATTCCCTGTTGCGTCTGCAGATGATGCACCACACCTTCCACCTCAAGGCTGAGCTGGCCTTCCAGCACAAAAAAGAACTGCCGCGATCGCACATGATAATGCCGTATTTCATGTGTTGCAGGCGGCATCTGCTCATAAATAATGCTCAGATCGTGTCTTTTAAGCAGATGCCAACCCTCACACTGCCCACCCCAGAAATAATGTTCTGCGTTCTCTTTCGAAATCATGCGCTTTCCCCCTGATGATGAACGTTGTGATTAAGGTCTGACTTGAGTCATGAGAATTAAAGTTCGTTTATTGAGCGCCGATAGATCCTTAAGGAACATAAAAGCGTCTGTCTGGCAGGGAAGTCAATTAAGCCGATCGATTTCAGGGGAATCCGCATGACTTCTCAACCCGCAAAAAAAACACTGACCACCCGCAACCAGATGCTGCTTGCCGGTGGCCTGACTATTACGCTTGGTTTTACCGTCACTATTGGCGTCCTGAGCTGGCAATCGGCAAAAGAGCAAAAAAACTTAGCGGAAAATTATCTTCAACAGATTGCACAAAGTCGCGGCCTGCAGATTCAGCAAGAGCTGAGTTACGCACGCGATATGGCACACAGCCTTGGCCAAAGCCTGATTGCTTTACCAAAAGCGGGCGTTAATGACCGGAAAATTGCCGACAAAATTATGGAGTATTCCCTCAGGGCCAACCCTGACTATCTCTCTATGTCCGTGATTTTTGAACCTGACGCGTTTGACGGTCGCGATGCGGAGTTTGTTGGTCAGAAAGGACAGCCACCTCAGGGGCGCTATGCCTGGTTTGTTGACCGCGATCAGTCCGGCAACTATGCCATGCATCCGCTGCTCTCCTATTTGACGCCTGGCCAGGGGGATTATTATCTTGTCCCTCAACAGTCGCGTAAAGATACCCTGATAGAGCCCTACAGCTACCCGTACAACGGCGTGCCAACCTTACTGACCTCGGTTGCCTCACCCATTATCGATCAAGGCAAGCTCATGGCGGTGGTCACATCGGATATTTCGCTTGCGTCATTACAGCAAAAAGTGAACCAGATAAAACCCTGGCAGGATACGGGTTATGCGCTGTTGCTTTCGAACAGTGGCAAAGTGGTATCTTCACCTGTCAAAAATGACGCTGGTAAGGAATGGAAAGGCGACAAAGACAATTTTACCCGTCAGATCGTCGAACATGATGATCCGGTGTTGGGTGAAAGAGCCATGTACACCTGGTATCCGGTGGTGACAGGCAACAGCGATAAGCCCTGGTATGTGGGAATTGTCGCCCCTGTCAGCCAGGTCATGGCCGCCGCGAACCGCCAGCTCTATTGGGCTATCGGTTTAATGCTTGTGAGCATCCTGCTGGTAGGTGCCGTACTGGGGTTATTGTTTAATCGCAAAGTAATGCGCCCGCTTGGTGGCGAACCCGCAGAAGCAGCCCGCATTGCGCTGGCCGTTGCGGAAGGCAAACTCAGCAATGACATTAAGGTCGCGCACGGTGACAACGCCAGCCTGTTTTACGCCCTGCACACCATGCAGAGCCAGTTGCAATCCATTGTGGGCCAGATTAAAGATGCCAGCGCGTCTGTCAGAGAGGGGGCCAGTGAGATAGCCAGCGGCAACCTGGATTTAGCCTCGCGCACCGAACAACAAGCGGCAGCACTGGAAGAGACAGCAGCCAGCATGGAACAAATCAGCGCCACGGTTCGCCTGAACGCGGATAACGCCCAGCAGGCTACGCACCTGACCGGAAATGCGACAACCATTGCCAGCCGGGGCGAAAACCTGGTGGGCCAGGTGGTACAGACCATGTCGCAAATTGATGACAGCTCAAAGAAAATTGGCGATATCACGACCATGATCAACAGCATTGCCTTCCAGACCAATATCCTGGCGCTCAACGCAGCCGTTGAGGCGGCCAGGGCGGGCGAGCAGGGGCGCGGATTTGCGGTAGTGGCCTCTGAGGTCAGAAACCTGGCGCAACGCAGTGCCGGTGCGGTTAAAGACATTGCCGCGCTTATTGAGGAGTCCAGTGCCCGGGTACAAAGCGGCGTCACGCTGGTCAATGAGGCAGGAAAAACGATGCATGAAATGACCCAGGCTGTCTCCTCTGTACAAAGTATCATCAACGAAATCGTTGCCGCGTCAGATGAACAGGCGCGAGGAATTAGTCAGGTGACGATTGCGGTAAATGAAATGGACGGAACAACGCAGCAAAACGCGGCTTTGGTGCAACAAATGTCGGCGGCAGCCAGTTCGCTTGAAGATCAGGCGCAACAGCTGGCCCAGACGGTGCAGCAATTCCGTTAAGTGAAAGCCGCTGAATAAAAACAACCCGCGCACATCGCGGGTTGTTTTTTTACTGGCTTAGCCCGGATAGATACCGCGATCTTTACGGGCCATCAGAATACGCTCACAGGCAACGATATAGGCTGCGGTGCGCAGAGAGCAGTCTTTCTCTTTGGCTTTTTCCCAAACGTGAATCATGGCTTCAGTCATGATTTTATCAGACCGTTTATTAATCTCGTCTTCACTCCAGAAGAAACTGGCCATATCCTGCACCCATTCGAAGTAACTGACCGTCACACCGCCGGCGTTACAGATAACGTCTGGGACCACAATCACGCCACGGTTTGCCAGCACATCGTCAGCATCGGGATAGGTAGGACCGTTGGCACCTTCAAGGACCAGTTTACAGCTCAGGGTCTCAGCGCGTTCACGGGTAATCTGACCCTCAAGGGCTGCCGGAATGAGAATATCCATTTCCGTGTGCCAGAAGGCCTCTTTATCAATGATTTGTGCGCCTTTGAAGCCAGCAATCTGTTTGTTTTCGGCCTGCCATTGCGTCAGTGCATCCATATCAATACCGTCGGCATTGAACAGGGTAGCGGTATGATCCTGAATCACCACGACGCGTGCGCCAGCCTGGCTGAACAGACGTGCCGCTTCACTGCCAACGTTACCGAAGCCCTGAACGGCGACGCGCGCACCTTCAATCTCAATACCGGCACGGCGCGCCACTTCGCGACCTGTAACAAATACGCCGCGACCGGTGGCTTTTTCGCGACCCAGCGATCCACCCAGGTGAATAGGTTTACCTGTCACGACGCCCGTCACGGTGGTGCCCAGATTCATGGAGTAGGTATCCATCATCCAGGCCATCACTTTACCGTTGGTACCGACATCGGGTGCCGGAATGTCTTTTTGTGGACCGATGATGATACCAATTTCGCTGGTATAGCGGCGGGTTAAACGCTCAAGCTCACCTTCAGACAATTTGAAGGGATCTACACGAATCCCGCCTTTAGCACCACCATAAGGCAGGTTCACAGCGGCACATTTGATGGTCATCCAGGCGGAGAGTGCCATGACTTCATTCAGGTCAACATCCGGATGATAGCGGATTCCGCCTTTGCCGGGGCCGCGTGACAGATTATGTTGAACACGGTAACCCTCGAAATGACGAATCGTACCGTCATCCATTTGCAAAGGAATATCAACGATTAAGGCACGTTTAGGATGACGTAACGTATCGATCCAGCGAGAGAGATCGCCCAAATAAGGGGCAACGCGATCGATTTGTTGAAGGTAGGTAGACCAGGCGGATGTACTACTGTCAGACGCGTAAGATAACTTATCCAT